>URPJ01000031.1 GCA_900549745.1 uncultured Collinsella sp. | reverse complement strand
TGCCTCCCTTTTCTCGAACCTTAATTTCAAAGTCCAAGAAATGGGATGCAGTTCACCATGCCCGGCGGGGCCATCGGAACCACCACAATGGGGACAGGCACCTTCGTGTTGGTTTTGGCCTTAGCCTGCCCCTACTTGCTAGACCGTGACGACGTTGTCCATTGCCCGGTACTTGGCGGGAACCTCGCCTGCGGTAATAATCGTTGCGTCGCGGAAGTCCGCGAACTTGACGGGCGCCACCATGCCAAATTTACTGGCGTCCGAGATTACGAAACGTTTGGCCGTATGGCGCATCGAGATACGCTTTACTTGCGCTTCCTCGATATCGGGCGCCGTGAAGCCCTGCTCGGCGGCAATGCCGTTAGAACCCCAAAAGCCGCAGTTGAAGTTGTAGCGGTCCAGGGTTGCCAAGGCATCGGGGCCAACGAGTGCCTCGGTCTCGGGCTTGAGCTCGCCACCCAACACCACGGTGCGCATGCCGCGCAAAGCAAGGTGCTGAGCGTGAAGCACGGAATCGGTCACATAGGTGACACCTTCAAGGTGTGGAAGATGCTCGATGAGCTTGAGCGTCGTCGAGCCCGAGTCGATGTATACAAAGCTCTCGGGCTCCACAAGCGCCGCCGCACGGGCGCAGATACGCTCTTTGTCGTCGTTATGGAGGTCGCTGCGCTCGTTGAGCGTTAGGTCGCGCGTCACGTGCGCGCGCTCAAGACTCGTCGCTCCACCGTGGACCTTGGCGATGCGGTGCGCTCGGTCGAGCGTCTGCAGGTCGCGCCGAATGGTAGACGCCGTCACGCCCAGGGCGTCAGCAAGCTCTGGCACGGTAACCGAGCCAGCCTGCTGCACCATCGACACAATCGCATTGAGCCTATCTTCCGCTAGCATCGCTTACTCCTCCTCGGGGTACACGACTCCCCAGTCGGCGCGGAGCTTGGTCATAAGCTCCATAACATCAGAAGCATAATCCAGCAGCTCGCGCTTGGAGTCGTCGCCGGCAACGGCCTTCTCGAGGTCGGCCATCTCGTAGCACAGGGCGTAAGCCTCGGTGCCGGCATGGACCTCCTCGCGGTGGCCGTCCGCAGTCCACACGATGGTCGCGTGATCGGCACGCGGATACTCGTTGACCTCGATATAGCACTTGTCAAAGCTGATAACCGAGCGTTTGGGCTGCTTGGAGTGGAGCGTAAGGCTCACAACACCCAATTGCTGCTCGGCATTACGGCAGACGATACCGCCCGCTACGTCGACACCGGTCTCACAGGTGTTGCCCAGCGAAACGACCTCAGCGGGCTGACTTGCCATAAACAGGCGCATAACGGACAGGGCATAGACGCCAATGTCGAGCATGGCACCGCCAGCAAGGTTGCGATTGTAAAAGCGGTTGGTCAGGTCGCCGTACTCCTTGTAGCTACCAAAGTTGAGTTGGGCGAGGTTCATGCGACCAAACTCACCGGCATCCATACGACGACGCAGCTCCTGATACAAGGGCATGTGGAGCACCGTGGTGGCGTCCATGAGGACCACGTTATGCTCACCGGCAATGGCGCGGGCCTCGTCGAGTTCGGCGGTGTTGAGGGTAATGGCCTTCTCGCAGAGCACGTGCTTGCCAGCTGCCAGAGCGGCGCGCAGGTAGGTGATATGCGTGTTATGCGGCGTGGTGATATAGATCGCGTCGATGTTAGGGTCGGCATAGAGGTCCTCGGCCGTTTCATAGACCTTCTCGATGCCATACTGCTCGGCAAAAGCTTGAGCCTTTGACAGCGTGCGGTTGGCGACGCCCGCAAGCTTGCGGCCGGCCAGCGCGAGGGACTGGGCCATTTGGTTGGCGATAACACCGCACCCGATCACTGCCCAGCAAAGCTCGGGAGCCGTAAAGATGTCGTTTGGGAACGGCTGATTCTGGACCGAGGCAAACGCCGCCTTTGCGGCTGCCTCGGCGTCGAGCGGAGCCTGTTTGGAATCTGCCATGATGTGCCTCCTGAGTCATCGGAAGTCCTTCATTTCTAACAACCCTATAGTCGCACAATTGCGCGCGTATCTGCTCGTGTTTGCGTATTTATTTGCTTATCGGTCATTATTTAGCCATAGTTGGCAGATGTTTGCGCGGCTATGCGCATTATCGCGCAAGGCTATGCGCGTAAATGCGCATGCGACGATTCTTGTGAAACATAAAGGGGCGGAACACCAAAGCCCTAAAAGACAGACCCAGCTGTATTACTTCACCCCTCTGGGGGCATCAGACATCAAAGGATCGTCCCAAACTGCCGGCAAAAAGGGAACGCCCCTATGTGCCGACACCTAGGGACAGTCCCTAAGTGCCGCTTTCGTTGAAGCCTATCCCAGATGGCCAGATATACAAATCTAAAGACTGTCCCCATCAACTAGCCGTTTAAGAACGTCCCCAACGACTAGTCATTTGAACTGCATCCCATTTCTTGGACTTTGAAATTAAGGTTCGAGAAAAGGGAGG
>URPJ01000030.1 GCA_900549745.1 uncultured Collinsella sp. | reverse complement strand
ACAAGGCGCCACACTGGTCTGCGGAGTGTTCTGAAAACTAAGCCCGGCCCCCGCCGGACAGGTCACACTACTCGCAGAGCAGCTTAGCGATCTGGACGGCGTTGGTTGCCGCGCCCTTACGGATTTGGTCGCCGCAGCACCAGAAGGTGATACCGCGCGCGGCCTCGGGATTCGAGATGTCGCGACGCACGCGACCGACCCAGATCAGGTCCTGGTCGGACGTTTCCATCGGCATGGGGAAGCGATCGTGCGCATCCTCGGCGCTCATGTCGTCAACCAGCTTCACGCCCGGAGCGGCAGCCAGCGCAGCACGGGCCTCTTCCACCGTGATGTCGCGCTCAAACTCGAGCGTAATGCTCTCGGAGTGCGAGCGCAGCACAGGCACGCGCACGCAGGTGCAGTTCACGCGCAGCTCGGGCAGGTGCATGATCTTACGGCCCTCGTTTTGCAGCTTCATCTCCTCGGAGGTAAAGCCTTCCTCCTTGACGCCGCCAATCTGCGGAATCAGGTTGCTCGCGAGCTGGGCGGCAAATGCGCGCGGCTCGGGAATCTCCTCGCCACGGCCCAGGGCGGCAAGCTGCGCTTCGAGCTCGGCCATACCGGGAGCACCGGCACCCGAAGCCGCCTGATACGTCGAGACGATCATGCGCTTCACGCCGGCAAGCTGATGCAGCGGCCACGTGGGAACCAGGCCGATGATGGTCGCGCAGTTGGGGTTGGCGATAAGGCCGTGATGCCACTTGATGTCGTCGGCATTGATCTCGGGCACGACCAACGGCACCTCGGGATCCATGCGGAAGGCATGGCTGTTGTCGACCACGACGGCGCCGCGCTTGACGGCCTCGGGCAGCAGTTCCTTCGCGATATCGTCGCCGGCGGCTCCGAGCACAATGTCGCAGCCCTCAAAGGCCTCGGGGCAAGCTTCCTCAATCACAATATGCTCGCCGTGGAACTCAACGGTCTTGCCCGCGGAGCGTGCACTTGCCAACAGCTTGAGCTTGCCAACCGGAAACTCCTGCTCGTTGAGGCACTCGAGCATCTGGGTGCCCACGGCTCCCGTCGCGCCCAAAATAGCAACCGTGTACTGTTTCATGCTTCCCCCTTTAAAGGTTGTGGCTTTTGCCCGCACGCCAAGCAGGCCGATTATTGTTGCCAGTGTATACAAGAACGGGGCGGGCACGAAACCCGCCCCGTCGAAACGAAACCGAAACGAAACGCCCCGCCATAGATTTTTGAGGCAAGTCCAAAAATCTACTGGGATAGCAGCTACTTGTGGAGCGCGACCAGAGCGGGATCGACCGGCGCGGGAGCCTCCAGATCGGAGACCTTCACAATGCCGTTCTCGTCGGAGAAGGCGCGGTAAATGGTCTGAATCGCCAGATCAAAGTCCTTCTCCTCCACACCGATGATGATATTGATCTCGTCGCAGCTCTGCGAAATCATACGCACGCTCACGCCAGCCTGGCCAAGCATGCCAAACAGGTGGCCCGAGATGCCGGCACGACCGCGCAGGTTACGGCCGACGGTCGCGATAAGTGCCAGACCCTCGACAACCTCGATCTCGAGCGGCTCGACCTCCTGCTGAATGTCGCCCACGAGCGAGTACAGTGAATCGTGAACGTCCCGCTCCTGCACCACGGCGCCAAAGCGGTCGACACCGGTGGGCATGTGCTCGACGGAAACGTCATAGCGCTCGAACACCGAAAGCGCACGGCGCATAAAGCCGACGCGGGGCTTGGTGCGGTCGCGGGCGACGTTGATGGCGACAAAACCGCGCTTGCCGGTCACGCCGGTAATGATGGGCTCCGCCTCGCCTTCATCAGCCGTCTCGCTAATGATGGTGCCGGGGTCCTGCGGCGCATTGGTGTTCTTGATGACCAGCGGAATGCCTGCCTCGCGCACGGGGAACACGGCTTCCTCGTGCAGGACGCTTGCGCCCATGTACGAAAGCTCGCGCAGCTCCTCGTAGGTAACGCGCGCAATGGGCTGAGCCTCCGGAACAATACGCGGATCCGCAGAATAGAAACCCGAGACGTCGGTCCAGTTCTCGTAAAGGTCGGCGCCCAGGCACTTAGCCAAAATCGAGCCCGAGATATCGCCGCCGCCACGATCGAGCAGCTTGATCTGGCCCTCACGCGTCGCGCCGTAGAAACCGGGCATAACAAAGCCGCCCTGCTGACCGTACTCCTGCACCAGCTCGGAGGTGCGGTTCATGCTGAGCGTACCGTCGTGATGGAACGCAACGACCGTCGCGGCATCCAGGAACGGCAGGCCCAGGTACTCGGCCATCAGGCGAGCGGTGAAGTACTCACCGCGGCTCACGAGCTCCTCGGTGGAGTAACCGCCCGAGCGGGCGCGCTCGGCAAAGGCCGCGAACTCCTCGCGGATGGGGTAGGTAAGCTCCAGCTCGTCAGCAATATCAAAATAGCGCTGGCCAATGTCCTCGAGCAACTCCTCGCACGACACGTGATACTTAACGTGCGCGTTAACCAGGTAGAGCAGGTCGGTCACCTTGGTGTCGCCCTTAAAGCGGCGACCGCAGGCAGAAACCACCACAAAACGGCGGGCAGGGTCGGCATCGACGATGGCCTTGATCTTCTTGAAGTGTTCGGCGTCGGCGACCGACGAGCCGCCAAACTTGGCAATCTTAATCATGGGCTGGAGGTTACCTTTCTAAAAGCCTCTGCGAACCTATTTTGCGTGCTCTGATACCATGGTTTCACCGATTGGGACCAAGGCATCCGAGGAGCAGTGTTATATGGGAACTTATCATAGTACACGAGGACGCACTTTATCGTGCTCAAGTAAGGTGGCAATCCGCACTGGCATCGCTCCCGACGGGGGTTTGTTTGTCTCGGACGAGCTCGGCACCCAGCAGGTCGATATCAGCTCGCTTGCAGCTAAATCGTACTTTGAAATCGCTCAAGATGTGTTGGGAATGTTACTGAATGATTACACGGCCGAAGAAATTTCGGCGTGTGTCGACGAGGCATACCGCGGCACGTTCGCGAGTGAAGAGGTTACGCCGCTCGTCAAACTCGACGCTGCGCCGGGTGTTGACGCCCCTCAGACCTATGTGATGGAACTCTTTGGCGGCCCTACAAGCGCCTTCAAGGACGTCGCCCTGCAGATGCTCCCCCGTCTGATGGCCCGCACTTCCGCCAAGGACGGCGGCGCCGAGCGCATCATGATCGTCACCGCCACGTCGGGCGACACGGGCAAGGCTGCGCTCGCCGGTTTTGCCGACGCTCCGGGCACGGGCATCACCGTCTTTTATCCCGAGGGCAAGGTTAGCCGCGTCCAGAACCTGCAGATGTCCACGCAGGAGGGCGACAACGTCGCCGTCTGCGGCATCCGCGGCAACTTTGACGACGCCCAGAGCGCCGTCAAGCGCATCTTTGCCGATAAGGAGCTAGCTGAGCGTCTTGAGGCCGCCGGCACGGTGCTTTCGAGCGCCAACTCCATCAATGTCGGCCGTCTGGTACCGCAGGTCGTCTACTACTTTGCCGCCTATGCGCAGTTGCTGCGCGCCGGCGCCATCGAAGCCGGCGACGCCGTGGAGTTCTGCGTACCGACCGGCAACTTTGGCGATATCCTGGCCGGCTACTATGCCAAGCGCATGGGCCTGCCCGTCGCCAAGCTCATCGTCGCGAGCGACAAGAACAACGTGCTGGTTGACTTCCTGACCACCGGCGTATACGACCGTAACCGCCCGTTCTTCACGACCATCTCGCCGTCGATGGACATCCTCATCAGCTCTAACCTGGAGCGCATGCTGTACTTCCTGTCCGATGGCGACTGCGAACTCGTTGCCGGCCTTATGGAGCAGTTGGCACAGACCGGTCGCTACGAGGTACCCGCCGAGCTGCTGGCCAAGATCCAGAGCGTCTTTGGTTGCGGCTGGGCCAGCGAGGACGAGGTCCGCGCTGCCATCAAGAGCTGTTGGGACGCGAACGGCTACGTGATCGATCCGCATACTGCTTGCGGCTATCACGTCTTTGAGCAGGTCGCTCCCGCCGAGGGTGCCAAGGCCCGCGTGCTGCTTTCGACCGCAAGCCCCTACAAGTTCCCGCGCGCCTGCTGCGACGCCCTGGGCCTCGACGTTCCCGAAGATGATTTTGAGGCTATGCGTGTACTCGAGCAGGCCACCAACACGGTCGCCCCGACCCAGCTCGCCGAACTCGAATCCAAGCCCGTCCGCTTCGAAGACGTCTGCGACGTAGCCGACATGGCCAACTACGTCGAGTCTGCAGCAAAAAAGATGACTACCAACTAAAACCCCTTATAAGGCGCCGGCGAAAGCCGGCGCACCTTCTTTTATCAGATATCCACTGGGATGATGACGAACGTGCATAGCGTGCCTGGCTGTTTAGTTCGTCGCGAGTTCCGCACGCAAAGGAAAGCACTTAATGT
The DNA here is from genome assembly GCA_900549745.1 of uncultured Collinsella sp. Lineage (GTDB taxonomy): Bacteria > Actinomycetota > Coriobacteriia > Coriobacteriales > Coriobacteriaceae > Collinsella. The sequence continues at coordinate 2,210 of URPJ01000030.1, read as the reverse complement.
GCTTTCCGTCTTGCGCAGGACTGTCCGAGCAGCGAACTAAACAGCCAGGCACGCCAGGAGGACTCACATGATCAAAATCACCGTCCCAGCAACAAGCGCCAACTTGGGCATCGGCTACGACACCCTCGGCATGGCCGTCAGCCTCTACTCGCACTTCACCTTCGAGCGCGCCGACAAGCTCACCATCACGGGCTGCCCCGAGGAGTTCCAAAACGAGAATAACCTGGTCTATGTGAGCTTTGTCGATGCACTGGCCGCATGGGGCGAGCCGGCCTTCCCCGTCGCTATCGACATTCAGACCGACGTGCCCGTCGCCCGCGGCCTGGGTTCCAGCTCCACCTGCGTCGTCGCTGGCATCATGGCGGCCGCCGCGCTGACGGGCCACACCGTCGACCGCGCCGAGCTCGTCCGCATTGCCACCGAGGTCGAGGGCCATCCCGATAACGTCGCCCCCGCCATCCTGGGCGGCGCCGTCTGCTCCTTTACGCCGACCGATTCGCTCCCCCAGTGCCTGCGCTACGAGGTGAGCGATCGCCTGCGTTTTATTACCGTGATTCCGCCCTACGAGGTACACACGAGCGAGGCACGCAAGGTAGTGCCGCAGGAGATTCCGCTCTCCACCGCCGTGTGGCAGATGGGCCGCATCGCCGGTATGACGCGCGGCCTGGAGACCGGCGATCTGGACCTGATTGCCGCCGCTAATGACGACCGCATTCAGGAGCCCTATCGTCGCCGCCTCATCCCCGACTACAACGCTGTGCGCGACACCTGCCTTAACGGAGGCGCCAAGACCATCTGGATCAGTGGCTCCGGCTCGACCCTCATGGCCGTGACTGACGACACCATCGTGGCAAAGTTCCTACAGGTCAAGCTGCGTGAACAGTTCCCCAAGTGTGACACGCATATTCTGACGTGCGACACCGATGGCGCTCAAATCGAGTACCTGTAGCGCCCTGCCTCATTGCTCTCACCGGCCCCCTTGGGGCTTCCCCTGAAAACGTCCTCGATCATGAATTGCCCCGTCGTGCGCTTCGCGCGACGGGGCAATTCGATCTGCGGATTGTTTTCAGGGGAAGCCCCAAGGGGGCCTGCGCAGCCTCGAAAGGATAATCGCATTCGCTGATTTAATCTTGTGCTCCAACGGAGCCACGGACGAGAGGCCTTCGCGCTGCGGAATAATTTTGAGGGGAACACCCCAACCATCCCTGCGTTTACCTTGCTGAGGATGTCTACAGGAACCTACGCTTTGAAGGGGCGCCGGGCAGATAGGGGCTTTTTAAGTTACATAATAAACTGTTTATCTATGCTACTATTTAACTAGGCATCGCAGTATGGAGGTGGTCAAAGTGTTACGCACACTCAAAGCTTCGTTTTTCCTCTCGATACTTTTGATATTACCGATATGTTTCTCGTTTAGCCCTTCGACTGCTTATGCTGCAGAAAGCGATGCTGTCGCAATTTCTGGCGCAACCCAAGATTTTGATTTAACGAAAGGTCCCGAGCAGTCTCATCAAATCAAGCTTAAGGATGGGACCGTTGCAGTAATAGGAATTAAAAAAACCAATGAGCCCAGCCTGATATGGGACAGTTACTACAACAACGCATCTGGAACTTGGACTATCTATTACAACAGTCCTTTTATTTATCGCGAATTCAAGATCAAGATAGCGAACTCGCTCATTACCAGCGCTTGGGGACAAAACTATACGACTATCGGCTGTACGGTAACTAACGAGTCCTTTATATGGAACTCGAAACAGGCGACATATCGACTCAACTATGAATCGATGGGGATGACGTCCGGTATCGCCGTGTTGCAAGCGACCATGGAAGGCAGCACGCTCCACACCTATGCAAACTAGACTCACATCAATTGAGGAAGTTCAATGATCCCAATTCCTGCACGCTCAGACATTATGATCGCTCTCGTTTGGATTCTCATCGGAGTGTTTATTTGGCGTATCTGCAAATGGGTTAAAAACAAGAAATAGTTGATAAAACGTATATGCCATTTATGCGATGCTTGGGGCCGTTAAATCGGCCCCTATTTCTATAGCTTTTCAAGCAGCAGTCACCCATTTGGAAGTCGCAATGCCATTCATACGATTTCGGCCCTTTAAGCCGCTTTCTATTGGTAGGGACTCTTGCTGGTAAGGGATCGCGTCGAAAATGTTGGTGTAAGGGTGACGCCCTAGCGCCCGTTTAACGAA
>URPJ01000029.1 GCA_900549745.1 uncultured Collinsella sp. | reverse complement strand
CGATTCCCTTCCCCGCCACCTTGAATTGACTAGGACCTCTGCAAAGGGGTCCTTTTCTTTTACCGAGGGCTCCTGCGGAAACTGCATCCCGGAATTTGGCTTCAGAGCGGGATGCGCGGATTCCGCCCGCCCGGACATTTCTCCCACTTTTGCGCCACTTTGTAGACCGTTCGGTCGCCTGTCCGCACGCGCGGGTATACTCAAAACGATACTTTTCCTATGCAATACGATGCAGGTTCGGCCTGCGCGATTCGAAGGGGGCCGTGATGGAGAGGATTCTCGGCGTTAATCTCTCTGGCTGGTTTATTCCCGAGCCCTGGGTGACCCCGTCGCTCTATGCAGCGACCGGAGCATCCAATGCAGCCGAGCTGCAGGAGGCCATGGGCACCGCTGCCTATAACGAGCGCATGCGTCGCCATTACGAGACGTTTGTGAGTGAGGACGATTTTCGCCGTATGGCGCAGATCGGTCTCAACGCCGTGCGCCTGCCGGTGCCGTGGTATGCCTTTGGTTCGCAGGAGTCTGACGCTTCCTACATCTCGGTCGTCGATTATATCGACCGTGCTATTGAGTGGGCCGACAAGTACAACATCCGCGTACTGCTCGATCTGGCGACGGTGCCGGGCGGCCAGGGCGATTCCAACGATTCGCCCACGACGCCGGAAGTCGTCGCTGAGTGGCATTCGTCCACCAATGGCCGTCACGTTGCGCTCGATGTGCTCGAGCGCCTGGCCGATCGCTACGGCGAGGCCGAGAGCCTGCTAGGCATCGAGCTGTTGGATACGCCGCAGATGAGCGTACGCAAGAGCCTCTTTACCATGACGGACGGTATTCCGGCGCACTACCTGCGCAACTTCTATCGCGATGCCTACGAGCTCGTCCGTTCGTATATGCCCGAGGATAAGATCGTCGTCTTTTCCTCTTCGGGACACCCCGGCGAGTGGAAGCACTTTATGCGCGGTGCCAAGTACAAGAACGTCTACATGGACCTTCACCTGTACCATTACCGCGACGAGTATGCGCTCGACATCACGAGCCCCCGCGGTCTGACGACGGCGATTTCGCGCAACAAGCGTGAGCTCAAGGAGGCAATCTCGACCGGATTCCCCGTTTTGGTGGGTGAATGGTCGGGTGCGGCGATTTTTGCCAACTCATCGGTTACGCCCGAGGGCCGCAATGCCTACGAGCGCGTGTTCATCGCCAACCAGCTGGCATCGTTTGCGCCGGCTGCCGGTTGGTTCTTCCAAACGTGGAAGACCGAGAAGCGTATTGCAGCATGGGACGCCCGCGCGGCACTCGGCACGCTCGAGCGCGGCATGATTGAATAGGTTGATATGACGCAAAACAGCGCCCGCACGGGCAAACTTTATGTGGTCGGTACGCCCATCGGTAACCTGGGCGACTTGTCTCCGCGCGTCGGCGAGGCATTTGCCGCCGCCGATGCCATCTGCTGCGAGGACACGCGTGTGACCTCAAAGTTGCTGATGCACCTAGGCATCTCCAAGCCGCTCGTTCGTTGCGACGAGAACGTGATCGCAAGTCGCGCAGCCGGCCTGGTCGACCGCCTGCTGGCGGGGGAGACCCTCGCCTTTGCCTCAGACGCCGGTATGCCGAGTGTGTCTGATCCCGGCCAGGCTTTGGTTGAGGCGGCGCGCGAGGCGGATGTGCCTGTCGAGGTTATTCCCGGCCCCTCTGCTTGCGTCACGGCGCTCGTGTCGTCCGGTATTCCCTGCGAGCATTTCTTCTTCGAAGGCTTTTTGGGTCGCAAGCACGGCGACCGCGTGCGCCGACTGCAGCGCCTTGCCGTCGTCCCCGGCGCGCTCATCTTCTACGAGTCTCCACATCGCATCGTGGCGACGCTCGAGGCCGTGGCGGAGGTCTTTCCCCAGCGTGAGGTTGCCGTCTGTCGCGAGCTCACCAAACTGCACGAGGAAGTCTTGCGTGGATCTGCCGCCCAGCTAACCGAGGAGCTGCGTGCCCGTGGCGAGGTAAAGGGCGAGATTGCGCTGGTCATCGCGCCGCCGAGTGAGGACGAGGATGCCGGTATCGCGCCCGTTGGAGCCGCGGCAGCGGATCCCGACGAAGCCCTGCGTGAGGACATTCGCACCGCGCTCGAGGAGGGGGAGCCCGCCTCCGCGGTGGCAAAGCGCCTGTCACAGAAGTACTCGCGCCGCAAGCGCGATGTCTATGCCATGGTGCTCGATATGCAATAGATGGAGGATATCCAGCCCTTGCGCTAGAATCATCCCCTGTATGCAACGTTTTTCTGGAGGACAAACCCCATGGATCAAAGCAAGCCTTCGTTCTTTATCACGACGCCCATCTACTACGTCAACGCCGATCCGCATCTGGGCACGGCTTATTCCACCATCATCGCCGACGTCCAGGCTCGCTATCGTCGCTCCGCCGGCTATAACGTCAAGTTCCTGACTGGCATGGACGAGCATGGCGAGAAGGTCGCCGAGGCTGCAGCCAAGCACAACATGACGCCGCAGGAGTGGACCGACAGCCAGGCTCCGCACTTCAAGGAGCTGTGGAGCAAGCTCGAGATCTCCAACGACGACTTCATCCGCACCACCGAGCCGCGCCAGCATCATGCGGTGCAGTATCTGTGGGAGCGCATGAAGGAGTCCGGCTACCTGTATAAGGGCAGCTACGACGGCTGGTACTGCGTGCCCGACGAGACCTACTTTACCGATACACAGGTCCAGAAGGGTGACGAAGAGTACGGCAGCGTCGGCCAGCACCTGTGCCCCGATTGCCACCGTCCGCTCGAGCGCGTGCAGGAGGAGTCCTACTTCTTTAAGCTCTCTGCGTTCCAGGACAAGCTGCTCAAGCTTTACGACGAGCACCCCGACTTTGTTGAGCCCACGTTCCGCATGAACGAGGTGCGCAGCTTTGTCGAAGGCGGCCTCAACGACCTTTCCGTGAGCCGTACGAGCTTTGACTGGGGCATTCAGGTCCCGTTCGACGAGGGTCACGTGACCTACGTGTGGTTCGATGCGCTGCTCAACTATATGACGGCCGTCGGCTACGGTGTCGACACCGACGAGGCCCGTGCCGAGCTGGCCTATCGCTGGCCCGCGCAGTTCCACATCGTGGGCAAGGACATCATCCGCTTCCACTGCGTCATTTGGCCCGCCATGCTCATGGCCATCGGTGAAGCCCTGCCCGAGCACGTCTTTGCCCACGGCTTCCTGACCGTGCGCAACGCCGAGACCGGCAAGGCCGAGAAGATGTCCAAGAGCCGCGGCAACGCCATCGCTCCGCAGGACGTTATCGACATGCTGGGCGTTGAGGGCTATCGCTATTACTTTATGACCGACGTGGTGCCCGGCACCGACGGCGCCATCAGCTTCGAGCGCATGGAGCAGGTCTACAACGCCGACCTGGCCAACAGCTGGGGCAACCTTATCTCGCGTTCGCTCAACATGAGCGGCAAGTACTTTGACGGTTGCGCGCCCGCCAAGCCCGCATCGTTCGATGCGTTCGACAACCCGCTGGCAAAAATTGCCGATGGCCTGGTCGATCGTTACATGGCCAAGATGGACGTGCTCGATTACGGTGGAGCTAAGGACGAGGTCATGGAGCTCATCCATGCCGCCAACCACTACATCGAGGACTCCGAGCCTTGGGCACTTGCCAAGGACGAGGCCAAGGCTGACGAGCTGGCGTTTGTGATCTACAACCTGCTCGAGGCCATCCGCATTGCCGCTCACCTGCTGATGCCGCTCATGCCCCAGACTTCTGTTGAGGCCCTGCGCCGCCTGTCCTGTGAGGGCGAGGCCGCGAGCGACGACCTCAAGGGCATTTGTACTTGGGGCCTGCTTGCCGGCGGTCAGCCCGTCGAGAAGGGCGATCCGCTGTTCCCGCGTCTGGCGTAGAGACCGCGCGAGCGCCATATCGGCAATTTGCTGTTTAGCTGTAAGGGCATGGCCGCCACGGTCCATGCCCTTTTGTTTCAAGACGCCGCCATCATGCTAAGGAGGCAACCATGACAACTTCGCCTTTGGCAAACCCCACGGCCACCAGGGAGCTGCTGGAGGAGTTTGGCCTTGCGACCAAGCATCGCCTGGGCCAGAACTTTCTAATCGACAATCATGTGATCGAGCGTATCTGCGAGCTTTCCGAGCTCACGGGCGATGAGCGCGTGCTCGAGGTTGGCCCGGGCGTTGGTACGCTCACGCTTGCGCTGCTGCAGGAGGCGGCGTGTGTCACGTCGATCGAGGCCGACCCCGAGCTCGAGCCGGTGCTCGATGCCCACGCCGCCGACTACGCCAACTTCCGCTTTATCATGGGCGACGCGCTCAAGGTGGGTCCGGAGCAGATTGAGCAGGCTGCGGGCGGTGAGCCGACGGTGTTTGTCGCGAACCTGCCCTATAACGTGGCGGCGACGATCATCCTGCAGTTCTTCCAGACGATGCCTGCACTCAAGCGCGCCGTCGTCATGGTTCAAAAGGAGGTTGCCGATCGTATTGCCGCAGTGCCGGGTAACAAGACCTATGGTGGCTACACGGCAAAGCTGGGCCTGTATGCGCAGGTTACGGGTCGCTTTGAGGTTCCGCCGCGTTGCTTTATGCCGGCGCCGCACGTTGACTCGGCTGTCGTGCGTATCGACCGTGTTGACGGCGTGGTGCCCGAAGGACTCGATCGCGAATTTGTGGCCCGCGTGATTGATGCTGCATTTGCCCAGCGTCGCAAGACCATCCGCAATTCCATGAGCGCCAACGGCTTTGCCAAGGACGTGCTCGATGCCGCCTTTGAGGCTTGCGGTATCGCACCCACCACGCGCGCCGAGACGCTTGATGTTGCCGACTTTGTCCGTCTGGCCCGGGAGCTAATCCATGATGCCTAATGCCGCACGCGTGACGTTTACCAAGAAAAAGAAGACGGTCGCCTGCCCCGTGCCCTTGGCACCGCTTGCCGACACGCATGCGCATCTGCTTTCGTTTTGGGGCAAAGAAGTGCCCGAGACGCTCGTGCGCGCCAAAGCCGCGGGCGTCGACCTGTTGGTGACGATGTTCGACCCCATCGCTGACAAACGCAGCGTGACGGACTATAGCGACTGGCTCGTGCGCGAAATTCTGCCGATGCAGGATATCCCGCAGATCAAGTATCTTGCCGGCGTGCATCCGTATGGCGCGCCGGACTATACCGACGACGTTCACGCACAGGTCGTTGCCGCACTCGATGACCCTTTGTGCGCCGGTATCGGCGAGATCGGTCTGGACTACCACATGGATTACGACGACGATATCGCGCCGGCGCCCCACGACGTGCAGATCGACTGTATGGCGCGCCAACTCGAGGTCGCCGTACGCCGCAATGTGCCGGTAGAGCTGCATCTGCGTCATGAGGATACGGACGAGGAGCGCACCTCGCATGTGGACGCCTACAACGTGTTGCGCGAGGTCGACGTGCCCCAGGCCGGTTGCGTACTGCACTGCTTTGGCGAGGACCGCGCCACGATGGAGCGCTTTGTGGAGCTGGGCTGCTATATCGCCTATGGTGGCGCGGCCACCTTTAAGCGCAACGACGACGTGCGCGAGGCATTTGCGGCAACCCCACTCGATCGAATTTTGTTCGAGACGGATTGCCCGTATATGGCTCCGGAGCCCATCCGCGGTCTTGAATGCGAGCCCGCAATGATCTCCATTACGGCAAACGCGCTGGTTAACGACCGTGTCGATCGCACAGGTGAGGACGCCGAAACAATCGCGCAAGCCGCTTGGGAAAATGCCTGCAAACTTTTTCAAAAATAGTTCTTGCGTTCGCGGTGGCGCTCCGTTATTCTAATTCCTGCACGCGGGCGTGGCGGAATTGGCAGACGCGTACGGTTCAGGTCCGTATGGGGGCAACCCCATGAAGGTTCAAGTCCTTTCGCCCGCACCATTAAATGAAAGAGCTCCCAGCGATGGGAGCTTTTTTGTTATGAGCCCATCGCAGGGACTTGAACCTGCGAAGGAGCGAGCGTAAAGAAAACGCGGAGCGTTTTTAGCGAGCTGGCGAGTCCGCCGGCAGGCGGGCGAAGCCGGTGCGGATCCGCGCAGCGGATACGCGGACGTCCTTTCGCCCGCACCATTAAATGAAAGAGCTCCCAGCAATGGGGGCTTTTTTGTTATGCACAATCTCCTTGGACGGGTATCCTAATGCCAACGTGTGCCTATCAGAGGAGAGACCATGCTGTTGTCCGGTATCATTGCCGCCCTTACGAGCCTTTTGATTCCCATCATCATTTTGTTGCTGCTGCTTCCCAACGCCTGCTATGTCGTTGAACAACAGCATGCCGTGATCATCGAGCGTCTGGGCAAGTTTAACCGCATCGTCAACGCGGGCTTCCACATGAAGGTGCCCGTGATCGACCGCAAAGCCGCCACGGTGAGTCTGCGCACCATGAAAAACGGTTTTGGTATCGACGTTAAGACCCAGGATAATGTGACCATCGGCCTCGAGGTCTCTGCTCAGTACCACGTGAGCTATGACATGGGTGCTGGCCCGGCAGATTCGGGTATCTACAAGAGCTACTACATGCTGCAGGAGCCCGTCGACCAGATGCGTGACTTCATCACCGACGCCCTGCGCTCTTCGATTCCCGTCTACACACTCGATGAGGTCTTTGCCAAGAAGGATGACATCGCCAAGGATGTCAACGCTACCGTTTCCGAGCAGATGGCCGCCTACGGCTTCACCCTCGTGTCGACGCTCATCACCAAAATCGCACTGCCGACCGAGGTTGAGAACTCCATGAACGACATCAACGCTGCCCAGCGCAAGCGCGCTGCGGCACAGGAGCTCGCTGAGGCCGACCGCATCAAGCGCGTCACCGAGGCGACCGCCGAGGCTGAGGCTATGGAAAAGGCGGGCGAGGGCATCGCCAACCAGCGCAAGGCCATCGCGCTGGGTATCAAAGATTCGCTCGAGATCATCCAAGAGACGGGTGTCGGCAATGACGAGGCCAACCAACTGTTCATGTTTACGCAGTGGTCCGAGATGATGACGGAGTTCGCTCGCACGGGTAAAACCTCGACGGTCGTGCTGCCGAGCGACTTTTCGCAGTCGGCCTCTATGTTCGAGCAGATGCTGGCTGCCGGTAAGGTTCAGAACGAGTCAAAGGAGTAGGCACGCGTGAAATACACCGTCGTTTGTGTTGGCAAGCTCAAAGAGCGCTTTTGGAAGGACGCGTGCGCTGAGTACACCAAGCGCCTAGGCGCCTATGCCAAGGTGGATATCCGCGAGGTGGCCGATATCGACCCGGCTAAGGCGGGCGGCGTGGATGCCGCGCGCGACAAGGAGGGGGCGGCAATTCTTGCTGCATTGCCGTCTCGAGCGCATGTGATCCTGCTGGCTATCGAGGGCAAGGAGCGTTCGAGTGAGGAGCTCTCGGCGAGGCTCGACGATCTTATGCTACGAGGCAGCAGCGACATCGCCTTTGTGATTGGCGGTTCGGACGGCGTGAGCGATGAGGTGCGCGCCCGCGCCGACGAGATGCTCAGCTTTGGACGCATTACCTTGCCGCATAACTTGGCGCGCGTGGTGCTGCTGGAGCAAATCTACCGCGCCTGCAAGATCAGCCGTGGCGAGCCGTATCACAAATAGGTCGGCAATACGAAACAATGGCGTGGGACAATACCTTTCGTTTTGAGGAATGTGTCTGAAAGGACTATGAGATATGAAGATTGGATTTGTCGGTTTTGGCAATATGGCGAGCGCTATGGCCGATGGCTGGATCGCTGCCGGTGTAGCTGCGAGCGACATGTGCGCCTGCGCGGGTCGCTACGACGCACTGGTTGAGCGCTGCGAGGCGCGCGGCATGGTCGCCTGCCACGATGCCGCCGAGGTTGTCGCCGCATCCGATATCGTGGTCGCTGCGGTCAAACCGTACATGATCGAGAAGGTATTCGCCCCGCTCAAGGATGCTCTTGCCAAAAAGGTCGTTCTGTCGGTTGCCTGGACCTGGGACAGTGCCAAGTGGGAGCAGGTCCTGCCGGGCGTCGCGCATATCTCGACGGTGCCCAACACACCGGTTTCGGTGGGCGAGGGCGTCATCGCTTGCGAGAAGGCTTCCACGCTTAGTGATGAGCAGAGCGCAGTGGTGCTTGATCTGCTTGGCAAGCTCGGTGCGGTGGTCGAGCTCGACACGAGCCTGCTGTTTGTGGGCGGCACGGTGGGTGGTTGCGCTCCGGCATTTGTCGCCATGGCAATCGAGGCCCTGGGCGATGCAGCGGTCAAGCACGGTATCCCGCGTGCCGATGCCTATCGCATTGTGAGCCAGATGGTGTTGGGTACGGCAAAGCTGCAGCTTGCAACTGGCCAGCATCCTGCGGCGATGAAGGATGCCGTATGCTCGCCCGGTGGTGCCACCATCAAGGGCGTCGTTGCGCTCGAGGACGCCGGCATGCGCAGCGCCCTGGTCAAGGCAATCGACGCAACTCTCCAGTAAAACCTGCCATTTAGGGACAGGTTTATTTTGGCAGGTTTTTCCTGCGGTTTTGTCGTATGTGCGAAAAGCGCCCCGCAACTGGCTCAATTCCAGTTGCGGGGCGCTTGCGTTTGCCCAGATAAAACCGACCAAAATAAACCTGGCCCTTTTTGGCAGGTTAGTCCCAGAAGCTGTCTTCCTCATCCTCGGACTTGGGTCCGCGGTCGACGTACATCTTATGGGTACGCTTCTCCATTACAAAGGCAAGAATCGCAAATAACAGGATGCCGCCGGCGAAAAGGATGGCAAAACCGGTGCGGGTGCCAAACAAAAAGGAAAAAACTGCGTCCATTGGGTGCCTTCTTGCGTAGTTGAGTTGGGTCGTAAACGCTCATAAGTATATACTTGCCCATACATGTACAAGGTTGCAACCTAAATGGAATGTATATCGCCGGAGGATCTAATGCTTGATATCAAGTTTGTTCGCGAGAACCCCGATGCCATCGATGTCGCCATGGCTAACCGCCAGACGTCTTGGGATCGCGAGAAGTTCTTTGAGCTCGACGACGAGCGCCGTGCCGTCATCACCGAGGTCGAGGAGCTCCAGGCTACGCGCAATGCCGAGTCCAAGAAGATCGGCGCCCTGATGAAGGAGGGCAAGAAGGACGAGGCCGAGGCCGCCAAGGAGGCCGTGCGTGCCGTCAACGAGAAGATTGACGGTCTGGCCGAGCGCCGCACTGCTCTCGAGCAGGAGCAGTACGACTTCATGGCTCACCTGCCCAACATTCCTTGCGAGGCCACGCCGTACGGCAAGGACGAGGACGAGAACATTGAGCGCCGTCGTTGGGGCACCCCGCGCGAGTTCGACTTCGACTTTAAGCCGCACTGGGATCTGGGCACCGATCTGGACATCCTCGACTTCGAGCGTGGCAATAAGCTCTCCGGCAGCCGCTTTACCGTTCTCGGTGGCGCCGGCGCCCGCCTGGAGCGCGCCCTTATCAACTTCTTCCTCGATACGCACACCAGCCGTGGTTTTAAGGAGTGGTGGCCGCCCATCGTCGTCAAGCGTCAGACCATGTTTGGCACGGGTCAGCTGCCCAAGTTCGAGGACGACGCCTACCACGTCTCGGGCGACAACTTCCTGATCCCCACCGCCGAGGTCGTGCTTACCAACCTGCACGCCGGCGAGGTCCTCGATGCCGACACTCTGCCGCGCCGCTACACCGCCTTCACCCCCTGCTTCCGCGAGGAGGCCGGTTCCGCCGGTCGCGACACCCGCGGCATCATCCGTCAGCACGAGTTCGACAAGGTCGAGATGGTCAAGTTCGCTAAGCCGGAGGAGTCTGACGAGGAGCTCGAGAGCATGACCGCCGAGGCCGAGTACCTGCTGCAGCAGCTGGGCCTTCCGTATCGCGTGATTAGCCTGTGCACCGGTGACTTGGGCTTCTCTGCCCGTCAGACCTACGACGTCGAGGTCTGGCTGCCGAGCTACAACGCCTACAAGGAGATCAGCTCCTGCTCCAACTGCGGTGACTTCCAGGCTCGCCGCGCCAACATCAAGTATCGCGACCCCGAGAACTTCAAGGGTTCGCGCTACCTGCACACGCTCAATGGTTCCGGCCTGCCGGCTGGTCGTACCATGGCTGCCATTCTGGAGAACTACCAGAACGCCGACGGCACCATTACGATCCCCGAGGTTCTGCGTCCTTACATGGGTGGTCTCGAGAAGATCGAGCCGGTCGCGTAAGTTGGCTGCATAGGGGATATGCAAGGGCGCTCCTTCGGGGGCGCCCTATTTCGTGCGCAGGTCCATACCATGCCGTGCGGACAGCTCAATAGAAAACACACGAACAGCTGTTCTGTATACAGCCATCTACCTGCTATGCTTTTGCTAAATAAGAGCGAGAGAAAGGGGACGCGATGGAGCTGTTTGATGATCGGGTGGTTTTGTTTGAGAGCGACGAGGGTGGGGAGTACCTGCTTGTAACGTGTGAGCCGTCTGGCATGGGTGGCCTGGTGGTTCGACAGACGAGTGAGGGTCCGTTGACACAATGGTGTTTTGAGGAGTCGCCGCATGTGGTCGAGACCTTTGTGACGCACGTGGGGCTTGTGGCGCTGGAGCACTTCTATGGAGTTGGGACTTCCAACCAGGTCGCGCGCATGCTGAGCATCTCGTTTGCCGATTATGATTGTGCCCAGCGGGTGAGATCGCTCCTGAGGGAACTTGATGCCAAGTTTGACGTGATCGAAAAGCCAATCGATCGTACGGGGAACGGCGGTATATGCGGAGCAGCATGACAAAACTGCGTTTCACAAAAAAGTTTGAGATTGAGCTTGACTCCAATAAGCTAAAGTGGTTTTATATGTCTTGCGCTGCGGCGTTACCTCAGCTGGATAGAGGGTCTGACTACGAATCAGAACGTCATAGGT
>URPJ01000028.1 GCA_900549745.1 uncultured Collinsella sp. | reverse complement strand
GCGTCCTAGTGTTCGCTTCTAATAAAAGAAGGCCAAGATTCGGGACGCAGTTCAAAACGTACCTGTCCCCAATGCCCCAATTACTTGGAGAGTTTGTCGACGACGCGTTCGATTTCGGCGAGTTTGGCGGCTTTGAGGTCTTCGTCGCCCGATTCGATTGCCGAAGTCACGCAGCCCTCGATATGCGCCTTGAGCACGTCGGCGTTAATGCGCGCGAGGAGCGCCTGTGTTGCCATGAGCTGCGTGGAGATGTCGACGCAATAGCGGTCCTCATCGACCATCCGCAGGATGCCGTCGATCTGGCCGCGTGCCGTTTTGAGCATGCGGGTCACCGATTTGTGGTCTGCCATCATGGCGGGTCCTCGTTTCTGGTCGATCTTCCGGATGTCCCCGTCAGTTGCGGTGAAATACGGACTGTTTAAGGGCCTAGGGCGGCTCAACAGTCCGTATTTCACCGCAGCTTCTGAGGGGGCAGGTGGCGCCTGCTACGCGGCGGTTACGGACAGGGCATGGAATTTCTCGCCGGCGCCCTCGACGGCGGCGGCGAGCTGCTCGGCGGTCACGGTGTCGGCGCACTCTACCTGGACGGTCTGGGTCTCGTGATCGGCATCGGCGTCGGTCACGCCGGCAACGTTGAGCAGCGCGGTCTCGACGGTGGCATCGCAATGGCCGCACATGAGGCCGGAAGTCTTGATTGTGAAACGCATGGATATTCCTCTCTGTTGTGTCGGCTTTCCCAGGCACCCGACCTTGACCTTCAAGCCGTCGCTCGCGTACCAAAGTACGCGTCGCTCCTCTTTCAGGTCAATCTCGGGCACCTGGAAAACCCGTTCTAAATGGACTTAATGGTGAGCTTATTTTGCCACTTTTGGCTTAAAGGATTTTAAGCGCAGCGCATTGCTTACGACGCACACGCTCGACAGGCTCATGGCCGCGGCGCCAAACATCGGCGAGAGTTGCCAACCGGTGAGGGGGAAGAACACACCCGCCGCCAGCGGAATGCCGATGCCGTTGTAGAACAGCGCCCAGAACAGGTCCTGCTTGATGTTGCGGATCGTGGCGCGCGAAAGCTCGATGGCGCGGGCGACATCCATGAGGTCGCTGCGCATGAGTACCACGTCGGCGCCCTCCTTGGCGATGTCGGCGCCGGTGCCGATAGCGAGGCCCACGTCGGCGCGCGCCAGGGCGGGTGAGTCGTTGATGCCGTCGCCCACCATGGCGACCTTGCTGCCCGCATCCTGCAGCTCGCGTACGTGGTGCTCCTTGTCGGCGGGGAGGACGTCGGCGATGACCTGTTCGCTGCTCAGCCCCACGCGGCGGGCGATTGCTTCGGCCGTCACACGGTTATCGCCGGTGAGCATGCGCACGTCGACGCCGAGCTTGCGGAGCGCGGCGATGGCCTCGGCGCTCGTCTCTTTGACCTCGTCGGCCACGGCGATGGTACCGGCAAGCTCGCCGTTCTTGGCAAAGAACAGCGGCGTCTTGCCCTCGGCGGCAAATTGCTCGGCAAGACCCGCGGGCACGGTAACGCCCAGCTCGTCCATCAGGCGTACGTTGCCGGCTGCAATGGCGTTTTGCCCTTCGCGCGCCGTAACGCCTCGTCCGGGCACGGCCGCAAAGTCCTCGACCATGCGCGCGACGATCCCGCGTGTCTCGCACTCGGCCATAATCGCCTCGGCCAGCGGGTGCTCACTTGAGCGCTCCAGCGCAGCGGCCAGCTTGAGCAGCGCCTTTTTGCTCATGGCGGGCGAGTCGTCGGCGCGCGTGGCCACTACGATATCGGTCACGGCAGGCTTGCCGCGGGTGACCGTGCCCGTCTTATCGAGCACCACGGTGCCCACGCTGCGCAGGTTCTCCAGCGCCTCGGCGCTCTTAAACAGAATGCCCATCTCGGCGCCCTTGCCGGTGCCGACCATAATGGCGACGGGCGTGGCCAGGCCCAGCGCGCACGGGCAGCTGATCACCAGCACGGCGACGGCGGAGGTGAGCGCTTCGTTGACGCTTTCGGTCAGTGCCGTCCACACCACGAAGGTCACGGCCGAGATCACGAACACCACGGGCACGAACACGCCGGCGACCTTGTCGGCCAGTCGAGCAATGGGCGCCTTGGTGGCGTTGGCGTCCTCGACGAGCTGGATAATCTTGGCGAGCGACGTGTCGGCGCCCACGCGTGTGGCGCGGAAGGTAAACGAGCCGGTGCGGTTGACAGTGGCGGCGTTGACGGTGTCGCCGGCGGTCTTTTCCACGGGGATGGACTCGCCGGTGAGCGCGCTCTCGTCCACGGCCGAGCTGCCCTCGAGCACCACGCCATCGACGGGGATGGACTCGCCGGGGCGCACGCGCAGGACCTGGCCGGGAAGGATACTGTCGACGTCGACGGTGGCCTCGCTGCCGTCCTCTGCCACGACGGTCGCGGTCTTGGGCGCCAGGTCGATCAGCGCCTCGATGGTGCCGCCGGTCTTGGACTTGCTGCGCGTCTCGAGGTATTTGCCCACGGTGACCAGCGACAGGATCGTGCCCGCACTCTCAAAATACAGATTGTCCATGCCCGTCATCATGGTCTCGTGGACCTGACCCGCGGCTAATTGGTCGGCCATGATGAACATGGCGTAGAGCGACCAGGCGATGGAGGCGGTGGCGCCCACGGCAATAAGGGCGTCCATAGTAGGCGCGCCGTGCGCGAGTGATTTAAACCCGTTGATAAAGTACGCGTCGTTGACGTAGACGATGGGAATGAGCAGGACGAGCTCGGTGAGCGCGAGCGTCATGCTGTGGGTGTGGTCGGTGAAGATGCCGGGCAGCGGCCAGCCGAGCATGTGCCCCATGCCTATGTAGAACAGTGGGACAAGGAATACGATCGAGACGATGAGGCGGGTGCGCATGGCAGAGGCGGCGGCCTCCAACTTTTTGGTCGGCGACTCCATATGGGTGACGCCAGACCTGGCCTGCGAGCTGCCGCTTTGGACAGCGTCGGTGCCCGTGCTGATGGGCGAGGCCGAGTAGCCAGCGCGATCGACAGCGGTGCAGATATCGTCGGGGGAGACCTGCGCAGGGTCGTAGTCCACCAGCATAGAGCCGGCGAGCAGATTGACCGCGACGCTCTCGACGCCGTCGAGCTTGCTGACGGCACGGTCCACGTGCGCTTGGCACGCGGCGCACGTCATGCCGCCCACGTCAAACTTATCTTGAGCCATGGCTTCTCCTTTCTGTGACGTAGTGTCGGAAATGTTAACCTGCCGATACTATACACCCATACCCCCTGGGGGTGTCCAGTACGGAAAGAAATGTATGAGATTTCGTTACAGATGAGGATGGATGGTTGGCCGATGGACCGTCCCAACCAATCATCTCAATCTGTAACATCTAGCAGGGAAAATGACCTCTAACTGTTACAGATCGAGACAATTGCCGGGGAGGGGTCCCGTTGCGGCAAGACGCTCGCCGCCTAGATACAGAACCCGGGGATCACACAGGTTCGTTTGTTTGGCTTTTCCGCAGGCGTTGCGTACGTAAAGACGTCGCCGTCGTGGCCCACACGGTTTATGTAGAGCGTGCCTTCGGTCTCCGATGAGTCGGGGCTCACCGTGCGCTCCCACCAACAGGTGTCCTTGCCCTTCCACTGGCGGACCATCGTCTCGTTCGTGGAATACGGGCTCACCTTGAGCTCGCGGAAGAGCTGATACTCCTTGCCCTCGCCGTTGTAGATGTCTGCCAGGTAGTGATAGTCCTCGGCAAACGAATCGGGCGGTTGCGTACCGCACAGCTCGACCATGGCGGGCAGCCAAAGGGTTGCGGGCAACTCGCTCAGGCACGATGCGCTGTTGGCGGCGCCCACATTGTTCGAGACCTTCTTGACCCCTTTAATGAGTGCGCGCAACTCGTTGGGCAGCAGCTTAAGGCCGTCGCCGTTGAGCCATTCCCGCAGCTCGCAATCTGCCCAGCCGGCGCTCGGCGGTTCAGCCGCAGCGTTGCGCTCGGCAATACCCGCGTCGAACATAAACGTCAGTCCGGCCTTGCCCGTCCCGTCCAGAAGCTCATCGTGGCGAATGCCCACAAGCTGCGCGCCAACCTGCAGCCCGTTGGTGAGCGTGACGCGCTTGGTACACGGATAGGGGATATGCCCATCGGCATCGAGCAGGTGATAGCGCTTGGCAATCTCGCGTGCCTCGCTACGGGTCTCGGCGGCCTTAATCTTGAGCGAAATCTCCTGCAGCTGATCCCAGGTGTAGTCGTCAAGTGAACCGCGGATGCCATCGAGGTAGTCGGGGATGCCAAAGCCATGGGTTGCCGCGCCAATGACGCCGAGCCCCGCAACGACTGCAGCGACACCGCCGATAATAAAGCGACGGCGGGTCATGGCATCGTTCCGGGCCTGCTCCAGGATCTCTCGCGCGCGCTCGCCGGCGACGTCGACCTTAAGGTGCGTACCGGAGTCGATGTCGATTACGGCGTCATTGCCCGCGCCCTCGCGGTCCTCAGATTCTGCAGCGGGGAGGTATGTCGAGAGCACCTCGAGCATCTGCTGCTCGGTAGGGCGATCGCTCTGTTCGACTGAGATGCCTTTCATGATGATTTGGACGAGCGCTTCATCGCCCTCGCAGCGCGGCTCGAGCGGTGCCGGCTTGGTCTTGGTCTTTACGAGATAGAACGAGCCGGTTGCAGCGGCGTCCGTCGACTCAAAGTCAAACGGTTTGCGACCGCTGTAGAGCTGGTACAGAATGCTCGAAAGCGCATAGACGTCGATTGCCGGCGAACGGCGAAGGGCCGCGATGCCTTCGATATCCTGCGTGAGCATCTCGGGCGCGGCGTATGCGGGCGTGGCAAAGCGCCAGATGTCGGCGCGCCGGGTGATCGTGTCGTCGCCGAGAGCCATGGTCGCGGAGCCCATGTCGATGAGGCAGGGGTCAAAGGAACAATCGGCAATCTGCTGCTCGAGTGTTCGGCTGGTGGTGCGGAACATGATATTGGCAGGCGACAGGTCGCGATGGATGACCGGATTCACGAGGCCTTGGGTCATCAAGAGCGCACGAAGCACGGCGTTTCCGACGGCGGCGACCATCTGGGTGGTCAGCCCGCCCGAGGCGTCGTGCGGAAGCAGAGGCAGCGCCTGCTTGAGCGAGGTGCCCTCGACCCACTCCATGAGGATGAGAGGGTCATCCTCGCACGATCCGTAGCCATAGACGCGCGGAAATCCGCGCAGGTGCGAGACGGTACACAGATGACGGTACTCCTCGAACAGCGCGGCGGTGCTGGCCAGGTGCGCTGCCGATTGCTCGGCGGAGCGGTCGGGGGCTTGGCCGGAAAGGATGGCATTGTCCTTGAGTAGCTTGACGGCAAAGACCTCGCCGCTCGTGTTGGTCGCGCGCAGCACGTGCCCGATGTTGCCGTTGTTGCGGTGGGCCGTCTGGAGAATAAGCGTCATAAACCGACGCTTGGCGTCGTCCTCGGCGCTGGGGTCGACCGCCACGGCGGTATCGAACGTATCGAGACGGACGAGTTTGTCGCCATAGGCGCTATCGGTAGTATCCATGGCGTTCCTTTGTCTGGCATGGGTTGCCGCACGTTTACGCGAGCAGTGCGGATATCGGTAAAGTACCATGATAGCCGCACTGCCCACGTATACCGCTGAGCATTGTCGTTTACGACGCAGAAGGTAGAAGACGAAAGACGGACGGCGACCGTCTTTCGATCGCCGTCCGCGCTAGTCCACAATGACAAGGAATGTCGTGTAGAGACCCAGATGGAGCCTGTCGCTGTTTTCGATTTCCACTGGGGGATAGATCTTGCCGGGCTCGCGTAGGTCGCGCGGCGGCTCGATTACGATATCGCCGTCGCCCGCGCCCGATTCGAGCACCGTGCCGTTGGTCGATCCAAGGCCCTGGGCGTACCAGTGCTCACCCTCAAGCCAAATGCGAAGATGTTCGCGCGATGCGTCGGCGCCCACATCGGTGATGCTGGGCGAGGTTTTGGGCAAGGATCCAATTACCGTGCCACGCGGATCGCGTGTGAGGGGATGGATTTGCATGTCGACGCAGTTGTCGGCATGTGTCCTGAGCAGACCGAGGTTGGGAGCGACGGCGTGCGGCTGATCCAGACTGCCCATAAAGCCACGTCCGACGGTAGTTTCGGTGGTGCCAAAGTGCCCACCCGTCTTGCTGTCGCAAAAGCGCTCGACGGTGGCCACGCCCTGAACGGGATCGGCGAGCGCCCCCGTTGCCACAAAGAGCATAAGGTAAAGCGTGCTTTTCTCACGCACGGCATTGCCGTCAAAGTTGTCGATGCGATTGAGGGCATTTGCATATAGGCGGCTGTCCAGCTTGTAGCTGGCGAGAGCCGACATCATTTCGTTGGCGGCCGGACCGCGATAGTGCTCGGCGATTGCCCGATAGGCGGACTCGCCGCCGCCGAGCTTGCTGCAGATTGCCGCGGAAAGGTTGAGCGTGGTGACGGTAAAGTCGCTGTAGATGGCGGGCGCGCACTGGTCAGGCTTGCGATGGACGATGTAACGGGTGAGATACGAGCGGTTGGAAGAGCATTTCTCGAGCAGGGTACTGCCGAGATAAGAGTTTCCATTGATGAGCATTCGGGCGATCTCGAGATGTTTAAGACCGCCGAACGAGCGGATATCGTTATAGAGGACCGAGCAAGGCGTCTCTGCTGCCACGGATACCTCCTTTGATTGCTTCCTAGCCAATATGGCGATAGGAATTAATGGCTCCCGGTGGGCGACGTATTAAATGGCTGCGCAATATACAGCGTAACCAAAGCAACATTATAGGCCACATGTTCGAAATTGCAGGAAGACTGAGAGATTTGGTTTGGACTGGACGGAAATCCCCCTCTGTCTTGTTCTGTAACATTTGGACCCGGTTTTGCCCTGCATCTGTTACAGATTGAGACAATCGGCCCAGACTCGCCCCGTCCGTCTCGTCATCTGTGGTTTACGTGGGGGCATGCGAAGCACGGGTATACTAACCGACGGCGAATCTGCTCCATCGCTTAGAGCTGCTGCGTCTGGACGGCGCGTGATAGGGCTGCCAAAGCGATCGCCAGCGTGCTGAGCAACGTCCTCTCTGTGCGCACCCGTTTTTGTATGTATTAGCGCACTACCAAGCACGCCCGCGCGGCCGCATGCCGCGCCCATGACGCGTGCAGATAAGGAACAACAACATATGCGTAATTCTGTATCCGACGTCACGGACGCCGAGATTCTGGACGAGACCCGCGAGGCCATGACCCAGGCTGCCTTCGATGCCGCCGACGAGGCAAATGCTGCCCAGGCCGTCGAGTTCGCTACCGAGAGCCTGCCCGCCTTTGACGAGCTGGGCCTTTCCGACGAAATGCTTCGTGCTATCGAGAACCTGGGCTACACGGCGCCGACGCCCGTGCAGGCCGGCTCGATTCCCGTGGTGCTCGAGGGCCGCGACCTGCTTGCCGCCGCCCAGACCGGCACCGGCAAGACGGCCGCCTTTTTGCTGCCGACCATGAACAATCTGGAGCACATCGCTCCTCCCAAACCCGTGCGCGAGCGCGGCGGCCGCAACCGCCGTCGCGGCGCCAAGAAGCCCGAGGGCAACGGTCGCGGTCCCTTGATGCTCGTCATCACCCCCACGCGCGAGCTTGCCCAGCAGATCGACGAGGTCGCGAGCAAGATTGCCGACGTCACCGGCCATGTCGCCGTGACCGTCGTGGGCGGCGTGAGCTACAAGCCGCAGACTGCTGCCCTCAAGTACGGCTGCGACATCCTGGTCGCCACGCCGGGTCGTCTGGTCGACCTGATCGAGCAGGGCGCCTGCCACCTGAACGAGGTTAAGGTCCTGGTGCTCGACGAGGCCGACCGCATGCTCGACATGGGCTTTTTGCCCGCCGTCCGTCGCATTGTGCGCGAGACGCCGGCCGAGCGCCAGACGCTGCTGTTCTCGGCGACCCTCGACGAGGAGGCCGTGGGCGAGATCACCGACCTGGTGAGCGACCCGGCCCGCGTGGAGATCGCGCCCGCCACGTCGACCGCCGACACCGTCGACCAGTTTGTGTTCCCGGTGTCCATCGAGGCTAAGAACAACCTGCTGCCCGAGTTCCTCAAAAAGGAGGGCCCGGAGCGCACCATCGTCTTTATGCGTACCAAGCACCGCGCCGACAGCTGCTGCCGTCGTCTGGAGCGCAAGGGCATCAAGGCCGCCGCGATTCACGGCAACCGCAGCCAGGCCCAGCGCGAGCGCGCGCTTTCTGCCTTCCGCGACGGCACCGTCGACGTGCTGGTGGCAACCGATGTTCTCGCCCGCGGCATCGACATTAGCGACGTGCGCTACGTCGTGAACTTTGACGTGCCGGCCGAGCCGACCGACTATATCCACCGCATTGGCCGTACGGGCCGCGCCGGCGAGCTGGGCTGGGCTATCACGTTTGTGACCGAGCAGGACGTCGATGAATTCTACGAGATCGAGAAGCTCATGGACAAGACCGCCGACATCTACGAGGCCGGCGACCTGCATGTGGGCCCCAATCCGCCCGCGGTTGACCCCGAGCGCGATCCTGCGGCCTTTAAGGTGAAGAAGAAGACCAAGCGCGGCAAGTCCAAGAGCAAGAAGAAGCTTGAGCAGGCGCGTCGCGACGGCAAACGCAACGGCGATGACTACGGCGATGTGGCCGGTCGTTCCAACCGCGGTCGCGACGAGCGTCGCGGCGATGGCGAGCGTCCGAGCCGTCCCAAGCGCGGCGGCAAGACCCGCGTGCGCGAAGGCGTTCAGGCTCGCGTGGACGAGGCTGTTGAGAGCGTGGCCCGCGAGGTGGCTGCCGAGGAGCGCGGCGGTGCTGTCGAGCAGGCCCCGCGTGGCAACCGTGCCGAGCGTCGTGCCAAGCAGTTCCAGGGCGAGGCACATCGCCGCCGCCGCGAGGACGAGGATCGCGGTGGCCGTCGTCGTGTCGAGCGCGCGGGCGACCGCCGGCGTTCCGGTCGTGATGACGAGCGCGGCGGCCGTGATGAGCGTCGCGGCGGCGAGGGTCGCGGTGAGCGTACTGCCCGTGGCGGTGAGTCCCGTGGCGGCAAGCGCTTTGAAGAGCGCGGTAGCCGCGGCGGCGAGCGTCGCGAGGGTGCTCGCGGCAATGGCGGCCGCGGCGGCGCTGGTCGTTCTAACGAGTCGCGTGATCGTCGTGACCCGCGTGCCAGCCGCGATCGTCGCGATGACTGGCGCAACTACGACGATACCCGCGAAGAGCGTCGCGGCGGCTATCGTGGTGGTCGTGGCGGCAACCAGGCCGGCTCCCGTGGCGGCCGTGCCGGCGGTCGCGATAACCGTGGCAGCTACGGCAACAGCCGTGGCGGCAAGCGCGGTGGCAGCTCCCGTCGCCCCGGCGACGGCGGCGGCAAGCGCAAGTAACATACGCATCGCCCGCTAGAGCGAGGTGAACCAAGGGCCCCGAGCAACTACGCTCGGGGCCCTTTTTGTTTGCCGTATCCGATCGCTAGTTCAAATGTGATTTCCTCGGGAATGCATCTAGAGGATGCCGTGGGCCTGTTTCCTACCATGCGGCAATGGGTCCCATGGGGTGCGCCGTGCATTTTTTGGAGTATTCTGCAGTTCGAGTTGTCTGCATATGATTTGACGTCGCCAACGGTGGCTTTCGGATATCCCTAGCGAGCGTTCTGAGTCAGATTTCGTCGTTTTCCGGAGCAGGGGCGCGTCATTCTCGCCATGTCGGAACCCAAAATGACGCAGCGCCCTAAAGGTTTGCCCGCTCGGGGTATTGCTGGCGCGGTCACGTTGCAGAATACTCCGTTTTTTTGCACGGGCCAGGATGGGGTACCTCGGGAGAACACGGCGGTATCCCGTAAATATATACAATCTGTACCGTAATTTATACAAAAACGAAGAGGCAGACAGCGTAGGGTGGGTGCATTGGGGTGCTTGGTGCACCAAAACGGGGATCCCACGTGCCGTATACTCTGGCTGGATGTGAAAACGGCTTGACGCGTTGCCAGACGTAGGGGGAGGGTGTCTCGATGAGCGTATTCGAAATTGTGTTTAGTCCGACGGGTGGAACGCAGAAGGTGTCTGGCCTTGTGGCCGGGGCACTGGACAAGAATACCGTTACCGTCGATCTGACCGATAGCGGGCTAGATTTCAGCGCTGTCTCGATGACTGAGGACGACGTGGCCGTAATCTCTGTGCCGGCGTATGCCGGTAGAATCCCGGCTGTGGTGGCTGACCGGTTGGGCATGGTTCACGGCAACGGAGCGCGGGCCGTTCTGGTGTGCGTCTACGGAAACCGCGCGTTTGAGGACACGCTCGTAGAGCTGGAGGACGTTGCGAAGCATGCGGGATTCCGGGTGATCGCGGCAGTTGCGGCCATTGCAGAACATTCCATTGCGCGACAGTTTGCTGCCGGTCGTCCGGATGCGCAGGATGCGGCGCAGCTTGCTGAGTTTGCTCAGCAAATTCAGCAAAAGCTGTTGGCTGAGGATGCGTCCGAGCCCTCTATCCCCGGCAATCGTCCTTATAAACAAGCTGGAGGTCACCGCATGGCGCCCGAGGCAACAGAGGATTGCGTCTCCTGCGGTGCATGCGCCGCGGCGTGCCCCGTTTGTGCTATCGACAAGGGTGACCCCAAACGAGCAGCTGGCGAGGCGTGCATCTCCTGCATGCGCTGCATTGCCGTATGTCCGCGAGGCGCTCGTAAGCTTGATCCCAACAAGCTATCCGCTGTTTCCCAGATGCTGAGCAAGGTTTGCGTCGCGCGGAAGGAATGCGAGCTCTTCATCTAGCGCAAGTGAGATTGGTGCAAACAAACCTGGCCCTTTTGCACCAAAAACGATCCGTTTTCCTCCGTTCCCAAGGGATCATGTGATCCGAAGGGGACGGAGGAAAACGGATCAAAAAGGAAAAATAGTAAGGCGCTCTTTTTCACATTGAATATTGCAATTTGGTAACGCGTTTTATCAAATATGGCATTTATCTGCGGTAATGTTCTATTTCACCGCTGAGGGTGACATTTTATACCGCCTGCCGAACCGTATGGAGACCTCACAACTTTTTAGGTCAGTGTTGTGCGTGTAGCAATTTCGCCCGGCCTCGCCTCCGGGCTGCCATGTGAGAGGGGATCTTATGGCTCGACTGCACGTAATGGATCGCGTCGAAAATGTTGGTGTAAGGGTGACGCCCTAGCGCCCGTTTAACGAAG
>URPJ01000027.1 GCA_900549745.1 uncultured Collinsella sp. | reverse complement strand
ACGCGCATAAAGAAAGCCTCCCATTTCTCATGTCCAAGAAATGGGAGGCAGTTCATTTCCGCCCAGCACTACGCCTTTTCGGTCGAGGCCTTTGTCAACGTGGTCGAGCGCTGCCGCGACAGCAAGTTCGAGTTCATCATGCGCGAGACCACCACATCGCAGATCATCGATGACGTCCGCGCGTTTCGCAGCGATATCGGCATTCTGTATCTGGATGACTTTAACGCCCGCGTTCTGCAGAAGGCCTTCGCCGATGCCCGCGCAAGCTTCCATCCCCTCTTCGACGCAACGGTCCACGTCTTCGTTAGCGAGCGCCACCCGCTCGCACGCCGCCCTCAGCTGTCCCTTGCCGACCTTACACCCTATACGCGCTACAGCTTTGAGCAAGGCACCTCGAACTCCTTCTATTACGCCGAGGAGCCGTTTAGCTACATCCCCTGCGATCGCAACATTCGAGTCTCTGACCGCGGCACGCTCACCAAACTGCTGATCACCTCGAACGGCTACACGCTCTCCACCGGCGTGCTCTCAAACGAAATGCAATGGGGCATGGCATCGATTCCACTGGCAGATGCCCCGACGATGCACGTAGGCTATATCATGCACGATGAACGCAAGCCCTCTCCCCTGTTGCAGCAATACCTCGACGAGCTCGACCGCATCATCCAAGAAAACCAGCCATCTGAGGACAGGGTAGATATGGTAGATTGCTAGCCCTCGGCGAACGCGGCGCTACAATGGTCACTCACACGAAACGTACCCAACGAAAGGAACCATGTGAAGGTCATCATCTACACCGACGGCTCGGCCCGATCAAATCCGGGACGCGGCGGCTACGGCGCCGTGCTCAAATACACCAACCCCGCCGGCAAGACCTTCACCTCCGAGCTTTCGCGCGGCTACGCCAAGACCACCAACAACCGCATGGAGCTCATGGCGGTCATCGTGGCGCTCGAGGCGCTTAACCGCCCCTGCGAGGTCGAGGTCCATTCCGATTCGCAGTACGTCGTCAACGCTTTCAATAAACACTGGATCGACGGCTGGAAAAAGCGCGGATGGAAAACCGCCAACAAGCAGCCCGTCAAGAACCGCGACCTGTGGGAGCGCCTACTCACCGCCAAAAGCAAGCACAAGGTTGAGTTCATCTGGGTTAAGGGTCACGCCGGCCACGAGCTCAACGAGCGCTGCGATGAGCTTGCCACCACGGCGGCCGACGGCAGCAACCTCGATATCGACGCCGGCTTTAACGAGAGCGACCTGTAACGGCGTTTTCGCACGCTTTTGTGTCCTCCCGCGCTACACTCGTCCTGTAAGCCAAACAACGCAAGGGGGACACATGTTGCGTATCGCAACCATCGGCACATCCATGATCACCGACGACTTTATCCAAGTCGTCAACGCCAACGACCAAGCCGCGTTTGTGGGCACGCTTTCACGCGACGCCAATCGCGGTACCGCCTTTACCGCCGAGCGCGGTGGCGAGCGAAACTTTACGTCACTCGATGAGCTTGCGGCAGCCGCCGACGTCGACGCCGTCTATATCGGCAGCCCTAATGCACTTCACTACGAGCAGGCCCTTGCCTGCATCGCCGGTGGCAAGCATGTCATCGTCGAGAAGCCCTTCTGCGCCACCGAAGCGCAGGCGCTGGAAGTCTTCCGCGCTGCCGAGGCAGCAGGTGTTGTGGCCCTCGAGGCCATGCGTCCCCTCCACGATCCCGCCTTCCACGCCATCGAGGATGCCCTGGGCGAGATCGCCCCCATCCGCCGCGCCTCATTGCGCTTTGGCAAATATTCCTCGCGCTACAACGAGATTCTCGCGGGACGCGCCACCAATATCTTCGACTGCAATATGGCATCGGGTTCCCTCATGGACATTGGCGTCTACACCGTCGAGCCCATGGTCGAGATTTTCGGCATGCCCTCCGGCCTTACGAGCATGACTACTCTGCTCGACCCCACCACGCGACAGCTCACGCACGGCCCCATCGACGGCTGCGGTTCCATCCTCGCCAGCTACGGCGGTGGCCGCATCTCCGTCGAGCTCGCGCACTCCAAAATTACGAATGACCTGCTGCCCTCGCAGATAGAAGGCGAGCGTGGCACTATCCAGATCGACCATCTGTCCACGCCCCGCAACGTCCGCATCGACTATCGCGGCGACGTCGTACGCGGCTCGGCGACCGAGGCACCGCGCGAACAGGGCGAGAACGGCCGCGTGCTCGACCTGCCCAAATCGAGCAACACTATGGAATACGAACTCACAGACTTTATCACCGCCATCTGCGGCATCGATAACGTTAAGGAAGAGATTTGGGAGACCCCGGCGGGACGCCACGAGCTTGGCCACTACCGCGATGTCACGCTCGTCTCGCTGCGCATCATGGATGCCGTGCGCCAGCAGGCCGGCATTATCTTCCCGGCCGACGCAGGCAAGCAGGCATAGCGATGGGTCTCTTCGATACGTTCTTCTCCAGCGTCACCGGCGGCAGTCGAGAACCTCAAAAACCATCAAACGTCGAGCTCGAGCTGCGCCGCAGACTTACTGTGCTCGCAAGCGACAAGGCCACTCAAGACGCCCCGCAGCGCTATTTCCTGCGGTGGGAGGGGCAGGTCCAGGGCGTCGGTTTCCGCTTCACCAACACCAACCTCGCACAGGCGCGCTCCCTCACCGGCTGGGTACGTAACATGGAAGACGGTTCAGTCGAGATGGAGATACAGGGAGCTCCGGCGAACATCCTATCTCATCTCGAGGCGCTTCATGCCTCCTATGAGCGCATGGGAACGCGTTTTCGCCTCGTAGACGCCCAGGCCCGAGCCCCACTTGCCAATGAAGACGGTTTCAGTCCTCATTATTAGTATTGTGTGCTAAATACGGTATCATTTACCTACGACCGTTAATAGAAAAGAGGCGAGGCGCATGGCGGTGCAAAGAAGGAATACCAGGCAGCGAAAGCTGGTTCTTGACGCCGTGCGCCAAAGCTATAACCATCCCACCGCCGACGAAATCTACAACGTCGTGCGCGAACAGGATGACAAGATCAGCCGCGGTACGGTCTACCGCAATCTCAATCTCTTGGCCGACGCAGGCGAAATCCTCTCCATCAAGACGCCGGGCGGCAGCCGCTTCGATCGCACGATCGAGCCGCATGCGCATATCATCTGCACCTCGTGCAGCCGCGTCATCGACGTACCGCTCCCCTTCGATGCCCAGCTCGACGCCAAGGCGTCCGAGCAAATCGGCTGGCACGTCACGTCGCACTACACCATCTTCGAGGGTCTCTGCCCCGACTGTAGGTAGATTTCTAGGTATGTCGCGAAAACCTACTCGGCGAGCAGACGGCGCAGCTCTTCTTCGACCGTGCGCACGTAGCGGACGCGGTCGTTGATGCCACGCATAGAGGGGTTACAGCTCTCCATCAGATAGGGATGGCCCACGACGTTGAGCATGTCGCGATCGTTCTCATTGTCGCCAAACGCCATCATCTCATCGGGCGAAATACCCAGGGCACGACCGTAATCGGCAAGCGCGGAGCCCTTGCCCGAACCGAAACCGATAAAGTCCGTCCATTCGGTTCCCGACGTCATCACGTCGACACGGTCGCTAAAGAGGCGCTCAAAATGCTCCAGCGCCGCCGGCTGATCAACCTCGGGCGTCTGGAAGGCAATCTTAATGACGTCCTCGTCGATGTCCTCGGGACGGTCGACCACCGCCACATCGCAGTGGACCCCATAGCGCAAATGGTCGACGAACGCATCATTGCCGCTCATGGTGTAGAGGTGCCCCTCGCACGAAAGGGTCACGTCGGCATGGGGATACGCAACCACGGCATTCGCGATATCCATAGCAAGGCTACGCTCCATGGAACGCTTGACGACGGCACGCCCCTCGCTCATCACCAGGGCTCCGTTTTCGCATACATAGGCGAGCTCATCGGCCACCGGGGCAAACAGGTAGCGCAAGCTCGCATATTGACGGCCGCTCGCCGGCATAAACACGATACCGCGACGATGTAGCTCATCGATAAGCTCAAAGGCCTCGGAACGCGGCTCGCGCTCCCCCGGATGCAGCAACGTGCCGTCCAAATCGCATGCAATCAGCTTGATTCCCTCAAGACCCATATGCTTTCCCCCAAAGCACCTCATCAACAGTAAGACGGACTTTGAATAGCTGCCTCTCAAAGTCCGTCTTACTCATACGCACGTTAACCGCGCGCCTTCTTTACGATGGTAAAGTCCGGAGCCATGCTCACGACGACCTCCGCCGCACTCGACGCAAAGCGCCGGTCCGTATCGAGTTCACGGGTAACCACCGAGAGGCGAACGCCCTCGATACCCCGGAGCATGCGGCCCAAAACAGGCTGCACCGGCGTATACATGCGCACGGTATGCTCGTCCGAGTCGCCCCGGAAGAGCGGCGCATGCATGTTGCCGATCTCCCAGCACGCATGCGCGAGCGCAATCGGATCCATGCGGTCGACTTCGACCAAATAAACCTCGGCGCTGCGCAGGCGCACGACAACCGCCACAGGCACCACGCCCGAACGGTCAATGGCGAGCACGTCGCCATCGGCAAGACGACCGCCGTCGGCAGCATCCAGCCGAACATCGACCGTGCGCCCCAGCTCCGTCGCGCCCACAAACGCACATACATCGGCCTGGTCCCAATCGAGCAGTAGCTCATCGGCCTCAAAGACACCGCCCAGCTCCCGGCGAAGCAGGAGTTCATAGGACGGATCGTTGAGATTTCCCAAACATGTCGTCGAAACCAAGCGTTCAGGCATACTCTAACCCTCGACCTCGACGAGCTCGATATCAAAGTTGAGGTCCTTGCCGGCCAGCTCGTGGTTGGCGTCGAGCGTCACGGCCTCGGGCGTCACGTCAATGACGACGGCGGGGACGGGCATACCGCTCGGCGTGGACAGGAAGAGCTTCATGCCCTTCTCGATCTGCTCGATGTTGGGAACCTGCTCGGCCGGGAAGGTCAGAACCATCTCGGGATTGTGCTCGCCGTAGGCATCGGCAGCAGGAATGTGCACGGTCTTCTTCTCGCCCACCTGCATGTCGACAACAGCGGCGTCGAAGCCCTTGATCATCTGACCGGCACCGCAGGTGAACTCCAGCGGCTCGCCGCGATCGTAGGAGCTATCGAACTGCGTGCCGTCGTCGAGCGTGCCGCGATAATGGGTCTTGACCTTCTTGCCCTGGTTGGACATGGTAACCTCCGTGATAAGGGCGGCGCACAACGCAGGCCGCCGTGAACATATGGCGCTAACTATACCCTAGTCATACAATTCAATGACAGTTTGCAAAGAAACGCTGCAACCGGAGGAACCATGGCATATCCCGTATTTGACCTACACTGCGACACCGCCGACCGAATCGGCTGGGCCACGCTCGATCTCGACCTGCGCTTTACCGCCGGCACCGACGGTTATTTCCCCGGCGACGAAACGCATCCGCAAGATTTCGACCTCATCGAGGGCAACGCCTGCGCCATCTCGCTCGCAAAGATCGGCAACACGCCGTGGGCACAGTGCTTCGCCACGTTTGTCCCCGACGAGATTCCCACCGCCCACGCCGCGCGCTTCCAGGCGCAAATCATGGCGCATATGAGCGGCCAGGCAATGCTCAACCACGACCGCATGGTCAACGTACGCAGCGCCGCAGACATTCGCCCCGCGCTCAAGGACGGTAAGGTCGCTTGCATCCACACCATCGAAAACGCCACGTTCTTTGCCGAGGACCCCGCACTGATCGAGGTGCTCAAGAGCTTGGGCGTGCTTATGTCGTCACTCAGTTGGAACGCGCAGGGACCGCTCGCGAGCGGACACGATACCCACGCCGGCCTCACCGCCGCCGGCATCGAGGCACTTACGCAGATGGAGCACGCCGGAATGGTACTCGACGTCTCCCACCTCAACGATGAGTGCTTTGACGAGGTTGTCGCCCACGCCACGCGCCCCTTCGTCGCCAGCCACTCCAACTCCCGTGCGGTTTGCGGCGTCAAGCGCAACCTCACCGACGACCAGTTCCGCACCATTCGCGACATGGGCGGCATCGTCGGCCTCAACTACTGCAGCGAGTTCCTATCCAACGACGCAACCGACAAGACCGCCGCAGACGTCACCTTCGACCAGCTGGCGGCACATATCGAGCACTGGCTCGACCTGGGCGGCGAGGACGTCATCGCGCTCGGCGGCGACTGGGACGGTGCCACGGTGCCCGCTTTCCTCTCCGATGCCAGCATGATGCCCGAGTTCCAGAACATGCTTTCCAAGCATTTTGGCAAGACCGTGATGCAGAAGCTCTGTAGCGACAACGCGCTTGCCTTCTTTGAGCGTTATTAATTTCACATCCCTTGAGCGGGCCGGCATGCCGAACGGTCGACATGCCGGCCCGTCCCCAATCTGAAGGACCGCTTTTGACGCAGCAATTTACGATTTCCATATCCCGACCGGATGGGACGCCCATCTCCGTCGTCGTTACCAAAAAGCGCGTCAAAAACTTCAACCTACGCGTCACATCAAGCGGTGAGGTCCACGCCAGCGCACCGCTCGGCGCCAGCCGCGAGCGCATCGAGGCATTTGTGAAGCGCAACAGCACCTGGATTGTCAGCCGACTTGCCAAGCGCGAGCAACATCAGGCGACGGCGCGAGAGCCGCTCAGCACCTCGTCCGTCATTGCACTTTGGGGCAAGCCCATCACGGTACAGGATGCACTCGATCACAACTTTGCATCACCCGCGCCGCGGCCCAAGCAGGCCACCTTCGCAAGCTTTATGGGTACCGACGAATCGGACGAAGGCCCACAGGCCAAGCGGCGCGTAATCCTCGACGGCCTAACGTCCGACGAGCTCCAAGCCCACATCAGCCAGCTTTATACGACCGAGGTCACCGCAGCGCTACGCGACATCGTGCACGCATACGAAATCACAATGAGTGTCGCCGTTTCCCGCGTCTCCGTGCGCAGCATGAAAACGCGCTGGGGATCATGCACGCCCAAGACCGGAGCCATTCGCATCGCACGCGAACTTGCCGCTTATCCCATCGAGTGTCTCGACATGGTTGTCGCCCACGAGCTCGTCCACTTGCTCGAGCCAAGCCACAATCAGCGGTTTCACGCCCTGCTCGACAGGTACTGCCCCAACAATAGAGCGCTGTCGCAGCGGCTCAAGCAGCCACCCATAGAGACGTATTAGAACCGGTTAGCGCACGCGCTCGATCTCGACGCCGCAGCTTGCCAGGGGAAGACCGACGGGCGCCCAAGGCTTATCGAGCTTAACACGCACGCCAAGCAGCAAGGGGTAACGACGCAGCAGCATCTGGGCCACACCCTCGGCTGCCGCCTCGATGAGTTTAAACGTATGCTCGCGCAGATAGCCATCGACATCGTGGCACACCGAGCCGTAGTCAATCGAGGCGTCCAGGTTATCGTGCTCCCCCGCTGCACGCAGGTCGGCATAGAGCACCAAGGACACGATGAACTTCTGGCCCAGCGCGTTCTCTTCGGGATACACGCCGTGGTTGGCAAAGACCTCGAGACCGTCGATAGTAATGCGATCGGCATGGCGCAGATCGTCATAGCTCACGTGGGGCACCGCCGTTGCGGTGGATATTTCGCCCCTTCCACGGCGCGCGAGCTCGGCACCTTCAGTCTTGGTTGCATTCTCGGGCAGTTTCTTGTTGCTCATCGCGATCGTCTCCTTCGTTTAGAACCCCGACCGCGCAAACTAACTACACGCGAATCGACAGGTTCTTTTTATCATCGCTCCAGTTGCAAGCATTGCGCGCGGGGCATGCAAAGCAGGCGCGCGACGCTTTGTCGGCTGCATAGAGCAAACGCTCAAGCGGTTGGCTGTTCACGCGCAGCTTTCGATGGCCCAGAATGGCCGTCTTAATGGCTGCGGCATCGGCCGGCTCAAACGCCACGTCATCAGGCATGCCGCCGAGAATTGCATCAGCGACGCGTTCGCTTGCAACATCATGGGATATACCCGATTCATACTGTTCATCTTTGCCGATATCGTGAAGAAGTGCCGTGGCGTAGATGACCTCGCGGTCAAACTCGAGATCTTCCTCGAGATTCTTAATCCACATAATGCGAGCGACATCGAGCAGATGGTCGATACCGTGGCGGCAGAAGATGCGCCCCGATTCCAGCTGAGCAATGTTGCCCAGGTGGCGCCGGAACAGGCCGTTGGCACAGATGTAATCGATACGAGGCATGACGCCAAAAGGCGCCAGGCCCGAAGCCATAAAACCGCGACGCGGCGTTCCCTCGTCAGTATTCGATGTAAAGTCGTTGACGACTCTCATAGTTAGCGTCCCAGCATCCTAAAGAAACGCTCTTCGAGCGCGGGGTCGGTCTCAAAGACGCCGCGGCGAGCGAGCGTCACGGTCTTGGTGCCGGGCTTTTGCACGCCGCGCATGGTCATGCACATATGCTCAGCTTCCATGAGCACAATCGCTCCCTGGGGAGCGAGATAATCCATGAGGGCGTCGGCAACCTGCGCACACAGCTGCTCCTGCAGCTGCAGACGGCGGGCATAAACCTCAACCGTGCGAGCAAGCTTAGAGAGCCCTGCGACACGGCCGTTGGGGATATAGCCAATGGTAGCCTTGCCATAAAACGGCAGCAGATGATGTTCGCACAGCGAGTAGAACGTGATGTCGCGCTCGATAACCAAATCGTTCGAAGCGACGGCAAACGTTTTGGACAGGTGCTCCTCGGCACTCTGGTCCATACCGCCGGCGATTTCGCCATACATACGGGCAACGCGCGCCGGGGTCTCCAGCAGGCCCTCCCGAGTTGGGTCCTCGCCTATGCCCTCAAGCAACAGCTTAATGGCGGCCTCGACTTTTTCCTGATCGACCATCTGGGCCTCACTTTTCCGATTTTGCGTTCGCGCTATGGTACCACGCCCTCCGGCATCGACCACAAGCTACATAGTATGGGTCGAATAGACCGGATCATCACGCCAAAGTTCAACCGCATCACAAAGCGCAACGCCCTCGCGCTCAGCACGGGCGCGCGTAGCGTTCATATCGATCACGCGCTGATTGCTCGAGCCTCTGAAGCGCAACGAGATATCGTACAAATCCTGAACGAACGGACCGTCCACCAACATATCGAGGCAGGTAAGGATACGGTCCGTGACCTCGGTATGGTGGCAACCGCCCGGCATAAGCTCCTCGAGCACATCGCCGGTAAAGCACCAAATGGTCTTGCCCGACCCCGCGGGATAGGCCGCACGCACGCGTTCGATAAAGTCAACAAGCCCCACCTGATTCTCGGGCTCCATAGGCTCGCCGCCCAGAATCGTCAGGCCATCGATAAAGGGATGGTCGAGGCTCTCGATAATCTTGTCCTCGACGGCACGATCGAACGTTTCACCCGCGGCAAAGTCCCACGCGACGGAGTTAAAGCAATTCTTGCACCCGCGACGGCACCCGCTCACAAACAGAGAAGTACGAACGCCTTCCCCATCAGCAATGTCGAAATACTTAATGTTCGCGTAGTTCATAGGTAACTCTCCCGGGAGGCCGGGACATATCATCCCGTCCTCAAACATTCTCGGCCTTCGGCCTGCGAAACTGCGGGCGGGACGATATGTCCCGGCCTCATGCAAAGGGTAACTCAATGAACGAAGCGAACATCGAGTATAGGGTTCGAGGTCCAATAAAAACTTTGTTGCAGCTCAACCGCCATCGCAAGCAAAGCGTTGTTGCAAGTCAACTCATTTCCGCTAAGAACTTCGAGGAGTGAGCAGGCCGCATGCTGCATCTCAACTACGTCAACTTGGCTGAACCGAGAGGGCCGCTTGGGCTTTTGCTCGATATGAGTTCCGCACGCAAAGAAGGCCACTTAATGTGGCCTTCGTCTTGCGCAGGACTGTCCGAAATAGCGAGCAAATGCCCAAGCGGCCCTCTCGGTTCAGCCCCGGAGCGGTATTAGAGATGCAGCACGCGGTCGCGGATCTCCTCGGTTCGACCCTGGTTCCAGAATTGGGTACCGATGTAGCCGCACGTACGACGGGCGACGTTCATCTTCTCCTGATCGCGGTTGCCGCAGTTGGGGCACTCCCACACCAGCTTGCCGTCATCCTCGACAATCTTGATCTCACCGTCGTAGCCGCACACCTGGCAGTAGTCGCTCTTGGTGTTGAGCTCGGCGTACATGATGTTGTCGTAGATGTACTGCATCACGCGAATGACAGCCTTGAGGTTGTCCTGCATGTTGGGAACCTCGACGTAGGAGATGGCACCGCCCGGCGAAAGCTGCTGGAACATACCCTCGAACTTGAGCTTATCGAAAGCATCAATCTCCTCGGACACATGAACGTGATAGCTGTTAGTAATGTAGCCCTTGTCCGTCACGCCCGGGATAATGCCAAAACGGCGCTGCAGGCACTTGGCGAACTTGTAGGTCGTCGACTCCAACGGCGTGCCGTACAGCGAGAAGTCGATATCGCTTTCGGCCTTCCACTCGGCGCACTTGTCGTTCATGCGCTGCATGACGGCCATGGCAAACGGCGTGCCTTCCTTCTCGGTGTGGCTGTGGCCCGTCATGTACTTGACGCATTCATACAGGCCGGCATAGCCCAGGCTGATGGTGGAGTATCCGCCCACGAGCAGCTTGTCGATCGTCTCGCCCTTCTTCAGACGAGCGAGGGCGCCGTACTGCCACAGAATCGGTGCGGCGTCAGAAAGCGTACCCATCAGGCGCTCATGACGGCACAGCAGGGCACGGTGGCACAGCTCAAGGCGCTCATCGAAGATCTTCCAGAACTTGTCCATATCCTGGTGCGAGCTCAGTGCGACATCAGGCAGGTTGATGGTCACAACGCCCTGGTTAAAGCGACCATAGTACTTGGGCTTGTTCGGGTCGTAGTTCAGCGCGTTGGCAACATTGTTAAAGCCGTTGCCCGAACGGTCGGGCGTCAGGAAGCTGCGGCAACCCATGCAGGTGTAGCAATCGCCATTGCCGGCGGTCTCACCCTTAGACAGCTTGAGCTCACGCATCTTCTTCTCAGAGATGTAGTCGGGCACCATGCGCTTGGCGGTGCACTTGGCAGCCAGCTGGGTCAGGTAGAAGTACGGGGAATTCTCGTGAATGTTATCGTCCTCGAGCACGTAGATAAGCTTGGGGAATGCCGGGGTAATCCACACGCCAGCCTCGTTCTTAACGCCCTCGTAGCGCTGGCGAAGCGTCTCCTCCACGATCATGGCAAGGTCGTGCTTCTCCTGAGGCGTACGGGCCTCGTTGAGATACATAAAGACCGTCACGAACGGCGCCTGGCCATTCGTGGTCATAAGGGTCACGACCTGATACTGAATCGTCTGGACGCCGCGACGGATCTCGTCACGCAGACGGTCCTCAACGACCTCACGGACCTTCTCGGCAGACGCAGAGACGCCAAGCTCCTCGAGCTCGCGGGCAACCTCGCCGCGAATCTTCTGACGGCTCACCTCGACAAACGGAGCCAGGTGGGTCAGCGAAATCGACTGGCCGCCATACTGGGAAGAGGCGACCTGGGCGATAATCTGCGTCGCGATATTGCAGGCCGTCGAGAAGCTGTGCGGCTTCTCGATCAGCGTGCCCGAGATAACGGTGCCGTTCTGGAGCATATCCTCCAGGTTCACCAGGTCACAGTTATGCATGTGCTGGGCGAAGTAGTCCGAATCGTGGAAGTGAATCAGGCCCTCGTTGTGGGCATCCACGATCTCCTGGGGCAGCAGCACGCGCTGCGTCAGGTCCTTGGAAATCTCGCCAGCCATGTAGTCGCGCTGAACGGAGTTGACGGTCGGGTTCTTGTTGGAGTTCTCCTGCTTGACCTCTTCGTTATTGCACTCAATCAGCGACAGGATCTTGTCATCGGTCGTGTTCTTTTGGCGCTTCAGGCTCTGAACATAGCGGTAGATGATGTAGTGGCGAGCGACCTCGTAGCAGTCGAGACGCATAATCTCGTCCTCGACCAGATCCTGGATCTCCTCGACCGATACGGTGTGGCCGGCCTTCTCACATGCCTCGGCGACGTTTTGTGCCGCATAGATCACCTGGCGGTCGGTAAGGCGAGAGCCTTCCTCGACCTCCAAGTTTGCGGCGCGGATCGCATTGACGATCTTATCGATGTCAAAGGTAACCTCGGTGCCGCTGCGCTTGATGATCTTCATCCTCTTGCCTCTTTCGCATCGTAGCCTCATTGCGCTTCAGAGCCAAACGATGCCCGGCAGGGTTTGACCCTGTCTTGCGGCGCCGTCGCGCAATCTGTGTTCTCGAATAACCATAGGCCCTCATGCGGACAATCCTCGCAGCCGATCAAGGGGCTCAAAGATCCATCCAAATGGGGCGAATAAGGTTCTCGCTCTCTGTCCGCCATCTATCATACGACAAAGAGGCATCTATATCCTGTATTCTTTTTTTAGGTCAAACACAACATATAGTGTTTCAGCAGGTCAAACCAATTGGTCAATTTACAGACGCATTAATTATGAGGGGTTCTTAGCAAGTCGGTAAAACATTACCAACACGGCTACCTGCATGGCAGTTATAAAACCCCCTTGTCAAGCCGCTGACAAATCCTACTAAAACCAAGCCGCTCACGCCAAAAGAATCCAAAAGATTATGCTTGACCAACATGTTGCGGTCACGGTCGGCCAGGACGTATGCAACCTGCCGGCACCTCTACGGGGACCTTGGATCAATATTTGCTGGCATATTTGACGGCGTGCTTGGTAGCAAAATCAGAACCACCCTTAAAAAGGGTGGTTTGCTCTTAGGGTATAACCCACGGG
>URPJ01000026.1 GCA_900549745.1 uncultured Collinsella sp. | reverse complement strand
ATCCAAGGGTTATACCCTAAGAGCAAACCACCCCTTTTAGGGGTGGTTTTGATTTTGCTCCGATGAATGGCAATGCGCGGTAATCATGAGGAGTGAGGACGTCTACTGCCTTGCAGATCACTCAAAAATATTGGGGGAGGGGTTAATAACTATATCCTCTATACCAAAGGACATAAAGAGATGCCAATTTTGTTGACAAGCGAATGACGATTAGCTGCGAGTCAGCTACCAGCGTAAATAATCGATAAAGAAATGTCGTAATTTGGTGCTAAATGCCCAGATAACGCCGCGTCTATTTTAATTAACTGCTTTGAGCAAACAGTAAAATGCTACTATCTAACTTGCACGTAAGAAAGCAGATTAACGGCTAAGGCTAAGAAGTGGCAGGTATGTCGGAAGCAACTAGGACTCGCACGCATGCGCCCGAGGTTAGGCAGCGCGCCGTCGAGATCCTCCAAGAGGGGGTCGGTCATCGCGCTCTCGCCGCGGAGCTTGGCATTCCTCAGGCCACGGCTCGTCAGTGGGCCCGCGCGTATGCCGTGGGCGGTGCCGACGCCGTTCTCAATGCCGGTTCGCATCATCATACCTATTCGTACGACGTCAAGCTCGCTGTGGTTAAGGACCGTCTGGAAAACGGCTTGACGGTTCGCGAGGCCATGATCAAGCACAAGATTCCCAGCGAGTCTTCGGTCAAGGCTTGGTGCCGTCAGTACCGCGAGAGCGGTGAGGCCGCACTGGTCGATAAGCCGCGCGGTCGCAAGCCGCGCGTTAAAAAGGCGGAATAGCAAACGGGATGGTGCGCCCATAGGGGCGCATTTTTCTTGCCGCGCCAACTTTTTGGACCGGCGCGAGCCTGTCGGGACATCCTCCAAAGTGGCCAATAAACCGCGCGCAGTGGCCCGCGCGCCTGTCGCTGCGATAGGGGAGCGTCGCCCCACTGCTCCAAAGCGGACGTGCCCTTACCCCGTACGCCTAAAACTCCCCAGTTGACCGAAAACCTGCCGCCGCTGCTCCTCAATTGAGCTATAACGTTAAACAATTGCAGCGTTTTTGCATGGGGGAGTGATGGTATGACGCTACTGTATTTCCTTACCCTGTTTCCGCTGGTACCGGCGCTGAGCATGCTGCTCGCGCGCGGTGACCGCGCCCGCGATGCGGTGGGGCTCATAGGTTCCGGCATTATTATGGCGGTGACGGTTGTAGTCGCCGTCATGTTTTTTGGCACGGGTCCGCAGAGCTTTGAGGTTGCCCCCGGTACCTCGCATGTGCTCTCGATCATCAGCTCCGTCATCGACGTCATCCTGTGCGCCGTCATCCTATACAACGCGTACAAATATAGGAACGCGCTCACCACGGTGCTCGGCATAGTCCAACTGGTGGGCTCGCTCGCCTTTGCAGCCATGACGCTGCCCGCGACCGAAGCCGTCACCGCAACCCCGCTCTACCTGGACTACATGAGTGTGATCATGGTGCTCGCCGTTGGCATTGTCGGCAGCCTTATCTGCGTGTATGCCCTGGGCTACATGAAGGACTTCCAGGCCCATGACGAGCACGAGGCCGCGCTGCGCGGGCAGACCGCGCCCGACCGTCGCCCGCAGTTCCTGGCGCTCATGTTCCTGTTCCTCTCGGCCATGTTCGTCATCGTGACGAGCGACAACCTTGAGTGGCTGTTCTGCGGCTGGGAAATCACCACCGTGTGCTCGTTCCTCATGATTGGCTACACGCGCACGCCCGAGGCCATCAAAAACGCCTTCACCCAGATCATCCTCAACATGCTGGGCGGCATCGCGTTTTTGGCGGGCCTTATGTTTCTGCACGTCAACGGCATGCCGCTGACCATCTCGGGCATGATCGAGCTTTCCGGCGCCGGTACCGCGCAGTCCGCACTGCTGGTGATGCCGGTCGTCCTGCTATCGCTCGCCGCCCTTACCAAGGCCGCACAGATGCCGTTCCACACTTGGCTGCTGGGCGCCATGGTTGCCCCCACGCCCACGAGCGCCCTGCTGCACTCGTCAACCATGGTCAAAGCCGGCGTGTTCCTGATGGTCAAGCTGAGCCCGCTCTATGCCATCTATCCCGTGACCGGCTTTATGGTCACGAGTGTGGGTGCCATCACGTTTTTGCTCGCTGCCCTCATGGCCATCTCGCAGAGCAACGCCAAGCGTGTGCTCGCGTACTCCACCATTTCCAACTTGGGCCTCATCAGTGCCTGCTTGGGTGTCGGCGCGCCCGAGGCCGTATGGGCGGCCATCTTCCTGATCCTGTTCCACACGGTGGCAAAGTCGTTGCTGTTCCTGTGCGTGGGCACGGCCGAGCATCATATCGGCAGCCGCAATATCGAGGACATGGACGGTATGTTCAGCCGCATGCCGCACCTGACGCGCCTGATGATGCTGGGCATCATGGGCATGTTTGTGGCGCCGTTTGGCATGCTCGTGTCCAAGTGGGGCGCCCTGGTGGCGTTTGCCCAGACCGGCAACGTGCTCATGATCATGGTTCTGGCCTTTGGCTCGGCCGCGACGTTTTACTTCTGGGGCAAGTGGCTTGCCAAGCTTTCGGGCGTCGACCCCACGGCTCAAAACGTTGAGGTCAATGTTCATAAGACCGAATGGATGGCCCTCAACACCATCGCCGCGCTGCTGATTCTGTGCTGCGTGGCGTTCCCGGTTATCTCGAGCGGTCTGGTGTCGCCTTACTTGGCCATGGTGTTTGGCCGCGTGCCGTACGTTATCGGCAAGGACGCCATGTATCTGATGGTGGTTATCGTGGCGTTTATCGCCGTGGTGCTGCTGACTTCATTCCGCGTGAGCAATAAGCCGCACGTCAACGTGTACCTTTCGGGCGTGGGAACCGATAAATATCGCCATTTCCGCGGCTCGATGGGACACGAGGTAAAGGCTGAAAAGCGCAATTGGTACTCGGAGGACGCCCTTGGCGAGAAGCGTATTGGTCCCGCGGGTAGCGTCGTGTGCTGCAGTATTATCTTGTTTGCGCTGCTGTGTTGCGCGTGGATTGGGCCCGAGCGGCTTGCCATGAGTGCGCCCTCGGTGCTGCGCGGCAAGTATTTTGAAGGCTCGGGCGTCGTGGGCATATTTATTGGTACCGTGGTGTTTGCCCTGCTGGCGCCTTTGGTTGGTGGCCTGATCGACGGCGTTGACCGCAAACTTTCGGCCCGTATGCAGGGCCGCGTGGGCCCGCGCCTGCTCCAGCCTTTCTACGACGTTGCCAAGCTGCTGCGCAAAGCCCCTGCCAGCGTAAACACCATGGACGATACCTATATGGCGTGCGCGCTCATCTTTACCGTCGTGGGCGGCGGCATCTTTGTGTCGGGCTCTAACACGCTACTGTGCGCTTTTATGGTGACGCTCGCCGCGATCTTTGTGGTGTTGGCGTCCGCCTCGACGCAAAGCCCGTTTGCCCAGGTTGGCGCCGATCGTGAGTTACTGCAGGTTATGAGTTACGAGCCCGCCGTTTTGCTGATGAGCGTGGGCCTGTACCTTGCCACCGACAGCTTTGATTCCATCGCCGTGACGGGGCAGTCGGCCCCCATCATCGTGTACAGCGCGCCCATTTTCCTGGCGCTGCTCGCGGTGCTTACCATCAAGCTGCGCAAGTCGCCGTTTGACCTTTCGTACTCGCATCACGCGCATCAGGAGATCGTCCAGGGCGTCGCCACCGAGATGAGCGGCGGCACGCTGGCCAAGATGACCCTTATGCACTGGTGCGAGACCGTGCTGTTTTTGATGTGGGTGGGCATGTTCTTTGTTTGGGACAACCCCGTGAGCTGGGTTGTAGCCCTGGTCGTGATGGCCGCGACGTATTTTGTCGAGGTCCTGATCGACAACACCTTCGCACGCAGCACCTGGCGCAGCTGCTTTAGGCTCGGATGGGGCGTGGCGCTGGTGTTTGGCCTGCTCAACCTTATGCCCATCCTCGTTGACGTGTTTATTTAGGAGGTGGCATCCATGGATCATAAAATGTCGCGCTCGCCGTGGGTCATTCATTACGACGGCTCGAGCTGCAACGGATGCGATATCGAGGTGCTGGCCTCGCTCACGCCGCTGTTCGATGCGGAGCGCTTTGGCGTGGTCAACACCGGCAACCCCAAGCATGCGGACATCTTTTTGGTGACGGGGTCGGTCAATGCCCAGAACCTGCCCGTCGTGCGCCAGATCTACAGCCAGATGCTCGAGCCCAAGTGCGTGGTGGCGTGCGGCATTTGCGCGTGTTCGGGCGGCGTATTCCGCGATGCCTATAACGTGATCGGCGGCGTGGACCGCGCGATTCCCGTGGACGTGTATGCGCCCGGGTGCGCCATTCGTCCCGAGACCGTGATCGATGCCATCGTGGAGGCGTGCGGCATCCTTGATCAGAAGGAGGCCGTGATGCGCGCCGGCGGTGACCCGCTTACCGTGGGCGGCGCTGCTACCTGGGATGGCGGCGTCGAGTTGGGCGAGGACGGGTTCGTGGCTGCAGCTGGGGCCGGGGCTGACGGTGCCGGTGACGCGCCTGCCGAGAAACCCGCAGCGCCTGCCGCTGGTGACGCACCTGCTGAGACGCCCGTCGCTGCAAAGGAGGCCGAGTAATGCAAAAGGCTATCTATACCACCGTCGGGCTCGACGAGCTCCTGCCGCATGTGCAGGCGCTCAAGGGCGTCGGCGCGCGCTTTGTGCAAATGCACGCCGAGCGCTGTGTGGACGACGGATCGTATCGCCTGGTCTATACGTTTATCAACGTCCGTGCTGCTCAGGAGCAGATTGCGCAGGACGGCAGCTATGCGATCGAGAACCTGGTGGTTGAGGGAATTAATCAGTACCAGGAGATTCCGTCCATCAGCTCGTACTATCCGGCAGTATTCCCGTTTGAAAACGAAGCGCACGACCTGTTTGGTCTTGCCATTACCGATATGCAGATTGACTTTAAGGGCTTTTTCTACCAGGTCTCGACTGCCGAGCCCATGAGCGTTATCACGCCCGAGGTGAAGGCCGCGCGCGAGAAAGCCATGAAGGTCCGTGCCGCTGCCGAGGCCAAGGCGCGCAAGGCCGCGGCCGAGAAGGCTGCTACTGCCACGGCCGCTGCGGGGGAGGGCACTGCGGGCGCTGGCGATGCTGCGGGCGCTGCCGTCGCTCAGCCCGCTGCGGCTGCCGGCTCCGATGCTCAGCACGATGAAACTGCTGCGAAGGCCGCGCTCAAGGCTGCCGAGATGGAGGCAAAGCTCGCCGCCATGGATCCCGAGAAAGCGGCCAAGGTCCGCGCGGCGCTTGCCGCCAAGGCCGCCCGCGACAAGCAGAAAAAGGAGGCGTAAGGTCCATGGCACATCGCTCCGTTATTCCGTTTGGCCCGCAGCACCCGGTGCTGCCCGAGCCGCTTCATCTGGACCTGGTAATCGAGGACGACCGCGTCATCGAGGCAATTC
Organism: uncultured Collinsella sp.; assembly: GCA_900549745.1. Classification (GTDB taxonomy): domain Bacteria; phylum Actinomycetota; class Coriobacteriia; order Coriobacteriales; family Coriobacteriaceae; genus Collinsella. Next base: position 7,522 of record URPJ01000026.1, on the reverse strand, counting down.
CGCAGATCGGCTTTGTGCACCGCGGGCTCGAGAAGCTCACCGAAAAGCGCGACATGCACCAGTTTGGCTACATCGCCGAGCGCATCTGTGGCATCTGCGCCGTGGGCCACAGCTACGGTTATGCCAGCGCCTGCGAGCGCATGCTCGACATCGAGGTGCCCGGCCGCGTGCAGTATATCCGCACCATTTTGCACGAGCTTTCGCGTATTCATTCGCACCTGTTGTGGCTGGGTCTGCTCGCCGACGCCTTTGGCTTCGAGGCACTGTTCTATCGTTCGTGGACCCTGCGCGAGCAGATTCTCAAGATCTTCGAGAGCACGTGCGGTGGCCGCGTGATTCTGTCGATTAACGAGATCGGCGGCCTTAAGCACGATATCGAGGACTCCGAGCTGGCCGGAATTGTCCAGACGCTCGATGCCATGCGTCCCGACTACGAGGCCCTGGTGCATACGTTTTTGGACGATGACAGCTGCGGCGAGCGCTTGCATGGCGTGGGTGTGATCAGCAAGAAAGATGCGCTGGATCTGTCGATGGTCGGCCCGTTTGGGCGCGCCTCGGGCGTGGATTACGACGTGCGCATGTTTGACGACGGTGCCTATGCGGATCTGGTTGCGTTTGAGCCCATCGTTGCTACCGATGGCGATTGCTATGCCCGCTGCCAGGTGCGCTGTGCCGAGGTCACGCAGGCCATGGACATCATTAAGGAGCTTGTGGGCAAGATTCCGCACGACGGGATAGGCGGGCGCACCAAGCTTACACCGGCCGACGGCGCACGCGGCGAGGTTGTGATTGAGCAGCCGCGCGGCGAGGCGTATTACTATGTGCGCGGTAACGGCACCAAGAACCTGGACCGCTTCCGCGTGCGCACGCCGACGTCGCAGAACCTGGCGGGTCTGACACATGCGCTGCAGGGCGTGCTCCTTGCCAACGTGCCCATGATTATCCTGACCATCGACCCCTGCATTAGCTGCACGGAAAGGTAGGCGCGGCATGAGTTTACTGACATTTGCCAAGACGGCCTTAGGTTCTATGGTCAAGCAGCCGGTCACGGTGCGCTATCCGCAGGAGAAGCTGACGGCACCCGAGCGCTTGCGCGGGCATATCGTCAACGACATGGACGTGTGCATCTGCTGCGGCATGTGCGCGCGCCGCTGCCCGGCGGGCGCGCTCGCGGTCGATCGCAAGGGCGGTACCTGGTCGATCGACCCGTACGCTTGCGTGGTGTGCGGCGAGTGCATCGAGAGCTGTCCTAAACACTGCCTGACTATGGACACTGCCCGCACTCCAGTCGCGGCGGACAAGACTCCCACGGTAGAAACCAAGCCGGAGTAACGCTGGGATAGAACTGGAATAGGGGCCGGTGGGGCAATTTTGCCCCACCGGCCCCGCACTTAAACGCGCGGTTGGGCCGCCACGAACAAAACTATGCCGGATTACGGGGCTGGATAGCGGACCCTCGGCCATACCGAAAATCGCAAAAACAAAACCGCAGGTAGATAGCCTGCCGTTTTTCAAAAAATGAGGGTATGGATGAGGGTCCCGACTTTAGCCCCGTAATCCGGCATAGTTTTGAAATGGCACCATATCCGTAACAGCCCTTGATCTCCCGGGGACGGAGGAAAACGGGTCATTTTGGCCTTGCGAGGGCTGCCACGTGACCCGTTTGCCACGAAATGGGCTCATCTACTACGTTTAAGCCGCTACCCTCAACCATGGCAAGTAATGCGAAATAAAAACTGCAGGTAGAACGCCTGCGGTTTTTCATGAAAAGCGGGTATGGTCAAGGGTATCGAGTCAAACGTAGTAGATGGGCAGGTTTCGTGGCGAGCGGTTTCGGCTGATCCCTTGGGGACGGAGGAAAACGGCTCATTTTGGTCCCGCGAGGCTGGCGGAGACACTCGTGCAGGGCCGCCCGAACAAAACTATGCCGGTTTACTACGATGAATCCGAGATTCCTGACCACACCAGCATTTTTGCAAATATCGCAAGTGTTCTACCTGCGGTTTTGTAAGTGCGCAATTTGCCGTGGTCGGAGATATGCGGTTCATCGTAGTAAACCGGCATAGTTTTGAAATGGCATCAAATTGGCGGCAGCCAGCGGCTAGCCTCGCAGATAGGCGATGGCGATTTGGGTGCGGTTGCGTAGCCCCATTTTGGCTAGGATTGAGCTGATGTGGTTGCGCACGGTGCCTTCGCCCATATAGGCGGTGGCAGCGATCTCCTTGTTGTCGAGGCCGCGGGCGATGAGCTCGGCGACTTCGAACTCGCGGTCGGTCAGACCGGCAAAGGCGGCGGGCCGGCGGGTCGCGCCGGCCTCGACGTCCGCCCCATCAAAGTTGATATCTTCGATCGCCTTGCCCTCGAGCACGCGTTTGCCGTCCATGACCTGCGCCAACGCCGGCGGAATGGCAGCGACATCGGTCTTGATCAGGTAGCCGCGGGCGCCCAGCTTGAGCGCCGACACAATGTACTCGTCATCCGAGAACGTCGTCAGAAACACCACGCGCGCCGCAGGGTCGTGCTCAAGGATCTCGCGCGCGGCCGAAAGGCCGTCGCGTCCCGGCATCTGGATGTCGAGCAGCGCAATATCGGGTGCGTGCTCGGCGTAGAGCGCCACCGCATCGTTGCCGTTGGCACCGGTGCCCACCACTTCGATCTGCGGCTGGGCGCCCAAGATAATCTTGAGCGAATCGACCACCAAGCGGTCGTCGTCGACAACGATGAGCCTCATCGGCCCTCATCTCCTTGCTGTTTGGGAACGGTGGCAAACACACGCCAGCCGCCGGCGCCGGCACGCGGGCCGGCGGTGAAGGTGCCGCCAAGCGCCTCGATGCGCTCGCGCATGGAGGCGAGCCCCATGCCCTCCGCGGTGCCGCGGCCGCTTGCTTGGACCTCACCCACGCCATCGTCGGTAACAATGAGCTGGTAAAACGACGGATGCTCCATGCACCGTACGGTGACGGTCTGGGCGCAAGCGTGGCGCATGGTATTGGAGAGCGCTTCGCGCAGGACCGCTGCAAAGCAGTTGGCGACGTTTGCGGGCGCATGTTCGGCCATAACTTCAAGCTCAATCTGCGGGTCGCCGTCCGAGCGTGTGCCTTCGACAATGCGTTCGAGCTGCACGGAAAGGTCGACGGCGTTGTCGTTGAGCGCGTGGACGCTGGTGCGCACAAGCTGGAGCGCCTCGTCAACCGTGCGTTTAACGTCGGCGAAATCGGCGGCGACGCCAGGCTCGTCGGCGTGGACCACGCGTAGGGCTTCGGCCTGCAGTGAGGCGCGCGTGAGCTGGTGCCCGACGTTATCGTGGATCTCGCGCGCGATGCGGGCGCGTTCGGCGAGCGTCGCGAGCTCGACTTCGTAGTCCTGGCGATCGGCAAGATCGCGGTTGCGCGCCTCGAGCGCGAGGGCTCGTTCCTGCAGCTCGTCGCGGGTGCGACGCATGCGTTCCTGTTCGCGCTCCAGCTGCGCGGTGCGCAGCGACAGCAACGTGGCGGCGATCGAAAGGATGGCGGTTAGCAGCAGCGTTCGGGTGGTGAGCGCGCCGCCGCGAAGGTCTGCGACGAGCGCAAAGGCAAAAGCGGAGCCAATGCCCAGCGCGACCCAGGCGTGCTCACGGCGCACGCGCCGCGCGATGTCATAGAAGGCGAGAGGCGCAAACGGCACAAACGGCGGCACGAAGACGGCCGCGATGATGCAGGCGTAGCTCGCGGCCTCACTCACACGGCGGGCGCGGTTTCCCTGTGCGACCTCGGCCAGTGAGGTGGCAATAACGCCAAGGCAAAACGCCGCAACCAGACGAGCGTCCACAGCAAGGCCCGTGGCGGCTGCGATACAGCACGCCAGCACGATCGATTTGTCGAATAGCCTGTTCATACGGGTATTGTACGCGAAGCTGCGCGTGGTGGAGGGGCCGCCTAGCGCAACCGTGACATTCCTCCCGCACGGTGGGGCGGTCGCGTCAGCGGGCCACGCGACCGAGCCCCCGCACTCGTGACAAAGCTCACTGGTGCGCGCCGTCCGCTCCTGCGATGATGCAATCGTACCGGGCCGCAAGCAACAGAAGGGCCGCCTCATGACAGACATCGTCCACGTCGAAAACCTCGTCAAGCGCTACGACGATCTTATCGCGCTCGACCACTTTAACCTGAGCATCGCCCCCGGCGAGATCTTTGGCCTGCTGGGCCCCAACGGCTCGGGCAAGACCACGTCCATCAACTGCATTTTGCAGCTGCTTGCCTACGACAAAGGCACCATCGAGCTGTTCGGCGAACCCATGACGCCCGCCCGCTACGACCTCAAGCGCCGCATCGGCGTGGTGCCGCAGCAGGTGGCGGTATTCGACGAGCTCACGGTGCGCGAGAACATCGACTATTTCTGCAGCCTCTACGTCAACGACCGCAAGCGCCGCCGCGCGCTGGTCGACGAGGCCATCGACTTTGTCGGCCTGGGCGACTTTGCCAAGTTCCGCCCCGGCAAGCTCTCGGGCGGCCTGGCGCGACGCCTCAACATCGCCTGCGGCATCGCGCACAAGCCCGAGCTCATCTTTTTTGACGAGCCCACGGTGGCGGTCGACCCGCAGAGCCGCAACGCCATCCTGGAGGGCATCTGCCGCCTGCGCGACGAGGGCGCCACGGTGGTGTATACCAGCCATTACATGGAGGAAGTCGAGCAGATCTGCAGCCGCATCATGATCATGGACGGCGGCCGCGTGCTGGCGCAGGGCACCAACGACGAGCTCAAACGCATGATTCAGATGGGCGAGCGCGTGACCGTCGAGGTGGGCGCCGTCGAGCCAGCCACGGTCGAGCGGCTGCGCGCCCTCGAGCACGTGCTCAGCGTCGAGCTGTCCGGCGGCGAGCTCGTCTGCACCTGCGAGACGAGTCCGCACAATCTGGTCGACATCCTCGACACGCTGCGCGCTGCCGACGTTGCGCTCGGCCGCGTGTGGAGCGAGCCACCGACCCTCAACGACGTGTTCCTCGAGATCACCGGCCGCGAGCTGCGCGACTAGGGGGCGGCCATGTTCAACACCATTATCATTACGGTCAAGACGCTGCTGCGCCGGCCGAGCACGTGGGTTTGGGGCGCTCTCTTTCCCATCGCGCTTTCCACGATGTTTATGTTTATGTTTGCGAACCTCAGCTCCGACGGCACGGTCGACCCGGTGCCAGTGGCCGTCGTAGCGGATGAGGCCTGGGGCGCTTCGTCCTTTAAGGACGTGGCGACTTCGCTTGCCAAGGAGGGCGAGAATCAGCTGCTCGATGTGAGCGAGTACGAAGACTTAGCTGCCGCGCGCAAAGCGCTCAAGTCCGGCAAGGTCGCGGGCATCTACACGGTCGACGACGCGGGCACGCCCAAGCTCACACTGCTTTCGAGCTACGACAGCTCGCGCGCATCATCGGTGCTCACCGATCGCAGCATCCTGGAGACGGTGGCAAGTTCGTATACACAAAATGCCGAGCTCATGTCCCAGATTGCCCAGGACAACCCGGCGGCGCTCGCCGACCCGGAGGCGGTTGCGCGCGCCCTGTCGCTCGAGGGCGGCACCCGCCGCGTAAGCCTGACACGCACCACGCCCGACGGCACGGTCATCTACTATTACGCGCTTTTTGGCCTGGTCGCGATGATGTCTGCCGAGTTTGCCGCCTTGAGCGTTGTCGACCTGCAGCCCAATCTGTCGGGCCTTGGCGCGCGCCGCTGCGTGGGCGGCCTTTCCAAGACGGCGTCGCTGGCCGGTATCTTTGTGGGCTCGTGGCTGGTCTCCTTTGCCTCGATGGCGATCGCGATCGGCTACGTGCGCCTGGTTGTGGGCGTCGACTTTGGCGGGCGTGAGGGACTGTGTTTGGTGGGCGGCGCCGCTTCCGCGCTTGCCGCCACGGGCTTGGGACTCTTTGTGGGCACGCTTCCCGTTAAGGGTGGCAAGGCATCCAAGTCGGGCATCCTCACGGGCTTTGCCACCACGTGCGCCCTGTTCGCTGGGCTTTACGGCGAGCCGGCGATGGCACTTGCCGACGATGTCGCCCGCGCCTGCCCGGCCGAGTGCTGGCTCAACCCTGTCAAGCTCATCTGCGACATGTTCAACCGCCTGTATTTCTTTGAGGACCTGGGTCCCTTTGTCATCCGTGCGGGCGCGCTGGTCCTCATGACGCTGGTGTTTGTTGCCGCCGCCACGCTGATTTTTGGAAGGAGCCGCTATGAGCACCTTTAAGACTGCGCTGCGCATGGCGCTCGCGCATCCGTTCTACCTGCTCATCTATACGGTGTTCATATCGCTGATGGGTGTGTTCATCGCGGCATCGGTGAGCTGGAACTCGTCGCAGCTCACCGAGTACAAGCCCTACGACGCCAATGTGATTGTGGTCGACCGCGACGACAGCGATCTTTCGCGTGCGCTTACCAAGCATCTGGGGTTGCGCTTTGACCTGGTCACGGGTGTTGGCGACGACACGTACGACCTTGCGGACGCGCTCTCCAAGAGCAACAGCGCCAAGGGCAGCGCCGACTGCGTGTTCTTTATCCCGGAGGGGTTTGAGGACGACCTCGTTGCAGCCGCCCGCGTGGGGGAGTCCCTGCCCAAGCTCGATGTGACCTACGGTGCCGGCACCATGGCGGCGGCGCTGTCGTCTGCCGAGGCCTCGCGCTGGATCTCGCTCGCGGGCGCTGCGGCGGCGCTTGAGCCCGCTGCTTCTAACGGCGACGTTGCCAAGGCCGCCGAGCATGCCGCTGCAAAGCGCGCGGAGGTCCAGATCGAGCGGGTCAAGGTCGACTCGGCTGCTGCTGCCACGCTCGAGTCGTATTTCAACTTTGGCGCGTATGCGATTATCTCGTCGGTCATCGTGTCGGTGGGGCTGGTGTTCTCGGGCATGAACGAGCCCGAGCGCGTGCGCCGCATGGATGCCAGCCCGGTCTCCGAGCGTCAGCGTTCGCTTGCCGTGTTTGCGGCCGCCGCCGTGCTCACCGTCTGCATTTGGCTCGTGTCGAGCATGATGGGCGTCGTGGGCTTTGCCGGCGCGGTTGCCGAGGTCGGCGCGGGTCGTGTGTGTCTGGCGCTGGCGGTGACGTTTGCCCTGGCGTGCACGCCGCTGGCCGTTGGCTTTACGCTGTCGAGCTTGGGCGCGCGCGAGGAGCTGCTCAACGGTGTGGGCAACTTACTCGGCATGCTCATGACGTTTTTGGGCGGCGCCTGGATGCCGCTGTCGCTCATGGGCTCGGCCGTGCAGACCGCGGCGCATTTTGTGCCGACGTATTGGGTGAACGACGCGATCGGCAAGGCGCTCGCCGCGGACCTGACGTCCACCGTGCTGGGCGACATCGCCTGCGACCTGGGCGTCACGGTGCTCTTTGCCGCGGCCATCGCCGCCGTAGGCCTAGCCCTCGCACGCACCAAATCCCACGCCTAGCCACCTAGTCATTGGGTACTCATTGGGGACAGACTTAAACGACTAGTCATTGGGGACAGTCTTTGCCTGAACTGCATCCCATTTCTTGGACTTTGAAATTAAGGTTCGAGAAAAGGGAGGCA
>URPJ01000025.1 GCA_900549745.1 uncultured Collinsella sp. | reverse complement strand
AACCTTAATTTCAAAGTCCAAGAAATGGGATGCAGTTCAAAAGGTGCCTGTCCCCATTGTGGTGGTTTGGACCGGCTGGGCATGTGTGCATCGGGTGGTATCTAAGTTGAGATACCACTTCTGGTATATCAGCTTGCGCTTGCGTGAGTACAATACTCGAACGTTATACGTCTCAGCGCCCCCTGTGCGTGGACGTCTTGCAGTCACGCGAACGAAGGGATTTATCCTATGTGCGGAATTGTCGGCTACACCGGCTCTGATATTGCAAAGAACATCCTGGTCACGGGCCTCAAGCGTATGGAGTATCGCGGCTATGACTCCTCGGGCGTTGCGCTCGAGGTGGGCGAGGGCGCCGCGGCTCACCTCGACGTCATTCGCCGCGTGGGCAAGGTTGCGGGCCTGGAGAGCGAGCTTTCCAATATTGACAGCGACGCTACCTGCGGTATCGGCCACACCCGTTGGGCCACCCACGGCAAGCCCTCCGTCGTTAACGCTCACCCCCACACCAGCTGCGACGGTCGTATCGCCATCGTCCACAACGGCATCATCGAGAACTTCGCCGAGCTGCGCGAAGAGCTGGAGGGCCGCGGCCACCACTTTAAGAGCGAGACCGACACCGAGGTCTTCGCGCATCTGATCGAAGAGGCTTATGCCGAGACGCACGACCTGATGGCCTCCGTGCGCGAGGCTTGCACCCACGTGGTCGGTGCCTATGGTCTGGCCGCCGTGTGCGCTGACGAGCCCGGCGTGATCGCCGTGGCCCGCAAGGATTCCCCGATTGTGGTCGGCGCAGGCGAGACCGGCGCCTATGTCGCCTCCGACGTCATCGCGCTCATCGACGCCACCCGCGATGTCGTGGTGCTCGAGGACGGTCAGTTTGCCAAGCTCACGCCCGCAGGCGTCGAGTACACCGACGAGGCTGGCAACGTTATCGAGCCCAAGGTCACCCACATCGACTGGGACCTGGACATGGCCGAAAAGGGCGGTTATCCCGACTTTATGCTCAAGGAAATCCACGAGCAGCCGCGCGTCGTGCGTGACACGCTGGTCGGTCGTATGACGCCGGCCGGCGAGCTCGACATCGACGAGCTGGGCCTTTCGCTCGAGGAACTCAACGACATCGACCGCGTCTACGTGATCGCTTGCGGAACCAGCTATCACGCTGGCCTCATTGCCAAGAATCTCATTGAGGGCTGGGCTCGCATCCCCACCGAGGTGGAGGCGGCCAGCGAGTTCCGTTATCGCAACCCCATCATTACGCCGACGACGCTTGTCGTTGCCGTGTCCCAGTCGGGCGAGACGGCCGATACCCTTGCCGCCATTCGCGACGCGCGCATCAAGGGCGCCAAGGTCTTTGGCATCACCAACGTGGTGGGCAGCCCCGTGGCGCGTGAGAGCGACGGCGTCATCTACACCAAGGCCAACAAGGAGATCGCGGTCGCCTCGACCAAGAGCTTCATCGGCCAGGTCGTGAGCCTGACGCTGCTGGCTCTGCTGCTGGCGCAGGTCAAGTACCGCCTGACCACCAAGCAGGCGCGCATGCTGTTCCGCGAGCTTTCCGATACGGCCGAGCAGATCCAGTGGATTTTGGATACCCAGACCGAGGCTGTGCATGAGGCCGCCCTGCTGTGCAAGGACGCGCAGTCCGCGCTGTTCGTGGGCCGTGGCATGGGTGCCGCTATTTCCTACGAGGGCGCGCTCAAGCTCAAAGAGGTCAGCTACCTGCACGCCGAGGCCTACGCCGCCGGCGAGATGAAGCACGGCCCCATTGCCCTGATCGACTCGGGCTTCCCCGTCATCGCCGTGGCCACCAAGAGTGCCACCTACGACAAGACCGTGTCGAACCTTATGGAGTGCAAGGCGCGCGGCGCCAAGGTCATCGTCGTTGCCACCGAGGGCGACGAGGAGATCAACAAGATCGCCGACTGCATCATCCGCGTGCCGGCAGTCCGCGACGTGTTCAGCCCCATCACGGCGAGCGTCCCGCTGCAGCTGCTCGCCCGCGAGGTCGCCATTCTGCGCGGCTGCGACGTCGACCAGCCCCGCAACCTGGCCAAGAGCGTCACGGTAGAGTAGTTGGTTCCGCCGTTCTAGCGACTAAGGCTCGGCTCCGCATCAAGACGGAGCCGAGCCTTTTTTGCATTTGACCAGATAAAACCTGCCAAAATGAACCTGTCCCTTTTTGGCAGGTTAGCGGAGCTTGCTGGTCTCGAAGTACTCGGGGAACTGGTCCAGAACCTCGGTCTGGTTGCGGAACATCATATGCAGGTGCTTGCTGACCAAAAAGCTCGCTTCGATGGGGTCGCGACCGGCGATAGCGCGGCGAATCTGCTTGTGTTCGTTCACGATGTCCTGATTGTCGAGAACCTGCGTGGCAGCGCGCAGCCAGCGGAAGCGCTCCAGGTCGGCATTGGTCTCTTCGAGCCACGACCACACGGTGCTGCGACATGCGATGCTAAAAATCATGTGATGCATGAGGTTGTCGCTCAAAAAGAAGCCGATGCGATCCTCTTCGGCCATGGCCTTTTCCTGCAGCGCGATGGCGCGGTCGAGCTGCTCGATGCCGGCCGACGTGGCGCGCGCACAGCATTCTACGATCACCTGCTTTTCCAGATGTTCGCGGATGTAACAGGCACTCTCGGCAAGGGTGAGGTTGATGGGTGAGACGTAGGTGCCGCTCTGGGGCACGGTGCGCACCAGGCCCTCTTGCGCCAGACGCACCAGTGCCTCGCGCACAGGGGTGCGCCCCATATCCAGGTCGTCGCAAAGTTGCTTGACGCCCAGCTTTTCGCCCGGCTTGTAGTCCAGGTAGACGATTTTGCGTCGAATGGTGTGGTAGGACTGGTCCTGTAGGCTCGTTTCCTGCTCGCCGACGTGCATCGATTCTTCCATAGCGCCTCGCAACTGTTCTATCAAACTCATATGTCAGTTGTTAATTATGCCGCGAATCAGCTCTCCGCGGTGGGTAATTCGGCTGTTGCCTGAGAACTATTGCGGCATCTTAGTCTGTGTTTGCGCAAGGCTGCGCTCAATGTTGCCGTATCATAAGCCGTCGCAAACGTGAAATAGAAAGAAGGAATCCCATATGCAACTGGCAAATATCGTACGCGAGCGCTGGAAAGGCGTCTTGTTCTGCCTGATCATCGCCATTCCCGCGACGTTGCTCGGCAAACAAATTGAGGTGGTCGGCGGTCCGGTATTTGCCATCCTCTTTGGCATGGTCCTGGCGCTCGTCTTTCCCAAGAATCGTCGCGAACAGCTCGCCGCCGGCGTCACCTATACGTCCAAAAAAGTCTTGCAGTACGCGGTTATCCTGCTTGGCTTTGGCATGAACCTCTCCCAGATTCTGTCCAAGGGCGCCCAGTCGCTGCCGATTATCGTGGCGACAATCTCGACCTCGCTTGTCATCGCCTTTGTGCTCTGCCGCGTTATGAATGTGCCGGGTAAGATCGCGACGCTTGTGGGTGTGGGTTCGTCGATTTGCGGCGGTTCTGCTATCGCCGCGACCGCACCCGTCATCGATGCCGACGATCGCGAGATTGCCCAGGCCATTTCGGTCATCTTCCTGTTTAACGTTATCGCGGCGCTCGTGTTTCCAACGCTCGGCGGCATGCTCGGGCTGACCAACGAGGGCTTTGGCCTGTTTGCCGGCACCGCCATCAACGACACCTCGTCGGTAACGGCTGCGGCGAGCGCCTGGGACAGCATGCATCCCGGCGCCAATGTGCTCGAGAGCGCCACGGTGGTCAAGCTCACCAGGACGCTGGCCATCATTCCCATCACGCTGGCGCTTGCTTGTTGGCAGATGCGTCTGGCACGCAAGGCCGGCGGCGATGCCAAAAATACCTTCTCGTTTAAGCGGGCTTTTCCGATGTTTGTCCTGTTCTTTGTGCTGGCGAGCGTGGTCACCACGGTGTTTCAGCTTCCCGTGTCCATCACGGCGCCCATCAAGGAACTGTCGAAGTTCTTTATCGTGATGGCCATGGCGGCTATTGGCTTTAATACCGATATCGTCGAGCTGGTCAAAAAGGGTGGTAAGCCCATTGCGCTGGGCTTTTGCTGCTGGATTGGCATTGCGTGCATGAGCTTGGGAATGCAGCACGTGCTGGGAATCTGGTAGGCAAGGCAGCCGATTTGCGTGCTGCGTGCTGGCTGCCGCACGCCTGAGGTGGAGCGATAGGAGCTCTTGCGGGTATGGCTTGTCCGCAGGTTTATAAGTCCCGAAGAGCTCTTATCGCCCCGCCAGGATGGCGATGCGGGGCAACTCATATATTCGCAGCGCAGCCCCTTCTGCCCTATAGTGTTTGGTGAGCAATATCGTTCAATTTTGAAACACGCAACCGTGCAGCCGTCGGCGGTCGCACGGCGCCGAGGACAGGGGCGAAGCATGGACAGCGATGCCAAGCTGAATATCTTGATCGACGCCCTGGCTGCTGCCGGGGCGTCGGCATTAGCAATCAATGCGCGTGGGGACGTCGCGATCTCGATTATGGATGACGCGGCACTTGAGCGGGATGTCGCGGCTTTTGTCGCCGAGCGCCTCGACCGTATAGGAGACGGCGCACGTCTGGTTATGGGACGTGCGGGTACGCGTCTGAGCCTGACCGTTCGCCCTGCTGACAAAGAGAGCGTTAGCCTCTGGGTCGTCGTGGTCCGTGAAGTGCGCGGCGCCGCAGCGCATGCGGGCATCGAGTGGCTCAACGCCGACGAAGTTGAGGCCCGCTACGAATCGAGCGCGTACGGCATCGTCGAGGGTGCCGCTGCGGTAGCTGCACCGGTCGCTGAGAGCTATGCGCGCGGCGTGCCCCTTATGCTCGAGGGCGAGCTGGGTGCGGGCCAGGTCGAGATCGCCAAGCGCCTCTATCTGGACGGTCCTTTTGCCGACCAACCCTTTGTTTCCGTTGCGCTCGATGAGCTCACCGATCGCGGATGGCGCCACGTGCTCAAAAGCTCCGAATCGCCGTTGTTCCAAACGGGGTTGACTCTTTGCATTGAGGGCTGGAATGCGGTTGGCCCCCAGCGCCTCCGCGAGCTCGTTTCCACGATGGCCGACACTGCGCTGGCGACGCGCTGCCATGTGGTGCTGACGGCGAATGACATGCCAGGCGGCAGCGAAAGCGATCAGGCTGCTTTTGTGTCCGATCGTTTTGCCTGCGCGGTGAGCGTGGCGCCGGCGATTGCCGAACAGGGAGCTGCGTCGACAAAGGTTGCGCGCTATCTGGAATATCTCGCTGATGCGTTTGGAACGGTAGCGCCCACGCTGTCCGCCGCGGCGGCGAAGATGCTCGATGCTTACCGCTGGCCGCGGAACTATCTGCAGCTTCGCGAGGTCTCGGAACGACTGTATATATTGGCGGGGGCAGGCACGGTTGAGCGTGCAGTGGCGGAGGAAGTGCTCGCCCAAGAGGACGTGATCAAAACCGCGACCTTTGGCGCCCCGACGCTCGAAAGTGACCTGTATATCCTGCGACCACTGGCCGATACCGAGCGAGATATCGCGCATCTGGTTGTAGATCATCTCCACGGCAACCGGACTCGTGCGGCAGAGGTGCTGGGTATAAGCCGTACAACGCTGTGGCGCTTGCTGAAGGACGATGACCGTTGAGCGAGGCGCCCGTGACCGCGCGCGACGCGTGTGCTACAGTCCAAAGCGTTATTGTTTCGATTTGGTTACGGCGTGCGAGGGCATATGGCTGAGACTTCAAAACCGAGCCGCAGAAGGCGGAGTGCCGCGCCGGTCAGCCGACGCACAACATCGGTGACGTGGGGTAAACACGCCTCGGGGTTTGATGGCTCGTTCAAGCGCACTAAATACGGCTATCCTTCGGCAAGCGCCCGCTTGGCAATGCAGGCAGAGTCCTCACTGTGGGGCCGCAAACGCGTGGTGGGCTCAAAACTCAAGCATGACGGAACGCTCGGTTACATCAGCCGCGGGGCAGCTCGCCGCAGCGGACTCAACCCGGCTGGTTGGCATCGTTATGTGCCGATCGCGGTCATCGTTGCAGCGATCGTCATCGCACTCGCTGCGCTTGGCTACGCCGGCGGTGGCGCCAACTTGGACGCAGTGTTTAAATCGCCCGAGCTCGCGCATGCAGGCACAGAAGTTGTCGAGGGCGCTCAGACCCAGACGGGCGTCGCGCCCCAGCGCGGCATCGTCGCGGCGGCCTCCACCATCGCCGATGTGCAAAAGGACGAAGACAAGCAAGGCGACGACGTCGATGCGAATCAGACGAGCGAAACGGCAATAACTCCATCGGCGGGATAAGTTGCGAGTGGGGCAGCTAATTTGGGACGGGGCTTTTTTAGCTGCCCAAGACAGTGGCTCATTCGATGTCAGTCGCCAAAAGCGAGCGAGCCGCATTTGCGCCAAGGTGACGTGAAATGAGAGGGCGCTGACCTTCTGGTCGCGCCCTCGAAATTGAACGTCAGATTGGCGTGAATGCGGCCCGCGCAGCGTCAACGAGCCCGCCGTTCGGTAGAATGGCGGAACTAATTACCTTACGTAGACCACGTTGTCGCGGCGGGGTTTGGGCTCGGGCAGCGTGTCCTCGGCATAGCCCAGAATGCAGTGACCGACACCGCGCAGGCTGCCGTCGGCGGGTAGACCCCAACTGGCCAGTAGCTCCAGGCCCTCGGGCGAATCGAAAACCTCGTGGGCGCGATGAATCCAGCACGAATCAACGCCCAGCGCATAGGCAGCGTTGAGCAGGTTGCCCATGGCGAGCGAGCCGTCTTCCAGATGTGTGGGCACGCTGCGGTCAACCAGCACCACCACAACGGTCTTGGCGCCATAGAAGGGGTCGCTGTTGCTGCCCATGACTTGCGCGTTGAGCTGCGAGAGACGCTCGACGGTCGCGGGGTCGGTGACGGCGACAAACGTCACCGGCTGGCGGCCCATGCCGCTCGGTGCATATTGGCCGGCTTCGATAATACGTGCAAGCTTTTCGGCCTCGACGGGACGATCGCTGTAGTTGCGGCAGCTGCGGCGGTGAATGAGTGCTTCGATAGTCTCCATGGTGTCTCCTTGCGGTGGCGTTGCAGATGCCCCGTTCATACCCGTCGGGCTCAAACGATAGACGGTCAATTGCCCGGCCAAAAGGATAGATTCCAATTGGGAAAGTAGGTTTGCATAAAAGTACCTTCAGAATGTGACAAACAAATGGGATGGTTAAACGTTTTATCCCGTCTACCCTGCGGTTTTTTACCACTTGCCTAAATGACGAACGCATAACCTCTGATAAGGGTTTTACTAAAGGAGTACCAACGTTTATCAATGCGCCGTGGTGGCGCCGGGCCAGGAGGTAACATCATGTTCCAGGCTGGAGATGTCGTCGAGACCGATTTCGAAGGATTTCTGAAGCTGCTGCGTTCCAAGACGCGCGCTTTCGTGTCGATTAACGATCACGAGTACTACATCACGCACACCGATGGCTATTGGCGTGTTCAGGATTGCGAGGCCCTCAACGATAAGGGCCACTTTACTGACTGCTCCGAGCTGGTCAACACGGTCTGCGAGGTCGTCGAACTGCCGTGGATCTGCGGCAAGAGCCTGCACGACAGCTTCTCGGGTGCCACGGTCTACGAGGCCGTCGCTGCTTAACAGCCAACACTCGATATTCTCTCGCAACCGCCGGCGCCGCCCCCGCGCCGGCGGTCTTTTTGTCGATATGCTTATGTAGAGCCGACCATAAACAACAATCTTGTTGACGATAGTCAAAACTCGGACTAATGTAGAGATATTAATTGGTCAAAACTCGGACTATCGAATGGTGGGAGAGATGAATAGTGCAGTTAGCCCGGTCGATTTCGACCGGATGCTCAACGGGCTTGATCGTATCTATTCGGAGTTCGCGCGCACTTGCGGTCTTTCGGACTGCGCCTACTGGATGCTCGTCGACACGAGTGCAGCGGGCGGAAGCGTTGCCGTGAGTCGGCTGACGAGTGAATGGTTCTACAGCAAACAGACCATCAATTCGGCGATTAAGACGCTTAGGGCGCGAGGGCTTGCGACGTTGGAGTTTGCCGAGGGCAGTCGTAAGAATAAGGTCGTTTGTTTGACCGATGAGGGCCGGCGGTTCGCCGAGCACTATGCGTTGCCGGCGGTTAAAGCCGAGCAGCGTGCCTTTGGCGCGCTCGAGCCCTGGGAACAGCGCGAGATCATGCGCTTGGTCGGTAAGTTCTCCCACGTTCTGAACGAAGAGTGCGAGGCATTTAAACGGCAAGTGGCCGCCGAGAACGAGGCTGACGATAAGGGCGAGGGGGACACATGCGACTCTTAATGAGGTTTATGAGGCCGTACCGCGGTCTGATTGCGGTGACGCTGTTTGCGGTGCTGATAGATAACGTCGGTACGCTGTTGGTTCCCACGATGCTGGCGAACATGGTCAACACCGGTATTACCACGGGCGATATCGACTATATTTTACGCAACGGCCTGTACATGCTTATCGCGACCGGCATGGCCAGCGGCGGCACGGTGCTGGGCTGCTATCTTTCGGCGCGCCTGGCCGCCAACGTGGCCTGCGATATCCGCAATGCCGTGTACGACAAGTCGCTCGAGCTGTCCGCCAGCGACTTTGAGCGCTTTGGCACGGGTTCGATGATCACGCGCTCACTCAACGACATCAACGTGATTCAGCAAGCTGTCCTTCAGACGATTCAGTT
Source organism: uncultured Collinsella sp. (assembly GCA_900549745.1). GTDB lineage: Bacteria > Actinomycetota > Coriobacteriia > Coriobacteriales > Coriobacteriaceae > Collinsella. Next base: position 6,463 of record URPJ01000025.1, on the reverse strand, counting down.
GGTGCTGCCGGTGCCGTTCTTGGCCGTGGCAGGCATCATTTTTGCTTGGTTCATCGATCCCGCCATGGGCACGCTGCTGGGTGTGGTCGTTGCGATCGTGCTGGTGGCGGCGGTCTTTACGGTGGCTAACGCCGCGCCGATCTTTATGCGCCTGCAGAGCTTTATCGACCGCATGAACGTGGTGCTGCGCGAGAACATCGTGGGCGTGCGCGTCATCCGCGCATTTAACAAGGAGCGCCACGAGGAGCAGCGCCTGGACGAGGTGTTTAGCGATTACGCGGCCAACGCCATCAAGGTCAACCACCTGTTTGTGGGTCTCGACAGTTCCAGCTTCTTTTTGATGAATATCGCCGAGGTGGCGGTGCTGTGGGTGGGCGGCAACCGCGCGGGCGTCCACGCCATGCAAATCGGCAGCATCTCGGCCGTGTTGGAATACGCGATCTTGATCCTGTTCTTTGTGATGATGGCGCAGATGGTGATTCTGACGCTTCCGCGCGCTGCGGCGTGCCTCAACCGCGCGCAACAGGTGCTCGAAATCGAGCCGAGCATCGTGGACGGCAAGCGCACGCTGGACACGTGCGCGGCGGAGTCTGTTGACGGTGCCGACGCGGTGGCCGTGTTCGACCACATGTCGTTCCGTTTTGACGATGCCGACGAGGATACCCTGTGCGACCTGAGTTTTGCCTGTCGCCGTGGCCAGACCACGGCGATTGTAGGCTCGACGGGTTCGGGCAAGTCGACGGTGGCCAAGCTCTTGCTTCGCTTCCACGATGCCACGAAGGGCGCCATTCGCCTGAATGGCATCGATCTGCGCGACCTTTCGCAAGACGACATCCGCGGGCGTATTGCCTATGTGCCGCAGAAGGCGTGGCTGTTCTCGGGCACCGTTGCAAGCAACCTGCGCTTTGGCAACGAAGACGCGACTGATGCCGACATGCTTCATGCGCTCCAGGTTGCCCAGAGCACCTTTGTGCTCGATCAGCCGCAGGGGCTCGATACGCCGGTATCCCAGGGCGGCACGAACTTTTCGGGCGGTCAGCGCCAGCGCCTGGCGATCGCCCGTGCGCTCATGAAGCATGCCGATCTATATATCTTCGATGACAGTTTTTCGGCCCTGGACTTTAAGACCGATGCCGCCCTGCGCCATGCGCTGCAGGACGAGACGCGCGATGCCGCGGTGCTCATCATCGCGCAACGTATCTCGACTATTTTGCATGCCGATCAGATCGTGGTGCTCAAAGACGGCGAGATCGTGGGCCTAGGCACGCACGACGAGCTCATGGAAACCTGCGAGGTGTACCGCGCTATCGCGGAATCGCAGATGAAGGGAGGTGAGTAGCATGACCGAGGAGCTCAAGAAGCAGGCCATCGCCGAGGATGCCGCGGTTGCAGAGACAGTTGAGGAGACGGGCGCCACGCCCGACCTGGACGAAGCCGCCAAGGCAGCGGCGGAGCGTGAGGCTCGCCGCCAGGCACTCTACGAGGAAAACGAGCGCGCCGAGGACGAGCGCGCCCGCGCCGAGGCGGAACGCATGCGCGACGTTGACGACGAGGACGAGGACGAGACGCCCCGCGACACCTGGGCGACGGTGCGCCGCCTGTGGAGCGAAGCCGCCGGCGACCATTGGCGCTTCTATATCGTGTTCGCGAGCATCGTGTTCTATGTCATCTTTAACACTGCGGCGCCGGCTTACAGCGCCCGCGTGATCGATGAGCTGTGGGGGCATATGAAGCTGGCGTTTGCCAACAACGCTACCTTCAGCATTACCTGGGAGAACTGCGGCAGGACCATCTTCATCTACTTTATGATCTGGACTGCCGCCGCCTCGTTCTACGCACTCCAGAGCTTTTTGATGTCGAGCGTTGCCGAGCGCCTCAACCTGCGCCTACGCAACCGCATCGCGCAAAAGCTCAACCGTCTGCCGCTTGCCTACTTTGATGCGCATCGTCCCGGCGAGGTCGTCAGCCGTGCGACCAATGACTTGGACAAGATGTCCGAGAGCATGCAGCGCGGCTTGCTGCAGCTTCTGGTGTCGATCGGTACCGTGGTGGGCGCCGTGAGCGTGATGTTCGTGTTTAGCGTGCCGCTCACGCTTGTCTTTTTGTTTTTTACGGCGCTTTCGCTGCTGGTGACGAAGGTCGTTTCGCGCCGCACGCACGATGTGACGGGCGAGCGCCAGGAGTGGGTGTCCAAGATTACGAGCGCGGTCGAGGAAGGCTACTCGGGCCGTCTGGTAATCCGTGCGTTTAACCGCGAGCGCCAGAGCTCTGCCGAGGTGCACGAGGCTTCGAAGGAGCTGGCGCGCGTGAGCGCCAAGGCCGACTTTATGATTAACGCCGTCGGTCCCGCGGTGCGCTTTATCGGCCGCTTGGCGCAGATCGTGATTGCGCTGGTGGGCTGCAGCATGCTGGTTGCCGGTCACATGACCGTCGGCGTGTTCCAGGCGTTCTTCCAGTTTATCTACGAGGCGTCCGAACCCATGACGCAGCTGTCGTTTACCTTCAACTCGCTGCAGAGCGCGTTGGCGAGTGCGGAGCGCGTGTTCGACCTGCTCGATGAGCCCGAGATGGAGGCCGATCCGCTGCCGGACGAGGCCGCCAAGCTGCCGGGTCGCGTTGAGGGTCGCGTCTCCTTTGAGCACGTGCGCTTTGGTTATTCGCCCGACAAGCCGCTTATGCACGACGTGTCGTTTACCGCCGAGCCGGGCCAGAAGATTGCCGTGGTGGGAACCACGGGCGCGGGCAAGACGACGCTCATCAACCTGCTCATGCGCTTCTACGAGATTGACGGCGGGCGTATTACGCTCGACGGCGTGGATACGAGCCGCATGGACCGCGGCGAGCTACGGCAGCAGTTTGGCATGGTGCTGCAGGACGCCTGGCTGTTCGATGGCACGATTGCCGAAAACATCGCCTACGGCTGTCCCGAGGCGACGCGTGAGGAGATCGTGGCGGCTGCGCGCGCCGCGCAGGTCGACTTCTTTGTGCGCACCATGCCGCAGGGCTATGACACGCGCGTGGCCAACGATGCCGAAAGCATCAGCCAGGGCCAGCGTCAGCTGCTGACCATCGCACGCGTGCTGCTCAATAACCCGGCGATTCTCATCCTGGACGAGGCGACCTCAAGCGTGGATACGCGTACCGAGCTTGCCATCGGTCGTGCCATGGACGCGCTCATGCGCGGGCGCACGAGCTTTGTGATCGCGCACCGCCTGTCGACGATCGTGGACGCCGACCTGATCTTGGTCATGGATCACGGCAACATTATCGAGCAGGGCACGCATAAGGAGCTGCTGGCTGCCGAGGGTGCCTACGCCGACCTCTATCTGAGCCAGTTCGCATAATGTGACAAAGGGACAGTCTCTTTGCCACATCACAAATAAGGCGCGCCGGGGATGAATTCCCTGGCGCGCCTTTGCGTTGATGCCGATGTCGTTTTGTGCCGCTTGCGTTCCTAGCGTTCGTCCACGAGCTTGGCGACGAGGGCCTTGAGCTCGGCCACCTCTCGCTCGAGTTCCTTGACGCGGCGGGCATTCTCGGTGATGCCCTGGCGGTTGAGGGCGGACTGCTCGGCGGCGTCATCGGGCATGTACTCGCGATGCTGCTTGGCGTCGAAACTCTCCTCGAACACACGGCAGCCGTTGCGCTTGATGATGCGTCCCGGCACGCCCACGACGGTGCAGTTGTCGGGGACGTCCTTAACGACGACCGAGTTGCCGCCGATCTTGACGTTGTTGCCGATGCGGATGTTGCCGAGCACCTTGGCGCCCGTGCCCACCGTGACATTGTTGCCCAGGGTGGGGTGACGCTTGCCGGTCTCGTTGCCGGTGCCGCCGAGCGTGACGCCCTGGTAGAGCACACAGTTGTCGCCCACAATGGTGGTCTCGCCGATGACGACGCCCATGGCGTGGTCGATAAAGAAGTGCTTGCCAATCTGCGCGGCAGGGTGAATCTCGACGCCGGTGATGTGGCGGGTGATTTGCGAGAGCACGCGGGCGAGCGAGCGATGACCGTGCTCCCACAGCCAGTGCTCGGGCACGTGGTTCCACTTGGCGTGCAGGCCAGGATAGGAAAGAAAGATGACCAGACCGTTTTGCGCGGCGGGGTCCTGCGCCTGGACGGTCTTGATGTCCTCGCGAATGGTATTGATAAAGCTCACCGGCCGCCCTCCCTTAGCGCCATGGCAATGCGATTCAATAAAGTATAGCGATTCGCTAGGGATTAAAAAGGACAATCTTGGCGGCTTTGCGCTACAAGTGTCAGTTATGCAAACTTGCTGGTAATGGAGTCATGCTTTTGTGGGGTTGCGCACGAGGGGGCACCGCAACCGTATACTGGTCAACTTGGACGTATCCGCGCCCACAACTGAGAGGTTTTACTTCATGGGTTTCATCAATTTTATTGCCGAGCTGCTTAAGGACCCGCGCACCGCGATCGCCAGCTGGATCGCCGCCGGCCCGCTTATGGCCTACGGCTGCGTGTTCCTGATCATCTTTATCGAGACGGGCGTGGTGTTCTTCCCGTTCCTTCCCGGTGATTCGCTGCTGTTCGCCTCGGGTTTCTTTGCCCACAACGGCGGCTTTAACATCGTGGCGCTTCTGGCCACCGCATGGGCCGCTGCCATTTTGGGCGATCAGTGCAACTTTATGATCGGTCACTTCTTTGGCCGCAAGATCATCGCTTCGGGCAAGGTCAAGGCCATGACGCCCGAGCGCATCAAAAAGTCCGAGGACTTCTTGGACAAGTGGGGTCACCTGGCCATCTTCCTGGGTCGCTTCTTCCCGTTTATCCGCACCTTTGTGCCCTTTATCGCTGGCATGGGCGGCATGCACTGGCGCAACTTTGTCGTCTTTAACGTGCTGGGCGGCATTACCTGGTCGACGGTCTTTACGCTGCTGGGCTACTTCTTTGGCGGCATTCCCTTTGTGCAAGAGCACTTTGAGCTGCTGATTATCGGCATCGTTGCCGTGTCGATCATCCCGACCGTGGTCGGTCTGGTTAAGGCCAAGCTGGGTAAATAGAACGCCTAGCTCGAGCCAGCGCGCAGACCGTACAGTTGAGGCCCGTCACCGCTTACGGTGGCGGGCCTTTTTGCTTCGGTCAAATGAAAATACTTTACTTAGTTAAAGAAAAGCGTTTTATCAGACGCGTGCGGGGAGTACAATCTCGTGCATGCGAATCGACGTGCCATCGGCTTTGATGCTGCTCGCGTGTCCCGTCCGGCTCTACGCTCCGGGCGTGCGACGTTGCGACGCGGTCGGCCTCGGTCCTTGCGTGCGGGTTCGCGAGTATGCAACTGTGTATGTAAGGAGCGACATATGACTGTCGAGAAGAAGGATATCGATTGGGGTAGCCTCGGCTTTGGCTACATGAAGACCGATTACAGCTACGAGGCTCATTGGAAGGATGGCGAGTGGGACGAGGGCGGCCTGACCACCGACCACACCCTGCATGTCTCCGAGTGCGGCGGTATCTTCCATTACTGCCAGGAGGTCTTTGAGGGCCTGAAGGCCTACACCGCCGAGGACGGCAGCATCGTCTGCTTCCGTCCCGACATGAACGCTGAGCGTATGTATAACTCTGCCCAGCGCCTCGAGATGCCCCCGTTTCCCAAGGACAAGTTCGTTGAGGCCGTCAAGCAGGTCGTTTCTGCCAACGCCGCCTGGGTTCCGCCCTTCGGTTCCGGCGCGACCCTGTACGTGCGTCCGTTTATGATCGGCTCCGGTGACGTGATCGGCGTGGCTCCCGCTCCTGAGTACACGTTCCGCATTCTCGTGACCCCGGTCGGTCCGTACTTTAAGGGCGGCCTCAAGCCCGTCAAGCTGCGCGTTTCCGAGTATGACCGTGCTGCACCGCACGGCACCGGCAACATCAAGGCCGGCCTGAACTACGCCATGTCCCTTAAGCCCACGATGGAGGCCCATCGCGAGGGCTATGCCGAGAACCTGTATCTCGACTCCGAGTCCCGCACCTATGTCGAGGAGACCGGTGGCGCCAACGTCCTGTTCGTGAAAGAGGATGGCACGCTCGTCGTTCCGCAGTCGCACACCGACTCCATCCTGCCCTCTATCACCCGTCGTTCGCTCGTTCAGGTTGCTCAGGACCTGGGCATGACCGTTGACCAGCGCCCCGTCGAGTGGGCCGAGGTCAAGGCCGGCACCTTTGTGGAGTGCGGCCTGTGCGGCACCGCTGCCGTCATCTCTCCGGTTGGCGAAATCGACAACAAGGTTTACGGCGCCGACGAGACCGTGACCTTCCCGGCTGGATACACCGAGATCGGCCCTGTGATGAAGAAGCTTCGCGAGACCCTGACTGGTATCCAGTCTGGTGCTGTCGAGGACAAGCACAACTGGGTTTACACCGTCGCGTAATTTGTCTTACCTATCCGGGCAGAGAACAAGTTCCCTCCCGGCGCGTCCTCGGACATGCAAGAAGCCCTCGCTGCGCACTTCGTGCGGCGAGG
>URPJ01000024.1 GCA_900549745.1 uncultured Collinsella sp. | reverse complement strand
GCATCGACCTGCGCCGATGCCCCCAACGTGGACACACATTTTGTCCTATAAGCCACAAAGGCCGTGCGCCCCGGGACCACGGCAAAGCAAAGGGGCCCGCATCCGATAGGATACGGGCCCCTGACTATAAGGCGCGATGCGTTAACAGCAGCGACTACTTGCGATGCGCGCGATAGAACTCGATGAGCGCCTGGGTCGAAGCGTCCTGCTCGGCCTTGGCGGCATCGTCGTGGAAGGCAGGGGTAATCTGCTTGGCAAGCTGCTTGCCCAGCTCAACGCCCCACTGGTCGTAGGAGTCGATGCCCCAGACCGTGCCCTCGACAAACGTGATGTGCTCGTACAGGGCGATGAGCTCGCCGAGCGCGAACGGGGTCAGCGTGTCGCCGAAGATCGAGGTCGTCGGACGGTTGCCCTCAAAGCAGCGGGCCGGAACGATCTGCTCGGGCGTGCCCTCGGCGCGCACCTCATCGGCTGTCTTACCAAAGGCGAGCGCCTTGGTCTGGGCCAGGAAGTTGCCCAGGAACAGCTCGTGCACGTCCTGACCGCTGTCGGTCGCAGGGTTGGCGGTATTGGCAAAGGCGATGAAATCGGCCGGGGCCACCACGGTGCCCTGGTGCAGCAGCTGGTAGAAGGCATGCTGGCCGTTGGTGCCGGGCTCGCCCCAGAAGATCTCACCGGTGTCGGAGGTCACGGCGCTGCCGTCCCAGCGGACGTGCTTGCCGTTGGACTCCATGGTGAGCTGCTGCAGGTAGGCCGGGAAACGGTGCAGATACTGGCAGTACGGCAGCACGGCGTGGCTCTTGGAACCGAAGAAGTTGACGTACCAAACGTTGAGCAGGCCCATTAGCGCGACGGCGTTGTTCTCGAGCGGGGTGTTGCAGAAGTACTCGTCGATGGCGTGGAAGCCCTCGAGGAACTGCTGGAAGCGCTCGGGGCCAAGCACGACGATCAGCGACAGGCCCACGGCGGAGTCAACGGAATAGCGGCCGCCAACCCAGTTCCAGAAACCGAAGGCGTTGGCGGGGTCGATACCGAAGGCCTCAACCTTCTCGAGTGCGGTTGAAACGGCGACGAAGTGCTTGGCCACGGCCTCGGCGTTCTGCTCATCGGAGCCGTCGATGGCGCCCTGAGCCTTGAGCTGCTCGAGCATCCAGGTCTTGACCTCGCGAGCGTTGGTGAGGGTCTCGAGCGTGGTGAAGGTCTTGGAGACGATGATCACGAGCGTGGTCTCGGGATCGAGGCCCTTGAGCTTCTCGGCCTGGTCGTTGGGGTCGATGTTGGAGATATAGCGGCAGTCGATACCGGCGTCGGCATAGGGACGCAGGGCCTCGTAAGCCATGACCGGGCCCAGATCGGAGCCGCCGATGCCGATAGACACCAGGTGTTCGATCTTCTTGCCGGTAACGCCCTTCCACTCACCGGAGCGCACGCGCTCGGCGAAGGCATACATGCGATCGAGGACCTCGTGCACGTCGGCGACGACATCCTGGCCGTCGACGATGAGCTGGCCCTTCTCGCTTGCCGGACGGCGCAGCGCGGTGTGCAGGACGGCGCGGTCCTCGGTGGTGTTGATGTGCTCGCCGGAGAACATGGCGTCGCGGCGCTCCTCGAGCTTCACCTCGCGGGCAAGATCGCACAGCAGCTTGACGGTCTCATCGGTCACCAGGTTCTTGGACAGGTCGAAGTGCAGGTCACCGGCGTCAAAGCTCAGCTTGTTCACGCGCTCCGCATCGGCAGCGAACCAGGCCTTGAGGTCGATACCCTCGGCCTCGAGCTTCTCCTGATGAGCCTCGAGTGCCTTCCAAGCGGCAGTCGACGTAGCATCGATAGGTGCGGCAACAGTTGCCATAGAGTCCTCCTCAGCATACGGGCGCACGCCTCCATGCGCCCGGACATTCAGATGCCACTATTCTAGCGCAGGTCAAGACTACAATCAGCGAGCGTTGCCAATCGGCCCCCAAACGGCAACCGATCAAAAAGGGACAGGCTTATTTTGGCAGGTCAAACGCTTTACCAACCAAAAATAACCCGTCCTTTTATGGCAAATATTAGGCCGCGGCGCAGACGCTACCGAGTAACTCACGCAGAGGAGACCCGATGCCCTCCAGCAGTTCGGGCGCGATAATGGCAAAAACGGGAACCTCGCCGGTGCCCACGACAGCAGGCACCTTGCCCTCCGAGACAATGCATCCATAAGGCACAAAGCCGTCTTCGCCGGCATCGAGCGCCGCCATGCGACGCGCGAGCTCGCGCGCAAAGCCAGCAGTATCGGCATCGCCAATCGCCAGGACAAAGTCCACGCCTTCGTCGGTCGCCAGGGCCACGGCTTCGTCGATCAGTTCGTCTCCCCCGTCACCCTCAACCGAGCCGCAGCGAAAAAGCACGCGCTCGAGCAGAGCTCGATCAAACGAGCCGAGCGCCGCCGAGACGAGCTCATCACGCGTATGCTTGTCTCCGCCCAGCACGACCAGCGCCTTGGTGCCACCGTAGTGAGCGACCAATCGTCCGCACCAGCGAGCCACGTCCCCATCCGCAACAAGGCGTGTCGGCATACCAAACCCATAATTGACCATCTTTCCCACAACCCTTCCGTGCGCATAGGCGGTATCAATCGTTAGGCTCATGCTACGAAGCAAGGTTTTCCGAGCTGTTTCGCACTCTTTAGAGCTGCGTTAAAACCCGATCCAACCGCACGACCATACCTACCAAAACAAACCAGTCCCTTTTTGACAGGTTTTGACGATGTCCGGATGAGAGGGTATTATCGAACAGATATTCGATAAGAACATGTGTTTGATGATAGGACACGGATGGCGCACGAGCAGCACACCTATATCTGCATCGACCTCAAGACGTTTTATGCCAGCGTCGAGTGCGTCGACCGTGGGCTCGATCCGCTCACCACCAACCTGGTCGTTGCCGACGAATCGCGCGGACGCACGACCATCTGCCTTGCCATCACGCAGGCCATGAAGGACCTCGGGATACACAATCGCTGCCGTCTGTTCGAAATTCCCGATGGCATCGACTACATTAAAGCCGTGCCGCGCATGCAGCACTACATGGAGGTGTCGGCGCAAATCTACGGCATCTATCTGGAATACGTCAGCCCCCAGGACGTGCACGTCTACTCCATCGATGAGTGCTTTATCGACGTGACGCCCTATCTGGACCTCTATCACACCGATGCGGAAGGGTTCGCCTGCACGCTGCGCGACGAGGTCCTCGCGCGCACCGGCATCACGGCGACGGTCGGCATCGGCCCCAACCTATTCCAGGCCAAGGTAGCGCTCGACATTACCGCCAAGCACGTACCCAGCCGCATCGGCATACTCGACGACGAGACCTTTCGCAAGGAGATCTGGCCCCATCGTCCCATCACCGACATCTGGGGCATCGGCCCCGGCGTGGCAGCCCGCCTCGAGAAATACGGCGTCTACGATCTGATGGGCGTCGCGGCGCTCGACGAGAACCTGCTCTACGACGAGCTCGGCGTCAATGCCGAGTATCTCATCGACCACGCCTTTGGACGCGAGCCGACAACCATCGCCGATATCCAAGCCTATCGCCCACAGGCAACCTCAACTACCACAGGACAGGTGCTCTCGAAGGGCTATGTCTACGAGCAGGCCTACACTGTCTTGCGCGAGATGGTCGACAACGCCGTGTTGGACTTAGTCGATAAGCACGTGGTCTGTGACAGCATCTCGCTCTTTGTGGGCTATGCGAGCGAGCGGGCCGACATACGCCGCCTCGACGCCAGCGGCACAGCGCAATATGTGGACGGATGTGGGCACCTGCGCTCGAGCACGTCGAGCATCGAGCCCACCGCAACCACCGGCCCCGAGCTCGCGCCCCGTGCGCCCAAGCCCGTCCAGCGCGATGACGAACGGCGCCGCCTGGTGCGCGAAGCACAGGCAATCGATGGCATCTTTGTGGGAGAGCATGGCGGCAAACCGCGCGGTGGCTATGCCGTCCTCTTCGCGCACTCCAACGCTTCGCGAAAGCTGCCCGAGCGCACCAATTCGTTTAAGAAGATCATGGGCTATTTCGATGAGCTCTGGGCGCAGACTGTCGATCCCAAACGACCGGTCAAGCGTATCAACCTGGGCTTTGGCAACCTCATGCCTGAGGAATTTGCCACCATCGACCTATTTAGCGATATCGAGGCGGATGAGCGCGAGCGCGACCTGGCGCGCGCGGTCCTGGCCGTAAAGGGCAAGTACGGCAAAAACGCGCTCGTCAAGGGATTAAGCTTTACCACTGGCGCCACCGCGCGCGAACGCAACGATCAGGTAGGAGGACATCGTGCCTAAGTCCCAGCAACAGCCGATGCGGCCACCGACACCTTTTGAACGCCTAGCGGACCCCGAGGGAAGACGTCGATCCGCCGACCCCAAGCTCACCGCCAACGGCGCCGTCCGTGCCGGCCGTGCCGCGCAGTTTATGCCCTTTGCCGCGTTGACGGGATACTACGAACTCGTACGCAAGCAGGAGATCACCGTTGAGCCCAAGTGCGAATTGACAGAAGAAAAAGCCCTCGAGCTTTCACATAAGCTCGAGGGTCTCAAACGTGGCGATTTGGTTCGAGTCACCTATTACGATACGTACGGCTATCGCGCCCGCACCGGCATCCTCGATGAGGTACTCCCCGCCTTCAAGTTGCTCAAGCTCAAAGACATCGCCATTGACTTCGACGATATCCAAGACGTTGAGCTGCGCGGACGAGCCTAGCCAAGGAAGCGCATCCAGAGCGACGCTTACAGCGTCATGACGTAGTAGCCCGCGTCTTTCACGGCCGTCTCGAGGACATCACGATCAACCGGCCGCTTGGAGCGCACGCGCGCTGTGTGGTCCGCATACGTCACCGTTGCCCACACGCCATCCAGTGCATTGAGGGCATTGGCTACGTTCTGAGCGCAGCCGTCACAGCTCATGCCGCCGATGAGCAGCTCATCGCTATAGGGATAGTGCGATGCATCGGTATCCACCACAACAACCTTTTTGGCCTTCTTGCCGCTCGCACCATCGCTGCAACAACTCTTCCCGTGTGTCGAAGCGGCAATGCGACGCAGTCCAAAAAACATGCCGACGGCAATGACGGCCAGCACGATGAGATTCGCAGGGTTGAGCAAGTCACTCATGCGTTCCCCTTCCAAGTAACACTATCTAGATACCCCCATGGGGTGTCCTCATCTTAACCCAAAATCGTGTCCGTTCGGTCAATTAGTTTCCCTCTTCAAACTTTTTTGTTGACCATGGCTTACTTTCGTGTATAAGTTTTCCTAGGCTAACAACTGAGGACCCGAAAGGAGCATCGTGACTCGAACCATTGACATCCCAACATACCAAACGGCTGTCGTGCGCAACTGCTCCCCTACGCTCGCAGGTATCAAGCCGGCTTCGCTCTTTACCTATCCCGGCGTTTACGCCAACCAAAACGGAAAACCCGGCGCCGCCCATATCGAAGAGCGACGCTCTCGCCTGCTCGCCGTCATAGCCCAATGCAACCGCGAGCTCCAGCCACTCGGAATCCATATGAGCGTTTTGGTCTGGCGCCCCTGCGGAGCGCTCATCTATGTGTATCGCCCTGCGGACCTTATGCGATACCTCTCCGACCCCCGTGCCACGACGGCGCTAGCCGCCGAAGGTTACGATGTCCACAACCTGCCCGCATCCCTGGTGCATCTCGCCGCGCGCATCACGCTGGCAAGCAGCAATGCCGCAGAGAGCGCCTATGACGGCAGCGTCTGCGCGCTAGCGCGAAATAGGCACTGCGATACGGGGTGCATGTGCGAGTTCCCCCACGAAATTGGCTATTTTTTGGGCTATCCCTACGAAGATGTCCATCAGTTTATCGTCCAGCACGGCGAAAACTATAAGGTCTTTGGCGCATGGAAGGTATACACAAACGTTGAGCAGGCGCTCACGACCTTCGATTCCTATCGTGCATGCACGCAATACCTTACCTACATCTATCAACAGGGCTGCACCCTGGAACAACTTGTCCAGGCAACCCGATAGAGCATACAAAACGCGGCCGCACGCCGCGCAACCGAAAGGAAAACATATGAGCAAGATCGCAGTCGTCTACTGGAGCGGTACAGGCAACACCGAGGCCATGGCAAACTTCGTTGCCGAGGGCGCAACCGGTGCCGGCGCCGAGGCAGAGGTCATCTCCTGCGCCGACTTCTCCGCCGACAAGGCCGCCAACTATGACGCCATTGCCTTCGGCTGCCCCGCCATGGGTTCCGAGGAGCTTGAGTATGACGAGTTCCAGCCTATGTGGGACGAGATCAAGGAGACCCTCGGTGACAAGAAGGTCGTCCTCTTTGGCTCTTATTCGTGGGCCGAGGGCGAGTGGATGGACAACTGGAAGGCCGATGCCGACGAGGCGGGCGTCAATGTCGTCGATTCCGTCATTTGCTACGATGCGCCCGACGATGAGGGCGAGACCGCTTGCAAGGCCCTCGGAGCCGAGCTCGCGTAACGAACCCAGGACCTCCAAAAGAGTCTGCATCAAAGCACATCCTTATCCCTACAAAAGAGCGGGGGCTGGATTCAAGTCCAGCCCCCGCTCTTTTATAACGGCAGTTACATCAACCGGCTACGAGATATTGCCCAAGAACGCCTTGGTGCGCTCGCTCTTGGGGTGGTCGAAGACCTCGCTCGGCGTACCCTCTTCCACAATGACGCCGCCGTCCATAAAGACGACGCGGTCGGCGACATCGCGAGCAAAGCCCATCTCGTGCGTCACGACGATCATGGTCATACCGTCGCGCGCCAGGTCGCGCATGACGCCCAAGACGTCGCGCACGAGCTCAGGGTCGAGCGCCGAGGTAGCCTCGTCAAAGAGCATGACGTGCGGGTTCATCGACAGGGCGCGGGCGATGGCAACGCGCTGCTGCTGGCCGCCCGAAAGCTGACTCGGCATAAAGTCGATACGCTCGGCAAGACCGACCTTGGTCAGCTCCTCGACGGCGATCTTCTCGGCCTCTTCCTTGCTGCGCTTGAGCACCTTCTGCTGCGCGAGCATGACGTTCTTTTTGACTGAGAGGTGCGGGAACAAATTGAACTGCTGGAACACCATACCCAGATGCGTGCGCACCTTGTTAAGGTCGACGCCTTTGGCGCACACGTCCACACCCTCGACGATAATCGAGCCGCTCGTGGGATGCTCCAGACGATTGATGCAGCGAAGCATCGTCGACTTGCCCGAGCCCGAGGGGCCCAAGACCACAACGACCTCGCCCTTATGCACATCCAGATCGATATCGCGCAGGACCACGTTGTCGCCAAAGGCCTTCTGGAGGTTCTTGATGCTGACGACGACCTCGTTCGAGTTATTGGTTTCGCTCATGATAGGACCTCCTTACAGACCGGCGATGTGATCGGCAGGCGTCGCGACAACCTGTCCGGCGCTCTTGGCGGGACGCTTCTTCTTGGTCTCGGCCGTGCCCAAAAGCCTCGCCTCAAGACCGCTCACCAAGCGAGCGAGCGGCAGGGTGATGACCAGATAGAACAGGGCGGCAACCACGTACGGTGTAATGGAGCCCGTCGTGGCCACGATGGTACGGGCGTTCATGACGATCTCGACCACGCCCACGGCCGCAAGCAGCGACGTATCCTTGTAAAGCAAGATAAACTCGCTGGTCAGCGTAGGCAAAACATTGCGGAACGTCTGCGGAATCATAACGTAGAGCAGTGTCTGGAAGGCATTCATGCCCAGCGAGCGAGCAGCCTCGTTCTGGCCCTTGGGGATCGACTGAATACCGGCACGGAAAATCTCGCACAGGTACGCAGACGAGTTCATGGCCATGACGATAACGCCAAGCACGTAGTCATCAACCTTGACGCCGGCCAACGGCAGACCGAAGAACGCGATATAGATCTGCAGGAACGCCGGCGTACCGCGGATGATATTCACATAGATGCCGGCGAGGCAGCGCAGGATGCGCGACTTGGAGATGCGCATGAGCGACAAGGCAAAGCCAAAGGGAATTGCCAGCGGAAACGCCACAAGCACGATCGAGAGCGACATAAGGAAGCCCTTAAAGACGATCGGCAGGCTTTGGACCAAAATGACCGGGTTTAAGAACAGGCGCAGGAACATATTGGAGTTCCAGGCCTCGACCCACGGCTGCTCCTTAAGATCGGCCAGGAAGTTATCGAATGCCGTCACGCCCTTGATCTCCACCGACGGAATCTTGGAGATCTTCTTGGTCGAGCCATCGGCCAAAGTGCAGGTGCCGCTAAAGGCCTCATCGCCGCCCTCGACGGGGAAGGTCACGCCGTAAACCTCGACACGGAAAAAGCCGCCGGCAGGCGCCGTCTCGCCAAAGTCGATCTTGAGCGTCTGGCCGTCAGCCTTGCACGTGGGCTTCATGGGCGTACGATCCATGAGGTCCTCGCCCGAGAGCATCGTCAATCGCGTGTCATCGGTACCAAACGTCGTGCCGTCGACAAACGTCAGCGAAAGACCGCTCAGCTCCTCGTCGGCATCGGCCTGGACCTCCCAGGTAATGCGCGTCTCGGTACCGCCGACCACAGCGCTGCCCGAACCAGTGTTGGGTCGGGCGGTAATCTTTGCGGTCTCAAGCGCCTGGGCGGTCGTGGGCGCATATGCCCCTGCGCACACCAGCGCGAGCGCCACGGCCATGGCGCAGGCTAGCTTTTGGAGCAAGGCGGGCAGTGGAAAACGCTGCTCCGCGGCCCCTTTGTTCAGTCGAGACAAGGTGGCTCCTATCGTAGAAGTTGCCGGCAAAACGAGACGGAAATACTCTCCGTCAAGAGAAGCGCAAAGGCCCTCTCCGCCAAAACGGAAAGGGCCCGCGAGCAATCAAGTAGCTATTTTACTTGATGTTGTACTTAGCCATGAGGGCGTCAATGGTACCGTCGTCGGTCAGGTCCTTGATGGCCTGGTTGATGTCTTCCTTGAGCTTGGTGTTACCCTGGTTGATGGCGATGGCGTACTCCTCGCCGGTGCTGATCTGCTTAATGGTCTGGCAGGTGTTGAACTGCTCGGCGGTCAGCTGGCTGGCAACGGAGCGGTTGGTGACTACGGCGTCGCCCTTATCGGACTGCAGGGCGCTGAAGCACTCGGTAGCGTCCTTGTAGGGGACGATCTTGGCCTTGGGGAAGTTCTCCTGGGCAAAAGACTCGGCGGTCGAGCCAGACTGAACGATGATGGTAGCGTCGGCGTTGTTGAGCTTCTCGCTGTAGTTGTCGGCCGTGATGTCGGTGTTATCGACCTTGGTCACGATAGCCTGATCGTCCATGTAGTAGGAATCGGAGAAAGTGACTTCCTTCTCACGCTCGGGCGTGTCGGTGATAGCCGCGATGGAGACGTCGTACTTGGCGCCCGAAGCGACACCCGGAACCAGCGTGTCAAAGTCATTGTTGACGTACTCGACATCCAGGCCCAGCTTGTCACCGATAGCCTTGATGAGCTCAAGGTCAAAGCCCTGGTAGTCGCCGTTGTCATCCTTGTACTCAAACGGCGCGTACTCGGCAGAGGTGCCGACGGTCAGCGTGCCGTCCTTGACGAGCGCGTACTCCTTGGAGCCGTCGACCTTCTCGACCTTAGCGTCGTCAGAGCTGCTGGAACCGGCATCAGAACCAGAGGTGGCGTTGGACGAACCGCAGCCCGTCAGAGCAAGGGCGAGCGCCATAGCACCCGTGGCGGCAAATGCGCCAAGCTTCTTCAGCTTCATAATCAGTCTCCTTCCGGTGACCTCGTTTGATTCAGAGGTCTGCAAAAACTGTTGGCTATTATGCACCCGGAATTACGAATCTGCAATGAGAAAACTGATTGAAACAAACCCATAACGTGAATGGAATACTCTACTTTGTGACAGTCATTACTGCTGCAATGACCTTAATAGTCTAATTTCAGCTGCATAACCTGCAAGTTCGTTCGGAGTCTCCAAAATAAACGACAGCGAACGCAAGTGGCCATTCGATACAATATTCTGCATAACCTGCATACCTCCACCAAATTCCTCACTGCCAAGGTATCCCTTGCCGATGCACTCGTGACGATCTTTATGGGCGCCACAAGAGTTCTTCGAATCGTTGATGTGTACGGCATGCAAGCGATCGATACCCACCACGCGGTCGAACTCGTCGAGTACGCCGTCCAGATCATGGATGATGTCGTAGCCGGCATCGCTCACATGGCAGGTGTCTAGGCAAACGCCCAGCTTGGCCGACAGCTCGGGGCGTTTGCCGGCAACACCCTCAATGATGAGCGCCAGTTCCTCAAAGCTGCGGCCCACCTCGGTGCCCTTGCCCGACATGGTCTCGAGCAGCACCGTCGTCTGCTGGCCCTCAAACATCACCTGACACAGGGCGTCGACAATCATCTGAATGCCGGCGTCGGAGCCCTGCCCCACATGCGCACCGGGATGGAAGTTGTAGTAGTTGCCGGGCAGCGCCTCCATGCGCCGCAGGTCCTCTGCCATAGCCTCCAAGGCGAACTCGCGCGCCCGCTCTTTGGCAGAACAGGGGTTGTAGGTATACGGGGCATGCGCCACCAGCGGTCCAAAGTCGTTTTGCGACATAAGCTCGCGCAGAGCCGCCACGTCATCCATGTCAAGTTCTTTCGCCTTGCCGCCGCGCGGGTTGCGCGTAAAGAATGCAAAGGTATTGGCGCCAATGGATAGCGCCGTCTCCCCCATCGCCCGATAGCCCTTCGTCGTCGAAAGATGACACCCGATCGTCAGCATCTCCAGCTCCCTCCTCATCAGTTGCGGTGAAATACGGTCTATTGGTGCCCTATTTTGGCGCAAACAGACCGTATTCCACCGCAAGTTATAAAAGGGGCATCAGGGGCAAAGGCCTCCAAGGCATTCCAGGCGCTGGCGCCATGCCCCCACGCACTAAAGTTTCAAGCGAATCGCATCGATAATGCGCGCGCAGCGCTGCGTGGCGGCAAGGGGCATGACGGGACTCTCGAGTTTCACCGCCCGGATGAGCTGGGTCGCATGCTGGATTTCGCCGTAGAAATCATCGATCTCAAACGGGGCATTTATTTCGAGCGTTCGACCGTCGGAATACTTCACATGGGCGAGCTCGGGGCGATGGAGACGCTCGATTTCCAACGAGCCTCGCTCACAGACAATCGTTAAGCGGCTTTCATATGTTGCTTTGCCGTCGCACACCATATGAATGGGTATACCGCCGACGCTCATACGGATCTCGTCGGCCCAATCGACGCGGCCGCCTGATACGTCACGCCAGCGAACTTCACGGGATGAAACCTCGCACGCGCCCGCGAGCAAATCCTCAAACCAACCGACCGCATAGCAGCCCATGTCATATAGACAGCCGCCCTGCAACGAATCAAGCAGATAGCCCGAAGGAGGCTCGCCGTAATCGAGCTTTTGCACGCTTTCAATCGAGACAATACGGCCAAGCTCACCCGACGCAAGCAAGTCCTTCACGCGAGTGCGCATCGGGCAAAACCGATTCTTCATCGCCTCCATAAACAGCACGCCGCGCTCACGAGAGGTGGAGGCAATCGAGAGAGCCTCTTCCTCACTCAAAACGGCCGGCTTTTCGCACAGCACGGCCTTTCCCGCGCGCAGTGCCCGACAGACCCAATGCGCATGCATGCCATGTGGAAGAGCCAAGTAGATTGCGTCGACATCGGGGTCGGCAATCAGCGCATCATAAGCCACATCGCCGCTATCGTCAGCCGTGGCATAACTGTGCGCGGCATCAATCGAAAACGCCCTGCAAAACTCCTCAACATGCGAAGGAGTGCGGCCGGCGGCAGCCACAAGCCGTGCCCCGTCCACCTCCTTGAGCGACGATGCAAATCGATGCGAAATGTGTCCAGCGCCCAAAACGCCCCAACAAACCTCACGCAAATCATCACATGAATCCCGATGACCCACGACAGCCCCCTTCAGTTGCGGTGAAATAGTTCCTGTTTGGCCCCTATTCTGCCGCAAACAGGAACTATTCCACCGCAAGTTATAAAAGGGTCATGAGGAGCGCGTTTTGCCGAAGGCCTTAAGCACCGCCGTCACGGGACCAGGCTGGAAACGTCGGCGCACATCGTCGAGACGCTCGGGAATATCGATGTGCTGTGGGCAGTGGCGCGCGCATTTGCCGCACTTGACGCAATTGCTCACGAGCTTGGGCTCGCTCGTGCGCACCGCACTCGCCGTAAAGTATTGCGACAGCCCCGTAAACCAGCTGTGCGCATAGCTCGCGTTGTAGGCGGCAAAGCAGCCGGGAATGTTGATACCCTTGGGGCATGGCATGCAGTAGCCGCATCCCGTGCAGGGCACACGGTTCGATTTCTCAAACTCCATCAACACGCGCGCAATCGTGTCGAGCTGGTTGGCAGTCATCGAATTCGGCAACGCGAGGTCTGCCAGTGACGAATTCTCATCCACCTGCGCGATATCGGTCATACCCGAAAGCAGCATCGTCACCTGAGGATGATTCCACACCCACGAAAGACCCCAGGCGGCAGGAGTGCGCAAATGCGGGTCACGGGCACTATCGAGCACAGCGCGGGCCCGTGGCGGCAGCTTGCCCGCTAAACGCCCGCCCAGCAGCGGCTCCATCACAAACACCGCGAGCCCGCGCTCCGCAGCCGCCATGAGTCCTGCCGTTCCCGCTTGGTAACGCTCGCCGGCATAGTTGTACTGTATCTGGCAAAAATCCCAGTCATATGCGTCAAGCATCGTCAGGAAATCCACCGCGCTGCCGTGGTACGAAAAACCAATCTGGCGAATGCGCCCCGCCGCCTTTTGACACGCGATCCAGTCCTCAATGCCCAACGCCACCACACGTTCCCACTGGGCGGGCGAGGTAATGTTATGCATGAGGTAATAGTCGATATGGTCGGTCCGCAGGCGCCGCAGTTGCTCATCGAAGAACCGGTCGAAATCCTCCGCGCACTTGCACGAAGTATGCGGCAACTTGGTCGCCAGCAACACCCGGTCACGCAGCCCCAAGCGCTCAAGCGAGGCGCCCACGCACGCCTCGTTACCGGGATAGAGATACGCGGTGTCCAGATAATTAACCCCCTGCTCCACCGCACGGGAAATGATGGCATCGGCTGTCTTCGCATCCGGACGTCCCGGCGCACCGGGAAACCTCATGCAGCCCAGACCCAACGCCGAGATACGGTTGCCGCTTTTGGGGTCAACGCGATATTGCACGGCCCCTCCCTTCGCCATCAGCGCCCCGGCAAGGCGAAACACAATGGTCACGCAGCCGAAACATCGTGGAATCGCAATCGAGAACGT
The DNA here is from genome assembly GCA_900549745.1 of uncultured Collinsella sp. Taxonomy (GTDB): domain Bacteria; phylum Actinomycetota; class Coriobacteriia; order Coriobacteriales; family Coriobacteriaceae; genus Collinsella. Next base: position 4,665 of record URPJ01000024.1, on the reverse strand, counting down.
ATCGTAACGCAGCAGAAATCGAGCTGTCACGGCACCGCTTTAACATCAGCAAAAAGCCCGATGAAAGGAGCCGGGCATGACCACGCGCATGTCTTTGCGGTCTGCCCTGCAGCGTAGCGTCCAGGCAAACGTTTCTTTTTTATAACAGCCGCCCCGCGCACCCACCAATCACCCTGGCAGCATACAATCCATCAGGCGCCCCTTACGCGGGCGCCTTTTACATGGGGAGATGATTCACATGCAGATCAACAAGGTCGCCTTTATCGGCAAGGGCGGCGTCGGCCTGCTCTACGGCAGCATGATCGCCCGGGCGCTCGGCAACGACGCCGTCGAATACATCATGGATGACACCCGTTTTGAGCGTCACGCGGGCGATGCGCTCACTGTCAACGGCAAGCCCTGCGATCTCACGTCCGTCCGCGCCAGCGAGGCGACGCCCGCCGATCTGGTCATCCTGACAGTCAAGACCACCGGTCTCGACCAAGCACTCAAGACTATGGAGCGCGTCGTGGGACCCAACACGCTCATCGCCTCGCTATGCAACGGCATTACGAGCGAGCAAAAGATTGCCGAACGCTTTGGCTGGGAGCATACCGTCCTGGGTATCTGCCAGGGCATGGACGCCGTGTTCCTCAACGGCGCGCTCACCTTTACCAATGCGGGCGAGATCCGCTTTGGCGCGGCGGCCGGCACGGACCCCGCGACCGTCGCCGCTATCGACGGGCTCTACACGCGCTGCGGCATCGCCCATACCGTCGAGCGCGATATTGCGCACCGCATGTGGGCCAAACTCATGCTCAACGACGGCATCAACCAGACCTGCATGGCCTACGGCGGGACCTACGGAAGCGCCACGGAGCCGGGCTCCGAGCAGCGCCGCTGTTTTGTCTCCGCCATGCGCGAGACGCTTGCGGTTGCCAACGCCGAGGGCGTTGAGCTGACCGAAGCAGACCTGACGCAAATGGTGCACCTCATCGAGGGAATCGACCCCGCCGGTATGCCCTCAATGGCTCAGGACCGCATCGCGCAGCGCAAAACAGAGGTCGAGGAGTTCGCGGGCACCGTCCGCCGCCTCGCGGCCAAGCACGATATCCAGGTTCCGCAGAACGAATGGCTCTATCAGCGCATTCGCGATATCGAGGCAAGCTGGTAACGCCAACGCGCCGCATTCAACAGCCTTAGCAGCAAAACCGCCGCAAGGAGCACTCCCCTTACGGCGGCTTTCATCTTCGTCTATGACCGGCGGTCAATCTCACAACAGCTAGCGTTGCGACTCCGGAACCTCGTCCTCATCGTCGCGACAAAGGACTACACCTGCACTTCCCAGCAGCGTGGCCGCGATCAGCGCGCCGACCACGATAGGAGCAGCCCCGCATGTCCCCTGAATGCCCGCGACGAGCGCGGCCGTGGGACCAAGGCAGCCAAGCATCAACGCGACGGCGGCAACGGCGATATCTCGAGCATTCACAAGACCACTTCCTCCAAGAGAAAGACCTTATTTCTCAAGAACCAGTGTGCCCCGCATCCATACGCCCAGCGTACCGCCACGGTAAGGGCTCTGTTAACTCAAACGCATACATAGAACGGACGTCCTTACGTTGCCCTAAAGCTCGGTAAAGACGCCCGTCCGCCAAATATCCGTGATGCAGAAAAATTACCAACCGGTGTAGTAATCGGTGGTTCCGGCAGCGCAGCCGGAGTCATAGACCTTGCAATCACCCTTGGAGCCCGTAAAGGTCGAGCCCTGGGCCATATCGCCCGCGGCAACAACGTAATAGCCGTCGGAATCGCGCCAAAAGCCCTCAGAATCCTGAGTCCATTCGCCCGTGCGATAGTGATAAAGCACATTGCTGCTGTAATAGGTCTCGCGGCGCCCGTTGTAGTTATTGACACCCGCAGAGCGCGTCAGGCCCGATCCGTTCGCGCAGGACGCGGCAGACGCGTAGGACGAAGTGTAACCGGCGTTGTAGTACGAAGCCTGGGCGGCCTCGGCAGCCTCCGCCTCGGCGGCAGCAGCCTCGAGCGCTTCGCGCTTGGCATCCTCAAGCGCAGTGCGCAGCTCATCGAGCTCGGTCGACTTCGCATCGACCTCCCCCATCGTCAACAGGCTGCCCGCGCCATCGATACAGCCCTGCAGCACAGCGCGCTCGTCATCGGTGGCATAGTCACCGTACATGTTCATGATGATCTGAGCGCGCATCTCCAGGGAATCGCGCTTGGCCTCCATCGAGGCGTTCCACTCCTGCATGGAACCATAACCATCGCCGCGATAGTCAACGGGCTGCACCAGCGTCGTCTCGGACGGCGTAGATCCAACCGTATCGGACAGTGTTGCGGCGTGGGCATCAGTTGCACCGGCGCCCGCCAAAAGTGCCACGGTCAGAGCGGCGGAAAGGGCGGCGGCTTTCGGTTTTCGTGAATCAATCCTCATGTAGCTGGAAACCTCCGTAGTGCGTTTTTGCTGCGTTTGAGCTGCGTGTGATTCGATCGCGCTGCATAGTACCCCGAGCAAATCGCGACCTGCGGTTTTACTTAAAAGGCGCACGTCAATTGCGTAAAACTCACATCCTCTCAACAGGAGTTTTCCACAACTCGAATGCATAAAGCGTGTCAAAAACCCTGTTTTTGCGCCCTCTCTATGCAAAAAAGGCGCCTGTGCAACCATTGTTCGCACAGGCGCCTTGAGCAGGCATTTTATACAGTTATACCTATCGAGTCGCAAGGGGTCCTTGCACAAGTCGCCTTACTCGTCCAGCGCGGCGAAGGCCTGCTTCAGATCCCAAATGATATCCTCGGCATTCTCGGTACCGATGGAAAGACGGATCGTGGAGGGCGTGATGTTCTGCTCGGCGAGCTCCTCGGCAGACAGCTGGGAGTGCGTGGTGGTAGCCGGGTGCACGACGAGCGACTTGACGTCGGCCACGTTGGCGAGCAGCGAGAACACCTGCAGATGATCAATGAACTTCCAAGCTGCCTCCTGGCCACCCTTAATCTCAAAGGTAAAGATCGAGGCACCGCCGTTGGGGAAGTACTTCTGATAGAGCTCGTGATCGGGGTGCTCAGGCAGGCTCGGGTGATTCACCTTGGCAACATGGCTGTCACCAGCCAGGAACTCAACGACCTTCTTGGTGTTCTCGACATGACGGTCAACGCGCAGCGACAGAGTCTCGGTGCCCTGGAGCAGGACCCAGGCGTTGAACGGGCTGATGCAGGCGCCCTCGTCACGCAGCAGGATGGCGCGGACATAGGTTGCGAAGGCGGCGGGACCGGCAGCCTCGGCAAACGAGACGCCATGGTAGGAGGGGTTGGGCTCGGCGATCTGCGCGTACTTTCCGCTCGCCTTCCAATCGAAGTTACCGCCGTCGACGATCACGCCGCCCAGCGAGGTGCCGTGGCCGCCGATGAACTTGGTTGCGGAGTGGACGACGATGTTGGCACCATGCTCCAGCGGGCGGAACAGATACGGGGTGCCGAAAGTGTTGTCGACGACAACCGGCAGACCGTGCTTCTTGGCGATCTCGGAGATGGCGTCGATGTTGGGGATGTCGGAGTTGGGGTTGCCGAGCGTCTCGAGATAGATGACCGTGGTGTTGTCCTTGATGGCGCCCTCGACCTCGTCCAGGTTATGAGCGTCGACAAACGTGGTCTCGACGCCAAACTGGGAGAGCGTATGCTCCAGCAGGTTGTAGGAGCCACCGTAGATGGTCTTCTGGGCAACCACGTGGTCACCGGCCTGGGCAAGAGCCTGCAGGGTATAGGTGATGGCAGCAGCACCGGAGGCGACGGCGAGACCTGCCACGCCACCCTCGAGTGCGGCGATACGGTCCTCGAAGACGCCCTGGGTGGAGTTGGTCAGACGGCCGTAGATGTTACCAACATCGGCAAGGCCAAAGCGGTCGGCGGCGTGCTGGGAGTTGCGGAACACATAGCTCGTGGTCTGGTAGATAGGCACGGCGCGGGAGTCGGATGCGGGATCGGCGCTCTCCTGGCCAACGTGAAGCTGCAGGGTATCGAAACCAAAGGTGTGCTCGGGGTTGTTGATGAACTGGCTCATGATGATCTCCTTGATCGAACAAAAGTAAACAAATTAGAGAGAAGTAAGTCGCTGTCTCCTGATCACGCCAACGGGCGCAAACAGGAGCCCGGCATTCGTCTTGGTAAGCAATTCATATGCGGGCCTCCTTTCGCATCCCGGTTCCGTGGTCGGTTTAATTACCTACCGCCTTTGTGTGTTTTGAATAGTACGAGCATTGTTTCGCTCGGTCAATCACTTAAAAGCGCTAACCTGTTATCGGTTTTATAGATAGCAATCGAAAGGATGGCGTCGATGACCCTTCAGCAGCTTCGTTTTCTGATTGCCGTGGCAGAGTCCGGCTCAATCAACGCCGCAGCTCAGCGCCTCTATACCGCTCAGTCCAACATCTCAAACGCCGTCAAAAGCCTGGAACAGGAACTCCATCTGGAGATCTTTACGCGCTCCAGCCGCGGCGTCACGCTCACCAACGACGGCACCGAGCTTTTGGGCTATGCGCGTCAAGTCGTAGAGCAGGCCGATATGCTCGAGGCGCGCTACGAGGACGGCGGCACCCCGCAAGCCCGCCTCGCCATTTTGAACTGCGCCCCAAATCTTGGACGCCCTAAATAGCGACTAGGCCGCGAGGGCCT
>URPJ01000023.1 GCA_900549745.1 uncultured Collinsella sp. | reverse complement strand
TAACACTGCAGTAATTTTTTTGAGGCTCTCATCGATTCCGCATCTCCTTGCGCGCCCACATTCCACTCCGCCTTAAATCAAGTATACGTTTTGGAACGGGATGTCACTCCGAACGCCTTACCCTCTTAGTGTGAATGCCGCTGCGGCATTGTTGACTCATCCTTAGTAATCGCGTCTATCCTCTGCAGCATCAGCCAAAGCAATCCGAGAGGAGCCGCACATGCATGCAGCGGAAATTCCTTTCGGGGGGTATCTCCCAGATTTACCCGCCGCCCGAAGGGGCAGTCGACAGTCGAGTACGTACTGATCATCGCGATCATCGTCCTGGTGGTGCTGATCGCGGGACCGTGGGTCTCGTCGGCGATCACAAACCAGTTCAACACGGTGGCGGGGACGCTCGGCAACGGAATCTCAAAGGGGAGCTGGGAGTCGGGCGGCACGGGCGGCGGCAACGGGTCGTTGACCGACGCCGACATCGTGGACCCCGTTCACGGGATAGCGTTCGCCGTGTACTCGGAGGACGACCACAGCCTCATGTTCTACAAGCGCCGCGGGGTCCCCAGAGTCGGTGACATGCTCAACAGCCGCCGCGTGACGGCGGTGTATACGGGGTTCGAAAATGGATACGCCACCGCGACCGTGGGAAACGACGGCAAGACGACTGCCCCCTGGTGGCCTAACAGAAATAATATCGTGGCCGTAAAGGCCATTGACGATGGCATGGAAATCCACTCGTTGGCATTTTGCTTTCAGTACATGGAGAACTGCAAGAGCTTTGATCTGGCAAAGTTCGACATGTCGAACTGCACAAATCTGCAGCACGCATTCGCGTATTGCGGCAATGCGACTTCCTTCAGTATTTCAAGCTGGGATACGTCCTCGGTCGTCGAATTCGACTCGGCGCTCAAAAACCTTTACAAGGTCGAGGAGATTGACATCTCCGGATGGTCGACGCGGAAAGCCGGCGATTTACGTCTCCTTTTTCCCACCGACAGTTCGCTGAAAAGCGTGAAATTTGGACCAGGGTGGAAGACCTCAGATGTTATGGATATGCTCGGCATGTTTAGCTATTGCAAAAATCTAAACCTCGACTGTTCCGATTGGAATGTCCCAACCTATGCCAATCATAGTGACTTCAATCACTGCGCCCCCGGCGTTATCCTCCCGAAGGCGTGGCAGTAGGTCTGAAGAAACAAAACGGCAAGCAGTTTATGTGGCGCGGGCACCCGTGCCGCCGTTGCCTCAGCGGCACGTTACGGGCTAGTCGGTTCGATTTAACGTACGCTCTGCATGCAATATCAATCCCCATGCGAAGGGAGTGTCGCATATGCATGCAGCGGCAATTAACCTTCGGGGGGTGGGTATCTCCTAGGAATACCCGCCTCCGAGGCCAAGGAGCCATCGAGTACGTTCTGGTCATCGCGATTATCGTCCTGGTTGTGATGATAGCCGGCCCTTGGGTCTCGTCGGCAATCAGGAACCAGTTCAACACGGTGGCGGGAGTATTGGTAAACGGGACAGCAGGTGGGACTTGGGAACCGAGCGGTTCCGGCAGCGGTAACGGCGCGGGTTCCGCGACCGTCCAGGCGGCGCTCGCCAAGGACGCGAAGGACACGCGAAGGACTGGACCCTCGGTGAGCAGAAGGCAGTTGCCGAGGACATCGCCGCCAAGGGCGAGGCGTCGCCCGCCTACGCCAAGGCGAAGGCCGCGATGGATGCCGGCACCGAGTTCTCGATGAAGCTCACCGATGGCAAGACGCTGACTTACCGCATTATCGGCATCAATCATGATGACCCTGCAGGCGGATCCGGCAAGGCGGGCCTCACGTTCCTCACCACCACGACGGGCATTTGGTCCCCCATGAACGCGATTGACACCAACGCCGGCGGTTGGGAGAAGTCTGAACTCCGTCAGAAAATGAACTCCGGCAAGATCTGGAATCTGATGCCCTCCGATTTCCAGTCCAAGGTGAAGGCCGTCAAAAAGCTATCGAACAATGTCGGGGGCGGTGATGAGAACAAGAACGCCGCCGTGACGGCTACCTCGGACAAGCTGTTCCTGCTCAGCTACTCTGAGATCGCCCCCCACCTCCTATTGGGCATCCTATCCCTGGACTTCCTCCGAGGGCACCCAGTACGAGGCCTTCAAAGGCAAGGTGACGGAGAACTATAATCCCAACTCTGCCATTGCCATTGGCAGCGGTTGGTGGGAGCGTTCGGTGTTTCCGAACGCCTCGAAGGGCTTCCTCCATGTCGACAGCAGCGGCAATCCGTCGGACAGCAACTCCGCGCCGGGCTGGTTTTGCGTCTCCCCCGCCTGGTGCTTCTAGCTTGTCTAGCGCAAAGCCCGCGTTACCCCGCGCGTGCTTTCTTTTGGCGACCGAACGAACGGCTTCAGGTTCATGGCACGGGTAGTCGGATTGAAGAGAAATGGGGTCATACAGCGGCTCTCAGAGCGCCTGCCGCACTCCCCCGCCATTACCTCTGCTGCGTCCTCGTATAGAGTCCATCCTGCTTGGTGTTTCGAGTTCGGGGCGTATACGGTGGGTGGATAATGGATTCACTTCGATGACGGCGTTTACGGGAGCGACCATGGCGATGCGCGAGATCGCGGTCAAGTTCGATGAGGGCGAAATGGCCTTGATTCAGGGCCATGCGGACGCCACGGGCATGACCTTTTCCGAGTTCGTGAGAAGGGCCGCGTTCGAGAAGGCTGAGGACATGGCGGACATCGAGGCCTACAACGAGGCTTTGGACGGGGACGGCGGCACTCGCTACCCGATGGAAGAGGTCGTGCGCATGGCGGTGGAGGCTGAGTGATTGTCCACACGCGTTGTCTGTCTCGGCTCTAAAGGCTTCTCTTGGGCGGGGTTCGGCTTATAGCCGGGTCCCGCTTTTTTGCGGCTTTCAGTTGTCTTTCTGAAGGTATGAAATGGCTGCCTCGATATGAATACGGTCGGCATTCGAAGCGGACGTTATAGCCGCGCTAATAGCGCATGACTTTCTCCCCTGCCGTCATCGTTGCCGCAGCGTCAAGACCGTTGCAAATACTTGGAATAGCCCTACGCTCGGCTCGTATTGCAAACCCCGAGTGAAGGGAGCCGTATATGCATGCAGCGGCAATTAACCTTCGGGGGGGGGTCGCTCCTGAAACGACCCGCTTCCGAAGGCAATCAATTATCGAGTACGTCCTGATCATTGCCGTCATCGGCCTGGTCATCGTGTTCGCGGGACCCGGCGTGGCCGGAGCCATCCGAAACCAGTCCAACCTGGTCGGCAACACGGTGAACAATGGGACGGTCGGCGGCGTCGAGGGAGGCGCGTCCGGTGGCGGCTCCGCAGGCGCCGATTCCGCGGCCGTCCAGGTGGCCATCGCCAAGGACGCGAAGGACTGGACCCTCGACGAGCAGGAGGCGGTTGCCAAAGACATTGCCAAGAACGGTACATCGTCTATCGCCTACGCCAAGGCCAAGGCCGCCATGGATGCCGGCACCAAGTTCTCGATGAAGCTGACCAATGGCAAGACGCTCGAGTACCGTATCATCGGCATCAACCACGACGACTTGGCCGATGGTAGCGGCATGGCAGGCTTGACGTTCGAGGCGACCAACTCTGCCTTGGGTAGCCAGAGAATGAACGCTACGGACACCAATGCCGGTGGTTGGGATAAGTCCGAGCTCCGTACCCGCCTCAACAGCGGTGACCTCTGGTTGCTCCTGCCCAGCGAGCTCCAGTCAAAGGTGAAACCCGTCACAAAGACAACCGATAACGTTGGCGGTAACGGGGGCGGTGCCCCCTCGGCGACGACCGACAAGGTTTTTCTGCTCTCGGCAACCGAAGTATACGGGGATATGCAATCTGACGGCATCCAGTACGAGTGCTACAAATCCAAGGGCGTGACGAGGTCGAACTATTCCGGTGCATCAGGCTATAGCCACTGGACTCGTTCCGTGAGACCGCGCAGCTCCACATCCTTTCGCTATGTTCAAAGCGGCGGTATTTGCTACAGCTACAGCGCGACGGACTCGTTTTATGTCCTCCCCGCTTTCTGCTTCTGATCTCTTTCATCGCAAAGCCCTCGCAATCCTGCGAGGGCTTTTCTTTTGGCGATTACTCAAACAATTCGAGGTTCATTGTACAGGTAATCGGGTTGAGGAGAAATGGGGGCATACAGCGGCTCTCAGAGCGCCTGCCGCACTTCCCCGCCATTACCTTTGCGGCATCCTCGTATGGAGTCCATCCTGGTTGGCGTTTTGTTGTAACCGCTCACTTGTCCACAGATCAAGTGAACTGCTGGAATAAATACAGCGACACACTAGTTCGTTACAGTCGCCATATCTGCGTAAATCGCCGCGATAAATACAGCCTGTACTCGTCTGTATACCAGCTACGCGTATGTAGATTCATGTCGCGTTAATAAATCGGCTCAAGCGCGTGCAAAACGCGCAAGTAACCGCGAAAAGCGATTATCGCGCAGGTAGATTTTTGGCACCCTGTTGCTTAATCAAAATTAAGCAATTGCTTAAAACAAAAAAGGTCAGGCACTAGGTGCCTGACCTGCAAACTTCTGGTCGGGACGACTGGATTCGAACCAGCGACCCCTTGACCCCCAGTCAAGTGCGCTACCAAGCTGCGCCACGTCCCGAAGCTAATGTTTGTTGCTCTGCTCTCGCTCGCAACAGGGAGTATATTAACCCGAAACTTTAGACTTGTGCAAGAACTTTTTTATAAATTTTGAAGCAAGTCCAAAATTGTATCTGCGAGCTGGGGTTTTGTTAGCACGGGAAGTTCTTGCGTACCCGTTGTGCTCACAATCCAGGCCTTGTTAGTGTCGGTTCCAAAGCCCGAATCGGCGCGCGAGACATCGTTGGCGATAATGGCATCGCAGCCCTTGCGGGCCAATTTGCGCTCGGCGTACTCGACAACGTTATCGGTCTCGGCCGCAAATCCGATTACGCACCGCTCGCCCTTCTGGCGCGAGAGCTCGGCCAAAATATCGACCGTTTCGACAAGCTCGATGCGATCCAGGCGTTCGTTGGCCTTTTTGAGCTTATGGTCCGCAGGGGTGGCGGGGGTATAGTCGGCGACGGCGGCCGCACAAATTGCCGCATCGGCCGTCTGGAAGGCGCTGAGCGCTGCCTGCAGCATTTCAGCGGCGGTCTGCACGCGCACGCACTCCACGCCGCGGGGGACATCGAGCGATGTCGGTCCCAGCACAAGCTTGACCGCAGCACCGCGGCGAGCGGCCTCCCCTGCCAGGGCGATGCCCATCTTGCCTGATGAGCGGTTGCCAATGAATCGCACCGGGTCGATTGGTTCGTGCGTGGGGCCGGCAGTGATGACGACGCGCTTGCCTGCCAGGTCCTGAGGCACGGGTTTGAGCACCTCACAGACAGCCTCGACGATGTCCTCGGGCTCGCTCATGCGTCCCGTGTCCACGTCGCCGCAGGCAAGGTAGCCGCTGCCGGGTCCCACAACATGGACACCGCGCTCGCGCAGCGTGGCCATGTTGGCCTGCGTCGCCGGCGCCTTCCACATGCCGTTGTTCATAGCGGGTGCGATCACGATGGGTTGCGGCGTTGCAAGCAGCGTGGTGGAGATAAGGTCATCGGCGATGCCGGTGGCCATCTTGGCGATGATATTGGCCGTCGCGGGCGCCACGACCACCAGGTCGGGTTCCTGCGCCAGCGAAATGTGGTGGATGGGGTCGGAGGGATCGTCGAATAGGCCCACGGCAACGGGCTCGTTGGTGAGCGCACGGAAGGTGAGCGGGCCCACAAACTCCGTGGCATGCTCGCTCATAACGACCTTGACGCGCGCACCGCGCTTTTGCAGCAGGCGCACGATATTGCACGACTTATAGGCGGCGATCCCGCCGGTAATGCCCAGCAGGATCGTTTTTCCCTCAAGTTGCATTGAATTGTTGGATGCCGCCATCGTTTAAGCTTCCTTGCTCGGGAGTACCAGGAGGCGGTGGCAGTACGGGCAGTGCGTAATCTCGCTACCGTCGTGGTTGAGGTCGCTCATGGACGATGCCTGCAGCGCGGTGTGGCAGACTGTGGGGATGTTGCCCTGGATGGTCTCGACGGCCAGGCCGCGGAACTGCTTGAGCAGACGCTCGTAGTCGGTGAGCACGTCGGCCGGCAGAGTGGCGGCAAGCGCGGTGCGTTCCTTAGTGGCGGCGTCAATCTGAGCCTGCAGGTCGGCAGCCTTAGTGCGGGCGGCCTTGGTATCGGCCTTCACGCCCTCCTCGAACTTGGCGATAATTGCCTGTGCGCGGGTCTCGCGGTCGAGCGCCTCCTTATGGGCGACAACGACATCCTTGCGGGTGTGCTCAATCTTGTCCAGGCGCTTGGCCAGGGTGGCGAGCTCGTTTTCCAGGTCCTGTACCTCGCGGTAGTCGGAGCCGTCAACGTGGCGCTTCTTAGCGGCCTCGATGGCGTTATTGGTCTGGATCTCGGTGGTGTTGAGATCGTCGAGCTCAATGTCCAGATCCTTGCGCTGGGCGTAGAGCTTGGTCATCTCGGACTTGAGCTTCACATAGGTCTTGCGCTTGGAAGCGAGCTCCTTGAGCTCCGGCATATTGGCAAGTTCGCTCTTGTTGCGGGCGAGCTCCAAATCGATCTGTTGCAGCTTGAGTAGCGTAGCGCCGGCGCTCATAAGTTCTCTCCTTTTGTCACAGTCCACCATTGGCAAGGGTTCAGTATTTTAATCGCATGACGGGGGTTGACCCCGGCGTCAACTGCAGAGTTCATCAATATATCAACGAACGGCTCCTCGGAGCGGTCGTGGCCGAGCAAGATGACGCCCAGACCGCGCAGAGCGAGGTCCTGCGCCACGTGGTATCCCGCCTCGCCCGTCACGACAACGTCCGCGCCCGCGGCGATGGCGAGCTCTCCAAAGTCGCCCAGGGAGCCGCCCAAAATGGCGACGGTGCGGCACGGGCGATCGGCTTCGCCCCACACACGCGGGTCGCTGCCGAAGGCCGTGGCAGCACGGGTGGCAAGATCGCGCAGCGTGCACGGGTCGTTGAGCGTTGCAAGCGCGCCCAGGCCGGTTGCCTCGGGGTCGTCCACGTGCTCCAGTGAGCTCACGAGTGCGGCACCCAGCAGCTTGCTCAGGCAGACACGGGCTTCGTTCGAGCGGTCCAGGTTGGTGTGGAGCGATATGATGCTCACGCCGCAACGGGCCGCCTCATAGAGTGCCGCGCTGCACTGGGGGCGAGTGGCATCCGCTGGACAAAACGCCTCGGGCGCCTTGATATAGACAGGATGATGCGTCAGCAGCACGTTGACACCGGCCTCGAAAGCACGGTGCACATTGGCTTCGGTCGCATCGAGTGCGCAGGCCACGCCGGCAATCTCGGTGGCAGGGTCGCCCACGGATAAGCCTACGTGGTCCCAGGGCTCGGCGTCCGTCTTTGGATAGCGTGCCAGCAGAGCGCGCTCGAGCTCGGCGACGATCATGCGGCACCCACGATCGTCAGCAGCGCTTGGGCAAAGTCGTCCAGATCGGCTGGGTTCACGCGGTCATCGAACGAGATGCGAAGAGCGCCGAGAGCTTGCTCGCGACCGATGCCCATCGCGCTCAAAACGTGGCTGGGGTCCATACTGCCGCTCGAGCACGCCGAGCCTGCCGATACCTCAAAGCCGGCGGCGTCGAGCTTGATGATGAGCTCCTCGGAGTCCATGCCGTCAATGTAGATCGACACCATGCCGGGCAGACGATCGGCATGCGCATAGTCGCCCATGGTGGCGTGAATGCGCGGATGAGCCGTAAGCGTGGCGTAGAGCTTGTCGGAAAGAGCTTGCAGCGTCGTACGCTCCTGGGCCACGCGGGGCGCCAACGTGCGGGCGGCAGCGGCAAAGGCCAGCTGCGTGCGCAGGTCCTGCGTGCCGGCACGACGTCCGGCTTCCTGTCCACCGCCAAAGATGCGCGGACGCAGCGGCGTGCGGTTCTTAAGGTAGAGTGCGCCGGATGCCACGGGGCCGCCGATCTTGTGCGCGGCAACGGTCATAGCATCGACGCCCAGCTCGGCGGCATCGAGCGGAATGTGCAGATAGCCCTGGATGGCATCGGTGTGGAACAGAGCGCCCACGGTATGCGCGGCCGCGGTCAGCTCGCGGATGGGCTGCACCACGCCGGTCTCGTTGTTGGCAACCATGATGCTCACGAGCGCCACGTCGTCGCCGAGCAAGTCGCTCAGCGCGGCAGGCTCAATATAACCTGCACGGCAGGGCTGCACCAGGTCGACGGTAAAGCCGGCAGCACGCAGCAGCGGCAGGTTGTCCAGAATCGAATCGTGCTCGATGGCAGATACGATCACGCGGTTACGCTTGCGATCGCGCTGACGAGCGCCCTCGGAAAGACCGAGCAGCGCCAGCTGGTTGGCTTCGGTGCCGCCGTTGGTCAAAACAATCTCGGACGGGCGAACGCGCGCGCCAAAGCTGCGGGCAATCTCGCGACGCGCCACTTCCAGGCGTGCAGCGGCCTTGCGGCCGAGCGAATGCAGCGAGTTGGGGTTGACGCCGGCAAGCTCGCTGTCGTCGTACTCGCGCTGCGCAAGGCGCGCCTCGACGCGCATGGGCGTCGAGGCGGCATAGTCAAGATTCACGGGTATGCGGTTTTGACCTGCGGTCATAAGGTTTTATGCCTCCTGTGCGGCCTCGTTGCCCAGCTTCTGCAGCAGCGCAACCTCGGCAGCGGGATCTTCGGACTTAAATACGGCGGAACCTGCGACGAGCACGTTGGCGCCAGCCTTGACGACCTCGGCGATGTTCTTGGAAGAGATACCGCCATCGACCTCGATGAGAGGCGAAACGCCGTGACGCTCGCACATGGCCTTGAGCTCGTGCAGTTTGGCAATGGTGCCCGGGATAAAGCTCTGGCCGCCAAAGCCGGGGTTCACGCTCATGAGCAGCACCATATCGACGACGTCGATGATGCTCTCGAGTACGCACACGGGGGTGGCGGGGTTGAGCACCACGCCGGCCTTGATGCCGCGCTGCTGCAGATGCGTGAGCGTGCGGTGCAGGTGCGTGGAGGCCTCGTAGTGCACGGTGATCATGTCGGCACCGGCATCGGCGTACCAATCGACGGTCTCGTCGGGGTTCGACACCATCAGGTGCGCGTCGACCGGCACGTTGGTGGAGCGCTTGACGGCCTTAAGGATGTCAACGCCAAAGGTGAGGTTGCCGGTAAAGTGGCCGTCCATGACGTCGAAGTGCACGTAGTCGGCACCGGCGATCTTGTCGAGTTCGCCCTTGAGGTTGGCCATGTCGGCCGAAAGGACGGACGGAGCGATTTTGATGGAACCCATGGTAGTAGCCTTTCTGCGCTAGTCGGTGAGTCCGTAGAACTCTTGAGAGGGGACGCGGTCGGTGAGAATCTCGAGCGCCCTATCCAAAGTAACACCGTTGTAGAGCGTTTGCTCCACGGCAAAGGTGAGCGGAATGTCTACGCCCAGTGAGCGGGCAAGCTCGCTGACGCTGCGGGCCGCGACGGCGCCCTCGACCACCATATGCGTGCGCTCCTGATACTCGTCGAGCGACACGCCGTGGGCAAACTCGTAGCCAAAGGTGCGGTTGCGCGAATGCTCCGAAGTGCAGGTGGCAATGAGGTCGCCCATGCCGGCAAGGCCCATGCAGGTGATGGCCTGGCCGCCGCGGGCATGCACCAGACGGCTGATCTCGGCCAGACCTCGCGTCATGATAAGGGCGAGCGTGTTGTCGCCCGCGCCGGAGCCGGCGGAAATGCCACACACGATGGCGATGACGTTTTTCATGGCGCCGCAGACCTCGACGCCGGTCATGTCCTGCGTCAGGTAGATGCGGAAGGCCGTGGATAGGAGCAGGTCCTTAAAGGTCTCCCCTATCTGCGGGTCTTTGCTGGCGATGACGGCGGCAGAAAGCCCGCCGCGGCAGATCTCTTCGGCATGGTTGGGGCCCGAGAGTGCCGCCACACGCGCCTCGTTGCCGATCTCGCTGGCGATGACCTCGCTCATGAGCAGGCCGGACTCGGGCTCAATGCCCTTGGTGAGGCAGAGCACTGGGGTATCGGCGGCGATAAAGGGCGCGGCCTGGTGGCACACGCTGCGAAGGTGCGTCGAAGGAACGGCAAAGATGATGGCCTCGGCGCCGTCGAGCGCCTGCACGAGCTCGGTCGTGGCGACGGAGTTGCCGGGCAGCACGTAGTCCACAAGGTAGCGGGGGTTGCGGTGTTCGCCATTGATGCCGGCGGCCGTCTGCTCGCTATGGGCCCACATGGTCACGCGCTCGGCTCGCGCGGCGGCAAGGCCGGCGACGGCGGTTCCCCAGGAGCCAGAGCCAATCAGCGCAACATTCATGACTCTCTCCTACTTATCGTCGGGCTCGGTGACGCGCTTGGTAAACGAGAGCTTGGACTCCTTACCGGTCATGAGCTTTTTGATGTTCGCGCGATGGGCCCACACCACGGTGATGCCGATCATCGCCATGCAGAACTTGAGGCCCAGGCTGCTGTACGGAAAGACCGCGCAAGCAGCGATGGGAAGGCCGATGGCAGCGGCAAGCGATCCCACCGACACATACTTGGTGATGGCGACGGCCACGATAAACATGCCCAGCAGCGACAGGCCAATAGGCCAGTACCAGGCGAGGATGACACCCAGACCAACTGCGATACCCTTGCCGCCGTGGAAGTTGAGATAGGGCGAGAAGATATGGCCCCACACTGCCGCCAGGCAGATGACGCCGAGCATCCAGTCGCCGGCGGCACCGGGAGCCATGATGCTCACGGGGAAGCCATAGCCCACGCTCGCGATGAACGGACGCGCGATAAGGACGCAGATGGCGCCCTTCAGGCAGTCGAGCAGCAGCGTGAGCGCCGCGACCTTGGGGCCGGCCACACGCAGGGCGTTGGTGGTGCCGATGTTGCCGGAGCCCGCCTTGCGAATGTCGGTGTGGTTGAACACGCGGCCCAGGATCAGGCCAAACGGAATCGCCCCGATAAAGAACGAGACCACGGCGCAGATGGCGGTCAGCAGAATCGGATTATGCATCCTTTTGCTCCTTCTTCCTAAAGAAGAGTCGAATGGGCGTGCCGGCAAAGTCGAAGGTCGAGCGCATGCGGTTCTCCACGTAGCGCTGATAGGTGTCGTTGACCAGATCGCTGTGGTTGACGAAGAACGTGAACGTCGGCGGGTTGACGCCCGTCTGGGTCACGTAGTGCATGCGCAGGCGGCGCTTGCCGTCCACCACGGTATGACCGAACTCGCGCAGGTCGGTGAGGAACGTGTTGAGGCGCGAGGTGCTGATCTTTTGCGAGCGCGTCTTCTCGGCGGCGTCTACCATTGCCCAGATCTTCTCGACGCTGCGGCCGGTCAGGGCAGAGATGCGCAGGTACTGGGCCCAGGGAGCCATAACGCCCAGACGGCGGTCGATGGTCTCCATGCAGGCCTCGCGCTTACGGTCGTCGTCGAGCAGATCCCACTTGTTGAGCAGCACCACGATGGCGCAGCCGCGCTCGATGGCAAGACCCATGACCTTCTGGTCCTGCTCAGTGACGCCCACGGAGGCATCGACGACGAGCAGCGCCACGTCGGCGCGGTCGATGGCACGCAGGCCGCGGACCATGGAGTAGTACTCGATGTTCTCGTACACAGTGCTCTTCTTGCGGATGCCCGCGGTATCGACCATGCGGTAGTGCTTACCGTTGCGCTCCACGACGGTGTCGATGGCGTCGCGCGTCGTGCCGGCAATGTTGGACACGATAGAGCGGTCGGCGCCCAGGATACGATTGAACAGCGACGACTTACCGGCATTGGGGCGGCCGATGATGGCTACGTTCAGCGCGTCGGGGAACTCATCGGCGACCTCGTCCTCTTCCTCCGGAAGCAGGGCCACGATGTCATCGAGCAGGTCGCCCGTACCGTGGCCATGCAGGGCCGAGAGCGGCGTGGGCTCGCCGATGCCGAGCGAATAGAACTCCCAGATGCTGTCGTTTTCGCGATCGGGGTTGTCGAGCTTGTTCACCAGCAGAAAGACCGGCTTGTCGCAGCGCTTGAGCATGCGGGCGACCGACTCGTCCTCCTCGGTGACGCCGGTGCGGCCATCGACCACAAACAGGATGACGGCGGCTTCCTCGGCGGCGGCGAGCGCCTGGTCGCGGATGGACGTGGCAAAGACGTCGTCGCTCTTGAGCGGCTCGATACCGCCCGTGTCGACGATGGTGAACTCGCGGCCGTTCCAGTCGGCCGTGTGATACGAGCGGTCGCGCGTGACGCCGCGGGACTCATGGACGATGGCGTCCGAGGTCTGGGCCAGGCGGTTGACGAGCGTGGACTTGCCCACGTTGGGGCGTCCGACGACGGCGACGATAGGTTTCATCTGCACTCCTTTAATGGGTAGGGTCAGTGGAAATGTTAGAGTCCGCGGGCACAATGCCAAGGATGTGCTCCAGGGTATCGAGCAGTTCATGCGGCATGGTCGACACCACATGAACCTCGGCGCCGCGACTGGTAAGGCTTGCGAGTAAATCGTCACGATGATACTCGTCAAGCGTCATGCCGTCAGCGTTGAACATGAGCTTAGGCACAAAGAGCATAACCCCCGACAGGTCTTGGGGCAGCTGCTCCAGAATGTCACACGCGACGATGAGGCCGGTCACGTCCACGTTGCCGCCAAAGTAGCGGTTCTTTATGGCCGTGACAGTGCCGGCGAGTCCCCGGGGCGACTCCACAAAGCGGGCCACCGTGTCGCGTGCGCTGGCGCCCGAGAGACACAGAAGCCGCTGGTTGCGGGCGGCGACGGCCTCGCGGACGCGGGCCAGACGCTCGGCGTCGGTAGCCAGCACGTCGTCGGTCTCGTCCAGATACGAGCGGATCATGCCAATGCCGTCGTAGTACTGCGGGTACCCGTCGTAAAAGTCTGCCTCGGGAGGATCGATGCCGGCGTCCAGATAGAACTCGTCGCTCATCTGGAAGGTGTGGCGGCCAAAGCGTTCGTAGGCACGATCCTGGTAGGGACGGATCATGGCAATGGTCTCGCGCGCTAGCTCGGGCTTGTCGCTGTAGGACCAGCTAAAACGGTTCTGATGCTTGGTAAAACCGAGCGGCACAATGCCCAGGCTTGTGATTTGCTCGTGCTCCTCGCAAAAGCGCAGGGTCTTTTCCAGCTCTTCGCCGTCGTTCATGCCAGGGCACAGTACGATCTGGGCGTGGATCTCGATGCCGGCGGCCATGATGGCCTCGAGTACGTCCATGCCGCGCTGGGCGTTGCGGCCCATCATACGACGGCGGACGTCGGGGCTCACGGCATGGACCGACACGTTCATGGGGCTCATGTTGCGGGCGATGACGTTTTGCACGTCCTCGTCGGTGAGGTTCGTGAGCGTGACGAAGTTGCCCTGCAAAAAGCTCAGGCGGTAGTCGTCGTCGCGAATATAGAGCGTTGAGCGGCCGCCCTTGGGCAGCATGGTCATAAAGCAGAACACGCAGGCGTTTACGCAGGTACGCATGCCATCGAAGATAGGGCCATCGAACTCAAGGCCCCAGTCCTCTCCCGGGAAGCGGTCGAGCTCGACGGAGGTGACGGTGTTGTCGCGCGGATCGAAAACCTCCAGGTCGACGGTATCATCGTCGGCCTCCCAGAGCCACACGATCATATCGGTCAGCTGCTCACCGTTGACCGTGAGCACGCGCATGCCCGGCTCGATACCCACATCCCACGCGGGCGATTCGGGACGCACGTTCTTTACGAGCGCGCCCTCACCCGGCTCGGGGTCGCGGCTGCGCCCGTAATCGGCCACCTCGGCGGCGTATGCGGGTACGGTCTGGTCCATGATTAGTGGTAAAGCTCCTTGATGCGAGCGACGGCTCGTTCGATGTGTTCTTGCGGGGTGGAGGCTCCGGCGGTGATGCCGATGTGGTGGGCGTCGGTAAACCACGCGGCCTGGAGCTCGGAAGCTTCCTCGATGTGATGCGTGCGCTCGCAGGCGTCTGCGCAAATCTGCGCCAGGCGGCGGGTGTTGCCCGAGTTTTTGCCGCCCACGACTACCATGCAGTCGCAGCGGTTGGCAAGTGTGGCTGCTGCCTGTTGACGCTCACTCGTGGCGGCGCAGATGGTGTTGATCACACGCAGCTCCTGCACGCGCGGGGTGATGGCTGCCACGACCTCGGCGAGGTTCTGCGCGGTCTGGGTGGTCTGCACGACGAGGCCTACCTTGCCCTTGAACGGCAGCGCGTCCGCATCAGCGGCGCAACTCACGACCTGCGCATCGTCGCCGGCGTGACCCAGAATGCCCTCGACCTCGGGATGCCCCGGCTCACCCACGACCACCACGTGGTAGCCCTCGCGCACCAGGCGCTCGGCTGCCACGTGAACCTTCTTGACGTAAGGGCAGGTGGCGTCGATGACGTTAAGGCCACGCTCGCGAGCGGCATCGATGACCTGCGGCACCACACCGTGGGCGCGGATGATCACGGTGCCGGTTGCGGCATTATCCAGGTTCTCGGCCAAGCCAACGCCTGCCTCAGCGAGCTCGCGTACCACGATGGGGTTATGAATGAGCGGACCCAAGGTATGGACCTGAGTGCTCTCCCCTGCCTGCGGGGCGGCGGCCAGCGCCATATCGAGCGCACGCTGTACGCCGTAGCAGGTGCCGGCGTGGGCTGCGATTTCGATGGTGGGAGCGTCTGCCTTGCCAGGCGCAGGCTCGGCAGTGTTCATGACTTCCTCGCTCATGGCTAGAACCTGCCCGGATGCTCGGCGCACAGCTCGTCTCGCATAGCGTAGACGCGGTTCATGGCCTCGGACTCAAACCATTCCAGGCGCTCCGTGCGCTTAAGCCCAGCCGGTGCGTCGGAAAGCGAGACGGCCTTGCCGGCGCGGATCCAGCACTTCTTGGGACGCATGAGCTTTTTGCCTGCGGGCGTGATGTCGGACCAGCCGCAGATGGCGAGCGGGTTGACGGGCGCCTTGCCCATCTGGGCGATGAGCGCAAAGCCGCCGTGGACCTCGGGCTTGATCTCGCGCGAGCGGATGCGCGTGCCCTCGGGGAAGATCAGGACGTCCTCGCCGCGCTGCAGCGCATGCTGAGCGGCGCGCAGGCACTTCATATCGGCAGTACCACGCTCCACGGGGATGCCGCCAACGCGGCTAAAGGCCCAGCGCACAATCTTGCTCTTGGCGAACTCGGACTTAAAGATGGGACGAATGCGGCGGCCCCCAAAGAACAACGCCGTCTCAACGGCCAGGAGCTCGGCCATCGAGGTGTGGTTGCAGATGACCACGCTGCCGCGGCCTTCCTGGCGCTCAAACAGCAGGCCAGCGTCCTCGACTTTCCAAC
The DNA here is from genome assembly GCA_900549745.1 of uncultured Collinsella sp. Classification (GTDB taxonomy): domain Bacteria; phylum Actinomycetota; class Coriobacteriia; order Coriobacteriales; family Coriobacteriaceae; genus Collinsella. The sequence goes on along the minus strand of URPJ01000023.1, from coordinate 6,557 downwards.
GCCACATGAACTTGGAGAAGGCCCAAAGGATGGCCATGACTACGACGACGGTGCCGCGGATGAACGCTGGGAACTCGGCGTAGGGGGCGTTGTAGTAATCCTCGGGCGTCTGCTTAAACAGGCGCATGGGTTACCTCCTTTGGTTGATGAGGTCCTCGATTATCGAGACGACCTCATCGATGGTGTGGGCGGTGGAGTCGACGTGCACGGCGTCTTCGGCGGGCACGAGCGGGGCGACCTCGCGGCTGCTGTCGAGCTTGTCGCGCTGCTTAAGGGCGTCGAGGGTCTCGTCGACTTCGGCCTCGAGTTGCGTGGGCGTGAGCGGCTGGGCATCGTTTTGGTGACGCTGAAGTACGCGGCGGCGGGCACGCTCACGCGGGTCGGCGGTCAGGAACACCTTGACCTGCGCGTTGGGGAACACGACGGTGCCGATGTCTCGACCCTCGGCGACGATGTCGCGGTCCTCGGCGGCACGACGCTGGTGGATGAGCATGGCGGCGCGCACGCCCGGGTAGGCCGAGACCTTGGACACATTGGCGTCGACCTGCGGGGTGCGGATGGCAGCCGAGGCATCCTTACCGTCGATGGTCAGGCGCGTGTCTTCGCCGGTGCCGTTGGTAAAGCGAATCTCGATCTGCTCGGCGAGGGCGTCGATGGCCGCCTCGTCGTCCAGGTCGATGCCGCGGTCGAGCGCGGCGAATGTGACGGCGCGATACATGGCGCCCGTGTCGAGCTTGTTAAAGCCCAGCTGGCGGGCGATCTCCTTGGCGATGGTGGACTTGCCGGAACCGGCGGGGCCGTCGATGGCGACGATCATGCAATGCTTCCTTTCGATGATTGACGTGCTGGTATGGTTCGCGGGCGTTGGGGCGCGGCGGGTTGCCTAGCCCGTGTATCGCTCGCGGTAGGTGTTGCGCTTGGGTGCGGAGCCGTGGCTGCCGTGGTGACGCGTGCGGCTGGCGGTGTTGGTCGCCGGCGCGGCGACGCGCTTGGAGCTGGCCTGCTTGGGCGGGATGCCGCCGGCCTTGAGGATCTGCGCCTCGCGATCGGTGAGTTCGCGCCACGAGCCCTTGGCCACGTCCTTGAGCTCAAGGCCGGCAAAGTTGCAGCGGTGCAGGCGGATTACCGGATGGTGAATCTTGCTCAACATGCGCTTAACCTGATTCTTGCGACCCTCGCGGATAATGACCTCCACGGCGGTGGTGCCGGGCCTGACGCCCTGTGGCGCCACGGCCTCGGCCTCGCGTGCGGTGATGACGCGGCAGATTGCCGGCTGGCATAGGCCGTCGTCGAGCTCGATGCCACGGCGGAGCGGGTCCAGATCGCGGTCGGTCAGCTGCCCGTCCACGAGCGCCTGGTAGGTCTTGTAGACGTGCTTGCTGGGGTGCAGCAGGTCCTGCGACAGGTCGCCGTCGGTGGTAAAGAGCAAAAGGCCCGTGGTGTCGCGGTCCAGGCGACCCACCGGGAAGAGCCCCGGAAAGCGGTCGCGCGGGACAAGATCAGCCACGCAAGGGCGCTCCTGCGGATCGCTCATGGTGGTAAGGTAGCCGGTCGGCTTGTAGAGCATCAGGTACACGGCGCCCTGGTTGAGCTTGACGGGCATGCCGTCGACCTCGATGTGATCGCGGTCGACATCGACCTTGGTGCCCAGCTCGGTCGCGACCTGGCCGTTGACGGTCACGCGGCCGGCGGTCATCAGGTCCTCCGAGCCGCGGCGGCTCGCCACGCCCGCACGCGCCAAAAAGCGCTGCAGGCGCATGGTGTGCGGATAGACGGGCTGGGCGTCGGTTACGGGTACTGCGTTGCCCATGGCGCGCGTCTCCCCTACTTCGTTAGTCCTCGTCATGCAAATCCTCCGAGGTCACGTCGACGACCAGAGTCTCCAAGTCCTCGACTGCCTCAACATCTTCAACATCGGTATCGAGCAGTTCGCGCTCTTCGTCTAGGTCCTCGGCCTGCTCCTCGAGCGTGGACTGAATACTGCGGCCGCTCAGGCGCTCGCGGATAAACTGGCGCGACTGCTCGTCGGGGGCAAACTGCTCCAGATCGGGCAGGTCGCGGGTGGAACGCAGGCCGAACTTTTCCAAGAAGGCGTTGGTCGTGCCGTAGATGATGGCCTGACCGCGCTGGGGGTCGCGGCCGAGCTCGCGCACCAGACCCTTGTCGACGAGCGACGCGATGACGCCGTCAGAATTGACGCCACGGATGCCCTTGACTACCTCGCGCGTCACGGGTTGGTGGTATGCGATGACGGCCAAGGTTTCGAGCGCCGCCTGCGACAGCTTTTGCGTGTCCCAGCTCAACACATAGGCCTCGACCACGTCGTGGTAGGCGGGGTGCGTAAACAGGCGCCAGCCGCCGGCGACCTCGCGCAGCTGAAAGCCGCGGTTGGCCTCCTCGTACTCAACCTTGAGCTCGGCGAGCAGCGATGCGCATTCGCCGGGGGCGATATCCAGTGCGCCGGCCAGCGCGGGCGCACTCACCGGGTCGCTCGACACCAGCAGCAGCGCCTCGAGGGCGCCTTTGAGGCTGTTTGCCTCCAGCGTGGAAAGGGTTGACATGGTTGCGGCTCCTATTCGGTGAGCTCGGGGCCCTCGCCGGGCACGTATGCCTCGGCGCCCTCGATTCGGTTGATGCAGATGGTTCCAAAGATCTCGTCCTGGCTCAGCGTGAGCGAGCCGCGCTTGGCGAGCTCCAGCATGGCCAGGAAGGTGACGACGAGCTGCTCGGTGGTGGCATCGCCGTCCAGTAGCTCGCGGAAGGTGCAGGTTTGGTGCGCCATGGTAAAGCGGTCGACTGAGGCTACGGTCAGGTCGAGCGGCACGCGATGCGGCGCCACGTGCTCGGCCTCCAGCAGGAAGGTCTGGCGCTTGCCGTCCAGGTCGGCACAGATGACGGCGAGGCCGCGCAGGGTGATGCCGGCCAGATAGTCGGGCATTAGGCCCAAAAACTCCGGGTCGGGACCGGCCACACGCGGGCGCATGCGGCTTTCGGCCTGCATGCGGGCACCGAGGGCCGCCGCCGCGCCCTTAAACTGCTTGTATGCAATCAGGCGCTGGATCAGGACCTCGCGCAAGGCGTCGCCGTCGAGCGCGCTGAGTTCCTCGAGGTCTTCGTCGAACTCGTCATCGTCGTCATCGGCTTTGCGCGGGGCCTCCTGCGGCACCAGAGAGGCAGCCTTGATGTCCAAAAGGGTTGCCGCGACCAGCAAAAAGTCGCTCGCCACGTCCAGGTCCAGCGCCTCGATGCGCTCAGCCTCGGCAAGGTACTGCTCGGCCACCTCGCTGATGGAGATGGCGCCGATATCTACTTTTTGGCGGGTTACCAGCTGCAGCAGCAGGTCGAACGGTCCGCTGTAGACCTGCGTCGACACGCGATACGACATCTTCGACCTCCTTTGACGGCGCCTTCGCGGCGCGGTTTGGGTGCATGTTGCGACCGTTTTGCACGGTCGACCTGTAAGTTTACCTTAGATGCCGGCGATTACGAAGTTGAGCAGCTGCTCAGCAAGCGGATACACGGTAACGTCGAAATAGCGGCCGATCACATCGATGCCGGTCCACATGGGCAGCAGGTACAGAACTAGGATTAGGATGGGCATGGCGTATTGCTGCAGGCGGTAGTAGTTGGCGAGCGCCTTGCCTTTGAGGAAGGGCACGATGATTGACGAGCCGTCGAGTGGCGGGATCGGGATGAGGTTAAAGAACGCAAGCGACAGGTTGACTACGATGAACGTGGCGCCGAAGTTCATGATTTGGGACGCCACGGCAAAGGACATGCTGGTGTAGAGGTTGCCGTACGTTGCGTGCATGAGGGCGGCCGCGAGGCATGCGAGTGCAATGTTCGATGCAGGGCCGGCCGCGCTCACCAGGACCTCGTCGCGCTTTGGGTGCTTGAGGTTGTTGAGGTAGACGGGCACGGGCTTGGCGAAGGCGAACACCGGGCCTCTGGCGGCGAGCATGAGCAGCGGCAGGAGAATGGTGCCAAACGGGTCGATGTGGTTGAGCGGGTTGAGCGAGACACGACCGCGCGATCGGGCCGTCTTATCGCCGAGTGCCCAGGCCGCGGCGGCGTGCGCACTCTCGTGGATGACGATGCCCACAATGACGGCAACGGCGCTCGCGAGCAGGTTCATGATGTAGCTGCTGGACATGGCGCTCCCCTAGCGGACGCGGCGCGAGGCGCGCGTGAGCAAGTAGTCGGCCACAAACAGGATGACGGCCACGATGGCGTAATCCAGGCGGAACACGCCGCCAAAGGGCGAGGTGATGACGCCGTAGCCGGCGATGGCGCTCGGCAGCGCGCGCGAAAGCTCAACGACAAAGCCCACGATCTGCAGCTTGGCGGTGAGGCCGCTAAAGCACAACAGCACGGTCATCGCACTCATAAAAATGCCGCAGATGCGACAGGCGATGGCGATGATGCTCATCGCCACGGCAGTGGCCTTACGAGAGTTCACGCGCGGTCTCCTCTTCGATCTGGGTGGAAAGCTCCAGCCATTCGTCCTCGAGCTTGGGCAGCTCTTGCTTAAGGCCGTTATATTCCCCCAGCGCGGCGTTGAACTTATCCTGATCGGCATAAAGCTCTTCGCTGGCCATCAATTCCATAAGCTCGTCATAGCGGGCGCGCTTTTTGTCAAGCTCTGCCTCGATCTTCTTGAGCTGATTGCGCACGCCCTTAAGCTTTTTGTTGAGCGCAGCGCGGGCCTGGGCCTCGGCGCGCTTCTGCTCCTTGGTCTTTTTGCCCTCGGCAGGCTTGGAAGCGGCGGCGGGCGCATCGGGCTGGGTCGCGGTGACCTTGGAGGACTTGGCGGTGGCCGGCGCACTCTCCCCTGCCGCCTCGGCGGCGGCGCGGGCTGCGAGGTCCTCGCGCTTGTAGAGGTAGTAGTCGTAGTCGCCGTCGTAGACCGTAACCTTGCTATCGCGGATGTCAATGATGCGGTTGGCCACAGCGCGTACCAGGTGCTCGTCGTGGCTGATCAGCACGATGGTACCGGGGAAGTTTTGCAGGGCGTTCTCGAGCATGTCCACCGAGTCGATGTCAAGGTGGTTGGTGGGCTCGTCCAGGCACAGGAGCGCCTCGGGGGCCACGAGCATTTTGGCCAGGGCCAGTCGCGCCTTTTCGCCTCCGGAGAGGACGCGGACCTGCTTCTCGATTGCATCGTTGTCGCTAAACAGGAAGGCGCCCAGCAGGCTGCGCTGCTGCGGCACGGTCCACTTGGGCGTGACGGTGTCGATTTCTTGCAGGACGGTATTGGACTCGGTCATGCCCTCGAGTGCGTGCTGGGCGTAGTAGGCTACACCCACGTTTGTGCCCAGATCGCGGGTGCCGGTGGTGGGCGGCTCCAGGCCGGCGAGAATCTTCATGAGCGTGGACTTGCCGGCGCCGTTGGGGCCGACGAGCGCCACGTGCTCGCCGCGGTAGAGCTTGAGGTCGATATCGCTGTAGATGTGCTTGTTGCCGTAAGACTTGGACACGCCCTCCAGACCCACGACCATGTCGCCCGAGCGCGGCGGGTCAGGGAACTTAAAGTCTATGTGCTTGTGGCCCTCGGGCAGGATGACGAGCTCCTTTTTGATCTGCTCGATCTTTCGGATGCGCTCCTGAGCCTGGGCAGCCTTGGTGGGCTTGTAGCGGAACTTGTCGACGAAGACCTGCATGTGGGCGATGTCGCGCTCCTGGGCGGCTCGCTTTGCGCGCATCTGCTCCAGGTTGTCCTCGCGCTGCTTAAGGTAGCTGCTGTAGTTGCCGGTGTAGGTGGTCACGCGACGGTTTTCGAGAGCGGCGACGTGGTCGACGCAGGCGTCCATGAAGGCGCGGTCGTGGCTGACGATGAGGACGGCGCCGTCGTAGTTGGCGATAAAGCCGCGCAGCCACTGGACGCTTTCGAGGTCCAGGTGGTTGGTGGGCTCGTCCAGAAGCAGCAGGTCGGGGTGGCGTAGGAAGAGCTTGGCAAGTGCGATACGCATCTGCCAGCCGCCCGAGAACTCGGAGCACGGGCGCTCAAAGTCGGCGACCTTAAAGCCCAGGCCGGACAGGATCTTGCGAGCGTTGCTCTCGAGCTCGTAGCCGCCCAGGTGCTCAAAGCGGTCCTGGACCTGGCCGTACTCGTTGAGGAGTGCGTCGACGTCCTTTCCCTGTTCGGAGAGCTCGGTGATTTGGGCCTGCAGCTCGTTGGCGCGCTCGCCCATGCGGCGGATTTCCTTGGCAGCGGCCATGACCTCGGCGAGGATGGTGGTGTCCTTGTGCTCGAGGTTGGTTTCCTGCTCTAGGTAGCCTACCTGGCAGTCCTTGGCATACTGGACCTGGCCTGCGTCGGGGCTGTCGATGCCCATGATGATTTTGAGCATGGTGGTTTTGCCGGCGCCGTTGGGGCCCACGAGCGCGAAGCGCTCGCCGGGGTTGATCTGGAAGGACGCGCCACTAAAGAGGACGCGCGCGCCGAAGCTTTTTTCGATCTTGTCGACCAGGAGGATCATGGTGCCGCCTTTGACCTTGTGTTCCTATATGAAAAAAGGCCCCAACTTGCGTTGGAGCCTCATTCAATGCTCGGGTGG
>URPJ01000022.1 GCA_900549745.1 uncultured Collinsella sp. | reverse complement strand
ATGGCCACCGGACCCATCGAAACACATCTCCACCGTTCCTTCAACTGGGAAAACGGCGCCCCCGGGGCCCGGATGGGGCCTCGGGGGCGTTCGGCTAGCTGCGGGAACGGCCTGTCCGCCTAATGTGTTCGGCTGAGATCGGAAATCAACCAATGGGGCAGAAATAATCACCCTTCGAGCGCTTATTTCTATCCACCGTCCCGATAAAACCCTGATGCGATAGCCCTTACTTATAGAGGTAAGCGATGGCGGTGCCAGTGTGGACTTGGATCGTGGCTGCTGACCTGACAACGTTGCTGATGCCCGTGTCGGCTAACAAGCCCAGGGGGGTGTGATCTAGCTCCCACTCTAGGCCGCGTTCGCTTACCACCGTCCCAGGCGCTATAGCGATGATGGAGAAGGTGCTGCCATCGTGGCCCTCAATGGTCCACGATTCGCCTCCGTGCAGAATGCGGGCAGTGGTCTCATCTTCGGCAATCCAGACAGGGGCATCCTCGTAGCCCGCGAGCAGACCCAGCACGCTCAGTGCCATATCAGGACGGCCGCCAGTGGCACAGGTCGCAACCACTTCGGCACCCGGCCAGCGACGGCGGACGGAATCGAGTGCCAGCGCCAGATCCGTGTAGTCCTTGTACGGGTCGTGGCGCTCAACTTCAAAGTCGGTGGCGGCATCGACCAACGCACGACCCGCATCACTCACCGTGTCGGCATCCCCCACATACACGTCGCAGCCCAGTCCCGCGCCCAGCAGCGCGTCGAGGCCGCGGTCCACGGCGACAACGTGGTCGCACTCCCCTGCTAGCCTACGCAACAGATCCGCGCTCGTCACCACGGGCGATCCGCAGACCACTAATACCTTGCAAGCCACAGCCCTCGCCTATCCCTCCAACGAAAGCACGCGGGTCAGGTCAAGCTCCTCGTAGCTGTCGATAAAGATATCGCAGTTGGCACGCACGTCGTCGCGCTTCATACGGCCGTGCGGGTCATAGATGCCCACACGTTTAAAGCCGGCGACCCCAGAGCTCTTTAGGCCAAACACGGCGTCCTCAAACACCCATACGCGCTCAAACTTGTGCCCATGGCGCTCCTCCAGGCGGCGAAGCGCCAGCTCGTACACATCGGGGAACTGCTTGGAGCGTCCTGCCTCACCCGTCGTGGTAACAAACTCCATGTAAGCGTCGAGCCCGGCACCAGCGAGCGCGGACTGCACCAGCTCGGCCGGCGTGGACGTGGCAACGCACATGGCAATACCGGCCTCCTGCGCCTGCTTCAAAAATGCAAGAAGGCCGTCGCGCGGCGGCACCTTGGAGTACCCATCGATCAGGATATCGCTCAGTTCGCGATACAACTCTTCGCCATTCGTGCCAATGCCCCACGTGTCGTGGTAGGCCTGGCACTCGTCCTCCAGCGACAGGTGCTCAAATTGGGCAAAGTCATCCACGGTCACGTCAATCCCGTGACGGTGCAATAACTCGGGCTGGGCATGGGCCCAAACGGGGGTGCTATTAACCAGTGTGCCGTCGCAATCGAAAATAAAAGCAACCTTGGGAGCGGCGGTATGGGACATAAACGAACCTTTCGATGTCAAATGGTAAACAACCTGCTAAAAACGTTTTACCAAACGTCAGCCTAACAATTTTGAAACCCTAATTGGTAAAACTGTCAAGAGTTTTACCACGGCAATTCTGCCAGTGGTATAAACATGTCGCTTACCGATTAAACGCCCCCGCAAATCTGCTTTCGTCCATAAAACTAACGCACAGGTGTTATCGTAGTTTCTGCCGAAAGTTCCATCGAGCACGCGAGGTGGAACGAATCACAGAAACTTCGCCGTCCCTTCGATTCGTGCAGCCTTGGACCTTTCGCATCTAGTCACCAAGGCAACACGCTGCCGCGTCATGATGGGATCAAACGTGAGCGATACAAAGCTAAAGCCAACGGCTAAAAAGCCCGCAACTCGCAAACCGGCTCCGCACGCACCGGAGCTCTCCAAGGACGATGTCTACCTGTTTGGCATTGGAATGTGGGAGCGCAGCTGGGAAAAGATGGGTGCGCATCCCGACACGCAGAACCGTACGCGCGGCTGGCGCTTTTGCGTTTGGGCGCCCGATGTAAAGAGTGTCCATGTCATTGGCGAATTTAACGACTGGAATGAGGAGGCCAACCCGCTGGTGCCCGTGCATACGAGCGCTATTTGGGAAGGCTTTATTCCTGGCGCCGAGCAGGGCCAACTCTATAAATACCTCATCGAGACCAACGAGGGCGAGAAGCTCTACAAGGCCGATCCGTATGCCTTTAAGGCCGAGTGCCCTCCGGGTACCGCCAGCGTGCTGTGGACCCTCGACGACTACAAGTGGAATGACGCCGCGTGGCTCAAGCGCCGCGCCGGCCACAACCACATGTCGCAGCCGCTTAACATCTACGAGGTGCATATTGGCTCGTGGAAGCGCCACGGCGACGCGCCGCAGGGCGAGCCCGACGAGTACGGCAACTACCCCGGTCCCATGGATCCCTTCCCCGCCCAGCGCGGCGAGTTCTACACCTACGACGACCTGTCGGTCGAGCTCGTGGACTACGTGCGCGACATGGGCTATACGCATATCGAGGTCATGCCGCTCATGGAGCATCCCTTCGACGGCTCCTGGGGCTATCAGACGACCGGCTACTATGCCGCCACGTCGCGCTACGGCAACCCGCAGCAGCTCATGCACTTTATCGATGCGTGCCACGAGGCTGGCATCGGCGTGATCATGGACTGGGTGCCCGGCGGTTTTTGCGCCGACTCCCACGGTCTTGCCACCTTTAACGGCCACATGCTGTTTGAGCACGAGATTCACCCCAACTGGGGCACGCACAAGTTTGACTTTGCCCGCGGCGAGGTCCGCTCCTTCCTGGTCTCTAACGTGCTTTATTGGCTCGAGAACTTCCACGTTGACGGCATTCGCATGGACGGCGTGTCCAGCATGCTGTACCTCAACTTTGGCATCGACGATCCCGGCCAAAAGAAGTTCAACAAGTACGGTACTGAGGAGGACCTGGACGCCAGCGCGTTTATCCGCCAGGTCAACTGCGCCGTGGAGGCGCACTACCCCGACGTAATGATGATGGCCGAGGAGTCCACCGCGTGGCCGCTCGTGACCTATCCGCCGCAGGACGGCGGCCTGGGCTTCCACTACAAGTGGGACATGGGCTGGATGAACGACACCCTGCACTACATGCAGACCGATTTTCCGTGGCGCCCCGGCAACCACGGGCTGCTCACGTTCTCCATCATGTACGCCTTTACCGAGAACTTCATTTGCCCGCTGAGCCACGACGAGGTCGTGCACGGCAAGTGCTCGCTGATCGGCCGCATGCCGGGCGACTGGTGGCGCCAGTTTGCCGGCCTGCGCACGCTGGCTTTCTACCAAATGACGCACCCTGGCGCCAAGCTCAACTTTATGGGAAACGAGATCGGGCAGTTTATTGAGTGGCGCTACTACGAGTCCATCCAGTGGTTCCTGACCGAGGAGTACGAGACCCACCGTCATCATCAGGCGTTTATCAAGGCGCTCAACCACCTGTACACCGCCGAGCCCGCCCTGTACGAGCGCGGCTACACCGACGACGGCTTTACCTGGATCGATGCGGACAACTCCAAGCAGTCCATCGTGAGCTTTGTGCGCCAGGGCGAGGAGGTCGATGACGACCTGGTGATCCTGATCAACTTTGACCCGGCGAGCTACGAGAGCTTCCGCGTGGGCGTGCCGCGCGAGGGCGACTGGGAGGTCATCTTCGATTCCGACCGTCCCGAGTTCGGTGGCAGCGGATATGCCGGTGAGGAGCCCTACACCTGCTCGAGCGAGCCCTATCCCTGGAACGGGCAGATGGATTCCATCGAGATAAAGGTGCCCGGCCTGGCAGGTGTGGTGCTTAAGCGCCGCGGTCCCAGCAGCTACAAGCCGCCCGTGGTCGAGGAGCCCAAGAAGGCGACGCGCAAGCGTGCGTCCTCGGTGAAGCCCAAGACCGCGGCAGCTAAGAAGGCTCCGGCTAAGGCAAAGACTGCCAAGTCTGCCGCCAAGGCTTCGACCAAATCCACCACGGCCAAAAAGGCAACCACCAAAAAGGCTGCTCCCAAGGCCAAGACAGCTGCTGTTAAGGCTCCTGCCAAGAAAGCGTAACAAAAGCGTTACCACTGTAATTACCCGCCCCGCGGGGGCGTAGGATACATGTCACAACCGTTCCGGGAGAAACATCCCCGGGGGAAGGAACGTATGAATAAGATCTTCGACAACAAGCAGGAGTTTACCGAGCTCTATCGCGATGCCGTCATGAGTATCAGCGGCAAGGGCGTCGAGGCCGCCAGCGACCTCGATCGCTTTAACGCCCTGGCCAAGCTCGTGGCCGAGAAGGCCCGCACCGTTGCCACCAAGAGTGACGCCCGTGCCACCGCCGAGGGCAAGAAGCGCGTGTACTACTTCTCGATCGAGTTTTTGATCGGCCGCCTGCTCGACAACTACCTGCTCAACTTTGGCGTGCGCGACATGGTCGCCGAGGCGCTCGACGACATGGGCTTTGACCTGTCCGTCATCGAGAACCAGGAGCCCGATCCGGCTCTGGGCAACGGTGGCCTGGGCCGTCTGGCAGCGTGCTTCCTGGATTCCATGGCAGCCGAGGGCATTGCCGGCTACGGCAACGGCATGCGCTACCGCTACGGCCTGTTTAAGCAGGAAATCGTCAACGGCAGCCAGGTCGAGGCCACCGACGAGTGGCTCACCCACGGCTATCCCTGGGAGGTCCGCCGTCAGGACAAGGCCGTGACCATTAAGTTTGGTGGCCATGTGGAGGGCTTTGAGGAGAACGGCCGCACGTTCTACCGCACGGTGGACACGCAGGACATTCTGGCCGTCCCATATGACATCCCCGTTGTGGGCTATGCCGGCGAGACCGTCAACAAGCTGCGCGTCTGGGCCGCCGAGCCGGTCGAGGAGCACTTCGATTTGGAGGCCTTCAACCGCGGCGACTACGCCCTGGCCGATGCCGAGCGCGCCGAGGCCGAGGCCATCAGCGCCATCCTCTACCCCAACGACGCCGGCGAGCACGGCCGTCTGCTGCGCTTAAAGCAGGAGTACCTGTTTGTCTCGGCCGGCATCTACAGCCTGCTCGACACCTTTGAGAAGGAGCACGGCGCGAACTGGGAGCTGCTGCCGCAGTTTGTGGCCATCCACACCAACGATACCCACCCCGCCATGTGCGGCCCCGAGCTCATGCGTATCCTCATCGACGAGAAAAAGCTCGAGTGGGACGACGCCTGGAACATCGTGACGCAGGTCGTGAGCTACACCAACCACACCATCCTGCCCGAGGCTCTGGAGAAGTGGCCCATCGGCACGTTCTCCAAGCTGCTCCCCCGCGTGTACCAGATCATCGACGAGATCAGCCGTCGTTGGCACGAGTCGTTCGACACCACGCAGGAGGGTTGGCAGGAGCGCCTGCGCCAGACCGCCATTCTGTGGGACGGCGAGATCCGCATGGCCAACCTGTCTGTGATCTGCAGCCATAGCGTCAACGGCGTAGCCAAGATCCACTCCGACATCATCAAGAACATCGTGCTCAAGGACTTCTACGCCCTGACGCCCGAGAAGTTCAACAACAAGACCAACGGCATCTCACACCGTCGTTTCTTTGCCGAGGCCAACCCCACCTATGCCAAGCTCGTGACCGAGGCCATTGGCGATGGCTGGCTGAAGGACGCCTTTGAGCTGGAGAAGCTCAAGGAGTTCCAGAACGACGCCGAGTTCCTGAAGGCCGTGGGCGCCTCCAAGCGCGCCAACAAGGAGCGTTTGGCCGCCTACGTTAAGGCCGAGACCGGTCTGGTCATTGACCCCAACACCGTCTTCGATGTTCAGGTGAAGCGCTTCCATGCCTATAAGCGCCAGCTCATGAACATCATGAAGGTGATGGACATCTACAACCGTCGCATCGCGGATCCCAACTTCCACGTGACGCCGACGACCTTCATCTTTAGCGGCAAGGCCGCCTCGAGCTACACCTTTGCCAAGGAGACCATCCGCCTCATTAACTCCGTGGCCGACGTCATCAACAACGACGCCCGCGTCAACGAGGTCATGAAGGTCTGTTTTATTCCCAACTTCCGCGTGAGCAACGCCCAGCTCATCTACCCCGCAGCCGAGATCTCGGAGCAGATCTCCACCGCCGGCAAGGAGGCCTCGGGCACGTCCAACATGAAGCTCATGATGAACGGCGCCATTACGCTGGGTACCCTCGACGGCGCCAACATCGAGATCGCCGACCTGGCCGGTCGCGAGAACGAGGCCATCTTTGGCCTAACCGCCCCCGAGGTCGAGCAGCTCTGGGCATCCAACAGCTACTTTGCGTGGGATACCCTCAACGGCGATCGCGAGCGTCTGGGCCGCGTAATGGACGAACTCAAGGACAACACCTTTGCGGGTCTTTCGGGCAACTTCGAGAGCATCTACAACGAGCTCATGAACAACAACGACCCCGACCTGGTCATGGTAGACTTCCGCAGCTACGTGGATGCGTGGGAGAAGCTCACCGGCAGCTATGGCGACCAGGAGACCTGGAACCGCAAGGCGCTGCTCAACACCGCCTCGAGCGGCTGGTTCTCGAGCGACCGCACCATTCGCGAGTACCGCGACGAGATCTGGCACGCTTAAAGGCGCGCGAGCTCCCCTATGCCAGCACGGCATTACTCGACGGGCGTGACGTTGCGCCGCGCCCGTCGCTAATGGGTTTAGGAACATCGATGACAGAAGGAGAAATCGATGAGTAAGAAAGAATGCATCGCGATGCTCCTCGCAGGAGGACAGGGCAGCCGATTGGGGGCACTCACCCAAAAGATCGCTAAGCCGGCGGTTAGCTTTGGTGGCAAGTTCCGCATTATCGACTTTTCGCTCTCCAACTGCTCCAACTCGGGCATCGACACGGTGGGCGTTCTGACGCAGTATCGCCCCTACCTGCTGCATGCCTACGTGGGCTCCGGCGAGGCGTGGGATCTGGACAGCCGCGACGGCGGTGTGTCGATCCTGCCGCCGTACGAGACGCAGACCGGCGGCGCCTGGTATGCGGGCACGGCCGACGCCATTACGCAGAACCTCGACTACATCAAGGCCAACGACCCCAAGTACGTCCTGATTCTTTCGGGCGATCACCTATATCGCATGGATTACCGCAAGATGCTCAAGACGCACATTGAGAACAACGCCGACCTCACGGTGAGCGTTATGCCCGTGCCCTGGGAAGAGGCCAGCCGCTTTGGCATCCTGACCACCGACCCCAAGGATGGCCGCATCACCAAGTTCACCGAGAAGCCCGATAAGCCCGATTCGAATCTCGCGTCCATGGGCATCTACATCTTCTCGGCCGACGTGCTGATCGAGGCGCTCGAGGAGGACGCTCTGGACCAGCGCTCGAGCCACGACTTTGGCAAGGACATCATCCCCAAGCTGCTCGGCGAGGGCAAGCGCCTGTACAGCTACGAGTTCCACGGCTTTTGGAAGGACGTCGGCACCATCGCCAGCTTCCACGAGACCTCGATGGACCTGCTGGGCAACAACCCCGAGTTCGATCTGTTCGACAAGCACTTCCCCATCATGTCCAACATCACCACGCGTCCGCCGCACTACATTGGCCCGGACGGCCGCCTGGACGACTGCCTGGTCTCCAACGGCTGCAAGATCTACGGCACCGCTCGCCACTCGATTCTTTCGACCGATGTCATCATCGAGGAGCGCGCCGTGGTCGAGGACTCCGTGCTGCTGCCGGGTGCGCACGTTAAGAGCGGTGCGCACATCTGCCGCGCTATTTTGGGCGAGAACTCCACGGTCGAAGAGGGCGTGAAGCTCGGCTCTGTCGATACCACCAAGGATACGGCCGTCGTTGGAAATGACGTCGTTATCGGGAAGGGGGAATGATCCGATGATCAATCGCAAGGCCATCGGTTATATCACCGCTAACTACTCTTCGACCTACGGCAGCGTGCTGCTCAAGGACCGCCCTATCGCGTCCGTTCCGTTTTTGGGCCGCTACCGCCTGATCGACTTCCCGCTGTCCAACATGATGAATGCCGGCATTAAGACCGTTGGCGTCGTCATGCCGGGCAACTACCGCTCGCTGATTGACCACGTGGGCTCGGGCAAGGACTGGGGCCTGGACCGCAAGAAGGGCGGTCTGTTCATGGTGCCCGGCAACGCGTATGGCACCACCAAGGGCGGCATGCGCTTCCTGCTGCGCGATATCATCTCCAACAAGACGCTGTTCCAGCGCTCGGACAAGCCCTACGTCGTGATGATGGGCACCAACATCATCTTTAACATGGACCTCAACACCATCATCGACGCGCACGAGAACTCCGGTGCCCAGATGACCGTGGTGTACTGCAAGGCCACGCGCAACGTCGACGACGAGACCAAACTCGAGATTAACGAGAACGGCCGCCTGACGGGTGTGAGCGCCGGCGTCGTGTACGGCGACAACGCCTCTATGGACTGCTGCATCGTCAACCGCGAGACGCTGCTCGAGATCATCGACCACTACCAGGCCGCCGACTATCTTGACCTGCTCGAGGCACTCCAGGGCGACTTTGGCAACATCGACGTGTGCAGCTACGAATACAAGGGCGAGGTCGTGGGCGTGTTTAGCGAGAAGTCGCTGTATCGCCGCAGCATGGACCTGCTCGACCAGACCGTGGCCGACCATCTCTTCGATCCCGAGCGCCCGATCCTGACCAAGGCTCACGACGTGCCGCCTTCGCGCTATGCGACCGGCAGCCACGCGTGCAACTCGATCATCTCGGCCGGCTGCATCATCAAGGGCACCGTGCGCAACTCGATCCTGTCGCGCGGCGTCGTGGTCGAGGAAGGCGCTTCGGTGACTAACTCGATCATCAACCAGAGCTGCATCATCAAGAGCGGCGCACGCGTCGAGAACGCCATTCTGGACAAGAACAACGTGGTTCCCACCAACACCGAGCTTCGCGGCACGCCCGAGAACATCCTGGTGCTGGGCAAGGCTCCGTTAACTTCCGACACCACCATCGTACGTTAACGTTGGCACCGCAACATCGCTCGTAACAGGTAGAATAGCCGCCCGGTTAGCGCCAGGCGGCTATTCTCGAATTGCAACATGGGAGACAATATGGCAGATTCCAGCAAAAAGATGCAGATCGTGTTTGCCTCGGCCGAGTGCGCACCGTTTGTTAAGACCGGTGGCCTGGGTGACGTGGCGGGCTCGCTGCCTGCGGCGCTCGTGCGCGCCGGCGCCGAGGTCATCGTGATGGTGCCTAAGTACGCCACCATAAAGGACGAGTACAAAGCGCAGATGGAGCACTTTGCCGACTTTTACGTGAGCCTGGGCTGGCGCAATGAGTACTGCGGGCTGGAGAAGCTCGAGCGCGACGGCGTCACCTATATGTTCGTGGACAACGAGCGCTACTTTGCGCGCGACTATCCGTACGGCTTCTTTGACGACGGCGAACGCTTTGCGTTCTTCTCCAAGGCCATCACCGAAAGCCTGCAGCACCTGCCGGCCGGTTTTGAGTGCGACATCCTGCACTGCAACGACTGGCAGACTGCGCTGGCGCCCGTGTTCTTGCGCGAGTTCTACCAGGGCCTGCCGCTGTACGACCGCGTCAAGACCGTGTTCTCGATCCACAACGTGGCGTTCCAGGGCCAGTTTAGCGACACCGTGATGGAGGACATCCTGGGCGTGGCGCATATTCCGGCGGCAGCTACGCAGCTGCGCTGCGACGCCTGCAGCATCAACTACATGCTGGGCGCGCTGCACTATGCCGATGCCATCACCACGGTGAGCCCCACCTATGCCAACGAGATCCAGACGCCCGAATTTGGCGAGGGCCTGGACGGCGTGCTGCGCGAGCGCTCCTATGCGCTGCAGGGCATTTTGAACGGCATTGACGTGGCGGGCTTTGACCCGGCGACCGACAAGCGCATTGCCGCAAACTACACGGTCGACGACCGTTCCGGCAAGGCTGTGTGCAAGGCCAAGCTGCAGGAAGAGCTGGGGCTCGAGATCCGCGACGACCGTCCGCTCATGGTGATGGTCACGCGTCTGACGCGCCAGAAGGGCATGGACTTGGTCATGTACGCGCTCGACCGCATCTTGGCCGGCGGCGTGCAGGTGGCGGTGCTGGGCACCGGCGACCGCGACTACGAGGACGGCCTTCGCTATTTCCAGGACAAGTACCCCGGCACCATGGCCGCACGCATCGAGTTCGATCCGGCGTTGTCGCAGCGCATGTATGCCGCCGCCGATATGTTCCTGATGCCTTCAAAGTTTGAGCCCTGCGGCCTGTCGCAGATCATCGCCATGCGCTACGGCACGCTGCCCATCGTGCGCGAGACCGGCGGCCTGAAGGACACCGTGCAGCCGTACAACGAGTTTACCGGCGAGGGCACGGGCTTCTCGTTTAGCAACTTTAACGGCGACGAGATGGGCGACGCGGTGTTCCGCGCGGCGCGTCTGTTCTGGGATAACCGCGAGGCCTGGAACCAGTTGGTCACGCAGGCTATGAGCCAAGACTTTAGCTGGACGCGCTCGGCCGATAAGTATCTGGACCTGTATTTCTTTATGCATCCGGAGATTGAGAGGCCGACGGCGGTCGTTGACGAGCCTGAGGCTGTTGCAGAGCCGGTGGCCGCAGAGGGGCCCAAGGCCGAGGAGAAGCCCGTTAAGGCCGATCCCGAGGTGAAGGTCAAGGCTACTCCCGAGCCCGAGCCCGAGCCTGAGGTGAAGCCTGCTGCGAAGCCTGCGGCAAAGAAGACCACGACTCGCAAGACGACAGCTAAGAAGGCTACTGCGACCAAGGCGGCGGGAACCAAAACCACCGCTACCAAGACAACGACCACGCGCAAGCGCACGACCGCCGCTGCCAAGAAGGCCGCCGAGGCCGAGGTCGCTCCCGAAGTAAAGGCCGACGCCGCCGTCGAGGCTAAGCCTGCGGCAAAGGCTCCGGCCAAGACCGCTACCAAGAAGTCGACGGCGTCCAAGACCACGACCGCCAAAAAGGCAACGGCAGCCAAGAAGACCACGGCAACAAAGCCGACGACCACGAAGGCCGCCACGACCAAGGCAGCCGCAAAGCCGGCCGCCAAAGTCGAGGAGACGCCCTCCAAGCCCAAGGCCGAGACAACCGTTGAGGCAAAGCCGGCCGCCAAGACCACCACGCGCAAGCGCGCAACGACGACGGCCAAAAAGACCACGACCAAGGCTGCTGCCCCCAAGGCGGAGGCTAAGGTCAAGGCCAAGCCCGCTGCTGCCAAAGAGGAGCCTAAGGCCGAGGTAAAGGCCAAGCCCGAGCCCGCCAAGAAAGCCCCGGTCTCCCCCGCCGCCGCGACCGAGGAAAAGGCTCCGACTAAGAAGACGTCCGTCCGCAAGGCAACGGCCACCCGCAAACGCCGCTAGCCCACAGACGATCCAAAACCTCATCAAACCCTAAGCAAGGGGCGCTCCAACCGGGCGCCCCTTCTCTGTAGATAGTTGGTAAAACGATTTTCTAGGACAACCGTTCGCCGATGGTAAACGGATGTTGTTTATACAGCCTGTGTACAACAGATATACTTACTTCTTGTGCGTAAAGCCCATGGCCCGCAGGCCATGATTCTATTGAACTGGACCGTACTATGAGATTGATACACAACAGCCGTCTGCCGCAGTTTCGCACTCCGTTTGGCGCTGTGACCACTGGAACTACCCTTTCGCTCTCCGTGATTCTGGAAGATGCCGATCCCAACCAGGCAACGCTTACGCTGCGCACCTGGGTAGATGAGATCGGTGAGTCTCGGTATCCCATGACGCACGAGGGCGACGGCATATTTACCGTAGAGCTTGAGTGCGCCGAGCCCTGTCTTATCTGGTACAGCTTTATCTGCAATATCGAGGGCCAGCCCGAGGTCCGCCTGGGCGCGCCCCAGGGCCGCACCGGCGGCGAGGGCGTAACCTACGACTACGCCGAGGTGCCGTCGTTCCAGGTCACCGTCTATAAGCACCGCGAAGTTCGACCCGAGTGGTACGAGCGCGGCATGGTCTACCAGATCTTCCCCGATCGCTACGCCCGCGACGAGCACTGGCGCGAGCGCACGCTGGCTCAGGTCGAAAAGCCGCGCAACGGAATCCAGCGCCGCATGGTCGAGGACTGGAACGAGCCGCCCGAATACGAGCGCGCCGAGGACGGCTCTATCAAGACCTGGGACTTCTACGGCGGCTCGCTTAAGGGTATCCAGGAAGACCTGCCCCGCATCGCCGAGCTGGGCTTTACGGCCATCTACCTCAACCCCATCTTTGAGGCCGCAAGCAACCATCGCTACGACACCGCCGATTACACCAAGATCGACCCGATTCTGGGCACAGAACAAGACTTTACCGAGCTGTGCCAGGCAGCCGAGAAGCTGGGCATTTCCATTATTCTGGACGGCGTCTTCAACCACACGGGCGACGACTCGATTTATTTCAACCGCTACGGCAACTACCCCGGCGTGGGCGCCTGGCAGAGCGAGGATTCCCCGTGGCGCGATGCGTTTACCTTCCACGAGGACGGCTCGTACGATTGCTGGTGGGGCGTGGGCAACATGCCCGCCATCAACGAGAAATCCGAGCTGGTGCGCGAGAAGCTCCTGGGCAAGGACGGCGTCATCCGCAAATGGCTGCGCGCCGGTGCCCATGGCTGGCGCCTGGACGTGGCCGACGAGCTCTCCGACGACTTCTTGGCCGAGATCAAGAAGGCCGTGCTCGCCGAAAAGCCCGATGCACTGTTGCTCGGCGAGGTCTGGGAAGACGCCTCCAACAAGATCAGCTACGGCCATCTGCGCCGCTACCTGCAGGGCTCCGAGCTGGACTCCGCAATGGACTACCCCTTCCGCGACATGGTCATCGGCTTTTTGATGGGCTACAAGAACGCCTATCAGGCGGCCGAGGACATCGAGACCCTGCGCGAGAACTATCCGCGCGAGGCTCTGTCTTGCGCGCTCAATCTGCTGTCGAGCCACGACCGTCCTCGCATCATCTCGGTGCTCGGCGGCGGCCCCGACGAGTCGCAGCTGCCCGAGTGCGAGCGCAGCAAATGGCGCTTGGATGAAGGCGCGATGGGCCTGGCCAAGAGCCGTTTTTGGCTCGCGACGCTCATGCAGATGACCTTCCCCGGCGTGCCTTCGATCTACTACGGCGACGAATACGGCCTGGAGGGTCTAACCGATCCAGGCAACCGCCGCACCCTGCCGACCAAGGACCAACTGCACGACTTCGACACGCTGGCTATTGTCAAAAACGCCTCCGCCGTACGCCGCGCACTGCCGTTTATGATCGACGGCGAGATCAAGGCCTTCGCGCTCAACGACGAGGTGCTGGCATACAACCGCACGGGCAAGGATGGCGAGTCCGCGACGGTTATCATCAACCGTAGTCTGCGCAATTCGCACCGCGTGACGATTCCGGCGCTCGACGAATGCGCGAGTGACGTGATCAGCGGACACGAATGCGAGATCCACAACGGCACGGTCACGCTCGATTTGTATCCCCTGGGCTCGTCGATCATCTATCACCATGCCGAGCAGCGCCTGCAGGAGCCGCTCGATCACGGCGCGGGCGTTGTGTGCCATATCACCTCGGTACCGACCGATGACGGCAAGCCCGGCACGATCGGCGCACCCACGCGTCGCTTTATCGACCACCTGTCCGCTATGGGCATGCGCTACTGGCAGGTCCTACCTGTCAGCCCAACGGACTTCTTCCGCTCCCCTTACGCCGGGCCTTCGGCCTTTGCGGGCAATATTGACCTGCTGCCCGAGAGCCAAGAGGAGCTGGCGGCCGACTTTGAGACTTGGAAGGCCCGTGGCGGCGAAGATGCCGATCCGCTCTACACCGCGTTTAAACATCGCAACGCCGATTGGCTCGAGAAGTACTGCGTCTACATGGCCGTTAAGAAGTACTTTGAGGGCGAGTCGCGCCACGATTGGCCGGCGGATGTCGCGCGCTACAACGAGCACCTGATTGACGACAAGCGTTTCCACGATGAGGCAGAGCTGCAGGCGTACATGCAGTACCGCTTTGACCTAGCCTGGTGCGAGCTCATGAACTACGCGCACAAGAGGGGCATCGAGGTCATCGGCGATATTCCTATGTACGTGTCCGACGATTCGGCAGATGCGTGGAGCGAACCCGAGAACTTCTGGCTATCCGATACCGGCAAGGCAATCGAGATCTCCGGTGCGCCGCCCGACAACTTTGCGCCCGAGGGTCAGGTGTGGGGCAACCCGACGTTCCGTTGGGACCACATGAAGCAGAACGGCTATAGCTGGTGGATGGATCGCCTACGTCGTGCGTTCTCGCTCTACGACCGCGTGCGTCTGGATCACTTCCTGGGCTTCCACAGCTACTTCAGTATCCCCGCTGGCAAGGCTTGCGCCGAAGGGCGTTGGCTGGCAGGCCCGGGCAAGGACCTGTTCCAGACCGCCTATGACGAGCTGGGGCCGCTCAACTTTATCGCCGAGGACCTGGGCTACCTGACGCCCGGCGTTCGCGCCATGGCTTCGACTTGCGGCTTCCCTGGTATGGACGTACTGGAGTTTAGCGATTACGACGTCCGCAACGGCGTGCAACCCACGCCGGGCAAGATTCTGTACACCTCAACGCACGACACGTCGACGCTCGCCGGTTGGTGCACGCGCTCCTTTGCGGGCGGCGACGAGCCGAGCGGTGTTGAGGTGGCAGCCAAGCTGATGAGCGACGCGCTGACAAGCGACGCTCCCCTGGTGATGATGCCGCTGCAGGACGTGCTGGGGCTTGGCGACGACACGCGTATGAACGTACCGGGCGTGGCCACGGGCAACTGGACCTGGCAGGCTGACGAGGCCGACGTTGCGGCCGCTGAGGGCAAAACCGCACAGCTCCTGCGCAACACGCATAGATTCTGGGGCGAAGCGTGATAAAACGCCCGATATAGGGTACAGTTACAGACGTTTGAATTTTTGCGGGCAGAGCGATCTGCCCGCTTTGTGCTGAAAAGGAAGTATTATGGCGCGCTACGATTACAAGTGCTCGAGCTGCGGCAACGTGTTTGAGGTTGAGCATCCCATGTCCGAGACCCCCGAGGTCGTGTGCCCCAACTGCGGCGCTCCGGCCGCCAAGACGTTCTCGGCCAGCGGCATCAAGTTTGAGGGCAGCGGCTTCTACAACACCGACCAGCGAAGCGGCGGCTCCAGCACCAGCGCCACCAACGGCTGCTGCGCCAACTGCCCACACAGCCACTAGAAACCAATCAGCCCCGCGACCGACACCAATCGCGGGGCTATTTCTTTGCGCTATGGGTAGCTAATTATCTGCCAGGTTTCCTTATGAGTTGCGGTGAAATAAGGACTGTTTGGCGGTTAGAAGCCGATATTCAATCCCTATTTCACCGCAACTTAGTAATTATTTGCGAACCAATCTGGCGCAGAAGTGACCGTCGTAGGAGTCGGCGTTTACCGGCACGCTTTGGAAAAGGCCTCGGTCGTTTTGGCGTACGGAGACGAGCTTCTTGGCCTGGGCGAACTCGGGGAGTTGCAGAATCTGCGCCTCGGAAAGCGGTGCCACGTTAAAGCCGGCACCCTCGGGAGAGCTCAGGAAAGCGTCCACCACCTGCGTGTTCTCCTCGTCGAAGACCGAGCATGTCGCATAGATGAGCTCGCCGCCGGCAGTCACGCGCTCAGCAGCCTCTTTGAGCATCGTCAACTGCAGCTTGGGCAGCTCAACCGTCACATCTTTTTCGGTCAGGCGCCACGGGATCTCGGGATGACGGCGCATGGTACCGGTGCCCGAGCACGGCGCATCGATAAAGACCGTGTCGAACTTAACCGGCTCGCCAAGCATGGCATCAAACGATGTGAGCACGTCATCAAGCTCGCAAGCATCACCCGAAACCGTGCGAACGCCCTGAATACCGGCCTTATGCAGACGAGCGAGATTCAGATCGCACTTGCGATCATGCAGATCGAGCGCCGTATGCTGACGCTCATAGCCCGCACGCTTGGCCTGGCACATCATCACATAGGTCTTGGTGCCACGGCCGGCACCAATCTCAAGGCAGCTACCAGGGCGAGTGGCAGCTGTGGCGATAAGCTGCGCGTTGAGATCGGATGCCACCGCGGCAGCACGCTCAAACACACCCGAAGCAACGGTAACCTGGGCATCAACCGGGGCATGGCAGCCCGGGAACACGGGTGCCACAAGCTGCGATAGGTACGGATCAGGTTTGGTTGCAAAGGCGTTCTCGTGCAAAGCGAGCGGCGCGGGCGCCAGATTGCCGGCGAAGCCGAGCGCACCCTCTGGAGTGTCAAACGACGCCATAATGCGAGCGCATAGCCAGCGCGGAAGACCCATCAGGCGCGACAGACGAACCAAGCGTCGCTCGGACTCATCCACGTCGGATGCCGTGGCAAAGTCCTCAACGTTGTCCGCAACCTTGTGCAGCACCGCGTTTGCCAGGCCCGCAGCAGACTTAGCACCACTGCGCACCAGCTCAACACCCTGGCTCACGGCAACGCGGCCCGGCGTATGCAGGTAGAGCATCTCGAAGGCCGAGATACGAAGCGCCATGCGAACGCGCGGCGCAACCTTTTTGGGTTTATCGAGAAACTGATCGAGCAGCTCGTCCAAAATACCCTGCGTGGCGGCCACGCCCAGCGCCAAGCGGGCGGCAAAAGCGGAATCGCGCTGGTCAATAGCCTTGGCCGAAGCACGGGACGAGAGCACGTCACGCGCGTACATGCCGCGGCGATCGGCCTCCATCAGCACATCGAGCGCAAGCTTGCGCGCGGGAGACAGCTTGCTCATGACAAAACACCCCACGAAAGATCGGCACCCTGCAGGCCAGCAGCCCAAGCAGAAGCGGCCATAGCACGCTTGCCATCAGGCTTAACCTCGAGCAACTCAACCGAGCCATCGGAAAGGCCAAGGTAAACACGCTTAGCCTGAACGAGAACCTGACCCTCGCCAAGCGACACATCAGCCGCCGCAGCATCGAGCACACGCACGGTCTTGCCGGCAATCACGCAACGAGCAGGCGCGGTATCGGACGAGGCCAGCACATGACGCACGCAATCAAGCGCCGCCATGTGCGGATCCAAGCGCATCTCCTGCTTAGAAATCTTGGCAGCATGGGTAACGAGCACCTCGTCCTGTTCGATCCACACGGCGGTGCCATCGGCAAGAGAAGGAAGCGTATCGGCAAGCAGTTTGCCGCCAAGCTCACCAAGCTCCATGGTCAGCGCCTCAGCATGCTTACCGGCAACCGACGTCGAGGCCTGCGCGCAATAAGCGCCGGTATCCACGCCATGCCCAATACGCATAATGGAAACGCCAGCAACCTCATCACCAGCAAGAATGGCACGCTGAATAGGAGCAGCCCCTCGCCAACGAGGCAGCAAGGACGCATGAACATTCACAATGCCGAGCGGCGCCATATGCAGCACCTCATCGGGCAAAATGCAGCCATAGGCAGCCACACAGAAAATGTCAGTCTGGGCAGCCTGAAGCGCCTCAACAACCTCAGGCGTCATACGATTAGCCTCAATAACCGGCAACCCCAGCTCAAGCGCCTTAGCCTTAACAGGAGACGGCTCCAGCTTCTTACCACGCCCACGAACAGCATCAGGACGAGTAACAACAAGCGCAATCTCATTCCCAGCCTCAACAAGCGAAGTCAAAGAAGGCACAGCAAAATCAGGCGTACCCATAAACACAATACGCATAAAGAACGTCTCCCCTCAACCAAAGCCGAGACGGCTACAAAGAACAGCGGAAAGCCAAGTCACCAGCCCATCCGCAATAACAATTCAACAAGAACAAATATACCCAAAACCAAAGAAAGAGCCGCAATAAAAGCAGCTCTCTCAACAAAGCACCTATCAGCGAAGACGCCCCTCCCTGGCCCAACGGCACCCGGGCGAAGAGGAGCACGAAAACGCAGTCCCCTTCCGCCGCAGGGCTTAGGTTATTGCTCCACGCGCAGTTCCGCACGAGCCGAAGAGCACTTAATGTGCTCTTCGCGCGAGCAGGACTGTTTGAGCATGGAGCAAAACCTAAGCCTGCGGCGGAAAGGGGACGGTGGGACCTACTCCGTCTCGCCCGGTCGAGCGCCGCGGGCCAGGGCGTCCTGGTACTCCTTGACGGCCTTGATCCTCTGCATCGGCTTCAGTCGCTCGAACATAGTTTTGCCGTGCAGGTGGTCGATCTCGTGCTGCAGGCACACGCAGAACAGATCGCCCGATGCCTCATAGCGAATCAAGTTGGCGTCCAGATCATACGCCTCGACGACGACATGGTCGGGACGCTCAATCTCGCAGCTAATGCCAGGGATGGACAGGCAGCCCTCGCTAAACGGCACCAGATGGTCACTCTGCTCCACGATTACGGGGTTGATGAGCACGTAGGGGTCGTAGTCGTTCTTGTCGCTGTAGTCACAGTCGATGGTGACGAGCTGAATAAGCTCGCCGATCTGCGGAGCAGCAAGACCGCAACCACCGTTGTCGAACATCATCTTCTTCATCTTCTCGGCAAGCGCTTCGATTGCCGGGGTGATCTCCTCGATGACGGCGCACTCCTGGCGCAGACGAGGGTCGGGCGACAGTACGATTCCGTTGGCTTCCATGGCCATCCTTTCGAGTTGTTACATCAAATCATAGGCGTCGACGTCAACGCTCACGCTCACGCCGCGCACAGAGCCCACCTCTTTGAGGCAGGCGTCGATATCATCAGAGACATGGTACCCCACGGGCGACTTCACAAGCAGATGGAAGCGGTAACGGTCCTTGGCTCTCTCGATTACACACGAAGCTGGGCCCAGCACCTGCGGCACCGCGCTGCCCGCCCGCAAAAAGTCGGGCGCGGCGGCATGCCAACGGCGCTTAAGAAGCTTTGCAATGCGCCCGATGTAGTCCTGCGCGTCGTCTCGGTTCGCCGACCACACCAAAATGTTGACCAGGCGAACAAACGGCGGGTACAGCGCGTCGCGGCGCTGATCCAGGTCGTAGTCGGTAAAGATCGAACGGTCGTGCTCAGCGACAGCGCGAATGACCGGATCTTCGGGCAGGTAGGTCTGGATGATCACCTCACCGGGGCGATCGCCGCGGCCGGCGCGGCCCGCAACCTGCTCCAGCAAGTCGTAGGCGCGCTCTCCTGCGCGGAAGTCCGGCAGCTTGAGGGCGAAATCGGCATTGACCACGCCCACGAGCGTGACCTCGGGAAAGTCGAGGCCCTTGGCGATCATCTGGGTGCCCAGCAGCACCGCACAATCGGCGGCATCGAACTGCTCGAGCAGCTTTTTGTGCGCATCCTTGCCGCGCGTGGAATCGGCATCCATGCGAATAATGGCGACGTCCTCGGGAAGCATCTGGTGCAGCGCGTCCTCGATCTGTTGAGTGCCCAGACCCATTTTTGCCAGGTAGCGACTGCCACATTTGGGGCAACGGCTCGTGGGCGCGGGATACGGCTGCACGCGCCAAGACGAACCACATGTGTGACACTGCAGCGTGTGCGTGCGCTCGTGGTACGTGAGCGCGGTGGAGCAGTGGTTGCACGTGGGGACGCAGCCGCACTCGCGGCACATCAGGAACGGTGCAAAACCGCGGCGGTTATGCAACAGCACGGCCTTCTCACGGCGCTCGACCACACGCTCCAGGCCTTCCATCAGCGGTTTTGAGAACATGGAGCGGCTGCCGCGCGAAAACTCGCGGCGCAGGTCGGCAATGCGGACCGTGGGCAGCACGGCATGTCCCGGGCGCTCAGGCATCTCGACACGAGTCCAGGTGGCACCGTTATACGTGCCACGGCGGCAACGATCGAGGGTCTCAGCAGAAGGCGTGGCGGAGCCCAACACGAGCGGACAGCGGTAGCGTCGCGCCATCTCGGCCGCTACCTCGCGCGCGTGGTAGCGCGGACAGGAGCCCTGCTTGTAGCTGGTCTCGTGCTCCTCGTCGATGATGATGAGGCCCAAGTCGCTGAGCGGGCAAAAGAGCGCCGAGCGGGCACCCACGACCACACGCGCGGCACCGCTGGCAACCATATCCCACTGGTCCAGGCGCTCGCCGGCCGAAAGGCGCGAATGGAACACGGCGACCGTCTCGCCAAAGCGCGAACGGAAGCGGCCGACGGTCTGGGCCGTCAGCGATATCTCGGGCACCAGCACGCAGGCCGAACGGCCGGCTGCGAGCACGCGCTCGATGGCGGAAAGGTAAACCTCGGTTTTGCCGGAGCCGGTGACGCCGTCGACCAGCACCACGTCGCCATGGGCGTCCAGACGGGCGCGCTCAATCTGCGCAAGCGCCTGCTGCTGGCCGTTCGTGAGCGCGACCGGCGCCTTGCCACTTGCCGAGGACAGCGTGGTCTGCTCGCTACAGCCACGCCAGGCGCGGCGCTCCTCCACCACCACGACGCCGCGTTTTTCGAGTGCCTTGATGGTCGCCGACATACTGTTGTAGAGCAGGTTGAGGTCGCGCGTCGTGACCGGTCCGCACTGGAGCGCCTCAATGAGCTGTCGCTGGCGAACGGCGGTCTTGGGCGGCGTATAGTCAAAGCCCTCGGGCGTGAGCATGACCCAACGGTTTTGGATAGGCTTGACGGCGGGACGTTCAACCGTCCATACGCCGTCGTCGCCCTTGACCACACGCGGGCTGCCGCCCGGGGGCAAGAACAGGCGCAGGCACTCAGAAAGCGTTGCGACGTACTCGCGGCTCATCCAGCGTGCGATACGGGCAGCCTCGGCGGTAAAGAGCGGTTTGCTGAGGATGGCCTCGATGGGCTTGATGCGCGAGGGGTCGAGGGCGTTGTTGCCTTGCAGCTCGCCCAGCTCAGACGCAATATCGACGATATAGCCTGCGGCCGCACGGTTGCCAAAATGAACTAGGACGGTGGAACCGATCTGGACATCGTTGGCGAGTGACTGCGGAATACCATAGGCAAACGGCTCGGACAGCGCGCGCGTCGGGATGTCGAGAACCACGCTCGCATAGGCGGCGATGGGCTCAGGTGCAAGCTTAGGCTGAGCCGAGGCAGCGGCAGGCACGGGCTTCGCCGGAGTCTCCTCCGGTTCCGGCGAACCAAACAGCGAAAGTTGCTCGGCCATGGCCCCAGCACCTCCTATCCCATACGTCTACAGAAACAAGAGCCCCGCTCGGGGTGAACGGGGCTCGGATACAAACGTTTGCGCAGTGATTACAGCGCCATCGTGCGGGCGCGGTCGATACGCGCCAGGCAGTCGTCGCGGCCGACGAGCGCCATGGTCTCGCCCAGCGGGGGGCTCACCATGTTGCCGCAGACGGCGACGCGCACGGCCTGGAACACCACGCGCTTCTTAAGGTCCATCTGCTCGGGCAGCGGCTCAAGCACGGCGTCGATGTTGGCAGCCGTCCACTCGTTCACGCCCTCGAGCGCGGCCCTGGCGGTGTCCAGAATGGCACCCATGCCCTCCTTGGCAAGGCCCTTGTTGACGGACTTCTCGTCATACTCGAGCGTCTCGGCCGTAGCGAAGATGGGAGCGGCTACGGTCACGGCGTCGGCCGGCATCTTGGTACGCGGCTTGACGATGGCGGCAAGCGCATCGATCCAATCCTCGCCGTACTCGACATTACCCTCGATGAGACCCGCCTCGTGCAGCTCGGGAACCATGATCTCGTCGGCAAACTGAGCATCGGACATACCATTGATGTACTCGGCATTGACCCAGTCGAGCTTCTTGGGGTCGAAGGTAGCCGGGTTCTTGGAGATGCGGTCGAGCGAGAACTTGCTGGCAAGGACTTCGCGCGGGATGATCGTGGTCTCGCCGTCGAGCGACCAGCCGAGCAGCGCCAGATAGTTGACGAAGGCGTCGGACAGGTAACCGGCATCGCGGTACTCCTCCACCGAGGTGGCGCCGTGGCGCTTGGAGAGCTTCTTGCCGTCGGCGCCCAGGATCATGGAGATGTGAGCGAACGTGGGCACGGGAGCGCCGAGGGCCTCGTAGACCATGACCTGACGCGGGGTGTTGGACAGGTGGTCGTCGCCGCGGATGACATGGGTGATCTTCATCATGGCGTCGTCGACGACGGTCGCGAAGTTATACGTGGGCGTGCCGTCGGAGCGGAAGATGACAAAGTCGTCGAGCTCCTTGGCGTCGAAGGTCACCTCGCCGTGGACGGCGTCGTGGATGACGACGTCGCCGCGGTCCTCGGGCACCTTGATGCGCAGGACGTAGGACTCGCCAGCCTCGATGCGGCGGCGGGCCTCCTCGGGATCAAGATCGCGGCAACGGCGCTGATAGCCCTGGAAGGGGTCCTTGCGCTCCTGCGCGGCCTTGCGGTCGGCGTCGAGCTGCTCCTTGGTGCAGAAGCAGGGATAGGCCTTGCCCTCGTCCCAAAGCTTCTGGGCGGCCTGCTTGTACAGGTCCAAGCGCTCAGTCTGGGCGTAGGGGCCAAAATCGCCGCCCACCTCGGGACCCTCGTCCCAGTCCAGGCCCAGCCAACGCATGGCGCGCAGGATGATCTGCGTGTTCTCGTCGGTGGAGCGGGTGGGGTCGGTGTCGTCGATGCGCAGGATGAACGTGCCGCCGTTTGCGCGGGCGAAAGCCCAGTTATAGATAGCGGTGCGGGCGCCGCCGATGTGCAGCTTGCCCGTCGGTGAGGGTGCAAAGCGGACGCGAACGTCTGATGCCATGGAAATCTCCTCGATTGCAGGATGGATGTCTAACCGCATCAGTATAAAGCATCAAAGCAACCTCCGCACAAAGGGCACCGACCTACTCATTGGGGACAGACTTAAATTGAACTGCGTCCCGAATCTTGGCCTTCTTTTATT
>URPJ01000021.1 GCA_900549745.1 uncultured Collinsella sp. | reverse complement strand
CATGGTCGTGGGCATCATCGGCGCGTTCTTCGGCGTGCTGGCGTAAGGGCCCGGCTGCATAGATTTTCGTTGCAACCTGGAAAGGGGATGGAGCAGGCCTATGCCCTCCATCCCCTTTTTGTATAGAAGGAGTTCGTATGTTCGCGAAGGATCGCGAAGCAATGCGCCTGACGCCGGCAGAGGTCAGGCTGATTCTTATTGAGTCCCTGCAG
Organism: uncultured Collinsella sp.; assembly: GCA_900549745.1. Lineage (GTDB taxonomy): Bacteria > Actinomycetota > Coriobacteriia > Coriobacteriales > Coriobacteriaceae > Collinsella. Next base: position 24,381 of record URPJ01000021.1, on the reverse strand, counting down.
TGGTGCGCCAACAACGCGGTCTACTTTTTGGGGCTTATCGGTGCGGCCACGTATGATCTGGCCGGCACGGCCTTTTTGGTTGCCGCCATTACGCTCGTGCGCAATCTTATGACGTCGGCGGGCAATATGGTGTCGGGTTCGGTCATCGATCGCTTTGGACCGCGCCGGACGTCATTTGTGACGTGCGTGATTACGGCTGTGCTATCGCTTGGCGTGGGGTTGGCGCCGCTGTCTGTCCCCGGGCTTGTGTTTGCCGCGTGCGTCTTGGGGCTTGCGGGCGGCTTTATCAACACCTGCACGCATGCGTTTCCGGGATACCTGGAGTCGACCACCGAGGGCCGTACCCGCGTGAACGGTCTCATGGTGTTCTACAGCAATATCGCCTATACCGCTGGCCCGCTGCTCGGCGGTGCCATCGTGAGCTGTTTTGCCACGCAATCGGTCTACCTGCTCATGGCGGGCATGATGGGTGTGGCGGCCGTGCTCTCCTTGGGCTGTCGCGAGTGCGTTGTTCCCGCAAAAGGGGAAAAGCCGAAGGGCGGTATTCTGGGCGGCATGGCCGAGGGTGCGCGACTTACGTTTCGCGACCACGACCTGCGCCTCATCTTTATCTCGGGCTTTTTGGGATTCTTTGCGTTTGGCGCGTTTGATTCGCTTGAGTCGTTGTTCTACCGTGATGTGCTCAACGTGGATATCGTCTGGCTGGGCTGGCTGTCCTCTGTCGTGGGCCTCACTTCCTCGGTGGGCGCGTTCATCCTGACCAAGCTTTCTGCTCGCCATGTCAACCTACGATTGCTGCTCGGCGCGCTCATGGCCGTGGGCATTGGGTCCATGGTGTACGTGGGCACAGATATGCTGGGGGTCGCGATTGTCGGTCAGGCGATTAACGGTCTGGCCTGGGGGTTCCTGGAGCCGCTGCAGATGATCTTGATTCAGGAGCGTGCCGACATCAAATACCTGGGGCGCATTACCGGCTTTGTGCGTTTTGGCCTGATGAGCGCCGGCGTGGTGCCGCTGCTGGCGGCTCCGTTTTTGGCGGAGGCTTTGGGCGTCCAGACGGTACTGTTTGGAGCATCGACCATTATTGCGCTGGTAGGAACGCTGTTCTTTGTCACACAAGGGAGACGCCGGGGGCGTTAGCTATACATCAAATTATAATTTGATACCACTCACCAGAGAATTTCGACCGTTCACCGAGGATTGGAACAGATTGAAAAGTGGTATTAAAAACACGTTGGGTGTATGTCTATAATTGGTATCGAAAAGAAACGCGATGTATAGATTCGCGTGCTGGACAGAAAGGAAAAGCCATGAAGGAAACCGAGAAGATCGAGATCATGCACTTTAGCCAGGAGGGCTACGTCGAGGACGGCAAGAACGTCTATGAGACCGGCAAGAAGATGACCGCGCTCGCCGACAAGGTCGCCGACGAGGGCTACGACGCCGTGTTCCTGATGGGCGTCGGCGGCACCTGGGACGAGCTCATGCAGCTCGAGTACCTCATGAACAAGTTCGGCGACCGCGACCTCGAGGTCTACCTGATCCACGCCGCCGAGTGGAACGTCATGGGCCACAAGCGCATGACCGAGAAGTCCGTCGTGCTCACCGCCTCCGAGTCCGGCACCACCCCCGAGGTCCTCGAGGCCGTCAAGAAGATGAAGGAAAAGGGCATTCGCGTCTACGCCATGACCAAGCCCGAGGGCCCCATCGGCCAGGCTGTCGGCGCCGAGAATTGCGTCAAGATGGCTTCCGATCATGGTAACGGCGGCTGCGAGATGGGCTACTACCTCGCCGACTGCTTCGGCCTGCGCCTGCTCAACCGCCGTGGCTGCTTCCCGCAGTTCGATAAGTTCATCGAGCAGACCAAGGACGTTTGGACCCACCTGGTCGACATCCGCAAGAGCTTCGAGCCGCGCGCCGAGGAGCTCGCCAAGAAGTACGCCCTGGCCCCCTACACCATGTTCATCGGCTCGGGCGCCCTGTGGGGCGAGACGATCCTGTTCTCGATGTGCATCCTGGAGGAGATGCAGTGGAAGCGCACCCGCTACATCACCTCGGCCGACTTCTTCCACGGCACCCTCGAGCTCGTGGAGCCCGGCGTCCCCGTGTTCCTGTTCATGGGCGAGGACGAGAACCGCAAGCTCGACGAGCGCGTCCGCGCGTTCCTGACCCGCGGCGTGACCGGCGACACCGACGTCAACATCATCGACACCGCCGAGTTCGCGATCCCCGGCCTTGACGACGAGTTCCGCGTCATCGTGTCTCCGTGGATTCTCTCCTCGCTGATCACCGATCGCCTTGCCGCTTACTACGAGACGGTCACCAAGCACAACCTCAACTACCGTCGTTACTATCACCAGTTCGACTACTAATAGTTGACCACTCATTTAAGAAGCACCCTGCCCGGGCGCATGCGTCCGGGCATTTTTATGCCGAAATTCGCAAGGAAGGGGAATCGAATGAGGCAGTTTATCGTGGCGTCCCATGCTCATTTTGCGTCTGGAATCGTCGAGAGCATCGGCCTGCTTTCCGGCGAGCGCGAAAACGTCCATGCGCTCTCTATGTATGTCGACGGAAACGAGGACCTGACCAAGGAGGCCGCAGCGATTCTGGACGGCTTTGCCGCGGACGATGAGGTCGTCGTGTGCACCGACCTCTTTGGCGGCAGCGTCAACAACGAGTTCACCAAGATCGTCCAGACGCGTCCTAACACGCACCTCGTGACCAACATGAACCTGCCGCTCCTTATTCAGCTGCTGTTCGTGCCCGAATCCACCCCGATCGATGAGGCCATTCGCCAGATCGTCGAGGCGGACGACACCAAGGTCAAGTACGTCAACGACCTGCTGGGGCAGGCCGAACTCGATGAGTTTTAACCACTAGGGAGCACATCATGATTCAGATGATTCGCGTGGACTATCGACTGCTTCACGGCCAGGTTGCCGTTAGCTGGACCTCGGCTCTGGGTGCCGACTGCATCTTGTTGGTGAGCGACACGGTCCTCAATGACAAGCTTCGTCTGCAGGCCCTGTCCCTTGCAAAGCCGGAGGGCTGCAAGGTCGTTGTCAAAAACACCGAGGATGCCGTCAAGGCGCTCCAGAGCGGAGTGACCGACAAGTACAAGCTCTTCGTGGTTTGCGAGACGATCCAGCAGGCCGGTGCCGTCGCCAAGGCGATGGGAGTCAAGAAGATCAACCTCGGCAACGTTGCCTTTAGCGAGAATGCCCGCCAGGTCTCGACGAGCGTGTTCCTTACGCCCGAAAACGAGGCATACGTCAAAGAGCTGCTCGGCGAGGGCTATGAACTGTTCATTCAGATGATTCCGGCAGATGCGAAGACTGACGCCGCGAAGGTTATCGGTTAGGGGCTGTCATGGTTATCAAGACAATCCTGATTTTCCTGATTGCCCTTTTGGGCTATTCCGAGTGGCTGACGGGCACGAGCTACCTCCAGCGCCCGATCGTGCTCGGACCTCTGGTTGGCCTTGTCATGGGCGACATGGTGACCGGTACGATCATGGGCGCCACGATGGAGCTTGCCATGGTCGGCGCCATCTCGGTCGGCGCCTATAACCCGCCCGATACGATTTCCGGCACTATCCTGGGCGTATCTCTTGCCATGCAGGCCGGCGCGGACGCTTCGGCGGCCCTGACCCTGGGCATTCCCATCGCAACGATCGTCCTGGCGCTCGATACTGCCCTGGGCCAGCCGGTGATGCTGCTGCTGGTGCACCGTATCGACAAAAACGTCGAGGACGGAGACACCAAGGCCATCACGCGCAACATGCTCATCGCCGGCTACGCGCAGAGCTGGTGCGGCCTGCTGATTATTCCCCTGGCATTCTTCTTTGGCGCCGATGCTGTTGCCAGCCTGCTCAACATCATCCCCGATTTCGTTCAGACCGGTATGGATGTCGCCGCCGCCTTCTTGCCCGCACTCGGTTTTGCAATGCTGGCTCAGATGATTATGAACAAGACGGTGGCGCCGTTCTTCTTCGCTGGCTTCTTCCTCGTCGCCTACTTTGGCATTAGCACGACGGGCGTGGCGATCTTTGCCGCGATCATCGTCGTCGCGATGACGGTTTTGGGTGACAAGAAAAAGGCGGAGCAGCCCGCAGTGGCAACCGATGATCCTGCGATTGGGAGTGGGTTCGATGAGTTTTAAGTTTGAGTCTTCTTACGACGGGCTGATTTCCCGCGCAGACCTTAAGAAGCTGTTCTGGCGCTCGATTCCCTATGAGCATTCCTGGAACTACGAGCGTATGGGCCATATCGGCTTTATGTGGGCCCTTATGCCGATCCTTCGCAAGCTGTATCCGCAGGATGCGGACTTTAAGGCCGCCCTCAAGCGCCATATGGAGCTCTATAACGTCACGCCGTACATCTCGACGCTCCCCATGTCCATCGCCGCTGCAATGGAGGAGGTCAACGCTACTGACGATAGCTTTGACACGAGCGCGATCTCTAATGTCAAGCTTGCTTTGATGGGGCCGCTGTCCGGCGTGGGCGATGCCTTCTACTGGGGCACGCTGCGAATTTTGGCAACGGGTGTCGGCACGTCGCTGGCGCTACAGGGCTCTATTCTTGGCCCGATTTTGTTCCTGCTCGTGTTCAATGTCCCTCACTACATCATCCGTTACCTGCTGACGTTTGTGGGGTATCGCTTTGGCTCGGACATGATCAGCAAGGTCCAGGAATCGGGCATTATGGACACGATCGTCAAGATGGCCTCTATCATGGGCGCCATGGTGATCGGCGCTATGACCATGGAGATGGTCACCGTGGACATTCCGCTCATGGTCGGTGCGGGCGATGGTGCTCAGACGCTGGCCGAGCTGCTCAACGGAATCTTCCCGGGCTTTGTCACGATGGGGCTGTTTGGAATCGTCTATCTCATGCTCAAAAAGAAGATGAATCCGCTGGTCATCATGCTCGTGATCCTGCTCGTGAGTATCGCTGGCGCGTTCTTTGGAGTGCTTGGTGTCCAGTAGAGTATCCGTCATAATGAGAACAATGTAAGAGGGGGCGTCGCGCACACTGTGCTGCGGCGCCCTTTTGCCGAAAGGTGGACAAGATGGAGTATCCGCAGCTTGCCGTTATGAATATCAGCCATCGCTACTTTGATCTTGAGGAGTTCTTTTCTTCGGCGTCGGCTTCGGGCTACACGTGTTGCGAGCTTTGGACCGGGGCGATGCATCTGTATGTCGATTGCCATGGATACGATTCGCTCGAGCGGGTACGGGAGCTGTCGCAGCGGTATGGGGTTCGGATTGTGGGACTTTGTCCCGAACAGAACAACCCCAAGCCGTGGAATATCGCGGCGCGCGGGAATGAGGCGCGTGCCCGCACGCTCGCGTACTTTAAGAACGTTGTAGATATCGCGGCGGAACTTGGAGCCGAGCAGGTCATGGTCTCGAGCGGCTGGGCATTTTTGAACGAGCCGATCGAGGACGCGTGGGGTCGCAGCGCCTCGATGCTGCGTGCGATTGCCGAGCATGCGGGAGAGTGCGGTGTGCGACTGGTGCTCGAGGCCCTACAGCCGGTTGAGTCGATGATCGTGAACTCGGCGGCCGATACGAAGCGCATGATCGAGGCAGTTGATCATCCGGCACTTAAGGCGTGTCTGGATTTGGGCGCTATGGCGGTGGCAGGGGATACCATCGACGATTATTTCGATCTGCTTGGCGATGATGTCGCCCACGTGCATTTTGTCGATGTTGCGGCAGATGGCACGACGCATCTTGCCTGGGGTGACGGCGACCGCGATATGCGCGCCGACCTGGATAGGCTGGTGGCGCGCGGCTATCGCGGAGTTGTTTCGGCCGAGACCTATGACTGGCGCTATTTTGCCGACCCCGCAGCTGCCGATGCGCAGGTAATGGCAGAGTATCGTCGTGCGATTGGCGTCTAGGTGGGGTTGGGTTGCGACAATCCGCTCCTATGTTTCCAAATGAATACGGTGTGAGCCGAGGAGGACGATTCTCCCCGCAAACACTCTAGTATGCTAAAGTACCCAGAAAACCGGCGGAGCTATGCCGGTCTTCTGTTCCATACGAAACACAGCATGAGGAGGCTCACCAGATGACGGCCACACCGTGGGGATTCCGGGACATATTGCCCGAGGAGGCTCAGGCGCGCGAGGAGATTGCGCTGACGGTGAAGGGCTGCTTTAGGGAGCATAATTATCTGCCGGTTGAGACGCCGCTGCTCGAGGACAAGGGCTCGCTCGAGGAGGGCGGCCGTATCGCGGACACGCCGTTTAAGCTTTTTGACGATGACGGCCGCTTGTTGGTGGTTCGTCCCGACAATACGTTGCCGATCGTGCGTTTGGTCTCGACCCGCATGCGCGCGGCCGACTTGCCGCTGCGCCTGCGCTATGAGGCGCCGGTGGTTCGCGAATGCCAGCGCAATGCCGGCGGTTCGCGTCAATTTACCCAGCTGGGTTTTGAGCTCATCGGCGCGGGCGATACCGCGGGCGATGTCGAGATCGTCTCGCTGGTGGCCGAGGCCGTTCGCAAGTTGGCGCTGCCCGATGCGCGCATTATCGCAGGTAGCGTGCGCCCGTTTAAGGAGCTGCTCGCGGCGTGCGAGGATCGCGAGCTGGCTGCCGAGGCTCTGCGCTGCGTGCACGCCAACGACTTTGTGGGCCTCGATGCCCGCGTGGCGGCAAGCGCCGAGACCGATGCCGTTAAGGCCGCCGTCAGCGAACTGCCGCGCCTGCATGGTGGGGCCGAAGTGCTCGATCGCGTGGATGCGCTGCTGGCGGCTGCCGGTATTGTCGCGCCGCTCACGCGTGAGCTGCGCGCGCTGGTCGAGGGCCTGGCGCCCGAGGACGCTCAGGTGCTGTCCTTCGACTTTTCCATTATGAATTCTTTCGATTACTACACGGGCCTGGTCTTTAAGGCCTATGCCGGTGGCCTGCCCGATCCGGTGGGCTCGGGCGGTCGCTACGACTCTATCTTTACCGGCGCGTTCGGCGACGGCATCGAGGTGCCGGCGGCGGGCTTCGCCTTTTCGCTCGAGCGTCTGGAGGCCGCGTGCACCTCTGCCGAGGACGCCGCCTCCGATGGTGACCACGCCGTGGGCCGCGGCGCCGAAGGCCCGCTACGCATCGCCGTGCCCAAGGGCTCGCTTAAGGCCGACACGCTCGACGTGCTCGAGGCCGCGGGCCTGGACGTCTCTGAGCTGCGCGACCCCGGCCGTCACCTGATTGTGCGCGGTCGCGACACGCGTGCCGGCGAGGGCACGGTCGGCGATATCGAGTTTGTCATCGTGCGTCCCAGCGACGCGCCCGCTTTTGTGGGCTGTGGTGGTGCCGATTGCGGCATCTGTGGCTGGGACTCGCTCATCGAGGCAGACCTCAACTTGCTGCAGCTGGTCGATCTGGGCTACGGCCTGTGCACGTTTATCGAGGCAGAGCCCGCGTGGCGCGCCGGCCAGGCCGAGCGCAACTATGCCCGCCGCGGGTCGCTTCGCGTGGCCACCAAGTATCCGCGCATCGCGAGTGCCTGGTATGCCGAGCGCGGCGTGAACGCCGATATCGTCTCACTGCACGGCAACATCGAGCTGGGCCCCATCGTCGGCATGACCGATCGCATCGTGGATATTACCGCCACGGGCGCCACGCTGCGCGATAACGACCTGGTCATCACCGGCCGCATCATGGACTGCACGGCCCGCTTCTTTGTCAATCCGGGCGCCGCACGTCTGGATCCGCGCGTACGCAATCTGGCAGATCGCTTGGCGGCAGCCGTGAAGGGCAAGCATTTTGAGCCCGTTGCGGGCTCGGCACAATAGCGCGAGCACTCACGGGCGCCCCAACGTCCGGGCTGCGGGCCGACTGGCGCCGCCGTCCGGCCTCTCGTTTTTCGAACACAACCTCGACCGATAGGGGATACCGAAATGAAGACCATCAAGCTTGCTCCCGGTGAGCGCCTCGTTACCAACCAGCTCAACCGCAAGGGCGTGCTGCCGCAAAACATCGTCGACGCCGCCCGCGATATCGTGGCCAACGTGCGCGCCAATGGCGATGCCGCGGTGCGCGACTACTGTCAGCGTTTTGACGGCGTTGAACTGCAGAGCTTCCGTTTGCCGCAAGAGCAGATCGATGCCGCGCTCGAAGGCCTTGATCCCGCCTTTGTCGCGGCGCTCGAAAAGGCTGCACGCCAGATTCGCGAGTTCCACCAGCGCGAGGTCGAGCAGAGCTGGTTTACCACGCGTGCGGACGGCACCATGCTCGGCGTTAAGGTGACCCCGCTCGCGGCGGCCGGCATCTATGTGCCGGGCGGTCGCGCGCAGTACCCTTCCACCGTGCTTATGAACGCCATTCCCGCCAAGGTGGCCGGCGTCAAACGCGTGGTTATGGTGACCCCGCCGCAAAAGGATGGACTGATTAGCCCGTATACGCTCGCGGCCGCTAAACTCGGCGGCGTGGACGAGATCTATATGGTGGGCGGCGCCCAGGCCGTGGCCGCACTGGCGTACGGTACCGAGACCATTCCGCGCGTCGACAAAATCACCGGCCCGGGCAACGCCTTTGTCGCCGCTGCCAAGCAGATTGTCTCGGGCGACGTGGGTATCGACATGGTCGCCGGTCCCTCCGAGGTCTGCGTGCTGGCCGATGCCACGGCCAAGCCTATGGTGGTCGCGGCAGACCTGATGGCCCAGGCCGAGCACGATCCGCTGGCAGCCTGCTATCTGGTGACTTGCGACGAGCAGTTTGCGCGCGAGGTCGAGGCCGGCATCGACATTCTGGTGGCGCAGTCGCCGCGTGCCGAGATCACGCGCGCCTCGCTCGACAACGAAGGCACCATTGTGGTGGCCGCCGATATGGCTGCCGCCGTCGAGGCCGTGAACACCGTGGCGCCCGAGCACTTGGAGCTGCACTGCAAGGATGCGATGGGCTTGCTCGGCGGCATTCGCAACGCCGGCGCCATCTTTGTGGGCGCTTGGAGCTCCGAACCGCTTGGCGATTATGTTGCCGGCCCCAACCACACGCTGCCGACCGGCGGCACGGCCATGTTCTCCAATCCGCTTTCGGTCGAAGAGTTCGTTAAGCGCTCGAGTGTCATTTGCTATACGCCCGAGGGCCTGCTCTCCGACGCTCCCGCCACACAGCGTCTGGCCGAGGCCGAGGGCCTGTGGGCGCACGCGCTCTCTGCTGCCCTGCGTCGTCGCGTGCTGGAGCAGGGTGAGGATGCCGTGAGTGCCGAGTCGCTGGCTGCGGCCGACCTGACCAAGGTCGCCTGGCCGGGCGACGCTGTGGCGACGGTCGCCGAGGGTGTGGACCTGGCGGCTGCAGGCTCGGATGGCGCCGGCGCGACCGGCGAGGAGGCCTAACATGGCCGAACTCACGCCGCGCATGAAGGAGCTCGTCCAGCCCTACTTGGCCGGTATCGAGCCCTACGATCCCAACTTTACGCCCACGCGCATCAATCTTTCGGCCAACGAGAACACCTATCCCGTACCTGCTGGCGTGCGCGAGGCGGTTGATGCGGCCTTGGCTGCCACGCCGCTCAACCGCTATCCCGATCCCATGTCCAACGACCTGCGCGATGAGCTCGCTGCCTGGCATGGCGTGGCGCGTGAGAATATTTGCGCGGGAAACGGCGGCGATGAGCTGCTCTATAACTACTTGCTGGCGTTTGGCGGCGCGGGGCGGACCCTGCTCAACTGCCCGCCGTGCTTTAGCGAGTACGCGTTCTTTGCGTCGCTTTGTCAGACCGAGGTGCGCGATGTGTGGCGCGACCCGGCGACCTTTGAGCTCGACCAAGCGGCTGTGCTCGCAGCGGCTCCCGAGTGCAATCTGGCGATCGTGACCTCGCCCAATAATCCCACGGGTGACGTGGCGCCGCTCGACTTTGTCGCGGCCCTGTGCGATGCGTGCCCCGGCATGGTCATGGTCGACGAGGCCTACGTTGAGTTTGCGGACGATTCGTTTGGCGCGGCTACCACGGCGCAGGGGCTTATCGCCGAGCATCCCAACCTGGTGATTCTGCATACGCTGTCCAAGGCGTTTGGCGCCGCCGGCACGCGTCTGGGCTATGTGATCGCGGCGCCCGAGGTTATCGATGTGTTTGCGGCGATTCGCCAAATCTACTCGGTTAACGTGCTGAGCCAGGCCGCCGCGCTTGCCTGCGTGCGTGCCCGCGATGCGTACGCACCCGTGGTGGCACAGGTTGCATCCGAGCGCGAGCGCGAGTTGTACGCCCTGCGTGCAATGGCTGCCGAGGGCATGCCCGTGGAGGCATGGCCGAGCGCAGCGAACTTTGTGCTCGTGCGCACGCCGCATGCCACGCGCGTGCGCGAGCGTCTGCGCGACGAGCATTCGATTTTGGTGCGCGACTTTAGCTACGCGCCGGGGCTCGCGGACTGCCTGCGCATTACCGTGGGCACCCCGCAGGAAAACAACGAGGTGCTGGCCGCGTTTGCCGCGCTGGTGAAGGAGGAGATGTAGATGGACCGCTATGCCGAGGTGACCCGCAAGACGGGCGAGACCGACATTGTCGTAAAGCTCGACCTGGACGGAAGCGGCGTGTGCGATATCTCGACCGGCGTGCCGTTTTTCGACCACATGCTCAACGCTTTTGGCCGCCATGGTCTGTTCGATCTGACGGTGCACGCGGTGGGCGACGTGGAGGTCGATGCACACCACACCGTCGAGGACACGGGTATTGTGCTGGGCGAGGCGTTTTGCCAGGCGCTGGGCGACAAGGCGGGCATTACGCGCTTTGCCGACGCGGCGATCGCCATGGACGAGACGCTCGTGATGGCTGCTGTTGATATTTCGGGCCGCGGACAGGCCTACTGCGAGCTGCCCGTGCCGACCGAGCGCGTGGGCAGCTTCGATACCGAGCTGGCCGTCGAGTTCTTCTACGCCTTTGCGCGCGACGCCAAGCTCACACTGCACGTGCGCGAGCTGGCGGGCAGCAACTCGCATCACATTATCGAGGCCGCCTTTAAGGCCGTGGGCCGCACGATGCGCCACGCCTGCGAGCTCGATCCCCGCGTGCAGGGCATCCCCAGCACCAAGGGCTCACTGTAACCTGCCAAAAAAGACAGGTTTTGAATGAGATAAGGGAGGGTCGCGTGGGCGAACCGAAGATCGTGGTGGTCGACTACCACAAGGGCAACTTATCGAGTGTTGTGCGCGGGCTTGCGCGCGCCGGTGCCGCCGTCTGCACATCGGACGATCCGGAGCAGATCCGCCGCGCCGACGGCCTGGTCATCCCGGGCGTGGGCGCGTTCTATGACGCGATCGCCTTTATGCGCCAGAGCGGCGAGGCGGACGCGGTGCTCGATGCCGTCGCCGCCGGAACTCCGCTGCTCGGTATCTGCCTGGGCCTTCAGCTATTTTTTGAGCGCGGCAACGAGGGCGTGCCTGCGGACGAGGGCGCGGTTGCCGATGGCAACACCCCCGAGCAGGCTGGCGGTCCCTGGGTCGATGGCCTGGGTATTATGCGTGGCTCGTGCACGCGCTTGGAATCGAGTCGCCTGAAGGTGCCGCACGTGGGCTGGGACCAGGTGCACATGACGCCCGCCGGTGCGGCCGATCCGCTGCTTACTGGTTTTGCCGAGGGTGCCAACATGTACTTCACCCACAGCTACGCGGTGGCCGACGATGCCGATGCCGCCGATGTGCTGGCGCGCACGCACTATACGCGGAGCTTCCCGTGCATCGTGCGCCACGGCAACGTGTGGGGTTGTCAGTTCCATCCCGAGAAATCCTCCGCGCTGGGGCAGCGTATCCTTAAGAACTTAGTCAACATCGTCGAGGAGGTTGGCCGATGATCCTGTTTCCCGCAATCGATCTGATCGGCGGCAAGGTCGTGCGCCTGGAGCGCGGCGACCGCAGCCGCTGCAAGGTATATTCCGACGACCCCGTGGCAGTCGCCCGCTCGTTTGCCGAGCAGGGTGCGAGCTGGGTGCACGTCGTCGACCTGTCCGCCGCCTTTGGCGAGGACGAGGACGCGCGCGCTGCTAACTCGGCGGCGATTAAGGCCATCTGCGGCGTCGACGGTCTGTCTGTGGACGTGGGCGGCGGCGTCCGCTCGCTCGCGCGCATCGACGAGTTGGCCGGCTACGGTGCGCGTCGCATTGCGCTGGGCACGGTGCTCGTGGCCGAGCCGGGTTTTGCCGAGGTGGCGGCCCAAGGCTTTGGCGAGCTGTTGGTGGCAGATATTGCCGCGCGCGACGGCCAGGTCAAGGTGAACGGCTGGCGTGATGGCGCGGGCGTGGCACTCGACGATGCCGTGGCACAGCTTTCCGAGCTGGGCTTTAAGCATCTGGTGTATACCGACATCGCGCGCGATGGCATGCAGACGGGCATCGATGTGGCGGCGTATCGCCATGTGGCCGAGGTCGCGGGCTTTCCCGTCGTGGCTTCGGGCGGCATCTCGACGCTCGACGACATCCGCGCGCTGGCCGCGGTGGGTGAGGGCGCGATTGAAGGCGCCATTACCGGTCGTGCGCTCTATGAGGGCAACTTTACGCTGGCCCAGGCGCTGGCCGCCGCCCGAGGGGAGGAGTAGCCCATGCTTACCAAACGCGTGATTCCATGCTTGGACGTCAAGGACGGCCGCGTGGTCAAGGGCGTCAACTTTGTGAGCCTGCGCGATGCGGGCGACCCGGTGGAGCTAGCCCGCGCCTACGACCGCGAGGGTGCGGACGAGGTTGTCTTCCTGGACATTACCGCCACGAGCGACAACCGCGCGACGACCATCGAGATGGCGGCGCATGCGGCCGAGGAGCTCGCTATTCCCTATACCGTGGGCGGCGGCTTTCGCGACCTGGCGGGCATGCGCACCATGGTTGCCGCCGGCGCCGACAAGGTGTCGCTCAACTCTGCCGCCGTGCGCGACCCGTCGCTGATTAGCCAGGCTGCCGCGGCGTTTGGTAGCCAGGCCGTGGTCGTGGCGATTGATGCCAAGCGCGTCGGTTTGCCCGGCGCATCTGGTGCCGACAAGTGGGAGGTCTTCACGGCGGGCGGCCGCAACGCCACGGGCATCGACGCGGTGGCGTGGGCCGATGAAGCGGCTCGTCGCGGCGCCGGCGAAATCCTACTGACCAGCATGGATCGCGACGGCACCAAGGCTGGCTTTGACCTGGCACTCACCCGTGCCGTGGCGCGCGCGGTGCCGATTCCCGTCATCGCGAGCGGCGGCGTGGGCACGCTCGAGCATTTTGCCGAGGGTGTGATTGAGGGCGAGGCCGATGCCGTGTTGGCGGCGAGCGTCTTTCACTTTGGAACCTTCAGCATTCGCCAGGTGAAGGAGTATATGGCGTCGCAGGGTATTCCCGTGAGATTGGATTTTTAAATGGAGCAAGTGACAACTGCGTCCGAGCTCAAATACGACGCCAAGGGGCTGATTCCTTGTGTTGTTCAGCAGTATGACACCGGCGAGGTGCTTATGGTTGCCTGGATGAACGAGGAGTCGGTGGGGTTGACGCTCAAGACCGGCACCACGTGGTTTTGGAGCCGCAGTCACCAGGAGCTCTGGAACAAGGGCGCGACGAGCGGCAATATGCAAGCGGTCAAGGAGCTCTGGGCCGACTGCGATAGCGATACGCTGCTGGTCAAGGTTGACTCGCCGGGTCCGGCCTGCCACACCGGCAACCGTACCTGCTTCTTTAAGAAACTCGCGTAGGACGGGCGCTCGACTAGGCGCTTGGCCAACCAGAAAGGATTGAACTATGGGTGTGCGCACCGCAAACGTTCAGGATGGAAATATCGGTGAGACGCTGACGGGGCTCGCCGAGGTGATTCACGGCCGTCGCGACGCATCGCCGCAGGAGAGCTACACCGCTCGTCTGTTGACCGACGTCGAGGACGAGCTGCTCAAGAAGCTTGCCGAGGAGGCGAGCGAGGTGATCATGGCCTGCAAGGATAACGATCACGATCACATCCGCTACGAGGCCGGCGACCTGGTCTACCACCTGCTCGTGACGCTCGAGCGCTACGGCATCACCCTCGACGAGCTGGCCGGCGAACTCAACGCCCGCCGCCACTAGTCGTTTGGGACAGTCTTTGTTGGTGTAACGGGGTCATGGAAGTTGCGGTGAAATAGGGACTGTTTAAGCGCTTCATCAAGCAAAACAATCCCTATTTCACCGCAACTTATGAAGGGATGGCTAGGCGAGGGGTGTGGACTCCCATTCTCCGGTGAGGTGGGGGATATCGAAGGCCCGGTAGCCGCAGTCGTAGGCGTGGGCCTGGGCCTCGCGGATGCTCCAGCAGATATCGCAGGCGCGGTGCGCGTCCGAGCCAAAGGTGATCGGCACTTCGGCATGGGCAAAGCAGCGCAAAAGACCGGTTGCGGGGTAGTAGTCGTCCAAGCCCTTACGCGGTGCGGCCGTCGAGACCTCAACGCGGCGGCCCGTATCGTGCGCGCACTCGGCCATCTGCTGCCAAAACGGTGCGGGGTCAAAGTCGGGCGCAAAGCCTTCCTTCGAAAAGCGCATGACCAGGTCGGGGTGAGCCATTACATCAAAGTTGAGCGGGCTCTCGCAGGCGCGGCACCAGTCGTCGACGTAGCGCTCCCACACGCCGCGTACCCCCAGGTTTTCCCAAACGTGCAGGTTGGTGTCGTCGTCGATCCAACCGCAAAGGGAATCGGGTGTATCGGGACGAGCGACGTTTTCCGTTCCCGCCGTACCCGCGGCGCCGGCCATGATATCGCCTGGGTTGCCAATCCAATGCACACTGCCCAGGCGCACGACGGCGCCCTGGGACCAGCGCTCGACCAAAGGCTCGCAGCTCTCGTACCAATCGCATTCAAAACCGTAGATAAAGGTGAGCTCCGGCGCGATCTGCGCGGCAAGCTTGCGGGCATCCTCAAAAGCCAGACGATGTGCCGGCAGGTCGCCCTCGACAACCTGCACCTCGCAGTTGGCATCCATGCTGGCGGGCAGGGTGAGGTGGTCGGTCGAGACCATGACGCGGCAGCCGGCCGCAGCGGCGGCGCGGACGTTTTCCTCAAACGAGGCATGTCCGTCCGAAAACGAGGTGTGGGTGTGGCAATCGACCAGCGGGCAAGCAGACATGGCAGCTCCTTTGCATTTGGCGAATCCGCTTCATTGTAATGGCGCGACCCCTGGCGCGCCGGGAACGCCGCAAGTCGAAACCGACTGGAAAGGGCAGATGGCGCGCAAGGGCTGCCACACGACATCGACCCTGCCTTAAAACGTGTACATCAGCCTCCAAAAGCTGCAAAAAATGACGTGTTTGGAGGCTGATGTACATGTTTGGCTGGGGCGGTGGAGTGTCGGTTTCTTGCCGACAAGGAAAATCGCGCTCATCACGTGCCGTCACACTCGCGCAGCCCGCGATGTGCTAGCGTTTGGATGAACAAAACGAGCCCGTGCGGAAAGGAGTCGGACCGTATGCCATGCGATAGCACATCCCCGCTGTCCCGCGAGACCGATGCGCCCGAGACCATCGTCAAGCTGGAATGCGACATCGACGATGCGTCGCCCGAGGTACTCGCCTGCGCCGCCGACCGCCTGCGCGAGGCCGGTGCGCGCGAGGTACACTGGCTGCCCGTCTATTGCAAGAAAGGCCGTCCCGGCTGGCAGCTGCAGGTGATCTGCTCGCATGAGGATATCGAGCGCCTGCAGACGATCATCTTTTTGGAAACCACGACCAACGGCATCCGTCGCCAGGTTATGGAGCGCGTTTGCCTACCACGCCGCTTTGAGCGCGTAACGACGCCATGGGGCGAGGTGTCCGTTAAAGTGGCCACCCTGCCCGACGGCAGTGAGCGCGCGGCGCCCGAGTACGAGGGCTGCGCTCGCCTTGCCCGTGAGCACAATGTGCCGCTCCAGCGCGTGATGCAGATGGCACAAGCCGCGGCACTGCGATTTGAATAACGCGGCTGGTGGCGACATCCTGCGCCCAGCCATATCAACCCCATTCGAAAGGATCTCCCCATGAAATACCTCATCGCCTCCGACATCCACGGCTCGGCATATTGGGCCGAGCGCCTGGTTGCCGCCATCGAGTCCGAGCAGCCCGACCGCATCGTGCTGCTGGGCGACCTGCTCTATCACGGTCCGCGCAACGACCTGCCGCGCGATTACGCCCCCAAGCGCGTGATCCCGCTGCTCAACGCCCTGGCCGACCGCATCATCGCGGTACGCGGCAACTGCGATGCCGAGGTCGACCAGATGGTCCTCGACTTTCCCGTCATGGCCGACTACGCCACGCTGTTCGACGAGACCGGCCGCGAGCTGTTCCTGACGCACGGCCATGTCTTTGGCGCTGGCATGCACAACAGCGTCGACCACGCGCCCGCGCTGCCCGAGGGCTCCGCGCTCGTCTACGGTCACACGCACGTCAAGGTCAACGAGGAGAGCGCCGCGCACCCGGGCCTGTGGCTCTTCAACCCCGGCAGCGTGAGCATCCCCAAGGACGGCACGCACAGCTACGGCATCTACGAGGGCGGAGCGTTCCGCCACGTGATCCTGGAGGAGGACTAACCATGGCGCAGCACATGGCTCAGCAAAATGCCGAGGGCTCGCGCGATCTGTCCACGCTGGTCGACGCGTCGGCCGAGCTACAACATCTGGTGCAGACCGTCTGGCGCTTGCGTCAGCCCGACGGCTGCCCGTGGGACCGCGAGCAGACGCACCGCAGCATTGGCAAGAACATGATCGAGGAGGCCTACGAGGCGCTCGACTGCATCGAGGCGGACGACGCGGTTCACCTGCGCGAGGAGCTGGGCGACGTGCTCATGCAGGTGGCGCTGCACGCGCAGATCGCGGCGGACGCCGGCGAGTTTACGCTGGCCGACGTGGCACGCGATATCGACGCCAAGCTCATTCGCCGTCATCCGCACGTGTTTGGCGATGCGGATGCCGACAGCTCCGACGAGGTACTCAAGATTTGGGACGAGGTCAAGCTTGCCGAGAGGGCTGCCAAGGACAAGGCCGTGGCGGCAGGCGAGGCTGCGCCCGAGGGCCTGCTCGACGGCGTGCCCACGCATCTGCCGGCGCTGATGCAGGCGCAGAAGGTGTCGCGCAAGGCAGCTGCCGTGGGCTTTGAGTGGGAGACGGTCCAGGACGTGTGGGACGAGGTCGCCGAGGAACGTGCCGAGTTTGAGGCCGAGGCTCCCGGCTCGCCCGAGCGCGAGATGGAGTTTGGCGACCTGCTCTTTGCCCTGGTCAACGTTGCGCGCAAGGAGGGCATTGACGCCGAGAGCGCCCTTCGTGCCAGCACGGCAAAGTTCCGCCGTCGCTGGGCCGCGATGGAGCAGATGGCGGCCGATGCTCACGTGGATCTTGCCGAGCTTTCGACCCACGGCCTCAACGACCTGTGGGATGCCGCAAAGGCGGAGGAGTAAGACTGCGGGAACGACGGGCTGACACGCCTCATCGTTCCCGCTAAATTTTTCGAAAATCAAGTGTATCCCTCGGCTAACTTAGGGCATAATGCAAAAAGTGCGACATGGCTAACTTACGGAGACGCACCGACGGTGCACGGTCAGCCGGTCGCTTGCATCCACTACGTTTCCAAGTGAGAGGGAGACAACATGAGCGATATTTTGGACGTCTACGGTCGCGAGGTGCTCGACAGCCGCGGCAATCCCACCGTCGAGGTTGAGGTCGTGCTCGAGGACGGCAGCTTTGGCCGCGCAATGGTGCCTTCGGGTGCTTCGACCGGCGCCTTTGAGGCCTGCGAGCTGCGCGATGGCGACAAGGGCCGCTACCTGGGCAAGGGCGTTTCGCAGGCCGTCGAGCACGTCAACAACGAGTGCGCTAACGCCGTCGTGGGTCTCGACGCCTTCGACCAGCGCGCCGTCGATGCCGCGCTGATTGCCGCGGACGGTACCCCCAACAAGACCAAGCTCGGTGCCAACGCCATCCTGGGCGTGTCGCTGGCCGTTGCCCGCGCCGCTGCCGAGTCGGCGGGCCTGTCGCTGTACCAGTACCTGGGCGGCGTCAACGCTCATCTGCTGCCCACGCCCATGATGAACATCCTCAACGGCGGCGTGCATGCCGACAACAACGTCGACTTCCAGGAGTTCATGATCATGCCGGTGGGCGCCCCGAGTTTTGCCGAGGGCCTGCGTTGGTGCGCCGAGGTCTACCACACCCTCAAGGGCGTGCTGCACGAGGCCGGCCTGGGCGGCGGCGTGGGCGACGAGGGCGGCTTTGCCCCCAACCTTAAGACCAATGCCGAGCCGTTCGAGTACATCACCAAGGCCGTCGAGAAGGCTGGCTTTAAGCCCGGCGTCGACTTCATGTACGCCATGGACCCGGCGTCCACCGAGTTCTACAACGCCGAGACCGGCATGTACGAGCTCAAGGGCGAGGGCGTGGAGTACACGAGCGCCCAGATGGTCGATTACTGGGAGAAGCTCGTCGACACCTATCCCATCATCTCCATCGAGGACGGCATGGCCGAGGAGGACTGGGACGGCTGGGTCGAGCTTACCCGCCGCATTGGCAACAAGGTGCAGCTGGTGGGCGACGACCTGTTCGTCACCAACACCGAGCGCCTCAAGAAGGGCATCGAGCTTGGTGCCGCCAACGCGATCCTGGTCAAGGTCAACCAGATCGGTACGCTCACCGAGTCGCTCGAGGCCATCGAGACCGCCAAGGAGGCCGGCTACGCCTGCATCGTGAGTCACCGCTCCGGCGAGACCGAGGACTCCACGATCGCCGACCTGGTCGTGGGCGTCAACGCCGGCCAGATCAAGTCGGGCGCCCCGTGCCGCAGCGATCGCATCGCCAAGTACAACCAGCTCATCCGCATCGAGGACGAGCTCGAGGGCAGCGCGCGCTACGCCGGCAAGGCCGCGTTCTACAACATTCGCTAAACGGGCGAATTTGGCGAGGGGGAGGCTGACTCGGTTCCGCCTCGCCTTGGCTGGATGCCGCAAAGCGCTATGGGCGCTGGGCCATACGGCTCAGCGCCTTTTTTATGTCGAGCAAAGGCTGGCGAAGGCGGTGCGCGCGCTCGTGCTATAACTAGAATACTTAGCGCAAACAAACCTCAACCGCACAAGGCGCACATGGATCAGATTTACGACAACAGGTACTATTCCGCCGGTTCGCGTGAGCCGTCGCCTCGCCGTGCGCGCACGGTGCAGCTCGGTGGGTCCTCCTACGCTGGCGCCGACCGCTCCACGCAGCGCCCGACAAGTACCTCGCGCCCCAATGCTCAAGTGAATACTTCGACAGATGGACCAGTGCGCCCGGCACGTTCGTCGCATGCTCAGCGCTCGTCGGCTCAAACGCACGATAGGTCGAGCAGGCCCTCGAACCGTTTTTCGGGCTCGGACTTTATGCACTACGCCAACGACAACGCGGTGGTCAAGGCGATCTACGACTTTACCCACGGTCCTCAGCGAGGGCTATTCATCGGCATCGTCGTTGCCCTGGTGCTCGTGAGCCTGTATTTCCCCGTGCGCGACCTGTACGTGGCAAAGCGTTCGAGCGATATCTTGACCAAGCAGGTCGAGATTCGCCAGCAATACAATGATGGGCTGCAAAAAAGCGTCGACAAGCTGCTCTCGGAGGAAGGTATCAAGGACGCGGCGTCCGAGGACCTGGGCCTGGTGATGCCCGGCGAGAAGAAGATTGACGTGCTAGGCTTGGACGACGATTCGGACTCGTCGTCGAGTAAAAAGTCCTCAAACGCCAAGAAGGCCAGCGAAGTGGCCAAGGAAATCGAAGAAGTCGGCAAGGACGCGCCGTGGTACATCCAGGCGCTCGACATACTGTTTGGGTTTAACGGCGTCGAGGGCCAGACGGTCGTGTCCAACGGCAAATAGCGCCCGGAGGGGAGCCCGCAATGACAAATTGCAAACGCTATAAGGTAGCCGCGATCGACCTGGGAACGGTGTCGTCGCGACTGGTGCTGGCGCAGGTCGAGGCCGGGGCGATCGTGGAATCGTCCAAGCATACCGAGATTACCGACCTGGGCGAGGGCGTGGACGCGACGGGCCGCTTTTGCGAGGCGGCCGTTGAGCGTGTGCTCGCTGCATGTCACATGTTTGTGGACGAGGCCCGTGCCTTTGGGGCCGTGTGCATCTGCACCACGTGCACGAGTGCCGCACGCGATGCGTCCAATGCCGCGCTGCTGCTGGACGGCCTGCGCGATCTGGGGCTTGAGCCACAGGTGATTCCGGGCGAGGTCGAGGCGCGCCTGACGTTTTTTGGCGTGGCGCACGACTTTGCTGGCGAGCGCATCATCGTCGCCGATTCGGGCGGTGGCTCCACGGAGCTCGCGACGGGCGTATACGCTCCGGAGCGCGGGGTTTTTGCGCTGGAAGGGACGCGCTCGCTGGACATTGGCTGCCGTCGCGTGACGGAGCGCTTTTTCTCCGCGTTGCCGCCCGCGGATGGCGAGCTTGCTGTCGCTGCCGCGTGGGCAGGCGAGCAGTTCGCCGCCTATTTTGAGGGCCTGCCTGTCGACTTTGAGCGCGCCGAACGCTTAGTCGCGGTGGGCGGCACGGTGACTACGCTGGTGGCTCTGGTCCACGAGCTGGAACCGTACGATTCGAGCTTTGTGCACCTACGCGAGCTGTCGCTGGAGCAGGTCTCGGCCGCTATCGAGCGCATGTCTGTGTTGGACGCGGAAGGCATCGCCGCGCTACCGGGTGTACAGCCCAAACGCGCGGGCGTGATCTTGGCTGGTGCCGTGGTGATTCGCGAGCTTATGCGAGCCGGCGGCTACGACACGCTCACCGTAAGCGAGAACAGCCTGCTCGCCGGCATGGCCGCCACCATCAACGAGGTTCTCGACGGCGCGACTCCCACCATCGCCTGGACCCCCACTCTCAGCACCCTCTAAATAAGTTGCGGTGAAATACGGACTACAATCGCCCTTTCGGGCACCAAACAGTCCCTATTCCACCGCAACTCAACAGCCGGCACCTGGGGACAGTCCTCGCGGGGCGTCCCCACGGCGCCTATGCCAGCTTGTCGATTTGCCCAATCTCCCAAAGCGGAATATTGACGAGCATGCCCTCGTCTCTATATGCCGCCAGGGAGCTCCTCACGCAACGCTCGAGCTTGAATTTTTCGCAGGCTATTTTCAGACTCTTCGCTTTAAGGTTCTCTGCCGCCTTGACCTCAAGCGGAAGCACGGTTCCCGTATGGTCGATGGCAAAGTCGGTTTCGGCATTGCCGGAGGTAGAGGACCAATACGCGGGAGTTTTGTCCTGGAACAAAAGCTCCTGCGCGACGTATTGTTCGGTCAGCGAACCTTTGAACTCGGTAAAAACAGCGGATCCGTTAAGAACGATGGCCGGAGAGAGACCGGAGAGCGCTCCGAGGATGCCGGTGTCGATGCAGAACAGTTTGAAGCCCGAGAGGTCTTCGTAGCTCGAGAGCGGCGCCTTTAGAGCGGAAACACGTGGCACCTTATGAACGATTCCGTAGTCCGTGAGCCACTGGAGGCTTTCCTCGAAATCGCGTGCGCGCGCTCCGGGACGAAGGGCGCCATAGACAAACTTCTTGTTCTCCTTTGCAAGCTGGCCGGGAAGGGATTTCCAAACCAACCTCATGCGCTCGATGATGCGGGCGGGTGCATGTTTGCCAAAATCGGATTCGTAAGCCTTGATGATTTGCTGCTGAAGCCTTCGGGCTTCGATGAAGTCGCGTGTCTCGGCGAAAGCGGAGACAACTTCGGGCATACCGCCGACAACAAGGTATTCCTTGAGCAAGTACTCGAGCTTTTCGGTAACGTTTGCTAGAAGGTTCATGTCTGCGGCAAGGATGGCATCGGCGAGCGGGTTGCCGTCGACGGCACGAACGAACTCAGCAAACCCCATGGGACGCATGGTGAGCTGGTCGATTTTACCGACGGGAAATGACTCATTTTCGCGTCGGAGCGCGAGGCCCATATAGGAACCGGCTGCCACGATGTGGTATTCGGGTGCAAGTTCGTTGAAGTACTTGAGCGAGGTGATCCCGCGTGGCGCCTCTTGGATCTCGTCGAAGATGATGAGCGTGTCTGCCGGCGTTACGGTTTGGCCACGTAGGAGTTCTATCTGGGAGATGATGCGCTTGGGGTCGAGGTCCCCATCGAACAGCGAGCGTGTGCTCGGCTCGAGCATAAAGTCAAAACGAATGACGTTTCGATACTGCTGGCTTGCGAATTCGTTAAGAAGCCAAGTCTTTCCTGTCTGGCGGGCTCCCTTAAGCAAGAGAGGTTTGCGATTCGCCCTTGATTTCCAAGCGATAAGTTCACTCATAAGCTGTCGCTGCATATTGCCTCCCAACCCTCTCGGCTAGTATAAGGCCATTTGGGCGTTTCCATCGGAAAATGTGCGAGACAACCACGTTTTTCCATCGGAAAATGTGCGAGACAACCACGTTTTTCCATCGGAAAATGTGTAAATACCAACCTAAGTTGCGGTGGAATAGTTCCTAAATGGGCTGGTAAACTACCAAAACAAGAACTATTCCACCGCAACTTAGAGCCCCGCCGGCATCCAAAAGAAACGAGCCCGCATCCCTTGGGGACACGGGCTCGAAAGCTCCATATGGTAGGGGCGGTGGGACGTCCGCGCATTTGCTGCGCAAATACGCACCGGCTTCGGCCGCCTGTCGGCGCCCTCGCCGGCTCGCTACGGACGCTGCGCGTCCGCTTAACGCTCGCCCCCTCGCGGGTTCGAGTCTCACCGGCATCTAAAAGAAGCGAGCCCGCATCCCTGGGGAACACGGGCTCGCAAGCAATCACATGGTAGGGGCGGTGGGACTCGAACCCACAATCCTTGCGGCGAGAGATTTTAAGTCTCCTGCGTATGCCAATTCCGCCACGCCCCCGTGAGACTAGAAGTCTAGCACAAGCCGTCCGTTACGCGTTGACGGCCATCGAGTGTTGGCCCGACTTCTCCAGGAACTCTTGGAACTTTGCCTCGTCGCCCTTGTTTTGATACTGCAGGGCCAGCAGGTACTCCAGTCGGCAGCGCTTGACCGGGTCGTCGCCGACATCCTCGAGCATGCGCTCCAGCTCGGGAATGTCGTTGTGGCGCTTGAGGATCATCGTGTCGTACATCAGCTGGCATTCGTGTGCGACTGCCTCGGCCTGACCGCCCTCAAAGCCCTTGATCTCGTGCAGCAACTCCTTGGCCTTTTTGCGGTCCTCCTGGCCAACGTAGTAGTTAAAAGCTTTGATCACCAGGTCGACGCGCTGCATCTTGGGCAGGTTGAGTCCCAGTAGCAGGTCGAACATCTCGTCGGCGCGCTTATGGTCCTCGCGCAGCAGATAGGAGTTCAGGCGCAGGTAGTCGCGGTTGTAGCGCGGGTACAGCATGCTGGTGAGTTTGCCGTCGAGCAAACGATCGAACTCGTCCCACTGCTTGGCGGCCATCAATTGCTGCAGGCGTTTAAACGTGGTGCGTTTTTTGACGCTAAAGAACACCGACACGGCGATGCAGATGATAACGACGGCGGTCCAGAGTGTGCGGGAATCGGGCATATTAGGGTCCTTAGTCGCTCATAAAGCGAGCGGTATGACAACACGTACTAGATGTATTATACGCAGCGCGCAAGCAAACTGGCATAAAAGCTCATCGAGGCCGAGTGCCATCGCTCGCTGCGGTACACTTACCTAAAGTAAACCATGAAGGGAGACATTACCTATGAAGAAGATCGTTTTGGCTTGCGGTGCTGGCGCTGCTACTTCCACGCTCGTTGCCCAGAAGGTCGCTACTCTGCTCGACGCCAACGGTTATGCCGACAAGTACGAGATCGTGCAGTGCGCCATCTCCGAGGCCAAGGATTACTGCGACGAGGGCGCTGACCTGCTGATCGCCACCACCGTTGCCCCCGAGGGCCTCACCTGCCCGTACGTGAGTGGCGTGCCCTTCATGACCGGCATGAACCGCGTCGCTGCCGAGAAGGCCGTTCTCGACGTCATGGCTCAGTAGGCACTGCCTGTATGAGTGAGCAGAACGTCAACCCGGTCGAGCTCTTTGGCATGCGCGTTGCCCATGTGGGCATTAACGCCGCCGACCCGGCAGACGCCTTGGAGATCGCGGAGCTGTTCTCGACGATGATGGGCCTGCCTGTTATCGAGACCCCGGTTTCGTACTTCAACGATTCGCTGGTCGAGGTCATGAAGCAGAACGGTCGTGGCACCAAAGGCCACATCGGCTTTGCCGTTAACGACATCGATGCAGCTGAGAAGTGGTTTGCCGAGCGCGGGCTCGAGGTCAACGAGGAGTCGCGCGCGCTGCTACCCGACGGTGGTACCAAGCTCGTGTACTTTAAGCGCGAGTTCGCCGGCTTCGCCGTGCACCTGTGCCGCGAGTAACGCACAAGCTGTCATAGCTAGCAAAAAGGGATAGGGCTGCGTGGCCCTATCCCTTTATTTTTCAAGACTTTAGTCCGCTGGCCGCGCAGCGGCCAGCTTTAAACCACCCGCTAC
>URPJ01000020.1 GCA_900549745.1 uncultured Collinsella sp. | reverse complement strand
CGGGATTGGTCAATCTCGGCCGACTATATTTGGCTAAATTATTCCGGCGCTAACACCGTCTCGCAGTCGATGGTCTCGGCATCCCCGAACCCAACCCGGACGGCAGCCCATCCGCCGGCGCCCGCCAACGCATCGGCCTCGGACCTCGCGGCGGCGATGAGTCGCTCGAGCTCGGCCGATCCGGCCGGCGCGTTCCCCACCTCGAACGCGCCGCCGTCGCCGCCCGACTCGTACTCGATGACGACTGTCGAGCCGAGGGCCCCCTCGAGGGTCTCGGGCAGGCCGCCCATGTCGGCGAGGACGTGCCCGGCGACCGTGGCCACCAGCGGGTAGCGGGCCATCCCGGACGCCGCCGAGCGGCCGGCCATGCGGAGCAAGCCGGCGGCCTCGAGCGCCTCGAGGAGCGCCGCGGGCACGTCGGCGTCGATGGCGATGTTGCCGCGTCCGCGGCACCACTCGGCCGCCGCCGGCACGTTCGCCGTGAGCACGCCCCACTCGGCCATGTAGCCCTCGGAGCGCGGGTTCGTGGCGTCGAGGAGGAGGACGGCCAGGCCGCCGCCCACGTACTCATCGGCCACGAGGGCGAGGCGGACCGCCTCGCCCATGGAGTCGAACTCGACCGTGACCATGCGGCTACCTCCTCCTGACGGCGCTGAGCGGCTTCGGGGAGAAGTGCTCGTCGCGCTCGACGGCGGCAAACCCCATCTGGCGGTTCAGCTCGGCCATCTCCTTGATGCTGAAGTAGCCGAGCTCGTCGTCGTAGCCCTCGACGAGGCCGAACGCCTCGTCCGTTCCGTCAAGCTCGAGCAGCCACCAGTCCCATCCGTTCACGCACGAGAAGTAGTGGGCGTAGACTGTGGGGTCCTCTGCCCCGTCCTGCTCGTAGAGCCTCGGCACCGTCTTGGCGATTTCCTCGGTCATCAGCTGCTGCATGTCTTCCTCCGTTCCGGGCAACCTGCCCTCAACATCTCGCCCCTGCGGGCAAAGCCGAATGGCGACGCCGTGCGTCGTCGTCGGCTTTGCTCCCTGCAAAGCCGCACCGGAGCGAAGACGGGTCAAGGGAGGTCCATGACGACCTCCACCAACCGGAGCGGAGCGGAGGTTTGTGCGGGGTCTCATGGGCCCCCTTGACGCGGCGTAGCGGAGGTGCCACCCGGCCGCGGAGCCGTGGCCGATTCACGGCGGACGCCGGCAGCCCACGCCCAACATCGATACCATCTGAACCCCTATTCACTTTTCGAGAGGAGCCATATGGAACTCGAAGACATCGTCTACGAGCTCGCCTGCCTTCATGAGTCGATGCTCTTTTGCTGCGAGAACCGGTCCGGCAAGGAGGACCCGGTCTTCGCGCATTACTACATGGCGCTGGGAAGGATTGTCAGGGACCTCGAAGAGGCCGAGCGGCGCATCCGGACCGAAACGGGCCGGCGCTGAATCCCGTCAATAGAAAACGCCCCTGCATTTTACTACCGGGGCGTTTTTTTAGAGCTCGATCTCCGCGATTATTTTTTTCATCTCGAGGGCCCATCCGAGCTGTTCCTCGATGTACCCCGGCCATGCGTCCTGGTGGCCCTTGATGGGGTGGCCCGCCTTGTAGAAGCGCAGCCCCGATGCCTTTTTCGCATCGAAGGTCACCGCCGTCAGCCCGAGGTGATCCTCGAAGACCCCGCTGTTGGCGATGGCGCGGTGCCCGATCTCCTTGTCGTCGTCCACGTACAGCTCGATGCCCGTGCGGCCCTTTTGCGTATCGATGAGCAGGGCGAGATGGTATGCCGAGACCCCCAGGCGAAGCGTCGACCAATGGTCCTTGCTGGGCTTCTGCGGGCTGAACTCCTTGAGGAACTCCGGATGGCCGCCTGCCACATCGCGGTAGGCCGTCCAGTACGCCAGCTTGACCTTTTCGGTCTCGCTGAGCCCCTCGGAGAGCTTCACGGTCTTGGTCCACTCGTTCGGCTGCTCGACCACGCCGAAGCGCGGGGCGGGCAGGGAGCCCCCGATCTTCCAGAGCTCGACCTCGACCAGGAAGAACCCGAAGTCGCTGTCGGTGTGCTGGTTGAGCCACTCGATGGCCTGGCGATGCTCGTCGCGGGCGTGCGCCACGACCCAGATGACGACCTCGGCGCCCTTGCCGGCGGCATACGTGATCACCTTGCCGAGATGGTCGTGGTTGGTGTCCTCGAGCTGGTTCTCGATGATCACCTTGCGGCCCGTACCGGACTCCTGCGCGTAGATATCCACGTTGAACGAGCCGACCGACGACTCCGTCTCTATTAGCTCGAGCTCGATTCCGACCGCCATCCCGAGGGTTGCGAGATTCTGCTCCTCGGCCAGCCACTTGGTGAAGTCGTGGGCCTCATGCGGCCACACCTCGCGCAGGGGAACCTTCTGAATGGTGTCCAAGTTATAAGTCTTCATCCGTCACCCTCTCGACCGATAATCTGGCACCATTGTAGAGCCTCTCGCCATCAAACGACCGTAGCAGGAGCCCACGACGTTCGTCGACGTCCTTCAGCTCGTACGGGTACACGAATAGCAAAATATATCTCTTCTTAGCCATGCGGTTTCCCTTCCCTTGAAAAACGAACCACTCGATCCGCGGAGAGGCGCTATCAGGTGCCGTTCGTCAACGCCGCGGCGATTATGCCGCTGTCCGTGAAGACGAAACTGATGAGCTCATCTTCCCAAGGCTCGCGCTCCTGCTCCTCCTCGGCCTCCTCGAACGTCATCGGCATCTCGCGCGCTCCCGAAAACTCGTGGCAGATAGCGTAGAGACGAGAGGGCCTATCAGCCCACTTATCAGCCGGTCGGCCAAAAGCGTCGTACTGCCGCAGCTCATCCCCAACATCGCGCCAGATTGTTCGATACCAACCCGTTAACGATAGGGTCAAGAGCATCGTAGACCGTATTCATATAGTCGCGCCTTTGTTACAGCTCAGATGTCACCATTTTAGATAATGGGCGTAGCGACCCGAATCTCATTTCAGGCCAATTCGACCAAGAGCAATCTACGGTCTTGTAACTGCCTCTTTCCAAATAAGGCCCGCCCCCGGTGGGGCCCCACCCATGCCCACGGCATAGGCCCGCCAGAGCTAGAGGGACTTCGTCATTCTTGTCTGGTAACTCTCAAATAAAGCGCAGAAAGTGTGGAGGAGCGCCGAACGGTCCTGCTGAACTCGTCGCCAACCGGCGTCAACCAGTGTGGAGATGGTTCAAGCAGGCATCCTGTTCGAAAAATGCCGTTATTAATTGATTTCGACCAAAATTCGACCAAGATTGAAAGTCAAAAAAGAAACAGCCCAGAGAAACAATGCCTCTGAGCTGCTAAAAGTCTTGGTCGCGGGGGCAGGATTTGAACCTACGACCTCCGGGTTATGAGCCCGGCGAGCTACCAGACTGCTCCACCCCGCAATGTCTGGGCGCCTCATGTGCGCAAGAAAGAATATTACGCGGGAGTTCGGTAAACGGCAAGGAAAATCTCGTAGAGCATAATTCCTTCATATTTAAACCCCTCAGCCCCTATCACCGTAAACGAATCGCAGCCGAGCGCCGTCGGCGGCGCGTATACAATGGTGCGCGTCCTTTTATGCCAACACCGGGAGTAGACATGCTGCTCGCTATCGATATGGGAAACACGCAGACGGCCATGGGCCTGTTTGACGGAGACGAGTTGGTGCAGTCGTGGCGTATGCCCACCGACCGCTCCTATACCGCCGACGAGATCCATGTGCGCCTGATGGGTTTCTTCAAGATGTACGGCCTTTCGCTCGACGCGGTCGACGCGATCGCCTTTGCAGGCGTGGTGCCGCAGCTCTCGCGCGAATGGCACGCCGTGGCCGACCGCATTGCCGCAGACGCCATCGTCATCGGACCGCAGACGGCCGCGGTGACCAAGCTGCGCGCGGCGCGTCCCCAGGCCGTAGGCGCCGATCGCGTCGCTAACGCCGTTGCGGCCGAAACTTTCTACGGCGCGCCGGCAATCGTGGTGGACTTTGGCACCGCGACCAATATCGACGTCATCGATGAGGACGGTTATTACATTGGCGGAGCGATTGCGCCGGGCATCCGCATTTCGATGGACGCGCTCGCCGCCCGAGCCGCCAAGCTCGCCAGCGTTCCGCTCGAGGCGCCCGAGCACGCCATCGGCCGCGATACCGAGGAGTGCATCAAGGTCGGCGCCGTAACGGGCGCCGCCGCCATGGCTGAGGGCCTGGTCGCGCGCATGAAGCGCGAGCTGGGCCGCGAGGATGCCACCGTTATCGCCACGGGCGGCCTCGCCAGCATCGTCGCCGATTCGACCGACGCCTTCGACATAGTCGACGGCCAACTCACCATCAAAGGCATCTGCGAAATCTACCGCCGCATGCAGGAGTTAGCGTAGGCTCTGGCGAAGCCGAGACGCTACAGTCCGCGAATTCGTACAGCCTCGGGCGGAAACTCCTGCTCGCCGGCATCGGTCTTGATGGTCGCTCGGCCCCAGATGTCCAGGCCCGCAAACACACCGACCGCAAGCGGCAAACCGTTGGGCGACACCGCCGCAACTTGGCGGCCCAGCAGCGGCACCATGTCGAAGTACTCGCCCAGCACGGGAGCCAGCGGCCCCGCGGCGCCTTGCGGCGTGTTGGCAACAACCGCCCAGGCGTCCACGCGGGCCAGCATGGCGGCGGCCAGCGCCTCGACCAGCGCTTCGTCAGCCACACCCACACCGAGCTCGCTCAACGCCGAACGCTCAATATCCACCGTCACGGCACCGAACATGCCCGCAGCACCGGCACCGCCGTTCACGGCAACACGCGCGAGCGACGTCTCAAACGCAGGCGCACCGCACACGATATCGCTCGGCCACTGGATACCCACCTTACCGGCAAGGCCCAACCCCGGCGTCGAAGCCGTGCCCACGAGCGCGTCCATCATGCCCATCGCGGCCACAAACGGCAGGCCGTGGAAGGCATGCATGTTCACATCCGGACGCACGACCAGCGAAAACGTCAGCGAAGCATCGCCCGCGCTCCACGCGCACCAGCCCGCGGACACGCCCTCGCGGCCCGCGTCGCGCGCCGCGTCGAGCTCGGTGCCGGCGGCAACAGCATTCATCTCGATCATCTACATACGCCCCAATTCGCCCACGATATGACCCACGCGGTCCTCGGGCTCCTTGACCTCGACGCCGTTGTAGCGGAAGAACCGCGCCGGGTCGTGCATCAGGTCCTCGAGCGGCACCAGCACAAAGTCGCGCTCGCCAATGAGCGGATGCGGCAGGCGCAGCTTTTTGCCGCCGTGGGTCTCGCCGTCCATCCACAGCAGGTCCAGGTCGATGGTGCGCGGGCCGTTGACCTTGACCTTTTTGGAGCGGTCGCGCCCCAGCTCGACCTCGATCTTCATGAGCTCGTCGAGCAGCACCAACGGCGCCAGCTCGGTCTTAATCTCGATGACAGCGTTGGCAAACGCGTCCTGGCGCGTCTCGTAGGCCGGCTCGCTCTCGTAGATCTTGGAGGAGTTGGACACGCAGGTGAGCGGAATCTCGGCGATCATGTCGCGCGCGGCGCGGATGTTGTCGCAACGATGCCCCAGGTTGGAGCCCACGGCCACAAACGCACGGCGCGGCTGCGGCTTGGCGACGGCCCAGTAACCGTTCAGGAACTGCGCAAAACCCGCGGCGTCGTGCACGCGCACGATGTTGGCACCGGCCTGGATGGCGCCCAGGCACACGCCAAACGTAGCGGCATCGCGCTCGGCGGCCTCGGTCACACCCGAGACGGCGCCCACAAAGCGCTTGCGCGACACGGCGCACATGAGCGGATAGCCCAGTGACGCCATCTTGGCAGTCTCGCGCTGGATGACGATGTCCTCGTTAGCCGACTTACCAAAGCCCGGGCCAGGATCAATGCAGATGCGGTCGCGCGACACGCCGGCATGGATGAGCGTGCGGGCCTGGTCGGACAGAAAGCCCATAACGCGGCGCATGATGGGCGCCGAATCGGGCAGGGTGAAGCGGCGGAGCTGCGAGGTGGGCACGTAGGCTTCCTCGCGGCGGGCGCTGCGGCGCATCATGGCTGCCAGGTGGTCATTGGACTCCGATGCGACCTCGGTGGCTGCGGGCGCGGCCTCGGGCGCGGGCGCGACGGTCTCGGCGGCAGCAACCTGCTCGGCGGCCGGCGTCTCCTGCTCGCTTGCAGGCTCGGACGTGGGCTCCGGTTCGCCAAACGGCAACGAGGGCTGCACCACGCCGCCCGGAAGCTTGGCCTCCGGCTTAGGCTCGCCCAGCAACTTGCCGCGACGGCGGCGAGCCGGCTTCTCGGCCTCACGCGCGGCCTCGGCAGCCGCCTCGCGCGCCTTCTCGGCAACAAACGCCGCTGCCGAGGTATCGAGCTGCACCGTTGCGTGCGTGCGGGTGGGCGCGGCGACCTCGCCGGCATGCATCACGATGACGCCGCAGGTGCTCGTCTTAACAAACTCGACCATCTTGGGATCGGTGAAGCCGGTCACGTCGTTGACGATCGAGGCGCCGCAGCGCACGGCCGCCTTGGCAACCGCCACATGACGCGTGTCGATCGAGACGATGGCGCCCTCCTTGGCCAGCGCGCGCACCACGGGCAGCACGCGGCGAGCCTCCTCGTCGGGGTTGACCGGGGTAAAACCGGGGCGCGTGGACTCGCCGCCCACGTCGATGATGTCGGCGCCGGCGTCGAGCATCGCCAGGCCGTACTCGATGGCGGCATCCGGGTCGAAGTGCTCCCTGCCATCGCTAAACGAATCGGGCGTCACGTTGAGGACGCCCATGATGCGCGGACGGTCAAAGCTGAGCTCATACTTTCCGCACCGCCATGTCTTGCTGTCGTTCGCCATGAACATCCTCCTAAAATGCCCACGCCGCCGAGCTTGGGGAGCTGGCGGCGGGGTCGCTTTGCACTCAGTCTTTCTATTGTATCCGCGCGCGCGGGCTAGAACGCAAACGCGGCCGCGATGTCGCAAGAAATCAGCAGGTCGGCATTTGCATCCTGATCGGTGGGAGCAAGGTTGCATATGGCCAGCGTATCGCCGGTAAAGTAACGCGTAAGGTCTGCCGCCGGATACACCACGAGCGAGGTCCCGCCCACAATGAGGGCATCGGCCGCGGCGATGGCGGCAACGGCACCGGTCAGCACGTGCTCGTCGAGCGGCTCCTCGTAGAGCACTACATCGGGCTTGATGCGCCCGCCGCACGCAGGACACACAGGCGCACCCGCGGCGTCCTCGTGCTTGCGCGAGCAAATCCACTCGGCGCTATAGACCGCGCCGCACGACTGGCAAATGTTGCGATGGACCGATCCGTGCAGCTCGAACACGCGTTGCGAACCGGCCACCTGATGCAGGCCGTCGATATTTTGCGTCACCACGGCATCAAGCTTGCCGGCGCGCTCCAGCTCGGCCAGCTTGATGTGGCAGCGGTTGGGCTTAGCGTTAAGCGCGATCATCTTGGTGCGGTAAAAGTCGAAGAACTCCGCAGGATGCGCCTCGTAAAAGCTATGCGACAGTATGGTCTCGGGCGGATAGGCAAACTGCTGGTGATACAGGCCGTCCATGCTGCGGAAATCGGGGATGCCACTCGCCGTGGAAACGCCCGCGCCGCCAAAGAAGACCACGCGCTTGTGGGTATCAAAAAGCTCCGCCAGCGCGGCGGAGGCCTGCTTGGGATCCGATATTGCCCGCGTCATATGAGTCCTCCGTCCTTGTTAGTCGGGCAGCGTTGGGCGACGTCCCAGCATGCGGCCTTTAAGTCAGCACGCGCGGAACCCACCCCGCCCCTGTTGCGTTAATCTTAAGCCTGCCAACCCCGTCGAAAGGACACCATGCCTCAGACTTACACCTTTGCCTCGTGGAACGTTAACGGCCTGCGCGCCGTGCTCAAAAAGGACCCGAGCTTTATTCAAATCGCACAAGAACTCGACGTCGATATCCTGGCGCTGCAAGAGACCAAGCTGCAAGAAGGCCAGGTTGATATTGACCTGCCCGGCTATCACCAAACCTGGAGCTACGCCGAGCGTAAAGGCTATTCGGGCACTGCGGTCTTTAGCCGCCAGGAACCGCTGCGCGTGCTGCACGCCGATGCGCTGTTACCCTACGCCGGCGAGGGCGAGGCGGCCGAGCTCGTCGCCCAAGCCGCAACCGAGGGCCGCGTCTGCGCGTTGGAGTTCGACAAGTTCTGGTTTGTGGATGTCTACACTCCCAACGCGCAAAACGAACTCGCCCGCATCGACGTGCGCATGGCCTGGGATGATGCCTATCGCGGCTTTTTGAGCGCGCTCGAGCGCGAGACCGGCAAACCCGTCGTGACCTGCGGCGACTTTAACGTTGCGCACGAGGAGATCGACCTTAAGAACCCCAAGTCCAACCGCGGCAACGCAGGCTTTTCGGACGAGGAGCGCGGCAAGTTTACCGAACTGCTCAACGCCGGCTTTACCGATACCTGGCGCGCGGCAAACCCCGACGTCGAGAGCGTTTACAGCTGGTGGAGCTACCGCTTTAATGCCCGCAAGAACAACGCCGGCTGGCGCATCGATTACTTCTTGGTAAGTGATTCAATCGCCAATACCGTGCGCGACACCGGTATCCGCGGCGATATCTTCGGCAGCGACCACTGCCCCGTCACCCTCACGCTAGAGCTCTAGCCCCAAGTAATTCCTGGGGGACAGAGAAAAACAGATCATGTGACCCCCCTCCCCCCCCTATAAGTTGCGGTGGAATAGTTCCTGTTTGGGCAGCAAATAGCCAAAAACGAGAACTATTCCACCGCAAGTTCGTGAGGGAACGCGAAATGCCTTACAGCCCGTATTTCACGACGACACGGTTAATGCGGCGACACCAAGGCTTGTACAAGGCGGCCAAAAACACGCAGGTCGCAAGGCCGTGCGTAATATCGAACGGCACTGCCGTGGCAAGACGCGCCGCGGCACCCGCCCAAGTAAGCGGCTGTACAAAACCAATGATGTCATACGCGTTGATCACGACGCCATAGAGCAGGCCCGACGCAAAGCCGTAGGTCAGCAGCGCCGGCATACGCACGGTGCCATCGGCGCGGTCGAACGCACCCGCATACGCCAGCGCACCGCCAACGTATCCCACGAGCCCCCAGGCATACATCTGCCACGGCGTCCACATGCCCTGCCCAAAAAAGAAATTGCTGGTCAGCGCCGCCAACGCACCGACCATAAAGCCGTTACGACGACCGAGTGTCGCCCCGGCGATAATGGCGATGGCACTCACGGGTTTAAAGTCGGGAATGGGTCCAAACAGGATGCGCCCCGCCGCCGTCAGCGCCGCCAGCGCCAGCGTGGGCATAATCTGACGCAGGCCTGGACGCGATGCCTCATAGCCCGCAAAGAACAGCGCAAGCACCAACGCCACCACAACCAGCATGGCCAACGCTGCCTGCTCAACACCCGCCAGCAACGCGGCAGCCATCACCGCCGGCACCGCCAACAACAGCGGGATCTCCAGTTTTGCAAGCAAACGCGAGAAACGACAGTCCGTCATCCCATCACGCCCTATAGAACACGTTGTCGGCAAAGAAGTCGGCCGGGGACTCCATGCAGGCAATCTCGCCGTCAAACATCATGGCGACGTCGTCGGCTACCTGCTCGGCAAAGTCCAAATCGTGCGTAGCCATGATGACGGTGCCGCCAGCCTTCGCATGGTCACGCAGGGCGCGGGCGATGGTGCGGCGACTCTCCAGGTCCAAGCCCTTCGTGGGCTCGTCAAGCAGCAGCAGCTCGGGGCCGATCAGCAGCAGCTTTGCCAGTGCGAGCAGCTGGCGCTGTCCGCCCGAGAGGTCGTAGGGGTGGCGCGTCTCCAGGCCGTCCAGCCCCAAGCTCGCCGCGCGCTCCCGCGCCACGGTCTCGTCATATCCGCAGGCTGAAGCCCATTCCATCAGCTCGTCGCACACCGTCTCGGCAACCAGCAATGCTTTGGGATTCTGAGGCAGCAACGCCGCCGAGGCCGCTCCGCGCACCATGCGGCCGCGCTGCAGCTTGGCGGTCTTCGCCAGCACCGAGAGCATCGTCGACTTACCGCATCCGTTGCCGCCCACGATCGCATGCACCGCACCGGCCGAAAACGACGCATCGAGCCCACGCAACACCCAGCCGGACGCTCGATCGTAGCGAAACCAACCTTCCGACAGGGTGGTAGCCGACCCAGCGTGCATTTTTTGGAGTATTCTGCTTCCATCCGTGCGCGAGAAGGCTTCCAAGCCGTTCTCGAGCGACGTTTGCGCCACAAATTCGGACGATTTGTCCAATTCCAAACTTTTTTTCGCGCTCGATACGCCCCCGGGCGGCTCCAGAGAGCCCAAATTGTCCTCACGCCTGCTGAATACTCCGTTTTTTGCACATCGGATGGCACCCCACCCCAACATCTCATCGGAAAACAGCGATTCTCGGCGTCCCAAAGAAGCCATATCCGCCACCTCGCGCACGCGACCGCCCTCAATCCGGTACGCACGCGTCGCATACTCGAGCATCGGCCGCGGTTGATGCGTAGCCACAACAACCGTGCAGCCCAGCTCACGGTTCACGCGAAACAGCGCGTGCAGAAAATTCTTCTCGGCAACGGGATCGAGCTGAGACGTGGGCTCGTCGAGTAGCAGCACACGCGGACGCAGCGCCAGGACGGCGGCAAGCGACAGCAGCTGCTTGCGGCCACCCGAAAGCGTGTCGGTATCGCGATGAAGCCAGTCCTCCAGACCAAAGAAATAGCTGGTCTCGGCAACACGGCGGCGCATCTCGTCGCGCGACACGCCCAGATTCTCTAGGCCAAACGCCATCTCGTGCCACACGGTCTCGCACACAATCTGGTTCTCGGGATCCTGGAACACATAGCCCACGCGCTCCGCCGATGCCCGCGCGTCCATGTCGGCAACGTTCTCGCCCAGCACGCGCAGTTCGCCAGTGCGCTCGCCCGCCGGCGCGATCTCGGGCTTGAGCAGCGACAGCAGCGTCGACTTACCCGATCCGGTACCGCCAACAAGCAACGCAAATGCACCTTGGGGAACAGACCAGTCGAGCCCCTCGAGCACCGCAGCATCAGCATCGGGGTAGGCAAAGCTCAGGCTCCGCACCTCAATCGCCGGCATATCCGGGCCGCACGCCGCGCCCGACACCGGGCCCCTATCCAACCGAGCCATCAGCCAAACCTCTTCTCATCAATCGCGTGCAACGCGCAAGGCAGCACCATCCAGGCAGCGTACACGACATAGCCCAGCCACGGCGCCGGCACCGAGAGCTGCGGATAAAACGAATACTGCGTCGTCGCGGTCCACGCCACTGCCGCCGTGGCCACGCCAAACAGCGCAAGCCCAACCAGCGCGGCAACGTCGCTGAGTCCCAGTCGATACCGCGCATACGTCGTACGACGCGTCGCGGCACCCCACCCGCGTGAGCGCATCGCGTCCGCGCGATCCAGCGAATCTTCCATGCCCCAGCCCATCAACACGCTTGACGCCCGCAGACGCGAGCGCACGGGATCGGCCGGCGCGCGCCCCGGCACGTCAATCGCATCCTGCACCGCCAGCACCGTACGACCGCGGCGCAAAAACTGCGGGATAAGCCTCATGCACATCGAGATCATGAGCGCGATCACCGGTGCGGCATTACCCAGCAGCGCGAGCACCTTGTCGTATTCGAGCATCGACGCCGCGGCCTCAAACCACAGCACGCTCGCCACAAACAGCCCACCCATGCACAGGCCATATACCATGCTCTCCAGATACACCGCGCGCATGCCAATGCGGAACAGCTCCGTCGAGCCCGAGGTGCCAAACAGTGGATTGACCAGCGCGATAATCAAAATCACCGGCAGCTGCCAGCGAAGCGCGCCCAGCGTGCGGGCAGCCCCACGCGTCGCAAATCCATACGCCAGCCCGCCCGCAAGTGACAGCGCAATCAGCACCGGCTGCATAGAGAACATGGTGAGCCCCAGCGTCAGCACTATATAGAGTGCCGGCACAGCCGGATGCGACATCGAGAACGCCGCGACGGGCTCGCCGCCAAACTCCTCTTGTATGTTGTCCACGGGCACCCCCGTCCCCTCGCTCAAACGACAGCTCCGCAGCACCGCCAACGCCGCACGCAAGCAGTGCAAACGCCACGCCGGCGGCGCAAGCCTCAACCGCCGCAAACCAATCGCTACGCGCTCAACATATGCCTGCGGTATCATATTGCGCCGTGTATCGTTTCCAAACGCACGTCTCTATAACGTAACAGGAGATCACATGGACGCAACCGCAATTATCCTCGCTGCCGGCGAGGGCACCCGCATGAAGTCGAACCACTGCAAGGTTTCGCACAAGATCCTGGGCAAGCCCATGGTCCAGTGGATCGTCGACGCCACCATCAAGGCCGGCTGCAGCCGCGTCGTGGTCGTCATCGGCAGCCACGCCGACGAGATGCGCGCCCTTATCGACGGCGCCTACGCCAACAGCGCCACCAAAGTCGAGTGCGTTGAGCAGACCGAGCGCCTGGGCACCGGTCACGCCGTGAAGGTCGCGCTCGAGGCCTGCGGCATCACGCAAGGCCCCGTCGTCGTGCTCAACGGCGACCTGCCGCTCATCACCGCCGACACCGTCGC
The DNA here is from genome assembly GCA_900549745.1 of uncultured Collinsella sp. Taxonomy (GTDB): domain Bacteria; phylum Actinomycetota; class Coriobacteriia; order Coriobacteriales; family Coriobacteriaceae; genus Collinsella. The sequence goes on along the minus strand of URPJ01000020.1, from coordinate 13,339 downwards.
CAAGTTCGCGCAGACCGTCGCCACCGGCGAGCTCGCCTGCACCGTCATGACCATGACCCCGCCCGACCCCTTCGGCTACGGCCGCATCAAGCTGGGTGCCGACGGCCAGATCGAACGCATCATCGAGCAGAAGGACTGCACACCCGAGCAGGCCGCCACGCTGCTCGAGTGCAACGCCGGCTGCTACGCCTTCGACGGCGCGCAGCTCGCCGCGCACATTGACGAGATCGGCAACGACAACGCGCAGTCCGAGTACTATCTGCCCGACATGCTCGAGATCCTCAAGGGCCACGGCCAGGCAGTCTCCATCTTCCACTGCGATGACTACCGCGACGGCCTGGGCGTCAACAGCCGCATCCAGCTCGCGCAGCTCACCGCCATCGCGCGCGACCGCATCAACGAGCACTGGATGGCCGAGGGCGTTACCTTCATCGACCCCACGCAGGCCTGGATCGGCCCCGACGCCACCATCGGCCGCGACACCGTCGTGTGGCCGCAGACGCACCTGATCGGCCACGTCACCGTGGGCGAGGAGTGCCAGCTCGGCCCCAACAGCCGTCTCACCGACACCACCGTCGGCAGCGGCTGCATCATCGATGAGACCATCGCCATCGAGGCCGTCATCGAGAACGGCGTCGACTGCGGCCCGCGCGCCTACCTGCGCCCGGGTACCCACATGCTCGACGGCTCCAAGGCCGGCACGCACGTGGAGATCAAGAAGTCCACGATCGGCGAGGGCTCCAAGGTGCCGCACCTGTCCTACATCGGCGACACGACCATGGGCTCCGGCGTCAACGTGGGCGCCGGCTCCATCACCTGCAACTACGACGGCGTACACAAGCACAAAACCGTCATCGGCAAGGATGCCTTCATCGGTTCCGATACCATGATGGTCGCGCCCGCCCAGATTGGCGACGGCGCGCTCGTGGCCGCCGGCTCCGTCATCACTGAGCCGGTCCCGGCAGACGCACTCGGTCTGGGCCGCGCCCGTCAGGTAAATATTGAGGGCTGGGCCGCCGATTATCGCCGCCGCCTGCACGAGGACGACGAGGTATAACGTTTTACCAAGCATCTAAGGAGCCGCTTCCGTGGGGACGGCTCCTTTTTCTATGCTGACCTGCGCGGCCGGATGAGTGGTCGGTTCGTGTCCGTTGACGGTAAAGACGTTATCAAGACTCGATAAACCCCGCCGCGCGGTTACAATGCAACAAGGCATCTATATGGCATTCGATATAAAGGAGAAGGGTAATGCCGATTAATGATCCCGAGAAGTCGGAGAATATGCGCAAGTCCATCCGCGTGTATTCCGGTTCCTCCAACCGTCCCCTCGCTCAGAAGATCGCTGAGTTCCTTGGGGTCGAGCTTTCGGGCCTTACGCTAAAGCAGTTCGCCAACGGTGAGATTTACGCCCGCTACGACGAGACCGTCCGCGGCGCCGACGTCTTCCTGATTCAGTCCGTGGCCGGCGGCAACGTCAACGACATGCTCATGGAGCTGCTCATCGCCACCGACGCTGCCAAGCGCGCATCCGCCCGCTCCATCACCGCCGTTATCACCCACTACGGCTATGCCCGTCAGGACCGCAAGGCCGGCCCGCGTGAGCCCATCACCGCCCGCCTCGTCGCCAACCTGCTCGAGCGCGCCGGCGTCAACCGCATCATCACCCTCGACCTGCACCAGGGCCAGATTCAGGGCTTCTTCGATATCCCGGTTAACCACCTGTCCGCGCTGCCGCTGTTTGGCCAGTACTACAACGACATGCACTTCGACACCGACAACCTGGTTGTCGTCTCCCCCGATGTGGGCCGCGCCAAGGCCGCCAAGAAGCTGTCCGACATGCTCGGCTGCGACCTGGCCATCGCCCACAAGGGCCGTCCGCGCCACAACGCCGCCGAGGTCATGGGCATCATCGGTGACATCAAGGGCAAGACCTGCATCATCAACGACGACATGATCGACACCGCAGGCACCCTGTGCGCCAACGTCAAGGAGCTCAAGGCTATGGGCGCCGGCGACATCTACGTATGCGCCACCCACGGCATCTTCTCCGGTCCGGCCATCGAGCGTCTGAACGACGCCCCGATCGTCGAGTGCCTCGTCACCGACGCCATTCCCGTCGAGGTCGGCGGCAAGATCAAGACCATCTCGGTCGCCGAGGAGTTCGCTCAGGCCATCTCCGCCGTTTACCACGAGGAGCCCGTCTCCACGCTCGTCGGCGGCGACTTCGCGCTGTAATCCAGCGTGCATCTCATCATCTTTGGTGTTTTTAAAGGGTCGGAAGCTCGCTTCCGACCCTTTTTCTACCCCTCGACAACCTTCCCTGGACAATTAGTTCAGATACGTATTTTTTTAAAGCTCCAAAGGCCGTTCTGAGCTCCCCGGCGAACGCCATACTGCCCAAAGCTCATCGCTTTCGAGTACGACCGCCGCATATTTACCCTCAAATCGCCCTCGAAAGCCCTTAGAAACGCCTCGAACGCCCGCCGTCTTATACGTATCTGAACTAACTGTCCAGTAGCTATCGTCAACCTTCGCGGCAGAGCTCAATTTCCTGCAATCCCCTCAACCGATTCCACCGATTTCATAACACCCAGCCGTTCATGGCGCGCAGCGCCCCGCTGAGCGAAAAGAACGGTATGGCGGTCGCATTCTGCCGCCAACTTAGTACGTTATAGCTATGACGACCGTGATTTCACATCTCTCCGCCCTCCGCGCAATTCGTCGCGCACGACGGGCGTACTCTGCCCTACCCTGGGACTCCGTTGATAGCGAACAGCAAGCACAGGCCTTGGCTGGCTGCATTCCCAACAATGACGCGATAGACTTTGGCGCACTTTCGATACTCGACGCCTGGAATGAAGATGATTCCGAACTGCTCGATCTTCTCGTTTCAAACGAAGACAACAGGCGCCCCGACAAGCGACTTCTTCAGCATATTCTCTCCGCTCCGCTTCCTGAAGGTGCAATTATGCACGTCGAGGCCGACATCTACGCTACGTCTCCTGCCATGACAGCCATGCTTTGTTCCAAGAATGAATCAGTCGCCAAAACCTTGATGCTACTCATGGAACTGCTCGGAACCTACTCCCTTCCTCCCGGGGCAACATACCCCATTGCCCATGACGACATCTGGCCCAAGGGCGATGGCTGCGCAGCGACGGGCGATCTCGATTGCTTGGGCAACCAGTCGGTGGTCGAGCAACAGAACGAAACCCGCTACGAACAGGCACACTACAAATGCGAGCCCGCCACGACCATCGAAGAGCTCGAGACTGTTGCACAGCTTGCCAAAAGCAGCTCATACACCTCGTTTCGCACGGCAGTCAAGCTCGCCCGACCCGGATCTGCATCCCCAGCCGAATCCCTAATGTTTGCCGTTCTCGGAGCGCCCATGCGCTTTGGCGGATTCGGATGTTGCAGCCTGCCCATGGGAGGCCTGCTACTCAACTATCGAATCGACTTCGACACCCTTGCGGTCAACATGTCCTCGGGCATCCCCTATGCCATCTGTGACCTATATTGCCCGGCAGCCGGAGTCGACAACGAATACAACGGAATTGGGCACGAGCTTCAAAACGCTCGCATCCACGATGGCAATCGAAATAATGGCCTCAAGGCAATGGGCATCCACGTCCTGGTTATCAATCGCGACCAAATGAAAGACCTTGTTGCACTCGAAGCCTTCGCCCAAACGATGCATCGACTCGCGGGAGTCCGATTCCGATACCGTATCAAGGGCTATCGCAGGCGTCAGGCCGCTTGGCTCAACGCCCTGCGGGCCGGAATCAGCCTTGCGCCGGTCTAAACGGCGAATCACCCGCGCGCCGCCGAACAGGACTGGACAGTTAGTTCAAATACGTATAAATGGACACATTGAATTAGGCTGTTTTGCGGCTATCTCTATACCATTCGCCCTATTTGAAGGCAGGGTAGACTTCAAAACAGCGCCATATGGACTAACTAAAGCTCCAAAGCAACGTATCGGCATTGAATTGAGCACTTCGAGTCCTCAGAACTTATACGTATCCGAACTAACTGTCCACCTCTGATTTCGACGGCCGTCCAAACGCCCCTAAACGCCCTCAATTACCCTCCATTTGACAGCGGCAACAGGGTCGCTCACCATAGCAGGCGACAAATCGACGAAAGGAAGCACATGGCAGCTGCACAGCCGCTTAAGATTCGCATGGTTGCCGGGCTTGGCAACCCTGGCGATGAGTATGCCGAGACCCGCCACAACGCTGGCTTCAAAGCAATCGACGAGTTGGCCCGTCAGGCCGGTGTCACGTACTGGAAAAACCAGGCAGGCGCCGAGGTCGCGCTCATCAACATCAACGATCCCGAGGAAGAGGGAGGCAAGCGCCAGATTGTACTGGTCAAGCCGCAGTCATACATGAATACCTCGGGCGGTCCCATCTCCAAGCTCTGCCGCGAGTACAAAATCAAGGCCGAGGAGCTGCTCGTGATCCACGACGAGCTCGACATTCCCGCCGGTGACGTGCGCGTCAAGGTGGGCGGAGGCCATGCCGGTCACAACGGCCTGCGCTCCATCATCGACAAGATGGGCAGCCGCGACTTCAGCCGCATCCGCACCGGCATCGGCAACCCTCCCGGCAAGATGGCCGTCGCCGACTACGTGCTTAAGCAGCTGCGCGCCCGCGAGGCCGAGGATTTCCAGGACACCTGCGCCCGCGCCGCAGATGCCGCCGGTCTGGCAATCGTGCACGGCGTGATCTATGCCCGCGACCACGTCAACGGCGCCGCCTCCGCCAACGGCAAGCACTAAAACCTATCATTTAGGGATAGGTTTATTTTGGCAGGTTTTAACTGCGGAAACGCCGCAGCGGCCGCATCGCAATAAACCGCGCACCGCCATACACACATAGCACCCCAAAGGGGGCCGGCCTCATTGCAACCCGAGGCTGGCCCCTTTGCCGTTTTACCCGATAAAACCTGCCAAAATAAACCTCTCCCCCTTTGGTAGGCCAAAGTGGATAAACCCTGCTCCCAACCGCCGAAGACACACGTAAGTGACATGTCCATGAGGGTATAATTTGCACCGTATGTCTGCACAACGCCTGTGCACGTACGGTTTTATTCGGGCTACCGTCCATTTCCGTGGAGGCACGGTTCGGCGGCCCTAACAAGAGAGGGGTTCTATGTATAAGATCCTGGAGAAGACGCAGTTCTCGGAGAAGGTGTTCAAGTTCCGCATCGAGGCGCCCGCAATCGCCAAGCATGCGCACGCTGGACAGTTCCTCATGGTCCGCGCCAACGAGACGGGCGAGCGCGTCCCGTTTACCCTGGCCGGCTGGAACGGTGACGAGGGCTGGGTCGAGTTCATCTTCATGGTGATCGGCAAGACCACCGAGATGCTTTCCACCTACGAGGCCGGCGAGTCGCTGCGCGACGTCGTGGGCCCGCTGGGCGTTCCCACCGAGATGGCCGAGGGCCCCTGCGCCGTCATTGGCGGCGGCGTCGGCCTGGCAATTGCCTTCCCGGTCGCCAAGCACTTGGTCGAGACCGGTCACGAAGTTCACGCCATCATGGGCGCCCGCACCAAGGACCTCCTGCTCATGGAGGACCAGTTCCGCGAGCTCCTCGACGAGGACCACATCCACATCACCACTGACGACGGCTCCTACGGCGAGCAGGGCGTTGTCACCGCTCCGTTGGAGCGCCTGCTGCAGGACAAGGCCGTGAGCCAGGTCTTCTGCGTCGGCCCCGTTCCGATGATGAAGTTCTCGACCCTCACCGCCCAGAAATATGACACCCCCATAACCGCGTCGCTCAACCCCATCATGGTTGACGGCACCGGTATGTGCGGCTGCTGCCGCGTCGAGGTGGGCGGCGTAACCAAGTTCGCTTGCGTCGACGGCCCCGACTTCGATGCCACCCTGGTCGACTGGGATGACCTTCGTGCCCGCCAGGCCGCTTACCGTTCCGAAGAGGGCGAGTCCCTCAAGGCCTATGAGGAAAAGAGCTGCGCATGCCACTAGTTAACGGTCGTTTCGTTGCCGATATGAAGTCGCCCCGCACCCCCGATAACGAGGAGCCGGCTGCCGAGCGCGCCTGCGACTTCCGCCCCGTCGACAAGGGCTTCACCGAGGAGATGGCGCTGGCCGAGGCCGAGCGCTGCCTCAACTGCAAGAAGCCGTTCTGTGTCGAGGGCTGCCCCGTCAACATCAACATCCCCCGCTTTATCGAGCAGATCCGCGAGAAGGACTTCGGCGGCGCTCTCGACACCATCCGCGAGGACTCCATGCTTCCCGCTATCTGCGGTCGCGTCTGCCCGCAGGAGAACCAGTGCGAGGGTAAGTGCATCCGTGGTAAGAAGTCCGAGCCCGTGGCCATCGGCCAGCTCGAGCGCTTCCTGGGTGACCGCCCCGAGCTCGCCTCCACGCCCAAGATGGCCCCCAAGAACGGTAAGAAGGTCGCCGTCGTCGGCTCCGGCCCGTCCGGCATCACCTGCGCCGGCGAGCTCGCCCGCAACGGCTTTGACGTCACCGTCTTTGAGGCCTTCTTCACCGGCGGCGGCGTGCTGGTCTACGGCATCCCCGAGTTCCGTCTGCCCAAGGCAGTCGTCAAGCGCGAGATTGACGGCCTGGAGGACATGGGCGTCAAGTTTGAGTACAACTCCGTCGTGGGCAACATGGCCACGGCCGAGGAGCTGTTCGAGCAGGGCTTCGACGCCATCTACGTGGCGACCGGCGCTGGCCTGCCCAAGTTCCTCAACGTCCCCGGCGAGAACCTGCCCAACGTCTTCTTCGCGAACGAGTACCTCACCCGCGTGAACCTGATGAAGGCCAACAAGTTCCCCGAGTACGACACCCCCACCAAGCACGGCAAGAACGTCGTTGTCTTTGGTGGCGGCAACGTGGCTATGGACGCCGTCCGTACCGCCAAGCGTCTGGGCGCCGAGCACGCCATCATCGCCTACCGTCGTACCGAGGACGAGATGCCCTGCCGTCGTGCCGAGCTGCACCACGCCAAGGCCGAGGGCGTCGAGGTTCTGCCGCTCGTTTCCCCGCTCGAGTTTGTCGCTGGCGAGGACGGCTCCGTGTGCGCCGTCAAGGTCCAGAAGATGGAGCTCGGCGAGCCTGACGAGTCCGGCCGTCGTCGCCCGGTGCCCATCGAGGGCGCCATCGAGGAGATCCCCTGCGACGTCGCGATCTCGGCTATCGGCACAAACGCCAACCCCTTCGCAAAGAAGATCGGCGGCAAGATGGAGCTCAACAAGTGGGGCTACATCGTCGCCGACGAGGAGACCGGCCAGACCACCGATCCCCGCATCTGGGCCGGCGGCGACATCGTCACCGGTGCCGCTACGGTCATTCTGGCGATGGGCGCCGGCAAGAAGGCCGCCGCTTCGATCACCAAGAGCTTGCTGGGCGAGTAATCACCTACAGCGCTAGCCATCAAACGGCAAAGTCCCCGTCGAGCACACGCCCGGCGGGGACTTTTTCTATGCCGATCGCCCTACCACCGCAAAGGTGCCTGTCCCCTTTGTGGTGGTTTCAACTGGTTAGCCTTCGAGCTGCGCTACCTTGTAGCGGTAGGCAGCGGCGATGACATCTTTGCAGCCCTCGCGGCCCAGCTTGGCGCGGTTGACGACGATGTCCTTGCCACTCGTCATCTTCCACTTTCCGGCGCTGTAGCGCTTATAGAACGCCTCGCGCGCCTTCTGCTGCTGCTTGACCAGCTTGGCGCCCTTCTTTTTGTTAAGGCCGCGCTTCTTGCGCACGATCTCGACGCGGTCCTCAAAGGGTGCGGTCACCAACACGGCAATGTGGTTGGGATTGTTACGCAGCAGGTAATCGGACAGACGGCCTTCGATAATGCAGCTCTCGGTCTCGCCCAGATCCAAAATCACCTGGCTCATCTTTTGGAACAACTTGTCCGAGTACGAACGTGCATCGTAGCGGTCGGGCAGAAACGCCATATTCTCCACGGCCAGGCGCTCGTCGTAGGCAGCCATCTTGTCGAGCGACTCGCCCGCGCGCAGCGACGCGCGCACCAGCAGCTCGTTATCGTACAGCGGAATCCCCAACTCGTCGGCAAGCATGCGACCAATCTCGTGGCCCTCGGCGCCAAAGTCGCGCGCGATGGTAATGACCACAGGATTCTTCTTATTCTCCAGATCGCTCATCGCGATTCCTTTCTCTATGTGACAAAGGGACAGTCCCTTTGTCACATTCTACGCTGCCACGATACGACGTTGATACGCTCGGACCAGCAGCGAGATACCAAAGTTGAGCACAAAGTACATCGCGAAAACCAGGCCGTAGAGCATAAGCACCTGCGACAGGTCGATCGCATGCGCCATCACGACGTTTGCCGTGTACATGAGCTCGGCCACGTTAATGCCCGAAAGATACGAGCTGTCCTTAATGACAGTTGTGCACTGGCTAAACAGCGCCGGAATGATCGTCTTAAACGTCTGCGGCAGAATGATGTAGCGCATGGTGGCAAAGAAGCCAAAGCCCTGGCTCTGCGCCGCCTCAAACTGGCCGCGCGGAATCGAGTTGAGGCCGCCGCGCACAATCTCGGCCATAACGGCGCTGGTAAACAGCGTAAAGGCGATGGTCGAAATCACAATGTCCAAACCCTGCACCGTAAAGTAGATAAACAGGATCCACAGCAGGTTTGGCGTGCAGCGGAACAGCTCGATATAGGCGCTCACCAAAATACGGAACGGGCGGGGCGCATAGCTTTTAACGAGCGCCAGTACCGTGCCAAAGATGAGCGAGAAAAAGATCGACAGCGCCGAGATCTCGATCGTCTTAACAAAGCCGCCCCAAATGTAGAGCAGGTTGGTCGCGTTGAAGATTTCCATGCGCTAGGCCTCCTCTACGTTGTCGAGCCCCAGCTCGGCCAGGCTCACGCCGCGCGGACGCTCCTTGGAGCGGCGCTCGAGCCACTGCACCAGCATGGCGAGCGGAAAGCAGATGATGAAGTACATAAGGCAGCAGACGATGTATCCCTGCAGGTAACCGTACAGGCTCACAAAGTTGTCGGAACGGTACATAAGGTCGCCGCCGGCCACAAGCGCCAGCACCGACGTGTTCTTGACCAGGTTGAGCGCCTGGTTACACAGCGGCGGCAGAATGATCTTGAACGTCTGGGGCAGCACGATGTACCAGTAGGCCTGCGCACGGGTAAAGCCCTGGCTCTGGGCCGCCTCCATCTGACCGCGCGGAACCGCCTCGATACCAGTGCGGATGACCTCCGAAATGTAGGCAGCGTGATACAGGCCCACGCCCAAGAAGCCCAGCACGAACGGCGCGATACGCACCGGCTGATCGGCACCGGTTATGGCCTGCAAAAACTGCGGACCGGCCATGTACATAAAGAGCACCTGTACGGGCAACGGGGTGTTCTGGTAAAACTCCACGTACACACGGCTTATGGCGCGCAGCACGCGCGAGCGAGTGGTAGAGAACACGCCCAGCAGCGTGCCCAGCACCAGCGACAGCAGCAGACCGGCAACGACCACCTGCAGCGTCACGCCAAAGCCCTCCCAGAAGGGCCCCATGTTTTGAAATGTCGTCGACCAACGGTCGGCGTCAAATAATCCTTCGAGCATTTGATTCCTTCCTTGGACGATGCGCCTATACAAGACCCCAGGTCTTGACCTCTTGGTCGAGCCAGCCATCGGCCAGGCGATCGCAAATCACCTGATCGACCACGGCCGAAAGGTCGCAGCCCTTCTTGGTCGCCACGCCATAGCCCTGCTCGCCAAACTTGACCTCGGGCTGCAGAAGCTCAACGGTCTCGTTCATGTAACCGGCCAGCGTGGAGCGGTCCATGGCAAAGACGTCGATATTGCCGGCGTCGAGCGAACTCTTGATGATGGGATAGCCGCTAAAGGCCCTAAACTCGGGCTTGCAGCTAAAGCCGTTGTCCTTGATCATCTGCTCGATCAGACCCTGCGTGGTGGCACCCTGGCTCACACCAATGACCTTGCCGTCCAGATCCTCAATCGAGGTAAAGCCCGAACGCTTCTTGACCATGAGCCCCACGTAGTCGGTGCGGTACGGCGTCGAGAAATCCCAGCTCTTCTTGCGCTCGTCGGTGATGGTGTAGGTCGCCGCGACCACGTCGAGTTGGCCGTTATCGATCAGCGGGCCGCGTGTCTTGGGCGTTACGTCGGTAAACTCGACAAGCTCCTGGGCGCGGGCCTCCTTGTAGCTCACGCCAAAGACGGCAGCGGCGATCTGGTAGCACAAATCGACTTCCATGCCCTCAAAGCGGCCCTTGGCGGTGTCGTAATAGCCATAGCCGGGAACGTCCTTCTTAACGCCGGCATTCAGATGGCCACGCGACTTGATGGCCGCAAGCTTGGACCCCTTGTCGGAACCCTCGCCGCCGGCGGAGTTGCCGCAACCGGTAAGCGCGGTCCCCGTCAGCGCGAGCATGCCGGCGCCCGCCAGCTGCAAAAAGTGGCGGCGCGACACGGCCGCCCTCGTCATATCCGTCATGTCCATCACCGCGCCTAGTGCAGAATCTTGGACAGGAACTCGCGGCAGCGCGGGTTCTCGGGGTTATCGAAGAAGTGCTCGGGCGTGCCCTCCTCCAGAATGCGGCCGTCCTCCATAAAGATGACGCGGTCGGCCACCTGACGCGCAAAACCCATCTCGTGCGTCACGCAGATCATGGTGATGTCCTCCTGCGCGAGCTCAATCATAACGTCCAGAACCTCCTGGACCATCTCGGGGTCGAGCGCCGAGGTCGGCTCGTCAAACAGGATGATGGGCTGCTTGGTGCACAGGGCACGGGCGATGGCGATGCGCTGCTGCTGACCACCCGAGAGATTCTGCGGATACTCGCCGGCCTTATGTGCCATGCCGACGCGCTTGAGCGCAGCGATGGCGATCTCGGTCGCCTCCTCCTTGCTCTTCTTTTGCAGTTTGATGGGCGCGAGCGTCAGGTTGCCCAGCACCGTCATGTTGGGATACAGGTTGAACTGCTGAAACACCATGGAACTATACTTGCGAGCCATCTCCAGGTGATTCTTTTTGGTGAGCGGCGTACCGTCGATGACAACCTCGCCCGACGTGGGCTCCTCCAGATAATCGACGCAACGGATGAGCGTCGATTTACCCGAGCCGGAAGGCCCGATCATTACGAGCTTCTCGCCACGTTTGACGGTGAGGTTGATATCTTTGAGCACATGCAGGTCGCCAAAGTACTTGTTGAGATGCTTGATCTCGATCATGTCTGCCATGAATGTCCCTTCCCTGCGTTTACATGAGTTGAACTATTGTACGGAAAGAACCACGTTTCCGCAGCCCACACTACATTCCCGTAAAGAACCCGCAACCTTCCACCCACTCATTGGGGACAGACTTAAATGAGTACCTGCTCATTGGGCACTCATTTAAGCCTGTCCCCAATGAGTGCCCAGCCCAGCAAAAAGGGGCGCGACCATGACGGCCACGCCCCCTCAGCCTCAACTGTGTGCCACTCGGCCCCTACGCGAGGCGGGCTCCGACGATCTTTGCTGCGGCCGGCTTATCGAAGTTGCCGCCGGTGGCCTTGCCCAGGGCACCCATGACCTGGCCCATCTGCTTCTTGGACGTGGCGCCCAGCTCGGCGATAACCTGCTCGATCAGGGCCTCGAGCTCCTCGCCCGAAACCTGCGCGGGCAGCAGGCTCTCCAGGATCTTGACCTGCTCGGTCAGGTTGTCGGTACGCTCCTGGTCGGTGCCGGCCTTGATGGACATCTCCAGCGTCTCGCTCGTCTGCTTGATCAGGCGCTTGATCATGCTGTTGACGTCTTCCTCGGTCACATCGCGGCGCTCGTTAACCTCGATATTCTTCACCTCGGCCTTGACCTGGCGAATGATGGACAGGCGAACCTTGTCCTTGGCCTTCATGGCCGCGATCATTTCTTTCTGCAGCTCTTCGTTGGTCATCTGCAAATCCTCTCTAATAGCGTGGGCGGCACTCGTGCGAGCACCGCCCCATGATTACTCAGTCGTCGACGAATCGTCGGTCGAGCTCTTGGTGACGCCCTTCAGACTCACGTTATAGGGTACGTCCTTGGGCATGGGATTAACGGTGATGTCGGCATCCTTCTTGTACTGCTCTAGCCACTCGCTGTACGCGGTGCTGGCCGCCTGCGTCTTCACCACGTTGGAGACATACTTCTTGATGGCCTTGGGCACCTGGTTGATATCATCAACCTGATTATCGACATGGAAGTAGTCGGTGCACTTGATGACATGGTAACCGTACGTCGACTCGACCACGTCGCTCACGTCGCCCTTGTTGAGCCCCTCGAGCGCCGTCTGGTAGCTGTCGACGAAGGTGGTAAGCTTATCCCAGCCCACATCGCCCTTCTTCTCCTTGGAACCGGTGTCCTCGGAGTACTGCTCAACGGCGTCCTCAAAGCTCAGCTCACCGGAGTTGATCTTGTCCAGGCACTCCTGCGCCTTGGCCTTGGCGGCAGCCTTGTCCTCGTCGGAAGCGTCGGAATCAACCTTGATCAGGATGTTCGACGAGCGGCGGGCGTCGTTGTAGCTGGACAGGTTTTCGTTGATGTAATCGACAATCTCGCTGTCCTTGGGCTTGCTGGTGGGCGCCACGGCGTCCTTGAGCTTTTGCTGTGCCAGACTCTCCTTGAGCGAGTCCTTGTAGGTGTCCTCGGTATAGCCGTAGGTCTTGAGGGTCTTCTTAAAGGCCTTGGCACCGCCCGCGCTCTTGCACGCGTCCTTCCAAGCCTTCTCGACCTCCTCGTCCGACACCGTCACGCCGTTCTCCTTCTGTGCCTGTTGAAGCAGAATCTGCTGCGTGTAGGAGTCGATGAGTTGCTTGCGGTACTTCTTGGGCGTGAGGTCGTTGTCAACCAGATACTGCGCCCAATCCTCATCCTTGGTGTAGCCGTAGGACGTGCGCATGCTCATGATCTGCTTGGTCACGGTGTCCTCGGTGAGGTTGGTGCCGTTGATAGTTGCAGCAACACCGCCGGTCAGCTTGTAGCCCGAGGTGTCCTCGGCCTGCGACATAAGGCCGGAGCACGCCATCGCCGAGACGGAAAGCAGCATCGCCAGCACGCCGATGACCACCAGGACGATCTTGACGGTCTTAGACACGTACGTCTTGCGCTGCTTCTTGCGAGAGCTGGAGGCAGCGCGGGCCTGCTGCTCGGGCGTCGGCGCGGCCTCGGAGTTCTTTTTCTTATTTGCCATAGTTGGCCTTTCGCATAACGAATCGAACAAACGCCATTGTGTCACAACGCAGCCCCCGCGGCACGCTTGGTGCATTGGGGACAGGTTAATCTTGAACTGCATCCCATTTCTTGGACTTTGAAATTAAGGTTCGAGAAAAGGGAGGC
>URPJ01000019.1 GCA_900549745.1 uncultured Collinsella sp. | reverse complement strand
TCGTCAAATCACAATTTGTCGAGATGTTCGATAAGCCTGGCATTCCGATAAAACATCTTGAAGACATAGCTGATATTCAGGGCGGGATTACAAAGAACAAAAAACGAGAAGCCATGAAGTTGCAGCTTCCATACCTTCGTGTCGCCAATATTCTCCCCAATGAACTTGACCTAACGGAAGTGAAGACCATTGGACTGACGGAACAGGAGTATGAAGCCGTTAGGCTAATATCCGGCGACTTGTTAATTGTTGAGGGTAATGGCAGCGATACACAAATAGGAAGATCGGCAATTTGGAATGGTCAAATTGATCCTTGCGTCCATCAGAATCACCTAATCCGAGTTCGCCTAAGAGACGAGGCCCTCCCGCTTTATGTTCAAACTTTCTTGTCGTCCTCCGAAGGAAGGAGACAAATCATGGCTAAAGCGGTCAATACCTCAGGTTTACACACCTTAAGTACCAGGAAAATTCGATCAATTGAGATTCCTGTGCCTCCGTTTTCCCTCCAGAGAGAATTCGCTGACTTCGCCACTTCGATCGACAAATCGAAATTTGCCGTACAAAAGGCCCTCGATGAGCTAAACGCCACGACGAAGAAAATCTTGAACCAGGAGTTAGGGCTCGGAAATGTTTAACGAGGACAACACCATCGAGCAAATGAGCGTCGAGGCGCTTGCCAGCCTTGGCTGGAGATACGTGGCTGCCGAAGACCTCCCGCGCCGCCATGCCGACGTCATGGTCGAGCCCATGGTCAAGGACGCCCTCATCAGGCTTAACCCGGAGATTGCAGAAGACCCCGATCGCGCCGACGAGATCATCTACCGACTCAGGGCCCTCATTCAGTCCACAAGTCCGCAGAACCTGGTCTCCACCAACGAGCGGTTCAAAAAGCTCGTCATCGAGGAGAACTCATTCCCCTACGGCAAAGACGGCCGCATGGTCCCCATCCGCTTCTTTGGCACGGCGGCGGACGGCGATCTTGACAAAAACGAGTACATCGTCACCAACCAGTGGGTCTACCCCCAGGAACAGGGCGGCAAGCGCCTCGACCTCGTCCTTCTTGTCAATGGATTTCCGCTCGTCATCGGCGAGCTCAAGACGCCGGTGCGCGATTCGATAACCTGGCTCGACGGCGCTGGCGACATCGCTAAATATGAGAAGAGCATCCCGCAGATGTTCGTCTGTAGCGCCATCAACTTCGCCAGCGAAGGAAAATGCTATCGCTACGGGTCGGTGAACATGCCTCCCGAGATGTGGGGACCCTGGCATGAGGGCGACAAGAAGAGCGAGGGCACACTTGCCGACGTCAAGAGAAGCATGGCATCCATGCTCACCCCCTCGAACGTCATGGACATCTTCCAGTTCTTCACGCTCTTCGCCACCGACAAGAAACATCGACGCATCAAGCTGATCTGTCGCTACCAACAGTTCGAGGGCGCGAACCTCATCGTGGACCGCGTCCGCGCAGGATACCCGAAGTGTGGCCTCATTTGGCATTTCCAGGGCTCAGGAAAGTCACTGCTCATGGTATTCGCCGCCCAGAAGCTGCGCATGGTCCCCGAACTCAAGAACCCGACCGTCGTCATCGTGGATGACCGAATCGACCTCGAGACCCAGATCACAGGGACCTTCAACGCATCCGATATCCCCAACCTCGCAAGCGCCGGCAGCAAGGAGGAGCTTGAGTCCTTCTTCAAGCAGGACATGAGAAAGGTCCTCATCACCACCATCTTCAAATTCGGCGAGGTTGCGGGGACGCTCAACGAGCGCGAGAACATCATCCTCATGGTCGACGAGGCGCACCGCACCCAAGAGGGCGACCTCGGCGAGAAGATGCGACTCGCCTTGCCAAACGCCTTCTTCTTCGGCTTGACCGGCACGCCCATCAACCGAACCGACAAGAACACGTTCCACACCTTCGGTGCCAAAGAGGACAAGTCCGGCTACATGAGCCGCTATTCCTTCGCCGACTCCATCCGCGACCACGCCACATTGCCGCTCCATTTTGAAACCGTTCCCGTCGAGCTCCACGTCAACCAAGAGGTCGTGAACGCCGCCTTTGACGAAATGACCCGAGACCTCAGCAAAGAGGACAAGGCGGAACTCACCAGGCGCGTCAAGATCGAAGCCGTCATGAAGGCCCCCGACCGCATTCACAAGGTGTGTGAACACATTGCCAAACACTTCAAATCGAAGGTTGAGCCCGACGGCTTCAAGGCGCAGGTAGTCTGCTACGACCGAGAGTGCTGCCTGCTGTATAAGGAGGAGCTCGACAAGCTCTTGGGCGCTGATGCAGTCACCATCGTCATGGACACGAACAACGACAAGGAGGACCGGTACAAGGCATATCGTCGCGATCGCGATGCCGAAGAAAAGCTCCTTGACCGTTTCCGCGACCCGGACGATCCACTCAAGATTCTCATCGTCACTGCAAAGCTGCTCACGGGGTTCGATGCGCCCATCCTGCAAACTCAGTACCTTGACAAGCCCTTGCGCGACCACACGCTGTTGCAGGCAATCTGTCGAACCAACCGCGTCTACAACGACAAGAAGACATTCGGTCTCATTGTCGACTATATCGGCCTCTTCGACAACGTCGCCAAGTCTCTGCACTTCGACGAGGCCGAGGTGCAGAAGGTTATAACCAACATCGACGAGGTAAAGGCCGAGCTACCCGGGCTTATGCATTGCTGTCTTGAGTACTTCTCAACGGTCAGAGACCGCCGCAGCGCGGATTGGGAGTCCCTTCTCGAAGCTCAACAATGCCTGCCAACGACAAAGGTGAAAGACCAGTTTGGGGCCGACTTCTCGGTCTTGAACAGAGCGTGGGAAGCCCTTTCGCCCGACGCATGTCTCAATCCCTACAAGCCCGATTTCATCTGGCTCTCGCAGGTCTACGATTCCGTGAGACCGGTAGACAATCGCGGGAAGCTCATCTGGGCAGCGCTCGGGCCCAAGACAATCGAGCTCGTGCACGAGAACATCACCGTCGAGAGAGTCCGAGACGATGACGACATCCTTGAGCTCGACGAGGACATGATCGAGCACTTCATCAACGACAAGAGCAATACCGAGAAGATCACGCGTAAGCTGGAGATAGATCTCGTCGCCCGAATCCGCAGGCACGATAAGAATGGCAAGTTCCAGAAGCTCGGCGAGCGCCTGGAGGACCTGAGGGAACGTCACGAGCAAGGTCTCATCAACAGCGTCGAGTTCCTCAAGATGCTCATCGACCTCGCCAAAGAAGCACGAGCCGCCGAAAAGGAAGTCGTGCCCGAGGAAGAGGAGGACAAGGGAAAGGCTGCTCTCACTGAGCTCTTTAACGGCATCAAGAACGGCGACACGCCTATCATCGTCGAGAACATCGTCAATGACATTGACGAGATCGTTAAGATAACTCGCTTCGACGGCTGGCAAGCTACCACGGCTGGCGTGAAAGAGGTTAAAAAACAGCTCCGTGCCATTCTGTGGATGCGCTATAAGCTCAAAGACCAGGCTCTTTTTGATAAGGCGTATTCGTATATCGAACTCTACTATTAGGTAACAGAAGACAGAGTTCTAGGGACGCTCCGCATTAACCATTTCATAGGATGTGGAGCGTCCCAATTTGAACGAGTAACGTCTTGCGATGGGCGAATGCTGCAGTCCCAATGGCTCGATAACCTTTTCTTAGTCTGGTGTTTAAGTCTTCACTAGAAGCCATCCACACTTTGTAGTTAATTGGTTCCTTCTTCACAGGCGAAACGACAATATTGTCTGCCCCGCCTACCTCCCCTCCGCCTTCAGCCTCAGCAGCAGGTCTCTCAGCTCGGGGCACTTGCTGGAAAGGCGCGTCTGGGGTCGCTCGCCCATCCCCCAACGCTGGCGGACTTCCTGGGCGTGCGGACTCACGCGGTAGTCCCCATCCATCATCTGCTTGAGCAGCTTGGCGGTCACGCGCGCATCGGCTAGGGCGCTGTGGGCGTGGCCCGTCGACTCGTCGAACTCGATACCAAACCACGTCGCCGCGTCACTCAAAGAGACGCACCCGTGGCTGCCCACGTCCATGATCGAGGTGTAAAACGCCTGCAGGTCGGCCCAGTCCGTAGGAAATGCGGCAAGGTCGATGTGTTTTGCCTGGCACTCGGTCAAAAGCTGTCGACGATCCGCCCCGCTCCAACGACCACCTGGGCGGAGTAGCGACCGATCCAATCGCTGAGCCTTTTGATCACCGCATAGAGCGGGTCGGCCATCGCGGTGTCCACGGCCGATATCCCCGTGAGCTCGCGGACGGGAAACGCAACGCCTTCGGTAAATTCTGTCTGCACAAACTGCGAGAACTCGCCTATAACGTTGCCGCGGTTATCGAGCTTGACGGCGCCGACCTCGATAATCTCATTGCGCAGTCCACGGCGCTGGCGCTGCTTTGGCACCGGCGCAAACTCAAAGTCCAGCACAATCTGGCGCGCAAAGTTCGTCGTATCGATAGCCGAGATACCCGGCGTCTTTTCAACTGACACGGTTAGGGCCTTTCTCCGTTGCCTGCCGCTTGCTACATAGGCGGCTACATTGCCGTAAGGATAGGTGGCCGCGCGGACATGAAAGCTGGGCGCAATACCATGCGCCAGGCACACGTCATGCAGACGGCCCCAAGAGAGTTGCCCGCTCTATTCAAATGCATGAAAAAGATTTAGGCCCGGTGACTTGAATCAGCGGTCATCCCGGGCCCATCAGAGCTCGTAGAGCTCTTGGTTGCTTTGGTCTCGCTCTTCACGGCGCTTATCGAACTTTCCGAGGCACTCAAGCAGCATTCTAAGCATAACAAGTCGCTGCCATTAAGGCACTGACCTCTTGACCAAGCAACGGCGCTGCCCAGCTATCACCCTTGGGCTGCCGTCAACTTTATTCTATCCGCGAGCATCTGGTTTACCAAATGGATTTTCGGTAAAGGAAGCACGGCACGCCCGCAAAACCACTACGCCCCAAGTGCCGCCATGGGAATCACCGCCACGCCGTCGTCGCGTGTATAGGCAATGCTCCCCTTTCCAACCACGACCGCCAAAAACGCCGGCGCGGCATTCTGGGCGGCAGGATTGGAGAGCACTTTCCTCTCCAGCGCCTTGAGATTTCTCGCTCCATCGTCTGCTTTCGCATCACTCAGCTTGACCTCGATGGCTCCCCAGCGCCCGTCGTGCTCAACGATCAGATCGACCTCAAGGCCCTTCTCATCTCGGAAATAATGGACACTGTTGTCGACACCGCCGTAGGTGGAAAGGAACACGCGCACGTCGCGCAGGACGAGATTCTCAAAGAGCATCCCCAGCGTTTGCATATCGCCAAGCAGCCGCTCAGGGGTAGCCCCCAGCAACGCCGCCGCAAGTGACGGGTCACAGAAGTAGCGCTTGGGGCGCACGCGAACGCGGGCCTTCGAGCGCATGGGCGGCTCCCATCCGCACAGGTCCTCGGTCAGCTTGAGCCTGTTGAAGAGGTCCAAGTACGCAGCAATGGTCCTCTCGTCGGGGCCCGCCTCACCGTACGAGGCGTCCTTTACGAGCGTCTTGTACGTGACAGCCTGGCTCTCGTTCATGGCAAGAGCTCGCAAAAGGCCGTGTGCAAGCTCGGGTGACATGCCCTCGTCCAGCACGTTGACGTCGAGCACCGAGTGCACGTACTGGCTTGCCGTCTCTCGCGCAAGATCTTCCGAAAGCCCAAGATTTGCAGGCCAACCGCCCCTGCAGCACCAGCGGGCGACGTCATCCACCGTGCTCTCGCGACGCTGAGGGGCAAAATCCTCGCCCTTAAAGAGGCTTGCCAGTGACACGAGCGGCTCGCCGTCGCCCGACTCACACAGGGCCATGGGGCGCATTGACAGACGGGCGATCCTACCCGTGCCGGAATGACGAACATGGCTGCGCTCCTCGCTTTTGAGCGCGGTCGAGCCCGTGAGCAAAAGTGTCCCCCGTTCGTTGCCGCTCGCGTCCACGAAACGCCGGGCGGCATCCCAAACCTCGGGCACCTCCTGCCATTCATCGACCAGGTGTGGCGCATCGCCGATGAGCGCCAGGCTTGGGTCGACCTCTGCCGCCGCACGCTGCGCAGGCTCATCGAGCCTGGAGACGCTCGCCGAGCGAGAGAGCGCCGTCCAGGTCTTGCCGCACCATTTGGGGCCGTTGATCTCCACACAGCCAAACGCCCGCATAAGGGTGTCGAGGCGCTCCTCTATGAGCCGGGGCCTATATCCCTTTTGGGTCAATCTCTTTGGTGCATCCATAGACGGCCGTCCCTCTCTATCACGCTATATGCGAAATTACGCCATTCTCAATGCTGATTTTACGCTACTTTCAATGTAGTTTTTACGCCATGACAGATGTAGTTTTTACGCCATTTTCATTGAAGGTTTTACGCTTGGCATCCTTAGCGCGACCCATTCCGAGCATCACATCAGAGCGTGCTTGGTTATCTCCGCCCTCACATCTCGGCAAACGAGATCAGCTTGACGTCTCCCCTACTCTCCGCGGTATCCCGACATCCCTGCGTAAAGCCGTGCTTCGAGAAGATCGCATAGCTTTTGTGCTGCCGTCTAAAGAGCTCGCTTCGATGCACGAGCTTTTGCAGCACGTCTTCGCCCGCCGGTTCATTGCGCCATTTGCACTCCGCAAACAGCGCAGCGCCCTCGCCATCGTCAACAATCAAGTCGATTTCTTCCTGCGTATGCGTGCGATTGTCCGTCCCCCACCAGCGCCCGACACTCGCCGGAACCACATCGAGCTGGCCCGCGCGCGCGAGTTCGTACACGTATTGTCTGCATATAATCTCAAAGATCGTACCCATGTAATCCGATACGTGCGGCTCAATGCGCTCATACGCCATCTCGGCCATATCGTTTTGAATCAGCCCAATGTTCTGCGGCACAAACTTGTACCAGAACCTAAACATCTGATCGCTCAGCAGATACACGGCTCGCTTATTGCTCGTCTCGTTTAGGGGCAGCTCGCGCTCGACAATCCCAAGCGACGCCAGCTTATCCACATAGCTCTTTACGTTGCTCGCAGGGATTCCCGTAGAGCTCGCAATCTCTGAGATCTTCGAGCGCCCCTGAGCAATTGCTTGCACGATTGCATCATATTGCTCGGGATTGCGGCACTCTTGCAATAGCAGGTTGCTCGGCTCCTCAAAGAGATAGCCCGTAGGAGTAAGAAAAAGACGTTTGATGTTGTCCTTGAGCGGTGCGGCAGGATCGACTTTCTCGATATATGCAGGAATGCCACCCGTCATGCCATAGCAAACTGCAGCGTCTTCGCGACCCATGCTCTGCCACAACCCGAGGGTCGTCGTAAAATCGAGCGGCATGATCTTAAACTGGGCCGTACGCCTACCGTATAGTGGGCTCTCGTAGCCCAACACCTGTTCCTCCATAAACGAAAGCGACGACCCGCACAGGATAAGCATGAGCTTGGTCTCTTTGTACAGGTGATCGATCTTGTCTTGCAGCAACGAGCTGATCTCGGGATTCGATTGGGCGAGATAGGGATACTCGTCAATCACGACAACCAAACGTTCCGTGCGAGCCATGGTGGCCAATGCATCGAACGCTTCGTCAAAACTACGAAACGACACGCCTGCAGCACCAACCGAGCCTGCAAGTATCGCCTGGCTAAAGCCGTGCAGGTTTGCCTCCGCATTGGTACGACGAGCTTGAAAGTAAATAGCCTTCTTGCCTTGGATGAACTCTGTGATAAGGCGCGTTTTACCCACACGACGGCGGCCGTAAATCACAGGCATTTCAAAGGAGCCCGTGCCATACAGTCGATTGAGCTCGGACATTTCCACTGTTCTTCCGATAAACATAGGGCCATCCTTCCTTTGCGTTATAGCTAGCTATATTATACTTTCCTATAATATAGCTAGCTATAACGCAATTCGACAAGCGGCGCACGCAAAAGGGGCGGTACACCCCCGCACGTGGACCGTTCCGGAAAATGTATCCCGTTCTGGAGCCAAAAACTGGGCCGTAGTTTCCGCCAAACATGCCATCCGGAAAGCGTGTCCCGTTCTGAGCCTGAATTCTGGGATGCACTTTCCGCTGAAGCTTCTACCGGAAAGCGAATCCCATTCTGAGCGTCGAATCCGGGACGCAGTTTCCGGTTGAGGGCTGTTCCGGAAAGCTTGTCCCGTTCCGAGCGGCAATTCCGGGTCACAGTTTCCGCAGATACAAGGCGACAGTCCGCCGCCCTTATCACATGCCTTCAAATATGCGATCCAGAAACACAAAACAGCAGATAGAATGCTCTTTTTCAAAAAGTACACGTCCCGAAACTTACCAAGACTTCATATCCAGCTACCGTTCACGGTCGCCGATTACCGCCCACCGATTCAAACAAGAAATATGTCGCCAAAAGCAGGTCATCTACCTGCATGGTTAGATTTTGGTCAGCTTTTGGTCAGCTGAGCGGCAAGTTCCAGCTGATACGTTTTTGCTACCCAAAAGGAGGCGGTAGCTCATGACCCATTGCAATGACCAGCTCATCGACCAACTGCTCACTCAAGCCGAACAAGAGGGGCGCTGTCTGATTCCCCCGAGCACGGCGATCCGAAAAGCGCTCCTTCGGCGCACCGGCGGCACGGTTGTCTCGCCCATGCCGGGGTTGTTTGCGCGAAAAACGCGCTGGGATGAACTCAACCGAGCGCAACGCCATTGCGAAATCCTCCGCGCCCTTGCGATCATCCACCCCGATTGGACGTTCTGCTCGTTTTCGGCCGCCTGTCTGCTGGGGCTCGAGGTCTCGTGGCGACACCTGAATGTCGTGCATGTCTGCAGTGCCACCAAGCCGTCGGCTCGTCCGGGCGCACATATTCAGCGGCACCAGATTGAGCCGGCCGGAGCAATACGCAGAGCCGGCATATCGGTAACGCCGCCCATCCAAACGGTTACAGATTGCCTGTTGCAGACCGGTTTTGCCGACGGTATGCCCATTGCCGATTCGGCGATCTCAAAGCTCGTCCTTGTGCGGGAACAGTTGATGGAGGCCGTCGAGCAACGAGCAACCGCCCGCAATGGTCGCGCGATTCGTACGGCTCTCACAACGCTTCGATATGCCGACGCCCGCGCCGAGAGCGGCGGGGAATCGGTCGCCCGAGCCGTCATGATCGAGACGGGCTTTGCGCCCGATTGGCTTCAATACGAGCTGACGGACCCCTTCAATTCGGCCAAGCCCATACGAACGGACTTTGCCTGGGAGCGCCAGGCGCGGGAACTCACGCTGGGCGAGCTCGACGGGCTCATCAAATATACCAACCAGACCATGCTGGCAGGACGCACCACCGCCGAAGCGCTCGTTGCCGAACGACAGCGCGAGGCGCACCTATCGCTCTACGGTCACCCTCCGCTGCGCTTTACCATGAACGAGGTCCGCTCGGCAGGAATGCTCGCCAAAAAGCTGCAGACGGCAGGCATCCGGCAGACCGCGCTGCCGACATGGCTCAACGAGGTGGACCTGTAGGAGCTGCTAGGCCACGCATCGCCAGATCGCATCCCCCTATCTGGGCCGCGTTTTCCCAACGACCACGCCAACGGAAAGCGCGTCCTAGCCTGGACGCTCAAAACGGGATGCGCTTTCCGGATGGCGGGCCTGGCGGAAAGCGTGTCCCGGAATCCAGCCTCGGAACGGGACAGGCTTTCCGGTTGAGTCCTTCAGCGGAAACCGCATCCCGGAATAAACGCTCAAACTGGGATGCGGTTTCCAAACGGCCGGCCAGCGGAAAACACATCCCATTCTGAGGCACGATTCCGGGACGCAGTTTCCGCATGCGGCCCCGTTGGGAAAGTTCATCCCGTTCCGAAGCTGGATTCCGGGACACAGTTTCCGTATGCGGAGGCGCTCCAAACAAAAGGCCCCGGCTCGAGATGGAGCTGGGGCCAAAGGCACAGCATATGCAGTTGGTGCTGAGTGTGAACGGCCCATCAGCAATGGCTGTCCGCACCCTACCCTACCCGCGGCGACGGACGCGGCTGTATGGCGTATCCACCATGGGCAGATCGGGACGCAGCTTGCCGTCGAATGCGCGATAGGCGTTCTGTACGGCGGGCGCCGTGGGAATCGTTGCAATCTCACCGATGCCCTTGCCGCCGTATGCCACGGGCAACAGCTCGTCCTTCTCCACGTAGATGGCGTGGATATTCGGAATCTCGGGCGCACGGAACAGCCCGAGCGTACCGTACCTTGCCTGGGGTACGCAGTCCTTGAGCGGCCAGTCCTCGGTAAGCGCATAGCCCATACCCATGAGCACGCCGCCTTCGATCTGACCCTGGATGGAGATGGGGTTGGCCACCTTGCCGGAATCGTGCGCGGCATAGACCTCGCTCACGCGGCCGTCATCATCCAGAATGACCACATGCGTGGCAAACCCGTAGCAGATGTGGCTCTTGGGGTTGGGAACGTCGGCGCCCAGCTTGTCGGTCGGCTCCAGGTACACGTAGCCAAACTCGCATCCCTCGAGCGCCTTGATGGCAGCCGCGGGATCCTGAGGATGCATACCCTGGCCGGCGATGAGCTCCTGCGTGCGCAGCTGATAGGCGCGACCGTCGTCGTACTCAATCTTGACGCCGTCGCCATGCGCGCTCACGGGAGTATCGGGTGCGGGCTTGCCGGCCTCGATGTCAAGCATGGCATCGCGCAGCAGGAAGGCGGCACCGCGCACGGCCTCGCCGGTCACGACCGTCTGACGCGAGCCAGACGTGGTGCCGGAGTCGGGAGCGTTTTCGGTGGAGCACTCGCCATTAGCAATGCAGCTCAGCGGCAGACCGCAGGCCTCGGCAACGTCCTGCAAAAAGACCGTGTTGCAGCCCTGGCCGATGTCGGACGTGGCGGCGTAGACCACGGCGCGGCCATCCTCGACGCGAATCTTGCAGCGACCGGCATCGGGCAGGCCCACGCCCACGCCGGCGTTCTTCATGGCGCAGGCAATGCCGGCGTGTCCGGGATGCGCGTAGTAGGCATCCTTGACCTCGAGCAGCGTCTCTTTAAGCGCCGTGGAGCAATCGGCAATCTGGCCGTTGGGCAGAACCTCGCCCGGCTCGATGGCGTTGCGGTAGCGAATCTCCCACGGATCCAGGCCGACCTTCTCTGCCAGCAGGTCGATCAGGCTCTCGAGCGCAAACTCGGACTGGCAGACGCCAAAGCCGCGGTACGCGCCGGCAGGCGGGTTGTTGGTGTAGTAACCAAAGCCGCGAATGTCGGTGTTCTGGTACTTGTAGGGGCCGACGGCATGCGTACAGGCGCGCTCGAGCACCGGGCCGCACAGCGACGCGTAGGCACCGGTATCAAAGTTGATCTCGCAATCCAGGCCGGTAAAGTTGCCCTCGGCGTCGCAGCCCAGTGTAAAGGTGCCGTCCATGGCGTGACGCTTGGGATGGAAAGCGAGCGACTCGGCACGCGTGAGCTTACACTTCACAGGACGCTGGAACTTATATGCGGCGAGCGCGGCCAGGTGCTGGATGGACACGTCCTCCTTGCCGCCAAAGCCGCCACCCACGAGCATGGTCTCGACGACCACGCGCTCGGGCTCGTTGTCCCAGCCAAACATGTGGGCACACTCTTTGCGCGTATCGTAGGCGCCCTGGTCGGTCGACTGCACCTTGACGCCGTTCTTGTACGGGAAGGCGACGGCGCACTCGGGCTCCAAGAAGGCGTGCTCGGTAAAGGGCGTGGTAAAGCGCTGCGTCACGGTGAATGCGCTCTCCGCTAGCGCCTTGGCGGCGTCGCCGCGCGTCACGTGACGGCTCTGGCACACGTTGTCCTTGAGCTCCACCGTGTTGCCAAAAGCAAAGAAACTGTCATGCAGGCGCGGGGCGTCGGCGGCCTTGGCCTCGGCGATGTTGCGCACGGGCTCCAGCGGCTCGTAATCGATCTTTACGAGCTTCTTGGCCTTCTCGAGCGTCGCCTCGTCCTCGGCGACTACCAAAACGATGGCGTCGCCCACGCAGCGGGTGATATCGCCCTGGGCGATCATGACGTCCCAGTCCTGGATAAGGTGGCCGACCTGGTTGACCGGCACGTCCTCGGCTCGCAGGATGCCCACCACACCGGGCAGGGCCTCGGCCTTGGAGGTGTCGATGGAGAGCACGCGGGCGCGCGGATATTTGGAGCGAACGGCGCTGGCATAGGTCAGGCCCGGCTGATCGAGCTCGTCGATGTCGTCGGGATACTTGCCCTCGCCGAGCACCTTCTTGCGCACGTCGATACGGAAGGCGCGCTTGCCCACGCCGTAGTCATCGCCGCGCTCCAGATCCTCGTCGATCTGCTTTTCGCCACGGAGCACCGCAGCTGCCAGCGAGATGCCCTCGATAATCTTCTTGTAGCCGGTGCAACGGCAGACATTGCCGCGGATGGCGTACTTGATCTGCTCCTCGGTGGGCTCGGGGTCCTCGGCGATGAGCGCTGCACCCGCCATGACCATGCCGGGGATGCAAAAGCCGCACTGCACGGCGCCCACGGCGCCAAAGGCGTACACGAAGGCCTCGCGCACGTCCTCGGGCAGGCCCTCGACGGTCACGATGTTGCGGCCGGCGGCAAGCGCGGTGGTCAGTACGCACGCCTTGACGGCCGCACCGTCCACGTGAATGGTGCAGGTACCGCAGGCGCCCTCGGAGCAGCCGTCCTTGGCGGAGTGAATGTGCAGGTCGTCGCGCAGGTAGCGCAGCAGCGGTTTGTTTTGGGTCGTCGTGCGCTCAACGCCGTTAACGGTAAAAGTGAATTCCTGTGCCATGGTGATTCCCTTCTACACGCCGGCGGCGATGCCGGTGCGGTCGTGGATAGCGCCATGCGGGCAGACGACGGCGCACATGCCACACGACAGGCAGTCCGCGCCGTCGATATGGGCGCAGTTGTCCTCGATGCGGATAGCGCCGGCGGGGCACTTTTTGGCGCACATGCCGCAACCGATGCAGCTCGTGTCGCAGATCTTGCGGGCGATGGCGCCCTTATCGGTGTTGTTGCAGCGCACCAGGATATTCTGGTAGCCGGGGACGAAGGCGATCACGCGCTGCGGGCACGCCATGCCGCACAGGCCACAACCCGTGCACTTTGAGCGATCAACGCGGGCGATGCCATCGACCAGTGCAATGGCGCCGTGGGGGCAGGCCGTGACGCAGGCGCCACAGCCAATGCAGCCTTCACTGCAGCGGGCGTCGCCGCCTGCGGAGGCACAACCGCTTCCGCAGGCAACGTAGGCCACGTTATGTTGAATGGATTTGGCCATAAGGGGTCCCTTATTTCTTAAGGAGATACGAATAGTTGTCGCGCACGGCCTTGATGGTCAGGCGGACGGCCTCGGGAAGGCCGGTGTTGACGGCATCGACCGATACGGTGCGGACCGTGCCGGCGACGCGGACCTTAAAGTGGTCCTCGCCCACGGCCAGGAAGCCCTCGTTCTCGGAGTTCTCCATGTCCTGCTCGCTCCAGAACAGGGTGAGTTTGTCCTTGTAGGGACGACCCTCCTGGTAGGGGCAGAACACGGCGCAGTTGCCGCACTCGTTGCACATGCCGTCGACATGAACGACCTGATGCTTGGCCAGGCCCGGCACCTTGATGGCAACGTTGGCGCGGTTGGGGCACACGTCGCAGCAGACCTCGCACACCGAACCGCAGCCCAGGCAGCGGGTCTTGGTGCAGTTGCGCTTGTCGCGGCACAGCGACCCCTTGCGCTCGTAGCAGGTGTCCTCGCGACCGGCCTGCTCGTTGCAGTCGGCGTACTTGTTAAAGTCCACGCCAGCGATGGCGCGGGCGACTTCGGCGGCGTCGGCAATAGCCTCGACCACGGTGGCCGGACCGCGACGACAGTCGCCCGCAGCCCAGACGCCCTCGACACCGGTGGAGGTGGCGGCAAGACGGCCACGACGGTCGTGCTCGACGCCCGCGGCATCATACAGGCTGGCATCGATACCCTCACCCACGGCGCAGATCACCGTGGTGGCGGGAAGCTCAACGGTCTCGCCCGTGGCAACGGGGCTGCGACGGCCGCTTGCATCCGGCTCGCCAAGCTCCATAACATCGCAGGTCAGCACGGCGCCGTTGAGTGCCTTGGGAGCCAGCAGCTCGCAGAACTCAACGCCGTCGGCAAGAGCAAGATCAAGCTCTTCCTCGTCGGCGGGCATCTGCTTCTTGGTGCGGCGATACACCAGGCGCACGTTCTTCACACCAGCCAGGCGCTTGGCCACGCGGGCAGCATCCATGGCGGTGTTGCCGGCGCCAATGACCACGACGTCCTCGCCCAGCTCGAGCTTCTCGCCCCTCTTGGCGGCCTCGAGGAACTCCAGCACGTCGAGCTCGGCATCCTCGCCCAGGCCCGCAGAGCCGGGCATCCAGGCGCCGGTGGCCACGACCACGTCGGTAAAGCCCTGGGCCTTGAGCTCGTCAATGGACTCCACGCGGGCATTGAGCTGCACCTTGGCACCAAAGGCCAGGCAGAGCTCGGCATCGTGGGAGATGTCATCGCTCGCAATGCGGAACTCGGGGATGACGTGACGGACCACGCCGCCGAGCGAATCGCGGGCCTCGAAGATGGTGACGGGCACGCCAGCGCGCGTCAGGAAGAACGCCGTCGCCAGGCCGGCCGGGCCGCCGCCGATAACGGCAACGTTGCGCTCGCCGTCGTTGGCGATGGCCTGGGCGCGCAGCTTGGGCAGCACGGCGGTCATGGCCTCGCGGGCGGCCTTGAGCTTGCTGGCGCGGATCTGGGCGCCCTCGGGCTCGTAGAACGCACGCTCGCAGGCACGGCCGCAGGGATGCGGGCAGATAGTGCCGGTAATGAACGGCAGGGCGTTGCGCTCGATGATGATGTTGAGCGCGTCCTCGTAGCGGCCCTCGTCAACAGCCGCCAAGTAGGCGGGAATATCCTGCTGGATGGGGCAGCTCGTGCGGCACGGCGTGGTAAAGCAGTCGGAAAGCGGGCTCTTGCCGGCAACCTTGCGGTCGGGTAGCGGGCGCAGCGGCTTCTTGTAGAGCGGGTTGGTGAGCGAATCGGCCTGGATCGCGGCCACGGCGTCGAGCGAGACGCCCGCGAACGGCTTGCCATCCAGATCGGTGAACTCGCCGGCCATCTGGCTAAAGCGCTCGTAGCCACCGGGCTTGAGCACGTCGGTCGCCAGGGTAACGGGCCAAATGCCGGCATCGTACAGGGCGCGGATGTTGTAGACCGTGGCACCACCGGAGTAGCTGATGCGCAGCTTGCCATCGAACTGCTCGGTAATGCGGCGGGCGGCCTCGATGGTCAGCGAGAACAGCGAACGGCCGGACATGTACATCTCGGTAGAGGGCAGCTCGTTCCTCGTCACGTCGACGGGGAAGGTATTGGTCAGCTTGACGCCAAACTCCAGGCCGCGCTCGGCGCACAGGGCAATCAGGCGCTCGAACATAGGCACGGCATCGGCCCACTGCAGGTCCTCGCGGAAGTGCGTGTCATCGAAGACGATGTAATCAAAGCCCAGCTCGTTGAGGCGCTGACGTGCAAACTCATAGCCCAGCAGCGTGGGGTTGCACTTGATGTAGGTGTTGAGGCCCTTCTCGGTGATCAGATAGGTCGCGATGCGCTCGATCTCGGCCGGCGGGCAGCCGTGCAGGGTAGACTCGGTGATGGAGTTGGAGACGCGCGCCGGGATGGACTCGACAAACGCGGCGTCAACATGCTCAAACTTGTCCAGGTTGGCGAGCGCCCATGCGCGGCACTCGTTCCAGACGTCGGAGCCGCTAGCGTCCTTCATGCCCTCAATGTACGCATCGACCTTGGGACTCTTGATGCCCTCGAGGTCATAGCCCACGGACATGTTAAAGACAAATCCGTCCGGGCTGCCCAGGCCGTACTCGCGAGCGATGAGGTGGCAGGCAAACCATGCCTTCACGTACTCGGCAAAAGCCTGCGGAACCTCGAGCTCGGTCGACCACTCGCAGTTGTAGCACTCGTCCTGTGCCACAATGCAGGGCTTGTTCACACACTTGGAGAGCTCCTCGCCGTCCATAACCTGAACGGTCTTGAGCTCAAAGAAGCGGGAGCCGGCCACATAAGAGGCCACGATGTTCTGGGCAAGCTGCGTGTTGGGGCCGGCGGCCGGGCCAAACGGAGTCTCGATGCGCTCGTCAAAAATGGGAAGCGCTCCCTCCTGGTTGGCCGTGACCATCTTGCGCACGCCAAAGATGGCGCCCTGAGTCTTGTGCTCCTCGATGATCCAGTTCATCAGCTGCGAAAACGGGATCGGCCTCATGATGTCGCTCATAATGAGCTCCTCTCTGTAACGCCCGGCGAGACCGCGCGGCGGGCGCAAATACGGTGTAGCGCTAGCACAGCGCCGGCGACCCCGCGGAGGCCGCCTATACGTGCGTCGGATGCGGCGAAACATCCGACGCACGCGAATCTACTTGTGAATTAGTAGGCGCGATCGTTGAGCGTGCTCCAGAGCTTCTTGGACTCAGCCATGGTCCACGCGTTGATCTTGTCCTCATCAATGCCAACGAACTCGCGATCCTTGTACAGGACGCGGCCGTTGATGATGGTGGTGCGGCAGTTTTTGCCCATCATGCCAAAGAGCATGTGGCCGTCGATGTTCTCCTCGCTCAGCGGCGTAAAGGGCTTGTAGTCCATAACGATAACGTCGGCGGCAGCGCCGGCCTCGAGCACACCAAGCTTGCGATCGAAGTACTTGCTCGCCATCTTGGCGTTGTTCTCAAACAGCATAGTCATGGCCTCGCACCAGCCCACGTTGGGCATGGCAGCGTTGTGGCGCTGAATGATCAGGAAGACCTTAAGGCTCTCGAGCATATCGTGGGTGTAGGCGTCGGTACCCATGCACACGGGGATGCCGCGGCGGAAGAACTCGAGCACGGGGGCGCAGCCCACGGCGTTGCCCATATTGGATTCGGGGTTGTTGACCAGCCAGGTGCCGGACTCCTTGACGATATCCATCTCGGCAGGCGTCACGTGGATGCAGTGGCCCAGCATGGTGTCGGGACCAAGCAGGTTGTGCTGCAGCAGGCGCTCGACGGGGCTGATGCCACCGCGGTTGAGGCGGGAGTCCCACACGTCATTCATGCCCTCGCACACATGGATGTGGAAGCCGGTCAGGCCGTTGTTGGCCTCGGCCATCTTGTCCATGGTCTCGTCCGACAGCGTAAAGGTGGCATGCCCGCCAAACATGGCAGCGATCATGTGGTTGTCGTTATCGCGACGCTCCTTGGCGGCCCACTGGGCAAATTCGGCGTTCTCGGCAATGGCCTGGTCGCATTTTTCCTGGCCACGGCGATCGGAAACCTCGTAGCACAGGCACGAACGCATGCCCAGCTCCTGAGCTGCATCCTTAATGGTAAAGAGGCTTCCCGGGATCTCGCAGAAGCTCGCATGGTGATCGAAGATCGTGGTGACGCCATCACGGATGGAGTCCAAAATCGTAGCATAGGCGCTGGCCTTGGTGCCGTCGAGCGTCAGGTTGTCGTCGATCTTCCACCACTGCTGCTCGAGATTCTCCAAGAAGTTGGTGGGGTTGCAGCCCTTAATGGCAAGGCCGCGGGCCAGACCCGAGTAGATGTGGGTGTGGCAGTTGATAAGTCCGGGCATGATGAGGTTGCCCTGGGCATCGACGTACTCGGCATCCGGGTACTTGGCCTTGAGCTCGCGCTCGGGGCCCACTTCGACGATCGTATCTCCGTCAATGGCGACCGCACCGTTTGGAATAAACGGGGTCTGAGCGTTGCGGGTAAAGACGGAACCGTTAGCGACCAGAAGCATGGATGCTCCCTTCAACATCAGAGGCGGGGTTTGACACCTCTGACATGGCGGAGTGCGAAGCGCCGGCCTACACCGGAAACGGGCCCTCTCCCGTCAACGCTTCACCAAAGGGACAAACCCTTTGAAGTGCGGCTTGGTGCCGCATGGCGTCGGCGGACGAGGCGATGCGTCCGCCGACGAATAGCACCGAATTGGTTACTTCTTGCTCTCGGGCAAGACCAGATCCACGGCAGCGTCCTTGGCAGCATCGATGTGCTGAGCCACGACCGGCGTCTGCGGAAGGATCAGGTTAAGGACAATGGCCATGATGGCGGTGGGGGTTACGGCATTGGAGCCGATGACGGTGGACACCCAGGCGGGCATACCCTCGCCGGCAAGGCAACCGCTGGCCATCCAGATACCCAGGCCAAAGACGACGGAGGTGCCGACGATGGTGGTGGTGCGCTGCGTGAGGCCCTCGCGGGTGAACATGCGCACGCCGTTCATGGTGATGGTGCCAAAGACGCCGACGGTCGCGCCGCCGATGACGGGCTGCGGGATAGCGGAAAGGACGGCAGAGAGCTGCGGGAACAGACCGGCGATGGCAAAGACGGCCGCAATGATCACAAAGACCCACTTGTTGACGACCTTGTTGGAGCAGATGATGCCCACGTTCTGGCCAAGGGCGCTGGTGGGAAGACCGCCCAGCAGACCGCCGACCATAGAGGTGAGGCCCTGGGACACGATAGCGCCGGAGAGCTCGCGCTCGGTGGGCATACGGTCGATGGAGCCCAGGCAGGCGGCGGAGACGTCACCGATAACTTGGATGGCAACCATGGGGAACACGACGGCGAGGGTAATGCAGACCTCGGGATCAAACTCGAGCGCGTAGGGCATGAGCTTGGGAAGAGCGAAGACCTGAGCGGTGGCGACGCTGGAGAAGTCGATCATGCCAAAGGGGATGGAGACGATCATGCCAACGATCATGCCAAAGAACACGGATCCCAGCTTGAGCGTGCCCTTGCCAAAGTTGGCGAGCGCAAAGACCACGGCGAAGGTGATAAGAGCGACGCACCAGGCCTGCGGGGTGCCCCACAGCGGCGTACCCATACCGCCGGCCATATACTTGACGGCCGTGGGATACAGCGAAACGCCGATGGAGAAGATGACCGTACCGGTCACGACGGGCGGGAACAGCCACTTGATCTTGCTGTAGGCCAGACCAAAGAGGACCGCGACGGCGCCGCCGACGATCTCGCCACCCAGCAGCGCACCAAAGCTAAAGCCCGAGGCACCCATGGCCTGCAGGGCCGGCAGGAACGCGAACGAAACGCCCATGACGATGGGCAGGCCGCCGCCGATGCGACGGAAGGGAGCGAAGGCCTGAAGGGCCGTGTCGATCGCCGAAAGAATGAGCGCGACCTGGATGATGTCGGTACTCTGCTGGCTATTAAAGCCGTAGACGCCGGCCATGATGACCGCCGGGGTAATGATGCCGGCAAACGATGCCAGTACGTGCTGAAGGGCACACGGGATCATTTCCTTAACGGGAGGCATGCCTTCGCGAGTGAACAGGGCTTCAGTACCGTTCGTAACCGTCTCCTGGGTCATTTGACCACCAATCCTCGAAGTAGTTGTTTTCGCATCTGACGCTCTATTGTGACGCAGTGCGGGGTTGAGGTTGTGCCTTCATTGCATATCGTATTAAAGATGATTCTCATTCTCAATAATAATTTTTTGTTATCAGACTATTCTTCAGCTGAAATTACGCATTTCCGCAGGTCAGGAAAGTGTCTGGTCAAAATAACATCTAACATTTCTTTTGGTCAACCGTTTACCGCTAAATTCCTACCGTTCGTCTGCATTACGCAATGTACCTGCGGATATACGAGATGATGGGCAGCGTGTTACCATGATAAAAAATTGTTATGAACACTTCGATAGAACCCAAAGGAGTTGCCCGTGAACGAGACCGTACGTCGCTTTTTGCCGATGGTCGATTTCCTGGAGCAGGTACTCGGTAAGAACAGCGAAATCGTCCTGCACGATTTCTCGGATCCCGACCACGCCATCGTCGATATCCGCAACGGTATCGTGAGCGGCCGCAAGGTCGGCGGTCCCGCCACCGATCTGGCGCTCAAGATCATGCACGACGCCAAGTATCGCGACCTGCCGTTTATTACGGGCTACGAGGGCCGCGGTGCCGGTGGCAAGACATTGGAGTCAGCGACGTACTTTATCCGCGAGAATGACGAGATCGTCGGCATGCTCTGCGTCAACACCGACCTCTCGACCGTGCGCTCCATCAACGCCATGGCACAGCAGCTCATGGCGTGCTTCGACGCGGCGCCGACGCGCACGGAGCCCGCCTCTATCGAGGTCGAAAGCCTTTCGGAGTCCACACAGGAGCTCATCGACCGCAGCATTGCCGAGCTGCTGAGCGCTCGCGGGCTGGATGTGACGTCGCTTGGTCAAAGCGACCGCGTGGACGTCATTCGCCACCTCAACGGCAACGGGGTGTTCATGCTCAAGGGCGCCGTGGCCTGCGCCGCCACCGCGTTGGGCATCTCGGAGCCCAGCGTCTACCGCTACCTGCAAAAAGTTCGCAAGGAGGGCTAACGAGCAAAATGGAGCGCGGCTCCACAAGCGATTCGTCACTTAACAAAAGACTCTGCAGCTCGCACGCGCTGCAGGGTCTTTTTGCATGTCATGTTTAGTTGTTGCCAACACCTTAGAGGGCGGCGACGACCTCGATCTCGACCAGACCGCCAGCCGGAAGGGCGGCAACCTGGAAGGCGCTGCGCGCGGGAAACGGGGCCTCGAACTTGGAGGCGTAGATCTCGTTCACGGCGGCGAAGTCGGCGATGTCGGCCAGGTAGACCGTGGTCTTGACGACATCGGCAAAGGTGGCGCCGGCAGCGGTCAGCAGGGCCTCGACATTGGCGAGGGACTGCTTGGCCTGGGCCTCGACGCCCTCGGGCATCTTGCCGGTCGCGGGGTCGATGCCCAGCTGGCCGGACAGGAACACCATGTTGCCGGCCTGGATACCGGGGGAATACGGGCCGATGGCGGCCGGTGCGTTATCGGAAGACACGACGGTCTTGCTCATGTTTTTCTCCTTACGATCAGATAGAGAGCGTGAGCGCGGCGTTCGCACCGGGAGGCACAATTCGGTCTGAACACCGCGCTTGATTGGGATAGTACTCAAGGTTTCCGTGCGATGCAAGAATATTATCAGCTTGCGAGAATATTTTATCGCCCAACGGTTTCTCCGAACCGCTGAACGGTTCTCATGTGGAGCAGCCAGTCCAAGCTGCTGAAGACTTTGTCCTGCTTAGGCTGCGGGCGTCGCCCACCGCAGCGACGCCACTATACTTTTGAATATCTGAGCATTTTGAAAGGCAGGATATGACCGCAACCGCCAGCCGAACCACTAACCGCAGGCCCGAGCTTTTGGCCCCCGCCGGAGGGCCCGAGCCTTTTGCCGCCGCACTCGCCGCCGGGGCAGACGCCATCTACTGCGGCATGGGCAGCTTTAACGCCCGCCGCAAGGCCACCAACTTTACCGACGAGGCCTTTGAGCAAGCCTGCCGCGCCGCGCATCTAGCCGGGTCGCGCGTCTACGTCACGGTCAACATCGTCATCAAGCAGTCCGAGATGGGCGATGCACTGCAGCTCATCCATCGCTGCTCCACGCTGGGCGCCGACGCCTTTATCATCCAGGACTGGGGCCTGTTCTTTGAAGTCAAGCGCACCATGCCCGGCATCGAGACGCATATCTCGACCCAGGCGAACATCCACGACGACCGCGGAACTATCTGGTGCCGCGAGCAGGGCGCCGACCGCGTGACTCTCTCGCGCGAGCTCTCCATCGACGAGATCGCCGCCATTCACAACGCCGCGCCCGATGTGGACCTCGAGGTCTTTAGCCACGGCGCCATCTGCTTTTGCTACTCGGGTCTGTGCCTGCTGTCGAGCTTTGCCATGGCGGGCCGCTCGGCCAACCGCGGTATGTGCGCTCAGCCCTGTCGCCTGCCTTACGAGCTGATCGACGAGAACGGCCGCTCGCTCTCCCCTGCCGGTCGCGAGCGCGCGCTGTGCCCGCGCGACACCAACACTTCGCAGCTTGTTCGCCGTCTGTATGACGCCGGCGCCGCATCGCTCAAGCTCGAGGGCCGCATGAAGGCGCCCGATTACGTGTACTCCATCGTCGATGTGTACCGTCACGAAATTGACGATATGCTGGCCGGAGCCACCGTGGCCAAGGACGAGGAGGCCGCCCGCCAGCGCCAGCTCAAGCGTTGCTTTAACCGCGACTTTACGCACGCCTATCAGGACGGCACCTCGGGCGACGAGATGATGAGTTACGAGCGATCCAACAACCGCGGCCAGATCGTAGGCACGGTGCTGGGCAGCCGTCTGGCCAACCGCGATGTGCGCGGGCTCAAACCCGACGACCGCCGTCGCCGCGCTGCCATCGCCCGCATTGAGCTGTTTGAGCCCGTGGGCAAGGGCGACCTGCTGGAGCTTCGCCACGATAACGAATTTGACCAGTTCCTGACCACCATTGCCGCTGATGATGCCGCCGCCGGCGACATCATCGAATGCCGTGTGCCCCGCAGCATGCCCGAGGGCTGCCGCGTGCGCGTGATTCGAAGCCAGCGCGCCATTGACGCTGCCGGCGCTGCGCTCAAACGCGATGTGCTGCGCCGCCGCTCTGTAGACGTGTCCGTTGTGGCGCGTCTAGGCGAGCCGTTTACCGTTACGCTCACCTGCTGTGACGATCCTTCGCTTACGGCCACGGCCACGGGCTTTACCGTCGAGGCTGCCAAGACCCGCGCCGTCGAGGCATCCGATCTGGTTGAGCACGTCGGGCGCATGGGCTCCTCTCCCTTTGAGGCCGCAAGCTTTGACGTTTCGCTCGACGCCGGCTGCGGTATGGGCTTTTCTGCCGTACACAAGGTGCGCGCCGCCGCTTGTAAGGCGCTGGAAGAGGCCATTCTGGCACCGTACGAGGAGCGCGCGAAAACGCTCGAGCTGCCGGCGATTGTAACCAGTGATTCCCGCCCCGCGCCCGAGCACTACCGCGATGAGCCGCAGATCTGCGCCACCGTCACCTCGCTCGAGGCCGCCGAGGCCGCTCGCGCCGAGGGTGCAACGCGCATCTACATGACCACCGACACGCTCGATGCGGCCGAGCTCTCCCCCGCCGATGCATTTGAGCAGGGCATCGTACCCGTGCTCGACGAGGTCTGCCGCGCCGTTGACCACGTACGCGTCGACCCGTGGGTTGTTGCCGGCGCCACGGTCGCTATTGGCAACATCTCTGAGCTTGCCCTGGCCGCCCAGGTTGGCGCCACGGCCGAGATTCGCTCTTGTCTGCCGGTGCACAACACGCCCTGCATGGAGGCGCTTGCCGAGCGCGGAGCCGGTGCGTTTTGGCTCTCGCCCGAGATCACGCTCGACGAGATTGTCTCGCTCGGCGCCGCCGCGCCCGCGGCTCTGGGCATCACTGTGTTCGGCCGCCCGCGCGTTATGACGAGTGAGCACTGCATCCTGCAGGTGGCCAATGGCTGCATCCACGATTGCGCTAACTGCCGCCTGCGCGCCCGCAAGCTGTCACTCAAGAATATCGACGGCAAGGTCATGCCCGTACGCACCGACATCCATGGCCGCTCTCGCCTGTACGACGCCTACCCCATCGACCTCACGCCGCAGGTTCCTCAGCTGCTCGATGCCGGCGTGCGTCGTCTCATGGTAGACGGAACGCTGCTCGAGACAGATGAGGTGGGCCGTGCCGTCGCCCGCGTCCGTCGTGCCGTCGAAGCAGCACAGGCCGGCCGCAAGCCCGCCGCCCGCCTGCGCGGCGCCACCTCGGGCTGCATGTTTGTGGGAATTAGCTAACCGAAAGGCTTACACGTGAACGAAGAACCTCAAGTCCTTTACTGCGACGCCTGGCTCATGGCCATCGACAAGCCCGCCGGCATGATCGTCCACGGCGACGGCACCGGCGAGCGCACGCTCACCGACTACGCCAGCGACCTGCTGCTGGCGATGGGTGACGGCTTTGCCGCGACCGACATGCAGCCGCTCAACCGCCTGGACCGCAACACCACCGGCGTGGTGTTGTTTTCGCTCGACAAACAGACGCAGCCCGCCTTTGACCAAATGGTCATCGACCACGCCTTCGAAAAGCACTATCTGGCGCTGGCCGAGGGCAAGATCGACTGGGACGAGAAGCTCATCGACAAGCCCATCGCCCGCGACCGCCACGATAGCCGCAAGATGCGCGTTGGCGCCAGCGGCAAGCCGTCTCAGACGCGCGTCAAGGTGCTCAAGCGCCTTAAGAGCCGCCGAGGCCTGCCCGCGCGTTCCTATATCGATGTCGAGCTGCTCACCGGCCGCAAGCACCAGATCCGTGTGCACCTGGCCAGCGAGCATCACCCCCTGGTTGGCGACGACCTGTACGGAACGCCGCGCCCCTGCGGCCTCATGCTCCACGCCCACAGCGTGTCCTTTACGCATCCCGTAACCGGCGAGCACATCCACATCGAAGCCCCCTGCCCCTGGGAGCCCTAAAAACCACCACAAAGGGGACAGGCACCTTTGTGGTGGTTTTGCCGCAATGGTTTCGCCGCGTCGCAGAAGATCTCAATCTGTAACAGTTAGAACCCATTTTCCGGTCTATCTGTTACAGATCGAGACATTCGAATCCCCCGCAAGGCAAAATCTAAATCTGTAACAATAACTCGGCAAAATCGGCCCCAGATGTTACAGATCGAAACAAAGGGCTGACGCGGTTCAGAAGTATCTCAATCTGTAACATCTGGCCCACTTTAAACGGTCTAAATGTTACAGATCGAGACAAACCGGCAGACAGAAAAGCGGCAACGCCCCCAATGGACGTTGCCGCTTTTCTATTGAGAAAACTATCTAGTTTCCGTTACTCGGCAGTCTTGTCGAGCGGTTTCTTGAGGAAGCTCAGGACCAGGCAGCCGACCACGGCGCCGATGGCAAGTGCCAGCAGGTACTGCACCGGGTTCGTGATGACGGCGATGACCCACGCGCCACCGTGCGGAGCGGGGCTGGCGCAACCGAAGAGCATCGACAGGCCACCGGCGGTCGCGGAGCCCAGGATGCAGGCGGGCAGCACACGCAGCGGATCGGCTGCGGCAAAGGGAATGGCGCCCTCGGTAATAAACGACAGACCCATGATGTAGTTCACCAGGCCGGCCTTGCGATCAGCCTCAGTCCAACGGTTCTTAAAGAAGGTCGTGGAAAGGGCGATCACCAGAGGCGGAACCATGCCACCGGCCATGACGGCGGCCATAATCATGTTGCCCTGCACGGTCTGTTCGGCAAGGGCGGCGGTGCCAAAGACGTACGCAGCCTTGTTGATGGGGCCACCCATGTCGGTCGCCTGCATGCCGGCGCAGATGATGCCTAGCAGGACGATGCTCGTGCCGGAGAGGCCGTTGAGCGCACCGGTGATGGCAGTGTTGATGACGCCCATGATGGGGTTGATGGCCATCATGAACAGGCTGGTCAGAAGAATGCCGAATACCGGGTAGATGAGCATGGGCTTGATGCCGTCGAGCGACTCGGGCAGCGCACTTGCCACCTTTTTGAGCGCGTTGACGATAGCACCGGCGGCAAAGCCGACCAGCAGCGCGCCCAAAAAGCCCGCGGAAACGAGCTGGGCCTGAGCGTCGGCGTCCATGGCCGTCGTCAGATATCCGAGCGTAAAGCCCTGCTTGGCGATCCAGCCGCCCACAAAGCCCGCCGCCAAGCCCGGACGGTCGGCGATGGACATGGCGATGTAGCCCGCGAGGATGGGCAGCATGAAGTTGAACGCCTGGTTGCCCGCTAGGTTAAAGAAGGCCGCGACCGGCGTGCTGTGACCGTAGGCGCTCGTGCCCAGACCGGCCTGGTCGAGCAGGAACGAAAGTGCCATAAGGATGCCACCGCCAACGACGAAGGGCAGCATGTGCGAAACGCCGTTCATGAGGTCCTTGTAGACCCTGCGGCCCAGGCCCTCGGACTCGCCCTCAACGGCGGGCTGAGCGGACGCGCCACCGGCCACGTGGTGAATGGGCGCATTGCCTGCGAGTGCGATGTTGATGAGCTCCTCGGCGTCGTTGATGCCACGCGTTACGGCACACGAATAGACCGGCTTGCCGTCAAAGCGATCGAGCTCGACGTTCTTGTCCGCCGCGATGATGACGCCCGTAGCACCCGCGATGTCGGCGGCCGTCAGCACGTTCTTGGCGCCGCCCGAGCCCTGAGTTTCGACCTTGATGCTCACGCCCATCTTGGCGGCCTGGTCCTCAAGCCCCTTTGCTGCCATAAACGTATGGGCAATGCCTGTCGGGCACGCCGTGATGGCAACGACGTCGTAGGTGCCGCCTCCCGTTTTCTCGTTTGTAGCTGACATGTTTTCTCCTTTTGCACAAGCAGGCCCACCCCTCCCCTCCAGAGGGTCAAAACCTGCGTATTACCTTGTGTTTGCGTTTTGATTAGAGCCGATAGCTCCGACGGACATGATCACGTCGTATGGAAACAGGGGTACTGGGCAACCATGAACTGCGTCCCGAATCTTGGCCTTCTTTTATTAGAAGCGAACACTAGGACGC
>URPJ01000018.1 GCA_900549745.1 uncultured Collinsella sp. | reverse complement strand
AGATCTCATCGTTGATTGCAGACATCAATATGGACGGCGACCTCTATATCGACCTAATCGATGACGATCTAGGCGACCTGAGCGTCCTGTCCCAACTCTAAGGAGATGTTCCCATGTACGAGACCCCAGAAGTAGAGAAGATGGATTCCAAAACCGGCCCCATTCCCGTTGTAGTCAACTTCGCAGCCGTCGTGGATAACGTAGTTGCAGCCGTCTACGATGCCGTCGTTGCGGCCTACGCATTCTGGTACTCGGCAGATAACGACGGCACCGGGGCAAGTACGGCACAAAACTAGTCGCCAACCCATCGAGCAATCACCTCGCCTATCGCTGCATGCGATTGACTGCGCAGCCCTAGCCAACGCCCAGAGCGCCTTGAAGAGCTGCTTGTAAAATTCGCTCATTCAACAACGCGATCTCTTCACCAATCTCGGCCGGCCCGACAGAACTGCACACCAGTCGGACCGGCCAGACCCATAAAACGCTGCGTCCCGTCCACACCACACCTCACGAAACTCGCACTGCCACCACATGGGCGATTCGCGCCTCGATGTTGCGGCGCGATACTATCACGAATAGTCCCCGTCCAACAAGGCTATCCCTTCCACAGGCGTTTCAACTGTCAGTGGTAGCATTAAACTGAACGGTGAAAAATACACTAACACTAACAGCGGAGATGACGACGTCGATGCCCTTCATGCAGCTGAGCACGTCCATCGTCGGCTTCCATCGGGGCTGTTCCGACTGGGACTCCACCTTGGATTCCAGGTCCTTCTTCTCGTCTACCGCCCGCTTGACGCGCTCCTTATAGCAGTCGAGGGTCTGCTGGGCCGTGGGGTCGGCCATCTCCGCGGCTTCGATCCAGGCCCAGTGCGCCCTGGTCCACGTCCCGAGCCTCCTTCTCTGGTCGTCTCCGCCGGGGTGGCACTGCCCATTCCTGGGCAGATACTTGGAGAGGCGCTGCTTGACGGTAACACGGTAACCTCTCCCGGGCATCGGCGGGGGCCTGGGAGAGGTCCCTGGCGCCCTCGCACTCGCAGTCGGGGACGTGGACCTCGACGATTTCGTGCAGTGCGAGCTGCTTGGCCGAAAACTCGGCGTCGCGCTTGTCGGTCTTGCGTCGCTTGTCGGCCGCGGGCCTCTGCATCTTGGAGACCGCGCCGATGACGCAGTCCACGCCGAGGCAGCGCGGCTCCCTGCAGAAGGGAAAGCCGGTGACGCCGGACTCGTAGACTGCCCCGGGCGACTCGATAGAAAGGATCGAGTCGGCGACGGAGGCGGGGTCGTAGGAGAAGGGGCTTCCCGCCGATCTCGCCCGTGAACGGATTGAAGGCGCATCCTTTGATGCTGCGGGCGTGCACCTCAAGGCCAATAGAGGCAACATGTGGCATTGTGAGCCAGTCTCGCATTGTGGCAACCTGGCTGGCTGCCGGATTTTAATGACGACGACCATTGTCAGCCTTGGCCCACGAATCAAAAGACGATACGAAGCAGGGGCTCACATTGTTCTGCTCATATCGTCTTTATGGCGCACTACCATTCACCGAAATTCGGCAACTTTTTCATTCTCTATATACATGTTTAAACAACATGTTCTACAATAGGGACAATAGAAATGGAAACTCGGGACGAGCCGTCTATCCATCTACGGCGCAGCCCCTTATTCAAAAGGACGGTGAGTGCATCCATGGAGCGTGCAAGCGGTGTTCTGATGCCCGTTTCGTCATTGCCCGGACCATACGGAATCGGCGGCTTTGGCTGGAATGCCTACGACTTCGTCGATTTTCTCGCCTCGTGCAAACAACATTACTGGCAGATTCTGCCCCTTACGACGACCAGCTATGGCGATTCGCCCTATCAGTCGTTCTCGGCCCGCGCAGGCAACCCCAGCTTTATCGACTTTGCCGAGCTTATCGAGGCAGGGTATCTGGAGCAGCGCGATATCGACGGCGTGTATCTGGGATCTGACCCCAGCAATGTCGACTACGGTGCTATCTTTGGCGGCCGCCGTCAGATTCTCGACCGCGCCGCCGAGCGCTTTGCTGCCGACAAGCCGGCCGATTTCGATGACTTTATCCAGGCCAACGAGGACTGGCTCATCCCCTACTGTGAGTTCATGACCGTCAAAGAGGAGTGCGGTCTCAAGGCGTTTTGGGAGTGGCCCGCGGAGCTCCGCACCCGCGGTGAGGCTTCCGCCAAGGTCTGCGCCGACCATCCGGCGCGTATGCTCTACCACCAGATGACGCAGTACTTCTTCGATCGCCAGTGGAGCCGCCTCAAGGCCTATGCCAACGAGCGCGACATTCTCATCATCGGCGACCTGCCCATCTATGTCTCGCGTGACTCCGTCGAGATGTGGGCGACGCCTGAGCTCTTTAAGATCGACGCCGCCGGCAATCCCGTGAGCGTCGCCGGCACGCCGCCCGACCAGTTCTCGGCCACCGGCCAGTACTGGGGCAACCCCATCTACGACTGGGACGCCATGGAGTCCGACGGCTTCTCCTGGTGGGAGGGCCGCATTCGCGCCGCCCTCGACATGTACGACGTCATCCGCCTGGATCACTTCCGCGGCTTCGAGGCCTATTGGGAGGTGCCGTTCTCCTCGCCCGATTCGTCCTACGGTTCGTGGACGCAGGGTCCCGGCCTCAAGTTCTTCAAGACGCTCGAGGAAAAGCTCGGCACGCTGCCCATCATCGCCGAGGACCTGGGCTTCCTCACCCCCGGCGTCATCGACATGCGCGACAACTCGGGCTTCCCCGGCATGAAGATCCTGCAGTTTGCCTTTGAGGGCACCAACTCGTACTACCTGCCGCATAACTA
The DNA here is from genome assembly GCA_900549745.1 of uncultured Collinsella sp. Classification (GTDB taxonomy): domain Bacteria; phylum Actinomycetota; class Coriobacteriia; order Coriobacteriales; family Coriobacteriaceae; genus Collinsella. Next base: position 26,010 of record URPJ01000018.1, on the reverse strand, counting down.
CATCGCCAACACCGTCGCCTATGTGGGCACCCACGACAACGAGACGGCGCGCGGTTGGTTTGAGGGAACGGCCACCCCCCGTCAGCGCGAGCAGGCAGCCCTGTACACCCATCAGCAGGCCGGCGAACCCATGGCAGATGCACTCAACCGCACCATCGCCGCCAGCGTGAGCGACACGTGCATCTACACCATGCAGGACCTGCTCAACTTGGGCAACGAGGCGCGCATCAACACCCCTGCCACGCTGGGCGGCAACTGGACCTGGCGCATGCTCGACGGCGCCATCACCCGCGAGCTCGAGCACAAACTCACCGACTGGACCGAGACCTACTTCCGCATCCCGTCGGAAGCCGAAATCGAGCTTCCTCAATAGGAGCTACCGCGCCCGACCCCTCCCCACCGTGCGGACGCGCTTGCTTTTCCCGCGTGAGGCCACCCCAATCCCCTCGCGCGGGCTTCTTATGAATTGCAGACATGAAACAACCCATCACAGGAGAAAACATGCCCCAAATTAACCTCATGGAACTCGCCGAGCAGTCTTTTGGCACCTCGCTCGAGCAGCTCGACGACCGTCGCATTTACAAGCTGCTGGTCAAACTCGTGCAGGAGCGCTCCGCCGCCTGCCCGCTCAACAACGGCAAGAAAAAGCTCTATTACATTTCCGCCGAATTTTTGATCGGCAAGCTGCTCATCAACAACATGATCGACCTCGGCATCTACGACGAGGTTAAGGACCAGCTCACCGCCGCAGGTCACGACCTCAACAAGATCGAGGAATTCGAGGTCGAGCCGTCACTCGGCAACGGCGGCCTGGGCCGCTTGGCCGCATGCTTCCTGGATTCCATCGCCACGCTGGGCTTGACCGGCGATGGCGTGGGCCTCAACTATCACTACGGTCTGTTCCGTCAGCGCTTTGTCGACAACCAGCAGAAGGCCGTCCCCGACGAGTGGCTCGGTGAGCAGGACATCCTAGTCGACGATGACCACTCCTACACCGTCGAGTTCGGCGATTTTGCCGTTACCTCCAAGCTCGTCAACATCGATGTGCCCGGTTACGGCCAGTCCACCAAGAACCGCCTGCGCCTGTTCGACCTGGCGAGCGTCGACGACGGCCTGGTCCCCGGCAGTTCCATCGACTTCGACAAGACCGAGATCGCCAAGAACCTCACCTTGTTCCTCTACCCCGACGATTCCGACGAGCAGGGCCGCCTACTTCGCATCTATCAGGAGTACTTCATGGTGAGCAACGCCGCCCAGCTCCTGATCGACGAGGCCGTCGAGCGCGGCAGCAACCTGCACGATCTGGCCGATTACGCCGTTGTCCAGATCAACGACACGCACCCCACCATGGTCATTCCCGAGCTCATTCGCTTGCTCACCACCGAGCATGGCATCGAGTTTGACGAGGCCGTGACCATCGTACGCTCCATGGTCGCCTACACTAACCACACGATTCTTGCCGAGGCGCTCGAGAAGTGGCCGCTCGCCAGCCTACAGAAGGTCTCCCCTGCCATCGCCGACATTATCGTCAAGCTCGATGAGATCGCGAAGGCCGAGCACGATGACCCGCGCGTCGACATCATCGACAAACACGATACCGTCCACATGGCCCACATGGACATCCACTTTGGCTTCTCCATCAACGGCGTAGCCGCCCTCCACACCAAGATCCTGGAGGACACCGAGCTTCATCCGTTCTACGAAATCTATCCCGAGAAGTTCTCCAACAAGACCAACGGCATCACCTTCCGCCGCTGGATCCATGGGGCCAACCCCGCGCTCGCCAGCCTGCTCGACGATGTGATCGGCACCGACTGGCGCAGCACCGGCGATCTGAGCAAACTCGCCAAGTTCGCCGACGACAAGGACGTTCTTGAGCGCCTGGCCGCCACCAAGGTCGAGGCCAAGGCCATCATGCGCCAGTTCATGGCGCTCGAGCAGGGCGTGACCATTCCCTCCAACGCCATCATCGACGTCCAGGTCAAGCGCATCCACGAGTACAAGCGCCAGCAGATGCTCGCGCTCTACATCATCTGGAAGTACCTCGATATCAAGAACGGCAACAGACCTAAGCACCCCGTCACCATCATCTTTGGCGGCAAGGCGGCGCCTGCCTACACTATCGCGCAGGACATCATCCATCTGATCTTGACGCTGTCGCAGTGGATTGCAAACGACCCCGACGTGGCTCCCTACCTGCAGGTTGTCATGATCGAGAACTACAACGTCACCGCCGCCGAGCGCGTGATCCCCGCCGCTGACATCTCCGAGCAGATCAGCCTGGCCTCCAAGGAGGCGAGCGGCACCTCCAACATGAAGTTCATGCTCAACGGCGCCCTAACCCTGTGCACGCTCGACGGTGCCAACGTGGAGATTGCCGAGCTCGTGGGCGACGAGAACATCTACACCTTTGGCGCCTCGTCCAAACAGGTCGAGCAGCTCTATGCCGACGGCACCTATGACGCCGGTGTGCTCTACCGCAAGCCCGGCATTAAACTGCTGGTGGACTTCATCACCAACCCGGCCTTTATGGCGACCGGCAATGCCGAGCGCCTGCAGCGCCTGCACGATGACATTAAGGGCAAGGACTGGTTTATGGCCCTGCTCGACATTGAGGAGTACATCCAGACCAAGGAGCGCGTGCTGGCCGACTACGAGGACCAGGACGCCTGGATGCGCAAGGCGCTCATCAATATCGCCAACGCCGGCACCTTCTCGTCCGACCGCACCATCTCCCAGTACAACGACGAGATCTGGCACCTGAACTAATTTCACTTCCCTTACCCATCCTCTTGAGAAACGGAGTCGTGGCAACACGGCTCCGTTTTTTGTGCCCGCACGTTATCCTGTGACCCGACTCGACCGAAGAATCTCGATCTGTAACAGCTACTCGGTAAAAACGGCCCCAGCTGTTACAGATTGAGACATACCGGCCCCTCCCCTTGGGTTTATCTCAATCTGTAACATCTAACGTCCGAAATCGGCCCTACCCGTTACAGATCGAGACAAACGACCGGTCAGACAATCCCAGCACAAAGAAAGGCTCCCCTCTCGCCCAGTGGACGGGAGGGGAGCCTTATATGTGACCGCGGCAAAAGGATGGCAATACCGCAGTCGCCCAAAGGAAGGGCCTGGTTGCACCGGGCCTAGATAAGGTTCTTGCCAGAGACCTTATCGAAGAGGTGGGTCGCGTTCTTCTCAAACTTGAACCAGATGGTGTCGCCAGCCTTGAGCGCGCCCTTGGCCTCAAGGTCGACAACGGGAATGATCAGGACGAACTGGCCGTCGGGAGCGGTCACGTGGACATGCTCGGTCGAGCCCATGAGCTCGGTCACCTCGACGGTACCCTGGAGCGCGCCCTCCTCGCCCTTGTCGGCAAGCAGGATCTGCTCGGGACGCACGCCGGCCGTAATCTCCTTCACGTCGCCGCCGCCCCAGTTGAGGGCAAGTTGAGCGCAAGTCTCGGGGGCGAGTGCCACGTTCATATCCTCGGTCTTGACGGTAAAGCCGTTGCCCGAGCGCACCAGCTGGGCATCGAAGAAGTTCATCTGCGGCACGCCGATGAAGCCGGCGACGAAGATGTTCGCGGGATGGTTGAAGACCTCCTGCGGCGTGGCGATCTGCTGGACGACGCCGTCCTTCATGACCACGATACGGTCGCCAAGGGTCATGGCCTCGGTCTGGTCGTGAGTAACATAAATGAACGTGCCCTTGATCTCGTGGCGCAGCTTAATGAGCTCGGCACGCATCTGGTTACGAAGCTTGGCGTCCAGGTTGGACAGCGGCTCGTCCATCAGGAAGACCTTGGGGTCACGCACGATGGCGCGGCCGATAGCGACACGCTGGCGCTGGCCGCCGGAGAGCGCCTTGGGCTTACGGTCGAGGTACTCGGTAATGCCCAGAATCTCGGCAGCAGAGCGAACCTTGCGGTCGATCTCGTCCTTGGGAACCTTCTTGAGCTCGAGCGTAAATGCCATGTTCTCGTACACCGTCATATTGGGGTACAGAGCATAGCTCTGGAACACCATGGCAATGTCACGGTCCTTGGGTGCCACGTCGTTGACGCGCTTGCCGTCAATCAGCACGTCGCCCGAGGTGATGTCCTCTAGGCCAGCGACCATGCGCATCGTCGTGGACTTGCCGCAGCCAGAGGGGCCAACGAGGACGATAAACTCCTGGTCGTGAACGGTGAGGTTAAAGTCCTCCACCGCGAGCACGCCGTCCTCGGTAACCTTGAGGTTGTGCTTCTTCTCCTCGGTCTTCTTCTTTTTGCCAAAGAAGCCCTTCTTTTTGGACTCGTTGTTGGGATACACCTTCTGAACATGTTTGAGAACGATCTCGGCCATGTCTTTACCTTTCGATATGCGGCGCCACGCTGAGGGGCGCCGCAGAAACTTGCAAAACAGTTACGGCATCAGCCCTTGACGGCACCTGCCACCACGCCGTCGATGATGTACTTCTGGCAGAGGATGTACATGATGACGATGGGGATAACGACCATCATGATGCAGGCCATCATGGGGCCGAGCTCGACGTGGCCGTAGCCGCCGCGGAAGTACTGGATCAAGATAGGAATGGTCTTGTACTTGGTGGAGTCGAGCGTAAGGTAGGGCAGCAGATAGTCGTTCCAGACCCACATGGTCTCGAGGATGCCGACCGAAAGATAGGTGGGCTTCATGATGGGAAGGACGATCTTAAAGAACACCTGGACCGGGTTGCAGCCGTCGATCATGGCCGCCTCCTCGATCTCGAGCGGGATGTTCTTTACAAAGCCGGCGAACATAAAGACCGCCAGGCCCGCGCCAAAGCCGAGGTAGATAAAGCAGATGTTGAACGGCGTGTTGAAGCCGATGCGGTCCGCCAAATTGGACAGCGTGAACATGAGCATCTGGAAGGGCACGACCATCGAGAAGACGAACAGGTAATAGAAGAAGTTCGAGATCTTGCTGTTGACGCGCACTACGTACCAAGCACACATGGAGCAGCACACCAGAATCAGCACGACCGACGTGACCGTGATGATGAGCGAGTACATAAATGCCGAGGCAAAGCCCTGCTCGTTAAGGGCGTGCATGTAGTTTGCGAGGCCGTTGAACGTCTCGGGCGTGAGCAGATCGAATGCCGTGGTGGTGCTGATTGCAGTTGCCTTTTTAAAGGAATTGAGCGCAATCATGAACACGGGGTAGATCCACGCGAGCGACAGAATCGTAAAGAAAATCGAGAGCGCGCGGTTGATAACCTTATCGCGTTTCATTACTGTTGCACCTCCTTGGACCTCGTGGCCTTAAGCTGAATCATGGAGATGGCTACGACCAGGATGCAGAAGATGACTGCCTTGGCCTGACCGATGCCCTGCCATGCGATGCCGGCACGCGAGTAGAACGTGTTGTAGATGTTCAGGGCGAGCATCTCGGTGGAGTGCGCGGGGGCGCCGCCGGTAAGGGCGAGGTTCTGGTCGAACAGCTTAAAGCCGTTGGTGATGGACAGGAACAGGCAGATGGTGATGGTCGGCATCAGGTTAGGGATCTTAACCTTCCAAAACGTCTGCCATGCCGTGGCACCGTCGACCTTGGCGGCCTCGATGTAGTCGGACGGAATGGACTGCAGACCAGCGATGTAGATGATCATCATGTAGCCGACCTGCTGCCACAGGGTCAGGATGATAAGGCCCCAGAAGCCAGCAGCAGAGTTAAGGGCGATGAGCTGGGCGCCCACGTTGGAGAGCAGGCAGTTGATCAGAATCTGCCAGATGTAGCCCAGCACGATGCCGCCGATCAGGTTAGGCATAAAGAAGATCGTACGGAAGATATTGGTGCCCTTGAGCGCTTTGCGGGTGAGCGCCTGCGCGATGGCGAGGGCGATCACGTTGATGAGCACCGTCGACAGGAAGGCAAACGCCACGGTAAAGAAGAACGACGTGGCAAACTGCGGATCGGACAGTGCACGCACGTAGTTCTCGATACCGACAAAGTGCGTATTGTTGATGGTAATAAACTGGCAGAACGAGAGATAGAAGCCCTGGATAAAGGGGATCACGAACCCGATCATAAACGCCAGGCACGTGGGCAGCATAAAGAGCGGCCACCAGCGCTTGAGTGCTTTGCCCATAGAAGGGTCCTTTCAATATGCAGGGGGCGGGCAAACCAACGTCTGCCCGCCCCCTGTCGCTAATCAGATAGCTTGGGCAGCAACTACTTACTCGGAAGCAGCCTTCTCGGTCTTCCAGCCATCGACGAAGGCGTTCTTGACGCCGTCCCACTTGCTGTTGTCGGCAGCATAGGCAATCAGAGCCTGCTTGAGGTTCTTCTTCCACTCCTCAGAGGGGATGTAGACGAAGTCCCAAGCGACGGTCTTCTTGCCGTCCTTGGCCATGGCGACGGCCTGCTGCGAGAAGACGTTGGTGGTTTCCTTGGCGCTCTTGAACGGGGCAGTCAGACCCATCTTGTCAGCGATGATGCTGGTGGCGGTGTCAGAAGTGACGCACCAATACATGAAGTCCTCGGTGGCCTTCTGGGCATCCTCGGAAGCCTGGGAGCTGACGCACCAGTAGTTCTCGCCGCCGGAGCACAGGCCCTGGTTCTCCTCGCCGTCGACACCGATGTAGATGGGCATCATGCCAATCTGATCGTCGGTCATGCCGGCCTTGGTGAGGTCAGCGTAGGCCCAAGAACCGTTCTGATAGAAGACGGCCTTGCCGGTTGCGAACTCGTTGGTGGCGTCGTCGCCGGTCTTGGAGGCAAGCTGCGAAGGATCGCAGGTGGAGTCGGTGATGTACAGGTCGAAAATCTGCTTGAAGTTGTCGAGATACTCGCCCTTGATCTCGTCGTCCTCCTGGTTGTGCTCCTTCTCGAACTCGTAGTAGAGCGGGAGGTTGGCGAGGTGGGTGGTGTAGCGCCAGCTGGAGGAGTCATCCATGCCGGCGGAAGTGAAGGCACCCTCAACACCAAGCTCGTCCTTGCGGGCCTGGATGTCGTCGGCACAAGCCTTCAGCTTGTCGAAGGAGTTGATGTCCTCGGCCTTGTAGCCAGCCTTCTCGAGCAGCTGCTTGTTGTAGATGATGCCGTAGCTCTCCTGGACCCAGTCGATACCCAGATCCTTGCCATCGGACTGCAGAGCCAGGGAGTCGTCAATGAGCTCACCGCGAAGCTTGGTATCGGACAGGTCGGCGCAGTAATCCTTCCAGTTCTTAAGGCCGGTGGGGCCGTTGACCTGGAACAGGGTCGGAGCGGAGCTCTTGGACATCTCGGACTTGAGCTTCTCCTCGTAGGTGTTGGAGGCGGCGGTCACAATCTTGACCTCGACGCCCTTCTCCTTCTTATAGGCCTTGGCGATCTCCTTCCACTCCTTGTCGACCTCGGGCTTGAATTGGAGGAAGTAGACCTCGGCAGCGTCACCAGAAGCAGAGGAGCCGGAGCCGGCGGAGCCACCGCAGCCCACGAGACCCAGACCAAGAACCGCAGCCGCGGAACCAGCAAAGCCCAGGAACTGCCTTCTGCTCATTTCGTTCTTCATTACAATCCACCCTTTCACACCGTGGCGGCACCCTTTGCCGCCGCCTTCGGAGATTGGCTCGGGGACTTTGCCCCTTTTGCTGATTTGTACGATACGCTATTTGGCTAGTTGTTTGAACAAGTATTACTAGAGCGGTAGAAAAACTTCGGTGAACGGTAATTTCAACTTGATACTTGACAAGTTTTGTATAAACAATTATTTGTTATCGAATGCAGAGAAAACGCCCGGTCAAGCCGATGCATCGTCGGTTTGACCGGGCGTTTTCTCTTTGAGGGCATGAGTCTCGTCAGGCTGCGAGCTAGCCGGCTATCGCTTGGAGTTGACGCGGTAGTGGAAGATCTCGGGATGCGTGCGGGCATGCGTGACCTCGAACAAGATGCCGTCCGAGGTGTACGACTGGCTCTCCATGACGGCAACGCAGTTGTATTTGCCAAGGTCAAGATAGCTGCAGTCCTCATCGTTGGCAAGCTCGACGCTCACCGTACGGCGACTCGCCATCACTTTGACGCCGCGTTTGTGCTCCAGATAGTCGTAAATTGACTTTGCAGCGATCTCGGGCGTCAGGCCTTTGGCGATCGACTCCAGAAAATAGCCGTGGTCCACCTGGCGAGCGCTACCGTTAAGGCTACGGACGCGCACCACGCGAATCAACTCCTCGCCCACCTTAAAGCCCAGGTGACGAGAGAGTTGCTCGGTGCAGACCAGATGTTCAAAAGACTTAACGTCCGTCGATGCAACGGCATTGTTGCGCTTTGCAAACTCGCCAAACGACTCAACCTCTTCGAGTGCGCCCAACATGTCGGTTTCGCCCTTAAGCCAAATAACGCGCACGCCCTTGCCGTGTATGGGCTGCACAAACATCCCGTCGGCCAGCATACTCAAGGCGCGACGGACGGTATTGCGAGTGCATCCGAACTCCGCGGTCAGCTCGGCTTCGGTTGGCAGCATCTCCTGAAACGCATAGGTCCCATTAATGATGCGCGAGCGTATTTCTCGGTAGATTCCTTCATAAATCGCTTTTGGCATTGTTTCACCTCTAATGAATATGTATGGCTAGGCACGATAGCATTTCTTTGGGTTGTTTAAACCGATTATCGGTAAAGCACGGATTATTTACCGTCGACGGTTCCCCCGAAACCCAAATCGGACCGAATCAAAACCGTCAATGCGGCAAGCAGCCAGTCCTCTACAATGAGTTCATTGTTTAAACGTTCTTGCTCGCACAGCATGTTGCATCCGAAAGGCATATTATGCTGCAGAAAATCCAACGTTTTGGCGGAGCCATGTTCGCGCCCGCCATGCTGTTTTCTATATCAGGCCTCATGGTCGGCATCTCCGCCCTCGCCACGACCGTAGACATCGTCGGCGATCTCGCCGTATACGGAACCCCTTGGTACGTTTTCTGGACCATCATCCAGCGCGGCTCGTGGACGGTCTTTAAACGTCTCCCGCTCCTTTTTGCCGTAGCGCTGCCTATCGGTCTTGCCCAAAAGCAACCGGCACGCTGCTGCCTCGAGGCACTCGTGGCTTATTTTGCCTATTGCTTCTTTTTGAGCGAGATCATTAAGCTGAGCGGCGACAACCTTGGACTTAAGTACCCATCATCTTTGACCCCCGCCAGCGGCATCACCGTCATCGACGGCATCAAGACGCTCGACACCGGCATTATCGGCCCGCTGGCGGTATCGGCAACCGTCGTCGCCATCCATGATCGCTTCTACGATGCCAAGGTTCCCGATTGGCTCGGCACCTTCTCGGGTTCCTCACTGGTCTACCTCATCAGCTTTTTTGCCGTGTTTGCCCTTGCCGCCATCTCGGCCGCCATCGTACCCTTCGCATACGCTGTGACCGAAACGCTGCGCCACGCACTTGCAGGCGTCGGCCCCTTCGGCGTGGGCATCTTTGTGTTTTTGGAGCGAGCACTCGAGCCCATGGGGCTGCACCACCTGCTCTATATGCCCATCTATTACGACAATCTGGTCATTCACGACGGTATTTACGCCACGTGGACCAACCTGCTCCCCATTCTCTCCCATAGCACGCGCCCTTTAAATGAACTTGCACCCTGGGCAGGTTTTACCGCCACCGGCTGGGGCAAGCTCTTTGGCCTTCCCGCCATCGCGGCAGCATTCTATTTCACCGCCAAACCCGAACGCCGCGCCGGCCTTAAGGTCATCCTTTTGCCCGCCATCGTCGCCTCGGTGGTCTGCGGCGTCACCGAACCGCTCGAGTTTCTCTTTATGTTCACCTATCCCGGACTCTTTTTGCTCTACGCCGTCCTATCCTCCTGCCTTGCCATGACCATGAACTTCTTTGGCATCGTCGGCATCTTCTCGGGCGGTCTCATGGAAATGACGGCCTTCAACTTCATCCCACTCATGCGAATGCATGCCGGCTCCTACCTTTTGGCGCTCGGTATCGGCCTTGCCTTTAGCCTCATCTTTTTTGTTAGTTTTCGAGCACTCATCTTGGTCTATGACCTTAAGACGCCGGGCCGGGAGGATCATGTCGCCAATCGCGCGGCAATCGATCGTTTAACGGAAAGCGGCTTTGCCAAAGAGCAATCTCCCAATGACGAGGTCAATAGTCAATCCGATCAAGATCACGTCCTCGCTGAGCGGGTAATTCAGCTTTTAGGTGGCGTTGGCAATATCGTGGGCGCAACCAACTGCGCCACGCGTCTGCGCGTCGAGGTCGCAGACCCTTCTATCGTTGCAGATAACGCGTCGTTTGTCGCGGTGGGCGCCAAGGGCCTCATCATTACGGGCAAGACCGCCCAGGTGATCATCGGCATCTCCGTTCCTCGCGTTAAAGAGCATTTTGACCAGATCATGGGCCTCGAGCCGGGATTTGCACCCACCACCTCGGCCTCCCCTGCCGCCAGCGCAGCCCATAAGCGCGGCGATATCTGCTTCTTCGATATCGACGGAACGCTCGCCTGGCAAGACCCCAGGCTCGCCCAAGACCTTCCCGAAGACGAGCGGGACCTCTCCCCCTATCCCAACGAGGCGGTCTCCCAGGCCATCCGCGATTTCGTTGCAAACGGCAACATGGCCTTTATCTGCACAGGACGCACCCTCAGCTGCATCCACCCCAAACTTCTTGAGCTGCCCTGGACCGGCATCGTCTGTCTTGCGGGCGGTTACGCCGAGATCAACGGACACGCAATTCGCGATCTGTCGATGACGCCCAGTATGTTGCAGCGTCTTGCCCCCTACCTTGAGCAATCGGGCGAGGTCATCCGCTTTGAGGGCCTCAACGGCGTCGTGCGCATGAGTGCCGATGCGCCCGATGCTCCCGGATACGCGCGCACCCTGGGCGACGCAGTCACGCAGCTGCAACATTACAGTGTCTACAAGATCTTGATGTCTACATCACTCGCCAACCACATCGCTCAAGATAAGGCACTTGAGCCGCTGCTGTGCTTTAACGAGCTCGAACTCGAGGTAACCGAAATCTCGCCCCGCGAATGCACGAAGCGCGGGGGCATCCAGTCTGTACTCGACGCCCTCGATCCCCACCACGGAACCGTATACGGCATCGGCGACGCCAGCAATGACGTCTCGCTGATGAACGCCGTCGATGTCGGTATCGCCATGGGCAATGCGCCAGACTATCTCAAAAAGCGCGCCGACTACATCACCGACTCGGTCGACAAAGATGGCGTCGTCAAGGCGCTCGAGCACTTTAGGCTTATATAAGCAGCCGGCACGCGCACGCGTCCCGTTTCTCCAAATCGCCAAAACAGACGCGCCGGCAACTCCAATGTGGCAATATGGTATCTGCACACCGCAACGATGTAACCTAAGAAAGAATGCGAGAACCCGTGTCCAGTCCGTTTACCAGCTTTTTAGCCCAGCACTTTGACCAGATTAACGACTATCTGGCCACGTTCTTTGACGGACAGGCGACCTCTGCCGATATCGAGCGCTACCTGTACGCGCCGCTCTCGGCTTTTACGGCCAACGCCGGCAAGCGCCACCGCCCGCTTATCTGCATGCTCGCCGCAACCGCAGTGGGCGGTAGCTTTGAGAGCGCTCGCAGCGCCGCGGCAGCTATCGAGCATTTCCAGTCGGGCGCACTGATCCACGACGACATCGCCGACAACGGACAGCTTCGTCGAGGCAAGCCCTGTATGCACCTTACCGAGGGCACGGGCCTTGCCATCAATTGTGGCGACCTGGCGCTCACCATGGTCACCAAGACGGTTCTCGACGACCCCGCGCTGGAGTCCGACGTGAAGCTGCGTGTGCTCCACGAGCTTACCGAGATGATCGTCCGCACCATCGAGGGTCAAGCGCTCGACCTGGGTTGGGTCCGTGACGGGCGCTTTGATATCTCGGTTGATGACTACCTGGACATGGCGACGCACAAGACCGCGTTTTACAGCGGAGCCACGCCGCTTGCCGCCGGAGCCATTATCGGCGGCGGCAGCGATGAGCAAATCGAAGCGCTGCGCGCCTTTGGCCTGCATACGGGCCTTGCCTTTCAGATTCAGGACGACCTGCTCAACCTTGTCGGCACTAAGGAAGCCGCCAACAAGGACTTCCGCACCGACATCACCGAGGGCAAGCGCACGCTTGTCGCCGTACACGCCCTCTCTGATGAGCGCCACCACGACGAGGTCGAGGCGATTCTTTCCTCGGGCACCGATGATCCCGCGCAGCTCGCACGCGCCGTGGAGATCTTCCAGGAGACCGGCTCCATCGATTACGCCCACACTTACGCGCTCGACCTGACCGCTAAGGCCAAAGCGGCCATCGAGAACGTTGAGCTTGATCCGCACGCACGCGAGCTGTTCCTCTCCATGGCAGATTTCTTTGTGGAGCGCCTTAACTAACGGGGGTTATAAAACCTGTCAGCAGCGTATTTAGGCACAACTTGCTACACTGTTGAGTGCATGTTTATGCATCCCTTTGCGTTGTCTATCCGACAGACGCTCAAATAGTACGAATGGTACGCCGAAAGGGGTTCGTTCATGGAACCTATTACAACGGGCATGCAAGGAGCAGCCGTCGAAGACGTGCAGTCTCGTCTCCTACAGCTCGGCTACACGATTGATGCCGCCGAAGTCACCGACAAGTACTTTGGAGCCACCACTGAGCAGGCCGTCAGCACCTTCAGGCTCGACAGCGGCCTTGCTGCCGGTCATGCCGTCGATATCCCCTGCTGGAGCGCCCTTGTAGACGCTTCGTATAAGCTGGGCGACCGCACTCTCTATCTGCGCATGCCCAATTTCCATGGCGCCGATGTGCAGGCCCTGCAGCGCGCTCTCAACGTTTTGGGCTTTGCCTGTGGCGAAGACGACGGCTACTTTGGTCCGCATACCGAGGCCGCCCTGCAGCAGTTCCAGGAAAATGTCGGCCTGTTTGCCGACGGCATGGCCTTCCAGGACACCTACGCCTACATCAACCGCCTGCACCATGTGTGGGAGGGCAAGCCCTCGGTCACCGAAGCCGAGTCCCGTATCGGTTTTGCTCGCGCCGCCAACGTGCTCGAGCGCTTCCAGATTGCCGTTATCGGCGAGGACCCCATCGCACGCAGCGTTGCGTCGCGCATGTGGAATATCGCCACGGCAACGACCGACAACAGCGGCATGATGCTCTGCGACTCCGAGGTCCCAACCGACGTTGACCTAGTGCTCGAGATCGCAAGCGATGAGCTGCCCGCAGATGCAGCGCCGCGCGCCACGATCGCCCTCGCCGAGTGCCACAACCTGGCCCAGCGCATCCGCACTGCCAATGTCGCCGCGCAGCAGAAGCCGGCACGCATTCGCATTGAGCTCACGGGCATGACGCGCTACAACGGCACCTTCACGGCCAGCGACGCGCAGACACTCGCCGTACGCCTGCTCGACGGCGTTTGCGATGCCCTCGCAGATTAGGTAAACTAAACGAGTTGTTTTTGGGCAACACCACACATTGGGACGTAGTTCAACGGTAGAACTCCGGTTTTTGGTGCCGGCTGTTGGGGGTTCGAATCCCTCCGTCCCAGCCATTAAAATTGAGCGCCCTGAGCCCATAACGGCCCAGGGCGCTTTCTTGTGGGCAAGCGGAGGGATTCGAACCCGCAAGGGTGCGGAGCTGAGGAAACGCGAAGGCGCCCCAAGCCCATTAGGACCAAGAGCGTCTTACATCTTGAAATATCAGCCCAATTCCGAAAAGCGAGCCGCCTTCTACAACGTGCCGTGTGGCCCCGACGGGCCGGGCATTAAGTTTGTCGCGAGTTCCGCACGAACAGGAGGCCACTTAACCTCGATGTTTTGGACGTGACAGCGAGAGGGGCCCTGGTATGGCAAGGTGACGTGAAACAAGGCGGCGCTGACCTTCTGGTCGCGCCGCCGAAGTTGAACGTCAGATTGCCGTGCCAGGGCCCCTCGCAGCGTCAAGAAGACCGCCGTTCGGTAGAACGGCGGAGCTAATTGTTCAGCATGCGGTCGAAGCTTCCCGAGTCGCCATCCCGATAGTCTGCGGTCATCAGGATCTCCTGCGGAATGCGCCCGCCTTCACGTAGCACGTTGCGGAACTGCACGCGCGTAACCATGGGCAGATCCTTGATCGTCGCTGCCAGGTTCTGCGGCACGCCCTGGTTGGCAGCCGCGGGCTCGCACTCGCCGCCGGCCTTCACGCGACGCTTATGCTCGGCGAGCATGGCGCGGTACATGCCGGCATGCAGGCGAATCTCAACCACATTGGCATTGCGAGCCTGTTCGACGATGCGCGCGCCCTCGCGATCGATATCGCCTACGTAGTAGACGTAGTTAAAGCGATAGCCAATCTCAGCCAGATAATCGTCCAGGGCATGCGAGACGCTCGCCTTGCATCCGCCGCCAAAAATCACGCCGCCCACCTTGATGCCAAAGAGCTTGGCGTGCTTGCGGCCACGCAGCAGCTTGACGATCTCGTCGTAGGTGTCCAGGTTCTCGACCATAATGAACGGCTTGTCGGCGCCCAGCGTAAAGAAGCCCGTAAAGTGCACGGGGCGATTGGGGGCGACCTTGATCGCCTGCATGCTGATGCCCTTTTCGGTCATACGCCTGATCAAGCGCTCACCGTGCTTGCCGTCAAAAGCCTTCTCGTCGTTAAAGATCTGGTAGGCACGCTGGCGGCGCGAGGCAACCGGCGTATCGGCACCTCGGTTCTGCTCGATCCAAGCCTGGATGATTGCGATTTCCTCGGCAATCTTGCGGTTGGACATCTCGTTGTGCTGAGTGCGCCGCGGAGCCTTTTTGCCGTCCTTGCCCTCGACCTTTACGATCTGTGTCTGCTGCTCCTTGATCTTAGAGAGCGCCGTGGGCGTAGGGACAACTTTGAGCAGCTGCCTGCCTAAAACGCGGGCAAGGGCAAACGCCGAGGCCTCGCCGTGAACGGCCGACTTGGGCTGCTGGGCAGCAGTATCTGCTGCGGCAGACTCCGGCTTCCTCTGAGACTTGCGCTTAGAATCGCCTTGGGAATTGCGCTCGCGCTTCGGCATAGACGCCTGCTTCTGCGGACGAACGGACTTGCTCTCCTTCGCCGGCTGGCGCTTAGGCTGCCCCGAAGAAACCTCGGCCTTCGCATCCTCGTTCTGCGGCGTGGTCTTCTCGGCCGCAGTCTCGGCATGGGAACTGCGGCCCCCACGATGGCGACGGCGGCGAGGCTTGCTCGACGCGCCCTGCTCCGTCTGCTCATCAGTAGGCTGCTGGCCCTTGGCCTCGGCATCAACCTCAAGCTGCGGCTCAACAGGCTTTTGCTCGCGAGCCACCGGCTCAACGGCCTTCTCGTCCTTCTCGCCCTGAGTGGTCGAAGCCGGTTCGCTCTTCTCCTGACGCCTTACGGGATACGCGCGCCCCGCAAAACCACGTCCGGGACGGCATGAACCCGGAGCCTTCTTGACCGGTTCATCGGACGCGTCAGCAGCCTCGACGGAATCCTGGACCTCGCATGCAATACCTCGCTGCTCGGCCTTAAAGTGGGCACCGCGGCGACGCTTGGGCTCCTGGATCTCAGCATGCTCTTGAGTGCGAGTCGGCTCCTGCATCCCGACGGACTTTTCCTCGACGGCCTCAGCATCCGTCTCACCCTTTTGAGCAACGGCGCGACGGAAGCGCTCCTGCTGGGCGCGGCGCTGCGCATCGTGCTTGCCACCCCCGCCAAAACCGCCGCGTCCTGCCTTGGCCGTAAAGGCACGCACGACGTTCTCATCGAGCAACTCATCGATATCGACATGCTCACGCGGAGCAACTTCTTCCACAGCAGGCACGTCAGCGGAATCCTCGACGACAAAATCTTCGACGGACTCGGCAGGCTGCTCCTGGACATCGCGGATCTCGGCATTGATGGTATAGAACGCCGGGCGCCCGTTAATGCCGCTACCCTCGATCTTTGTCACGATATTTGCCGCGATAAGCTCATCGCGCATCGCCTTGGTGTCACATTCCTTATCGACGGAGCGGAAAATCTGCGCCAGCGCACTCGACTTAATCTTGAGCGCCTTGCGGCAGAGCAGGTCGTAGGCAACCAGCTTGGCACGCTCGGCAGAAAGCGACGTCTGGCTGCTCAGACGTTCAGCCAGGGCATCGACATTATTTTGGTTATCGGAATATACCGTCTTGGCCACGGGGCCCCTTTCATATGTACACATATACGTCTATATGGTACAACGCGCGCCCTTATCCACGCAAAACATCTGCGAGAACACTCGAGCGTCACCCGCTTTTGCATGAAAAAAGGACCGAGCCCGCGAAGTCGCGGACCCGGTCTTTCCGAGTCATATAGATGTGACGTTCAACTCGTCAGGTCGACTAAGCCCTGGCGGCCTCGGCGTCGGCAGGAGCCTCAGCGGCAGCGGCGCGGCCGTACTCGGCCTTGCCCATCTCGGACCACTCGGGCTCCTCGTCGGGCATGGAACCGGCCTCCTTGCCGAAGAGCTCCTTGAGGCAGTTGACGGCGACGATGAGGCCCAGGACCATCAGCAGAACGGCGAAGACAAGCTGCAGGCCCTTGGTGGCGGCGACGGAGACGGCGGCCGTGGTGGCGGTAGCCGGGATGGTGCCGAAGAAGCCGTAAGCCTGGACAGCGGCCATGCAGCCCATGGCGCTCTGGACCAGCGAGGTGAAGGTGCAGCAGAGCAGGAAGACGACGGGCACGTAGAGCATCCAGCCCTTGCGGCCGGTGCACTTGCAGAACACGGCGAGGGTGATCATGGTCATGCCGCCGAGCAGCTGGTTGGAAGCACCAAAGAGCGGCCAGATGTTGGCATAGCCACCAAAAGCGAGGGCGAGACCGGGAAGCAGGGTGACGACCGTGGCGAACCAGGGGTTGCCGAGGACCTTCATGTAGCCGGCCTTGGACTCGATGGCCAGGGCGTCGTTGGTCTGGGCAAAGAACTCGGAGAACGAGGTGCGGGCGATGCGGGCGACGGCGTCGAGCGAGGTCAGGGCCAGAGCGGAAACGTTCATGGTCATAAAGACGGTAGCGAGCGTGCCGTCAACACCGAAGGCCTGCATACCGCGGGAGATGCCAGCGGCGAAGATCTGGAACGGGGTGGAAGCGACGCCGGCGTTGAGGGCGCCGGTACCGGCGGTGTTCATGTCGGAGAACATGATGCCGGCGACGATGATGGCAAGGATGCCGACGAAGGACTCGACGATCATAGCGCCGTAACCGACCTTGACGGCGTCCTGCTCCTTCTCGACCTGCTTAGAAGAGGTGCCGGAAGAAACGAGGCTGTGGAAACCGGAGAGAGCACCGCAAGCGACGGAGACGAACAGGACCGGGAACATCATGCCTGAGGCAGTGGAGAAGCCGGTGAAGACCGGAGCGGTGATAGTGGCCTGACCGTTGACGCCCAGGACGACGATGCCAAGGACAGCGCAGACGATCATGACGATCATCATGATGGAAGTGAGGTAGTCACGCGGGGTCTTGAGCATCTGGATGGGCATAGCGCCAGCGAAGACCAGGTAGACCATGACGACGGCGA
This sequence comes from uncultured Collinsella sp., assembly GCA_900549745.1. GTDB lineage: Bacteria > Actinomycetota > Coriobacteriia > Coriobacteriales > Coriobacteriaceae > Collinsella. The sequence goes on along the minus strand of URPJ01000018.1, from coordinate 8,535 downwards.
ACCACTGGAACTTGTCCAGGTAGACCGGAAACTGCATACCGACGGCAAACATGAGGACCATGAGGACAACGCCGGTGACGAACTCGGCAGCGCCGGTGAGGTTGAACTTCTTCTGAGCCCAACCAAAGGCGATAGCGACGAAGGTGAACAGGATGGAGATGGTACCAGCGCAGCCGGCGGCATAGGACTTGGTGAAGTCGATGGCACCGGTAGCAGTACCAGAAGCGTCAACGGCCGGGGTGAACATGAACGTCTTGCAGACCATGTCGGTGAAAGCGGCGATGACGATGATGCAGAACAGCCAGCAGAACAGCAGGAACAGGCGACGGCCGGTCTTGCCGATGTACTTCTCGATGAGCTGAGCCAGGGACTTGCCGTTGTTCTTCATCGAGGCGTACAGGGCGCCAAAGTCGTGGACGGCGCCAAAGAAGATGCCGCCGACGAGGACCCAGAGCACGACGGGCAGCCAGCCAAAGGCCATGGCGACGATCGTACCCGTGACAGGGCCAGCACCGCAGATCGAGCTGAACTGGTGCGAGAACGCGGTGAAGGCGGAGACGGGCGAGAAGCTCTTGCCGTCCTTCATGCGCTTGGCCGGCGTGAGGGCCTCTTTGTCAACGCCCCACTTGTTGGCCAGCCATCGGCCATAGCCCAGATAGCCGCAGGCGAGCACCGCCGCGGCCACAACCATGAGCAAAACTCCGTTCATTACATTTCCTCCTCTAAAAAGAACTTCCCAGACATAAAAAAATGAGGGCCGTCGGTTGCGCTCGACGGCCCTCATCTTCATCAGCCGCCCGTTATCGTACGGGCTAGCTGTATGTGCTAACCCGCATCAGATAATTACTACGCTGATAATGTTTAGCTGATGCGTGAACATGTCTAAGAAATCCTCTTCAATCATGATGCGAACGATCCGTGCGTGTTCACATCCCCCAGTGGTTGAAAAGGAGTATGAAACTTTAGTTACCTAAAGTCAACGCAAATTTGTAATGAATTTTCAACTTTTTTGGATTTCTCGGTATAAAACGCCACTGACCTCGGACTTTACCCAGCGACAGTTTTTGCATGAGAGATGTCCCTCGGGAGCGGGCGGGCGTATACAAGGTTTCCTGCTCTACAGTCCTGCTCGCACGGAGAGCACATTAAGTGCTCTCCGGCTCGTGCGGAACTCGCGATAAACCTTGTATACGCCCGCCCGCTCCCGAGGGACTCCCATCCCAAATGCGGAGCAAAGCTCCGCACACCAACTTTTTCTTTCAGCTAAAGAACGCTGGAAATTCGACGCTGGCTTGTTAACCTTGCTGGACGTTGTCGACGCCAAACCAGCTCAGAAGCTATATCGATACAGAAAGGTCCCCGGACGGAGGGGCCGGATATAAGGTTTATCGCGAGTTCCGCACGCAAAGAAGGCCACTTAATGTGGCCTTCGTCTTGCGCAGGACTGTAGAGCAGGAAACCTTATATCCGGCCCCTCCGTCCGGGGACCGCGCCGTACCAGCTACAGCGTCATGTTCGGATCGGCATCGACGTCGAACGGCGAGATTTCACCTCGGTCGAATTTACGGCGGGCGACCTCCGCGATCATGGCTGCGTTATCGGTACAGGCAGACAAGGGCGGCACCGTTACGCGAATCCCCTGACGCCCAAGCTTCTTGATCATCATCTCGCGCAGATGCGGGTTGGCCGAGACGCCGCCGCCGATGCAGTATTCCTTACATCCGGTAGCGTGCAATGCGTTTTTGGCCTTCTTGTACTGCACGTCAAAGACAGCCGCCTCAAACGAAGCCGCCAGATCGGGCAGGTGAATCGTGCGCCCGGCCTTGGTCTCCTGCTCGATGTAGAGCGTCACGGCCGTTTTAAGACCCGAAAGCGAGAAACGATAGTCTCCCCTGCTGTTAAGCGCACGGGGGAAATCGATCGTGCGGGGATTGCCCGTCTCGGCCAGCTTGGAAATGATGGGGCCACCGGGATAGCCCAGGCCCAACGCCTTGGCCACCTTGTCGAAGGCCTCGCCCACGGCGTCGTCGAGCGTCTCACCGAGCACCTCGTAGTCGCCCCATGCCTTTACGTGCACGAGCATGGTGTGCCCGCCCGAGACAAGCGTGAAGATGAACGGCGGCTTGAGGTCGGGCTGCGCCAGCAAGTTGGCAAACAGGTGCCCCTCCAGATGGTTGACGCATACGAGCGGCTTACCGGCAGCGTAGGCAAAGCCTTTGGCAAAGGCAACGCCCACCACGAGAGCGCCCACCAGGCCCGGACCCTGTGTCACGCCCACGGCGGCAAGCTCGCTGGGGGCAATGGCTCCACCCTCAAGACCAAGCGATGCTGCGGCATCCTCGAGCGCCGCATCCACGACACTCACAATCACCTCAACGTGTTTGCGCGAGGCGATCTCGGGCACCACGCCGCCAAAGCGGGCGTGAAAATCAATCTGTGTCGACACCTGGTTGGCCAGCATATTGCCATCCGCATCGATAATCGCCACGGCCGTCTCGTCGCAGGAACTCTCGATAGCGAGCACTAGGCGACGGCGCTCAATTTCAGCGCGCTCCTCAACGGTTCGCTCGGGCGCAGGCAGCGGCCATACACGCTGCTCAGCCGCCGTCGGCTCGGGCGAAGCGTTGTCGACCGGGAGCACCAAGGGCAGCGGCGCCGTCATGACGATGGCATCTTTGCCAACACCGTAGTAACCGCGGCGACGGCCAGCCTCGGTAAAGCCCAGAGCGTTATAAAGCGCGATCGCTCCCTCGTTACCGTCCTCGACCTCGAGCGAAGCCGTGGTGCAGCCGAGCATCTGGGTATCATAGCTCACGTGCGACAGCAGCTTGCGGGCAATGCCCTCGCGGCGATGTGCCGGGTCGACGGCGACATCCAGAATCTGCACATCACCGTCCACAACCATACCGCCGGCAAGGCCCAGCAGCTTGCCGTCGTCGTGTGCCACCCACCAACTACGCGGCGCAGCAACGTCCTCGCCCAGCTCGGACAAGAACATGCCCGGCGTCCACGCCTCGTGTCCGGCACCTTCAAAGCAGGCAGCCTCCAGCGCGCTCGCGCCCTCGGCATCCGCCGCGCCCATGGGGCGGAACTGCAGATGACGACCGGCGAGCTCATCGGCAACACCCGTAATTTCGCTCTGCGCACTCTCGGCAAGACCAAGACGCTTGCGCTCGTTTTCCTCGGCATCCGAAAGGCGCGTGTAAATCGGCAAGACGCGGGCCGGATCGCCGTCACCCGCAGCGTGCGCGAGCAGCAAGCCCTCGCCCGAGGGCCACCACAGGCCTCGCTCCACGCAGCGTGCCGTCTCGTCCTCACCCAGCAGCTTGCCATAACGCACGAGACCGTCACCAGTTAGCTGAACCTGATCCCAGCCCGCGGTCTGACGCCACTCATCAAGCGCCACGGCGGCCTTGACCACGCGCTCGCGCTGAAACAGACGCTCGGGACCCTCATCGACCAGCATATACAGCGCCGGATATACCTCACCGCGCATAGCATCGGCCAAGATACCAAGCTTGCCGCGCACGCCAGCCTTCCACGCCGTCCAAGCGCAGGCGTCGAGCGTCGACACGCCCAGCAGCGGAACATTGGCACCACGCGCGAGGCCCTTGGCAGTGGAGATGCCGATGCGCACACCCGTAAAGGACCCCGGGCCGCGGCCGACCACATAGCAACCAACATCGCTGCGATCCAGACCGGCTTGAGCCAGCACGCCATCAACGGTATTCACGAGCTCAACGTTGGCGTGACGGCGACACATGTGGTCGCCACTCACGAGCTTCGTCTCGCCCGTCTGCCCATCAATCCAGCTTGCCGCGCAGGCAAGCATGTCGGTCGAGGTATCGAGCGCCACCACCAGCGCGTTGTCGTTATGCAAGCTCATCTTGTACAGCCCTATCAATCAAATGGGAAAGCTCCATTGCGCGGTCACCGTGCGCCTCAAGCGTTATCGTTCGCACATCGCTGTCGCCCTCATCACGCTTGAGCGTCACCGAAAGATACTCATCCGTCAGCTCGTCCTGGAATTGTTCGCCCCATTCCAGCAGGCAAGCACCCTCATAGCCCAGCACATCGAAAATGCCCGTATCCTCGAGCTCGTAGGCATGCTCCAGGCGGTATAGATCAAAGTGAAACAGCGGAATACGACCTTGATCGTGAACGGCCATGAGCGCAAACGTAGGGCTCGTAACCATATGCCCATCGCCCAGCCCGCGCGAGACGCCCTTGGTAAAGTGAGTTTTGCCCACTCCCAGGCCACCGGTCAGGATGAGCACATCGCCGTCCTCAAGGCACGGTGCAATTAGCTCGCCAAAGTACTCCGTATCGGCAGCGCAAGTCGTTTTGTAAGTACCTACCCCCAGGCGCTCCAGGGACATATATGCTCCTTATTATTCCGAGGCGTCCTCTGGTGCGGGATGTCGCTCCAGATAGTCGCCCAGCATCTTAAAGTCTTCCTCCAACAGCTCCTGCCACGCCGGATTGCGCAGCGCTGCTGCCGGATGGAACGTGGGCATTACTACAAAATGCCCCATCTGGTGGAACCTGCCGCGCAGCTTAGTAATGCCAATCTCGGTCTTAAGCACAAAGTGCGTCGCGGGGTTGCCGAGCGTCACGATAATATCGGGCCAGATGCTTCGAATCTGCTCACGCAAAAACGGCGAGCAAGCCAGCACTTCCTCGGGACGCGGATTGCGGTTTCCCGGCGGGCGGCACTTAAGCACGTTGGCAATGTAGACGTCTTCGCGTTTGAGCCCCGCCAGCGACAAAATGCCGTTGAGGTCCTCGCCTGCCGCCCCCACAAAGGGCTCGCCCTGCAAATCCTCGTTGCGACCCGGCGCCTCACCGATAAACATGACGCGAGCGCGGGGGTTTCCCACGCCAAACACGATATTGTGACGCGACTGGTAGAGCTGGCAGAGGTGACAATCGCCCAGAACGGCCTCAATTTCCTCGAGTGCGACCTCACGTGGCGCCTGATGGCTATGACCGGGGATGTGCATGACGCCCATAGCGGCTCCTACACGTAGACCTTGTCGAGACGCATGCCAAAGCCGCAGGCGACCTCGTAGTTAATCGTTCCGCGCAGTCGGGCCATCTCGTCCATAGTGATCTCGGCATCGCCATCGCGGCCGACAATGATCATCTCGTCACCATACTCGGCCTCGGGAATCTCGTGTGCCGGGTTGGACTGAATGGCGACCATAAACTGGTCCATGCAGATATTGCCAACCTGATGCACGCGCTCGCCGCGATACAGCACATCCATACGATTGGAAAGCGTACGCGATAGGCCATCGGCATAACCGATCGGCAGCGTGCAGATCTGAACGCGCGTACGCGGTACGCGGTAGGTAAAACCGTAGCCCACGCCCTCACCCATCGCAGGGTGCGCCACGCGCGTCACACGCGCATGGACGCTCATAACGGGATCAAGCTGCATCACGCGGCCACTCAGCTCGCACGGCTGCATGCCATACAAGCCAACGCCGGCGCGGATCATATCAAAATGCATCGAGGGGTCGAGCATCGAGGACGGCGTGTTGGCGCAGTGCACGATACCGCACTCAAAACCCGCATCCTTAATGGCCTGAACGGCCTCGGTAAAGCGCTGGCACTGCAGCTTGTAGTCCCAGCCCGAAGGTTCATCGGCCGTGGCGAAGTGCGTAAATACGCCGTCGCACTGAATACCGCGATGAAAATTTATACCGCGGACAAAGTCGACAACCTGCGTGTAGTGAACGCCGATACGATTCATGCCCGTCTCGATGGCGAGATGATACTTGCCCACTTTGCCCGCTGCGACGGCACATTCGCCATACGCAAGAGCAAAGTCAGACGTATAGACCGAGGGCATGATATCAAACTCGAGCAACGTCGGAATGGCCTCGATAGGCGGCTCGCTTAGGATGAGGATGGGTTTCGTAATCCCGCCCTGTCGGAGCTCAACGCCCTCGTTAACCGTCGCCACGGCAAACATGTCGGCACCGGCCGAATACATGATCTTGGCGCACTCAACAGCTCCATGACCATAAGCATCGGCCTTGACCACGCAGCACAGGCGCTGACGTGGATTCAGCAAGTTCTTATAGGCCCTCGTGTTGCGACGGAGCGCCCCGCGGTCGATCTCGACCCAGGACCAGCGCGTCAAATCGGCTTTATTCATGATTAGTCATCCGACCCTTCGTCCATGATTCCCAGATCTTCGAGCGCATCCTTTGCCGCCAGCTCCATGGCAGGACCGATCAAGTCGATAAGATCGGTCGCGATGACGCTCTTCTCACCATACTCCGTCGCCGCGGCAAAACCGGCGTAGCTGTGAAGTGCGACGGCGTACGAATACAGCAACTCCCAACGATCCATCTCGTCGCGCATGGTGGCAAGCGTGCCGGCCAAAATACCCGCGAGAACATCACCCGAACCGGCAGTTGCCAGAGAAGCCGGACCCGAGAGCGGCAGCAGCACACGCTCAACGCCACAGATAGCCGTCGTCGGCCCCTTGGCAATGACCACCAGATTGTCGGAGCCTGCAGCCCAGACAACCTTCTGCGCGGCCGCAATCGCGGTACCAAGGTCGTTCACCTCGTCACCGGCAACCAGACGCGAAAGCTCACGATAGTGCGGCGTCATAACCAACGGCTGCTCGCGACGATACATCTCGGGATTACTATCAATACCGTCAATGGCAATCTTAGCAAGGCAGTTGAGTGCATCGGCGTCCAAGATAAGCGGCACATCAAGCTCGAGCAAGCCCGAAACCACCTGCATAGCGCCGGCAGATGTCGTCATACCGGGACCGCACAGTACACAGCTGTACTTCTTTGCAATCTCGCACACAGTCATGCGCGCAGCGGCGCCAAAGGAGCCGCGGGAATCAGACGGAATAGCAAAGACGGGAATCGAAGGAAGTGCCATGCGAATAAGATTGGCGCAGGCGTCAGGAGCCGCGACTGCCACGTAACCAGCACCCGCGCGAGCTGCAGACTTGGCCGCCATAATGGCAGCACCAGGATATTGCGCAGATCCGGCGACAATAAGCACAGAGCCACGGGAATACTTATCGATATTCGTAGGTAGTGGGGCAAAGTAATCAACTAAGTCACCGGGCTCGACAATCTCGGCGGCGTGGTCGACATCATCGATGACCTCGTCAAGACGGTCGTAAAGATTGCCGCAGATCAAATCGCCAGCATACTCAGGACCATCAGCGCTATACAGACCAATCTTGGGCGCAATCATCGTCACCGTATGCTCGGCACGAATGCAGTCGTCATCAACAACGCCCGTCTCGGCATTCAGGCCCGAGGGAACATCAATGGATACGACACAATCGGCGCATTCATTGACCGTAGGAATCCAGATGGAGAACGGCGCACGCAGATTTCCGTGGAAACCGGTACCAAAAATGGCATCGACAACAACATCGGCCTTATCGATCAAAACCTCGAGTTCGTCACGCGAGGGGCCGACGCAAACGTGCACATCGCGGCCGGCAGTACGACGAGCAACATGACGTGCCAGAGCAGCAGGAATCTCATCCGGCTCAACCGGAGAAACGATATCCACGTCCACACCCTTATGGCTCAGGATATCGGCGGCAACCCAACCGTCGCCGCCATTATTACCAAAACCGACCAGAACAAGAACCCGATCGGGATTGAGCTTCAAGACCTCGTTGGCGGCAAACTCACCCGCTAGCTCCATAAGCTCGGCCTTCGAAGTCCCTTCGCGTTCGATGATATCCTCGAGACGAACGACTTCTTCGGTACTCAAAACCGGTTTCATCTATGCTCCTAGCGTATCTTGCGAAGCATCGCCCAGGTGCTCCGTCAATGCTGAATTCTGCAGCTGCTCAAGCTCATCTAAAACAGAGCGAGCCTCTTTAAATGTCTGCGCTACGCGTTTCTTGGTGCTCACCTTTTCCTCTTTTGGCTTAGGCCGAGCATCTTCGGTAATCGCGATGGCATTCGCAACGGCCAAATCTCCTGTAAGCGTAATGGAAAGAGCGACTTCAACAACACCCAGTTCTTGAGCGATCTCGAGAGCACGGCCCGAAAGCAGCGCCTTCGGTTTGCCGAGTTTATCACGCGTAACCGAAACATCCTTGCGACCCACGCCTTGACTAAAACCCGTGCCGAGAGCTTTAAGTACCGCCTCGCGCGAAGCAAAGCGGCTCGCATAGTGAGCAGCGGGACGCGATGATGCATCGCAATACGCACGCTCTTCTTCGGTAAACACACGCCGAGCAAACGACGGCGTCTTTTCAAGAATTGATTTCATGCGGGAAATCTCGACGATATCAACGCCGATACCAGCTTCAGCCATGTTCACCTCCATATCGCACAGACTAAGTTATTGTAGCCCGTTCGCAGAAGATGCGACAAACGAGGGTTATAAAACACAGCTACTATGTGAGACAAAAGCCCGTAAACGCAAAAAAGGGGGAGGCCGCGAGGCCTCCCCCTTCCAAGTTCAAGCGTACGGCTCGGTGCCGTCCACCGGTCAGCGGCGCCCTGGCCTCCCACGGGCCGACCC
>URPJ01000017.1 GCA_900549745.1 uncultured Collinsella sp. | reverse complement strand
GATTAATGGATAGAAACGGATGTTCTATCGGGACACACATTTTGTCCTATAAGCCGAAGGGTTCATCCAAGTGAGTTAGGAGTAAGGGATGTTCAATTTCGATGAGCCTCGTTACGAGAAGGTTGTGAGCGATGCCCTCGCTCTCCGTCCTCAGATTGAGGCTGCCGTGGACAAGGTCTGCGAGCAGGGTTATTCCAACATCTTCTTCATCGGCTGCGGTGGCACCTGGGCCCACACGCTCCCGATGAAGTATTGGGTCGAGACCACCACGGCCGACGTCGACGTCCACTGCGAGATTGCCGCTGAGTTCCTCGCATGCCCGCCCAAGACCTTCAACAAGGACTCGGTCTGCGTCTTCTCCACCCGTACCGGCACCACCCCCGAGATCATCGAGGCTGCCAAGTTCTGCCAGGAGCAGGGCGCCCGCACGCTGATGTATGTCTCCAACGACAACACCCCGGCCACTGAGTACGCCGACTACAAGTTCTTCAGCTTCGCCGAGGACGACGTCCTGTGCGAGGCCATCTACACCTACCAGATCACGCTGGTCGCCCGCTTCCTCAAGAACGCCGGCGCTTTCCCCAAGTACGACACCTTCATGGAGGAGTTCGGCAAGATCGCTCCGTACCTCATCAAGGCCAAGGACGCTCAGGACGAGCGCTGCGCCGCCATGGCCGAGGACTTCAAGGACACCGACTACCACATGGTGATCGGCTCCGGCATGCTCTGGGGTGAGGCCTACGACTACGCCATGTGCATTCTCGAGGAGATGCAGTGGATCAAGACCAAGTCCATCCACGCCGCCGAGTTCTTCCACGGCACCATCGAGCTGTGCGAGGAGGGCACGAGCCTCATCATGCTCTACGGCGAGGACGACACCCGTAAGCTCATGGACCGCGTGGACAACTTCACTCACATGCTCGCCGACGAGAAGGGCGTCCATGTCCGCGTGAACAAGTTCGACACCGCCGAGGTCGAGCTGCCGTTCAGCGACCCCGAGTTCCGTAAGATCGTCTCCCCGATGGTCACCTACACCATCACCGAGCGTCTGAGCTGCCATCTCGAGCACGTCCGTAACCACCCGCTCACCACGCGTCGTTACTATCACCAGATGAACTACTAATCCTCTCAAATTGCTGCGGTTGTCTGCAGGCGAGCTGCGCAGAATGCCTCGCCTGCAGACCTGTTTCTGGGGTTGATCGAAATGGTTGTCCAGTATCTTCTAGTTGCACTGGTCGCATTTATTGCGTCCATGGACGAGCAATTATTTGGCATTACGATGCTTGGTCGTCCGCTGTTTACGAGCCTGTTTGTCGGCTTGATCCTTGGCGATGTCCAGCAGGGCGTTATCGTCGGCGCTGCTTTGGAGTCCATGTTCATGGGTGCCATCATGGTCGGCGCGGCGGTTCCTCCCGAGGTCTATGCCTCCGGCGTGCTTGGCTGCGCGTTTGCCGTCATTACGGGTACGGGCACGGCAACTGCCGTCGCGCTCGCCCTTCCCGTCTCCGTCTTCCTTCAGGTGTGGCGCAACTTCTGCTACGCCGTTCCGGGTGCCTTTGCCTGCAAGAAGATTGAGACCGCTCTGGCAAATCGCGATCTTGCCAAGGCGAACCTGTACCATCTGACCGTCGTGCCGCTGTCGATTGGCATTCCGTCTGCACTGCTGGTGTTTTGCTCGCTGTTCTTTGGTGCCGACCTCATCAACAATGCGCTCAACGCGATTCCGCAGTTTGTGATGGACGGCCTCAACGTTGCATCCGGCGTCATGGTCTGCATCGGCTTCGCACTTCTTATTAGGACCATGGGCGATAACAAGCTGCTTCCTTGGCTGTTCCTGGGATTCATTATGGTCATCTACCTCAAGATGGACGTTATCGGCGTCGCCGCAGCTGCCATTTGCGTCGCGCTGCTCCTGGCCTTCCGCGAGGGCTCGTCCGGTCCGCAGACGGTTGCTGCAGATGAAGAGGAGGACTTCTAATGGCTACCCAGAACACCGACCTCAAAGAGGCCAAGAAGGACGCGATTATGAGCCCCGATATGTATCGGAGCATGTTCCTTCGCCAGTTTACGAGCCAGTGCTCGCAGTCGTACGACAAGATGATGGCAATGGGCTTCATGTACACCATTCAGAAGCCCCTGCGAAAGATCTATCCCAACGACGACGATTACTATGCGGCGCTCGATCGCCATACCGAGTTCTTTAACATCACACCTCATGTGCTTCCGTTTGTAGCCGGCCTTACGGTTTCGATGGAAGAGCAGGCGGCTGCCGATAAGAACTTCGATACGTCCTCGATTAACGCCATGAAGGTCGGCCTCATGGGACCGCTTTCCGGCATCGGCGATTCGTTCTACTGGGGTACGTTCCGCGTGGTCGCCGCCGGCATTGGTATCGGCATCGCTTCGACGGGCAACCCGCTCGGCCCCATCGTGTATGCGCTCATCTACTCTGTGATTAACTTTGCAACGCGTATCGTCGCCGCCCATCTGGGATACGACCTGGGAACCAAGTTCCTGCAGCAGTCCGAAGAGAACAACCTTATGTCTCGCATGACGCATGCTGCCGGCGTTCTCGGAATGACCGTTATCGGCGCCATGATTGCGGCACAGGTCTCGCTGTCCACGGCTTTGACCTTTGATGTGGGTGGTTCCGAGATTGTCCTGCAGGATCTGTTCGATTCGATCTTCCCCGGTCTGCTGCCCTTGCTGGCAACGTTCGCTTGCGTTGCCCTCTATAAAAAGGGTGTCAAGACCATTTGGATTATTATTGGCATCTTCGCGATCTGCATCATCGGAACGGGCTTGGGAGTGTTCGCGGCGGCGTAAAGTTGACTGCTATGCTCGCGCGTTGGATAACTAACTGACCGTTTGAAAACGGGGCTCGGCGTAAGGCCGGCCCCGTTTTTTGTTTGAGGGATTCTCCGACCGTTCAAAAAAACCACGCTCGTCCATCACTCACGTATCTCTCATCTCTCATTCGTCACTAATACGAGAGATAACAGAAAGACGAGAGATAAATACGAGAGATAACTGATCAGCAAAGAGACAAGCAATCATGGTATTGTCTCAATACTGATTGTTCTACCAGCAAAAACATGTTTAAATGAAACAAATGGCAGATATCTTATCTTTCATCTCTCACTTATCTCTAATATGAGAGATAGCAGAAAGGTGAGAGATAATTACGAGAGATAACTGAGAGACGAAGGAAATCTATTCGCGGCATTCTCCGCCGGGCCGAGCGAAAGGACATGCAGATGAACGAAAACGAGCTGACCGGTCTGCTCGAGTCTTTAAGGCGCATGGGCTCGGACGATCTTAACGTCGAGGTCAAGGAGAGCGCCACGACGCTTTCCCGCGACGTATGGGAAACGGTTAGCGCATTCGCGAATACCGCTGGCGGAATTATCGTGCTCGGCGTGAGCGAGCGCGCGGGCTTTGTCCCGGTTGAGAACTTTGAGACCGAGAAGGTGCTCAACCAATTCGTAGCGGGCATGGGTGATGCCGGCGGGCGCGGAAAACTGGCCAATCCGCCCAAATACACCATTGAACGCGTGGAGCTCCAGGGCACCGTGGTTCTGGTCATCACGATTGAGGAGCTCGATCCGTCGAGCAAGCCTTGTTATGTCATAGAGCGGGGCGCTCAAGGCGGCAGCTACAAACGCATCGATGATAAAGATGTTCCGCTCTCGTCGACCGAGGTCCTGTCCTTGTCATCGTATGAACGGGCGAGCCCCAGTGATCGCGATGCAGTGCCCGGCGCGGTCGCAGGCGATCTTGACGAGGCCCTGGTCGACCGCACGATAGAGCGTGCTTTCTCGCTGACACCCCGTGCAATGCGCGGCGCGCCGGACAAGAAAACGAAGCTGGAGCGCCTGAATTTCCTCGACTCCCAGGGCAATGTTACTAAGGCCGGGCTCCTGGCCGCGGGTGCCTATCCTCAGCAGTTCTATCCCAAGCTCTTTATCGATGTGGCGGTCTATGCCGGAACGCAGAAGGGCGCGGCGGGGTCGTTGAGGTTCATGGACCGTACGATCTGCGAGGGAACGTTGGGCGAAATGATCTCGGATGCCGTCGCGGCAGTCGCTAAGAATTTGCGGCGAACCTCGACGATCCAAGGCGTCTCGCGTGTCGACTCGCTGGAGATTCCCGAGGAGGTCCTGCGCGAGGCAATCGCCAACGCCGTAATCCACCGAGAATACGGAGATCGGTTCTGTGGGCAGTCGATCGCTGTTGACGTCTTTGATGACCGTATCGAGGTGACGAACCCCGGCGGCCTATACGGAGGAAAGACTCGCGAGAACCTGTTTGACGGCAGCTCCCGATGTCGCAATGCGACGCTTGTGAAACTCATGTCGATTGTCCCGCTGCCGGATGGCGCAGGTTCGCCGGCTGAGGGCAATGGCTCGGGCATCCCGATGATGATCGATGCCATGCGCGCGCATGGTCTGGCCGAGCCCCTGTTCTGCCCGGGGTTCGATCGGTTCAAGGTCGTACTTTACCGTTCAAAGATCGAGCCGGTCGATCATGGCGGGGGCTTAATTGTGACGGCACTCAAACATTACGGCGAGCTGGGGACGCGTGAGCTGGCAGAGCGCACGGGGCTCACAATTTCCCAGGTTAGGTCGCGCGTCAACGCGCTCATTGCTCAAGGCGAGCTTGAGCCCACGGCGCCGGCGACGAGCCGCAACCGCAAGTATCGACTGTTGGAGCGCGTGGAATAAATGCGTTAGCGGACGAGGCGACCCAATAATCGACTCTCGATTGGCGCCCACTAAGGTTAAGCGGTTGTTGCCCAGTTGACGGTGATGCTAAAGACTCGGCTTACGCCGGCATGGCCGCGAACCCGTCCATCAAGAACAGCCTAAGAACCAGCTTGATGACATATCCCGGTTTGACTTCAGCCGCGTCAAAGACATGGCGCTCGGCGAGCTCGCTGCAGTATGTATAGATGTCGCGGATAAGGTCCGCGCCCGAAAGCGTAAACATGTAGCCTGCGTCCGAAAGCGCATTGGGCGCGGCGGGCAACTTGGCCATGTGGCAGAACGTTTGCAGGTCGGGCGCCATAACATTCTGGTAATCGAGGTGGCCGCTGGCATCCTGTGCGGCAAGCTCCAATTGGCGCACAAAATCCAGCGCCGCTGCCAGCACAAAGCTCGGCGTAGGCGCGTTGACGTCCTGAGTGGTCGCCACGAGCCTGCCCGCCGCCTGCGTGACAAGCCAAGCGACCTCGCGCTGGCAACGCACGGCCTTGCGCGTAACCGGCTTGATGGACGAAGAAGAAACGCTCCCCTTAGGCGGATTCGAAGCAGCCACAAGAACCTCCCATGAACGACCCGGCCCAACAAGTCCGGATGAAACACGTGCTACATCAGTATACAGGGAAGTGGGGTAGCGGGGTACAAGCGCGCCAGCGGCAAGCCGAGAGCATCAACGATGTGCCGATCGCGGAATGAGATCTCGTAATAATTGACTCTCGGCCATATTATTGAGGGGCATGACTCGCGTTCGTATGGTTGTAGGTGCTGGCGATGAACGACATTGACCTTGCTGTTCCGTTGATGGATGGACCAAGCTATGACCGCGCCTGCAGCCTCGTGCCTTCCGAATACGTTGAGGCATGGGAGTGGTTTCTGGGCGAGGAACAGCGCGGCGGCGTTTGGACCAGCCTTCCGCACCACACCAAGGAAGATAGCCCTCAGTATCAGTATCGTTTGAGAATTGGCTCGGACTTCTTTCCCGTAACGCGGGATTCAGGGATCTTCTGGCCGGGCCGGGATCGGGTGAAGCAAGATCCCAATAAGATCTTTGCGCTTTCGGTCCATAACTCTAAAAAGAGCTTCTACACCGATGTGCCTCCGCTCTATTTGGATGACGGTACGTGGGTCATTAAGTATTCGGTCCAAGCGCCAGGAGCCGTTGGTTCTCGAGACCAGAATTACAACCGTAAAATGCTCAACTGCATGGAATGTGGCGTCCCAGTCGGAGTCATATTTGCAACCGAGGTGGGCTATAAGGTGCTCGGCCTTGCGTTTGTTGAGCGGTTCGAGCCCGAAAATGGATGGTTTGTTCTGCACGGTCCTGTTCATAAAGGCGGACCGGACCCTCGTTTTGCGCCCGACATGAGTTATCTGAAGCACATACCCGTCGATATTGAGTTTGCCGGACAGGGTGCGACCGACGACGAAAAGGTCCGCTATGCGTTAAGGCGCGAGCGATTGGGGCAGCAATGGTTCCGCAAGCAGCTCGTTGCCGCCTATGACGGACGTTGCGCGGTGTCGGACTGCGGCGTCAGCGAAGCTCTGGAGGCTGCACATATCGAGAATTACTCGGGACCCAAATCGCAGGTTGCCAGCAATGGCATTCTACTTCGGCGCGATCTTCATTCCCTATTTGATGCTCACCTGATTTCGTTTGAGCCTGTTTGCGGCGAATATCGGCTGTGCGGATCGTACCTGCTGGATAAGACCGGCTACGCTTCCTTTGCGGGTGCGACGCTAAGGCAGCCGAATGAGCGTCAGTGGCGACCCGATACGGTGTTTCTTGAGGCCCATCGCATTGAGTTCGATCGCTCGGAAAAGAAGCGTGAAAAGGCGGGGCTTCTGCCGTATTAGCGTATTTGGCTTTGGCATTCTTTGACGATCGTGTTGTTTGATCGGATCGCGTGGCGATGCAATCTCGCGCCCGCCCGCCGGTGCATGCTCTTCCTGTTTTGTATAGCGAGAGGGGAGCGTGTATGAGCTGGCGAGGCGATATTGCGATGGGGAAGTACGGAAAACTGCCGTGTGCCCTTATAGACAACAATATGTTTCCGAGCGTAGAGGTTGATTGCGGGTCGTTTGTCGTCACCTGCCCTTGCTGCGGCTCGCAAATACCGTGTCTCGACATTCGGTTCATCGATGCGCGCGACAGACTCAGCGACGAAGTGAGAAAACGGACAGGCGTTCATATGCCGGTGTATCCGGAGAAATGCCCTGTTTGTGGCCTCGATATCGTGTATGACGCCGGCGACGAGGGATAGGTGATGCGGAGGAGCTGGCTGTGAAGGCTTCTCCGTCTCTACAAATAAATCCCCTCACCGAGTTGCCTGTGGAACTCGGCGTGATGGTCGCGTGCCCAGGTAAAGAGCGCCTGGTCAAAGTCGGTACGCGCGGCCGGGACGCCAAAGACGCCGGCAACTTCGACGCGCACAAACTCCAGTGCCGGCAGCTTGTTGATGGCAGTGAGGGCAAATGGGGACGAGGGCTCCTCGAACAGATAGCGGCTGCCTTGCAGCGCGTCGCAACTGGTGCACGTGTTGCCGAGCGACGGGGCTTTGGAGGCTCGCGCGCCTACGGGCTTGTAGCCGCAGCGCTTATGAAGGTAGTCGCGGATCTCGCCTGGCACGCAGCCAAGAGCGGGCACGATGGCGAGTGCGTTGGCGTTGGCCGTGTCGATGGCAATGTGCCCGGCTTCGTTGGGCGCGTGCGCGATGACGATGCTCTCGTCGTTATCGGCTCGATAGGGAATGCCGAAGGCCGCGACCGAGGTCTCTTTGTGACACTTCCAGCACTCGCGCTTGCCCAGTACTAGATATATATACGGCGCTGAGGGGTCGGATCGGTCAACACCGGGCAGCCACTCGGCAAAGGGCTCGGGGTTGACGCCGCTGGGTACATACCAGATCTTCTTGGTCCGGTCCCATTTGGCGCCCAGCGCCTTGGCTTCTTCTTTGTGCGAAAAGGGGACATCGAGCTCGGTGCGCATGGCGGCTCCTTGGTGCTGCAGGTGCAAGTGGCTCAAGGATACCGCAGGGCACAGACATCGCGGCGTTTTGCTGAGAAGTTGCGGTGCGGACTGATTGGTTATGCCGATGGATAGATCGGCAAGTAGATGGTCGGCTTTTGGCTAGTTGGGCGGTTGGAACTGCCGGCGGATTTAGCGACATAAAACAAAACAGCTCAGAGGGCATAGCCTCTGAGCTGCGAACATTTGGTGGGCGTTAGAAGATTTGAACTTCTGACCTCTTCCGTGTCAGGGAAGCGCTCTCCCCCTGAGCTAAACGCCCGATCAAGGGTGCGCAAGCGCGCAAGGGATAATATAACGGAGCCTGAACTCGGTGGCAAGAACATTTTTAAAAATCGCTTACATTGTGGAATTCGGGGGCTTCGTCATATCCATTTCAAAAGAGCCTGCTGCCGCGATTTGGCTGTCGCATAATGCAAGGCCATTGCGGTATCGAGCTATGGAAAGACACCTGCGGAATTGTCCTACCGATAAGCGGACAAGCCTCCAGCTGGTGCCTTCGCCGTGGTAAGGTAAGCCGAATTGCTTCCAGACTGTTTCGGGGGAGTGGAATGAGCAAAGAGTGTGTCGAGCAGGTCGAAGGCGCAGGGGCTTCGGTGCCGATGACCGATATATCGAACATTGATGTGCCCGAGGGCACCGACGAGCTCAGCCGTAACACCCGTCGCGCCTGGCGCGAGCGCCTTAACGATGCGTCGTCGCGCAAGATGATCACGGGCGTCTTGGCTACGCTGGTGGGCGGTTCGTTTTGGGGCTTTTCGGGCACCAGCGCGAGCTTCCTGTTCGACACCTATCACGTCGACACTCTGTGGCTTATGAGCGTGCGCCAGATTCTCGCCGGGCTGCTCTTTATGGCCGTGGTCGTTACGCGCGACCGCGAGCGCCTGGTTAAGCTCTGGACCACACCTGCCGACCGCAGGCAGCTGCTGCTTTTTACCGCTTTTGGCCTGCTGTTTAACCAGTTTTGCTACCTTTCGGCCGTGCGCCTGACCAATGCCGGAACCGCGACGGTGCTCCAGTGCCTGCAACTGGTCATCATCATGGGCTACACCTGCGTGGTCGACCGCCGCATGCCGCGCGTGCGCGAGGCGGTCGGCATCGGCTTGGCCCTGGGCGGCACCTTTTTAATCGCTACCGGAGGTGATCCCACCAGCCTGAACATCTCGCCGCTCGGCTTGATCGCGGGCCTCATGTGTGCGGTCAGCGCCACCTGCATGGCAGTGATTCCCGCTAAGATTCTGCCCGAATACGGCAGCCCCATCGTCACGGGTTCGGCTATGCTCACGGCAGGCATCGTTTCGTGCGCCGTGGTTCAGCCCTGGGCGCATATGCCGGCGCTCGACGCTGCCGGTATCGAGGCACTCGCGGTGTTCGTGGTTATCGGCTCGTTTTTTGCCTACATGCTCTATATGCAGGGCGTTAAGGACATTGGCTCGGTTCGCGCAAGCCTCATCGGAACCGTGGAGCCGGTCTCGGCGACCATCACCAGCGCCGTTATGCTGGGCACGGTGTTTTTGCCGACCGACCTTATCGGCTTTGCCATGATCATCGTGATGATGTTCCTCACGGTGTAGCTGGCGCCGCCGCCAAGACAGAAAAGGTGTTGTGCCGCATTTTCGCCAATTGATGTCCGTGTCTGGAGTTTAGCTGTCGATGCTCAAAATGCCATAAACTAGTAACGTTATGGACTTTTTCATTGCGACTCAATTGCGAGGATTTCTTTATGGCTGGTAATCACTTTAAGGGCAGCGATAGCGGCCGTCCTGCAGTTCCGCCGCGTCCGAACGGGGCTGGTAAGGCCGGCACGCCGGGCGGCGCTGGACAGGGCGGTTCCGGTAAGCGCGTGTCCCCGGGCGAGACGGCGATGTTTACCGCTCTGTACGAGCAGTCTCAAAAGGCAAAAAAGACCGGCCGTGCAAGAGGGAATGTCTTTGCGGGCGGTGCAACCTCCGCGTCGCAGCCGAGCGGGGCTCCTTCGGTACCTGCGAACAACGCAGGTGCTGCCAACGCCGCGAATGCCGCCGGCAACGTTAATGCCGGCAAGGCCGCCAACAATACTCCCTCTGCCGGTGGCGCGGGGCTTACGGGTAACCTTGGCACGATTTACACCGGCGCCTCCGAGACTGGTACGTTCGCCCGCCTGGATGATAGCGGTGCCGAGTTTGCGGGCTCGGGTTCCAAGGAAGATTATTACGATTTTGGCTTGAACTACGGTAGCGACGCTTCGTCGAGTTCGACCTCTGACGGTCTGGTCCGTCATCGCCATCGCAAGGGCGAGCGCAAAAAGCGTCACACCGGCGCCATTATTGCCGCCGTGGTCGCGGTGCTTCTCGTTGCGCTTGGCGCAAGCGGCTTTATGCTGCTTAACTCGGCAAAGACCGTAAAGAGCGAAGCGAAGGAGGCTGTCGAGATCGTCGGTGGCCTTAAGGACAAGGTCACGTCGGGCGATTTTTCGACGCTGCCTGACGACGCGAAGAAGATCGATGAGCTCTGCAACAGCATGAAGGCGGAGACCTCGAGCCCGCTGTGGGCGGCGGCTTCGTTTATCCCGGTGTATGGCAGCGATATCAATGCGGCCCGCACCATGATCGACGCCCTGTCCGATGTCTCGAGCAATGCGCTGGTTCCCATGGCCGATAACCTTTCGCAGGCTACGCCCGGCAAGCTGTTCCAGGACGGCATGATTAACGTGTCCGCGCTGCAGGCGGTCGCCGATTCGCTTTCCAGCAGCTCGAAGGTGTTCAAGAGCGCCAACGAGAAGGTCCAGGGCATTGGCGATACTCATATTTCCCAGGTGACCGAGCTGGTCGATAAGGCCAAGGACGGCTTTGCCACCCTCAACGGTGCGGTTGACGCGGCGGAGAAGGTCGCCCCCGTCCTTCCCCAGATGCTCGGCGCCAACGGCCAGACGCGCAACTACCTTATGTACGCCATGAACAACGTCGAGATTCGTGCTTGCGGCGGCTTTGGCGGTTCGCAGGGCCTGATTTCGGTCACTGACGGCCAGATGTCGATTGGCGAGTTTGTTCCCCGCATTGGACTCAGTGAGGATGAGGCAGTCGAGAGCGTCGACGAAGAGGATGAGGCGCTGTTCGGCAACCACAGTAACCTGTACAACTCGGGCAATACCTATTCGCCTGATTGGCCTCGCAACTCGCAGCGTGTCGCCGCGCTGTGGAAGTCCCAGTATGGACAGGACGTTGATGGCGTCATCGGTATCGACCCGGTGTTCCTGCAGTATCTGCTGGGCCTGGTCGGTAACGTGTCACTGCCCGACGGAACGGTTGTCGACGGCACCAACGCCGCAAAGGTCCTCATGCACGATGTGTACTGGAACTATCCGGTCGAGGAGTCGGACGGCATCTTTGCATCCGTCGCCAGCGCTGCCTTCGACAAGGTCCTTGGCGGTATCGGCGATGTCGATGTTACGAAGCTTGTCAGCGCCGTTGAGCGCGGTGCCGAAGAGGGCCGCCTGATCGCGTGGATGAGAAACGATGATGAGCAGAATGCCATCAAAGAGACGGGCATTGACGCTTCGCTGCCCGATCCGGATGATCAGAGTGCCGATCCCGTTGCCGGCGTTTACTTTAACAACCTGAGCTTCTCCAAGCTCGACTGGTATCTGAACGCCGATACGCAGATTGGCCAGGGCATCAAGAACGGTGACGGCACGTGCTCGTATCGCATCACCGTTACCCTGACGAACATCATGACGCAGGAGGAGGCTGGCAAGCTGCCCGACTACGTTGCGGCGAGCGCACCCGATGCCGCGCGTGACGACGAACGCCTGAATGTCTCGTTGTTTGCCCCGACGGGTGGCAACATCAGTGACCTTACGGTTGAGGGTACCCAGTTTGGTCTTGGTGCCGCTACGTGGCATGGAATCCCCTTCTATTCGGGCACCGTTGACCTGCATGCTGGCGAGACGACGACGATCACGTATACGCTGACCACGTCGGCCGAGGCGGGGGACAAGCCGCTTACGCTGCGTCAGACTCCTACATGCCAGGCGGCTCGCGACAGCGCGTCGGCGTAGGGTTTTTCTGGTAGCGCAGATAATCGAGTACCATTTTGGGGCGGACAGGCAATCTGTTCGCCCCCATTTTGTAAGGAGAGCGCATGAAGTACTTTGGCACCGACGGCTTTCGCGGTGAGGCCAACGTTGGGCTGACGGTAGAGCACGCTTATAAGATTGGCCGTTTTGTGGGCTGGTATTACGGCGCCAACCGCGAGCGCAAGGCGCGCGTCATCGTGGGCAAGGACACACGTCGCTCGAGTTATATGTTCGAGGCGGCGCTGGTGAGCGGCCTGGTCGCGAGCGGCGCGGACGCCTATATGCTGCACGTGATCCCCACGCCGGGCGTAGCGCATCAGACCGTGGAGGGCTGCTTCGATTGCGGCATCATGATCAGTGCGAGCCACAACCCGTTTTGCGATAACGGCATTAAGCTCGTCAACAGCGACGGTTTTAAGATGGACGAGGACGTACTGGAGCTTATCGAGGACTACATCGATGGCAAGAGCGAGGTGCCGCTGGCCACGGGCAACCACATCGGCGCCACGGTGGACTACATGCAGGGCCGCAACCGCTACATTGCTTCGCTCATCGCCAGCGCGAACTTTTCGCTGCAGGGCGTCAAGATCGGCATCGACTGCGCCAACGGCTCGGCGTCCTCGGTGGCCAAGCCGGTGTTTGACGCGCTGGGCGCCGACGTGCGCGTGATCAACGCCGCGCCCGATGGTTTTAACATCAACGTCGACTGCGGCTCCACGCATATGGAGCGTCTGCAGCGCCATGTGGTGGAGCAGGGCCTGGACGTGGGCTTTGCCTACGACGGCGATGCCGACCGCTGCCTGGCCGTGGATGAGCGCGGTCGCGTGGTAGACGGCGACCAGATCCTGTACGTGTGCGGCGTGTATCTGAACAAGCACGGGCGACTCTCGGGCGGTACCGTGGTGCCGACGATTGCCAGCAACTTTGGCCTGGTCAAGTCGCTGGAGCTTGCCGGTCTGAGCGCCGTGACCAGCGGCGTGGGCGACCGTCACGTGTATGCCAAGATGCGCGAGGGCGGCTACAGCCTGGGTGGCGAGCAGACGGGCCATACGATCTTTGGCGATATCGAGCGCACGGGCGACGGCATTATGACCTCGCTGCGCGTGATGGAAGTGATTCGTGCCGAGCGTGAGACGCTCTCGCAGCTCACGGCTCCGTGCAAGCTGCTGCCGCAGGCGCAGGTGGCCGTGCACGTGGCGGACAAGGACGCCGCGCTCGAGAACATGGGCGTGCAGAACGCCATCGCCGAGGCCGAGGCTGCGCTGGCAGGCGAGGGCCGCGTGCTCGTGCGCAAGAGCGGAACCGAGTCGGTTATCCGCGTGCTGGCCGAGGCGCCCGACCAAGCATCCGCCGATGCCGCCATGAAGCGCATCGCCAACGCACTTGAGGCTTTATAGCTACGCGGTTTTACCAAACCGCGTAGCTGCTCGACGCTGCAAACGGCCCCAAGCGGCAATCTGACGCTCAATTTCAAGGGCGCGACCAGAAGGTCAGCGCCCTTTCATTTCACGTCACCTTGCTCGCTTGGGGCCGTTTTCGCTGACGTTGCCAAGACATCGGCGTCAACATGGTTGGCGTTGGCGATGGCGTGCTGGTCAATCCTTACAGCTCGTACAGCGTGGTGAACTTGTCCTGCAGGTAGCTGCAGTAGTAGCGGGCGTCAAAGTCCATGCCGCAGGCACCCTTGATGAGTTCCGGCGCGTCCTTGGCGCGGCCCCACTGCCAAATGTGCTCGCCCAGCCAGGTGCGGACGGGTGCCAGGTCGCCGCTCGCACAGGCGCCATTGAGGTCGACACCGTCGCGGCACATGGCCGGCACAAACATGGCATCGTAGGCGCTACCCAGCGCATACGTGGGGAAGTAGCCAAACGAACCGCCGCTCCAATGCGTATCCTGCAGGCAGCCGTGCGTGTCGTCGGGAACGGGAATGCCCAGGTACTCGTCCATAAAGCGATTCCAAAGCGCGGGGATGTCCTTGGCCGTAGCCTCGCCGGCAAACAGCATGCGCTCGATCTGATAGCGCACCATAATATGCAGCGGATAGGTGAGCTCGTCGGCCTCGGTGCGGATCAACGACGGCTGCGCGATGTTCACGGCGCGGTAGAGCGTGTCTTCGTCGACGTCACCGTAGACCTCGGGCGCGTGACGGCGCAGCACCTCGAGCAGCGGGCCCATAAAGGCGCGGCTGCGGCCCACGGTGTTCTCGAAGAAGCGGCTTTGACTCTCGTGGATGCCCATGGAGGTGCCGCCCTCAAGACACGTGCGCGCATAGGCGGGGTTCACGCCCAGCTCGTACATGGCGTGGCCGGCCTCGTGGATGATGCTGTAGACGTTGGAGATGCAATCGTCCTCGTAGATGTGCGTGGCGATACGCGCATCGCCCACCGAGAAGCCCTCGCTAAACGGATGCTCGGTAAAGGCGAGCGTAGTGTCGTCCAGGTCCAGGCCCACAAGCTTCATCAGGTCAAAGCTCATGGCACGCTGGGCAGCCTCGGGCACATGCGCGTGCAAAAAGTCGGCTGCGGGCTGCTGGCCGCGCTCACCGATGGCATGCACGAGCGGCACGACGGTGGCCTTGACATCATCGCAAAACGCGTCGAAGCTCTCGGTGGAAAGGCCACGCTCGTACTGGTCGAGCCATACATCGTACGGGTCACGCTTGGGGTCCATGAGCTCAGCTTGATGCTTAAGCTGACCGACGATCTTGTCGACATAGGGCTCAAAGCTCGCCCAGTCGTTGGCCGCCTTGGCCTTGTGCCACACGGCATCGGCCTCGCAGGTGAGTCTGGTCCAGGCCTCGGCTTCCTCGGTGGGGATGGCGCTGGCTTCGCGCTGGTCGCGGTCGAGCACGCGGATCTCGTCGAGCAGCTGCGGGTCGTCGATTTTGCCGCCCGCAACCGTCTCGCGCGCCAGCGAGCGCACGAGCTCAACGGACTTTTCGCTGGTCAAAAGCTTGTGATGCTCGCCAGCGAGCGTGCCCATGGCATCGGCACGGGCTGCGGCACCGTTGGCGGGGGCGATGGTCGCGCCGTCAAACTCGGCGATCTTGAGCAGGTACTCGCGGGTCCACAGCTTTCCCTCGAGCTTACGGAACTTCTTGACGGTCTTTTCGGCCTTGATGCCCTTGGCGGCTTTTGCCACGGCGGCTTTGGCCTTCTTATCGAGCTTCTTTCCCATACCATATCCTTGATCTCGCAGGCCGCCCGTCGCACGCGGCGGCACGGCCAGTTTGCACAGCTACCTACCTTGTACCCAGCGCGAACAAAACGGAACGCGGCGATGCGCGCGCAGAATGTGTTATCCTATAGCCCAATGCGTTGACGGAGAGGGTTTTGCCCGCCGCGTCGCCGGCAAGAGAGGGAAGGTCATAGGCTGCAAGCCTTCCTGCGGTGGCAAGGGCCAAGCGTTCACTCCCGAGCAGCGACCTCAACGGGCGCGCGGCCAGCGGCGGCGAAGCCCCAGTAGGGAAGCCGTGAGCCTCGCGACAAGGGGCGCAGAGTGGGCACGGCGGGCCAGACATCCGCCGGGTCAAACAAGGTGGTACCGCGGAATTCAACCGTCCTTGGGCAATGCACATGCCCGAGGACGGTTTTTTGTTGCCGAACCGGGCCGCGCACCCGCAGCACCGTGTGGCTCCAGCCGCCGCGGCGAATGGATGCGCGAGAGACGAAAGGGAAGACATGAGTCTGATTGATGATCTGGTCAAACTCGAGGAAGAGGCCAAGGAGCTCGTCGCCGGCGCCGATGACGCAGCCAAGCTCGAGGCCGCACGCATTGAACTGCTCGGCCGCAAGGGTCGTATTACCGGCCTGATGCGCATGATGGGCAAGCTCGCCCCCGAGGATCGCCCCGTCATGGGCAAGCGCGCCAACGAGATGCGCCAGCTGATCGAGGGCATGCTCGACGAGCGCACGACCGAGATGAAGGCCGCCGCCCTCAAGCATGCGCTTGAGGGCGAGGCCGTCGATATCACGCTGCCGGGCATCCGTCCGCAGATCGGTCACCAGCACCTGATCAAGCAGATTATCGAGGAGGCCGAGGACATCTTCTGCGGCATCGGCTACACCGTCGAGTCCGGCCCCATGGTCGACACCTCCTACTACAACTTCACCGCGCTCAACGCGCCCATGGATCACCCGAGCCGCTCGGCCCGCGACACCTTCTACGTGGTCGACAACAACCCCGGCAGTGTCGCTCATCCCGAGGCACACGCCCACGGCGAGTCCGACGTGCTGCTGCGCACCCAGACCTCGGGCGTGCAGATCCACACTATGGAGTCGCAGAAGCCGCCCATCTACATGATCTGCCCGGGTACCGTCTACCGTCCCGACACGGCCGACGCCTGCCACCTGCCGCAGTTCAACCAGATTGAGGGCCTGGTCGTCGACGAGGGCATCACCTTTGGCGACCTTAAGGGCACGCTCGACTACTTTGTTAAGTGCATGTTTGGCGAGGACCGCAAGACGCGTTACCGCCCGCACTTCTTCCCCTTCACCGAGCCCAGCTGCGAGGTGGACGTGAGCTGCCACGTGTGCGGCGGCAAGGGCTGCAACTTCTGCAAGCACAGCGGCTGGATCGAGATCCTGGGTTGCGGCATGGTCGACCCCAACGTCCTTATCAACTGCGGCATCGACCCCGAAAAGTACACCGGCTTCGCCTTTGGCATTGGCGCCGAGCGCGTCGCGGCCCTGCGCTACGACCTGCCCGACCTCAGAACTCTCATGACAGGTGATATGAGGTTCCTGAACCAATTTTAATCACCCGTTCTAACAGGCATTTCTTTCTCATAAGGAGTAATCAAGTGAGAGTTTCTTACGACTGGCTCAAGACCATGATCGATATTCCGGAGGATCCCAAGACCCTTTCGGACGAATATATCCGTACCGGCACCGAGGTCGAGGCGATTGACACCGTGGGCGAGTCCTTCGACCACGTGGTGACTGCCAAGGTGCTCACCAAGACCCCACACCCCGATAGCGACCACATGTATGTGTGCTCGGTCGACGTGGGCGACAAGAACCTCGACGCCGACGGCAACCCCGCCCCGCTGCAGATCGTCTGCGGCGCGCAGAACTTCGAGGCCGGCGACCACATCGTCACGGCCATGATCGGCGCTGTCCTGCCCGGCGACGTCAAGATCAAGAAGAGCAAGCTTCGCGGCGTCGTGTCCATGGGCATGAACTGCTCTGCGCGCGAGCTCGGCCTGGGCGGCGACCACTCCGGCATTATGATCCTGCCCGAGGATACGCCCTGCGGCATGCCGTTTGCCGAGTACGTGGGCTCGAGCGACACCGTGCTCGACTGCGAGATCACGCCCAACCGTCCCGATTGCCTGTCCATGATCGGCATGGCCCGCGAGACCGGCGCCATCTTCGACCGCGATTTTCACGTTGAGCTGCCCGCCATCAAGGCCGAGACCGGCCGCGCGACGGCCGATGAGCTTTCGGTCGAGATTGCCGACGAGGGCCTGTGCGACCGCTATGTCGCCCGCATCGTGCGCAACGTGAAGGTGGGCCCGTCGCCCGACTGGATGGCCAAGCGCCTCAATGCCCTGGGCGTGCGCCCGCACAACAACATCGTCGATATCACCAACTACGTGATGATGCTCACCGGTCAGCCGCTGCACGCCTTCGACCTCGACACCTTCGCCGAGCGCGAGGGCCATCGCCGCGTGGTGGTTCGCGCCGCCCAGCAGGACGAGAAGTTCACGACGCTCGACGGCGAGGAGCGTACGCTCGACGCCGGCATGGGCCTGATCACCGACGGCGAGCGCCCCGTGGCGCTGGCCGGCGTTATGGGTGGCATGGATTCCGAGATTGAGGACGACACCGTCGACGTGATGGTCGAGAGCGCCTGCTTCAACGCCGGCCGCACCTCGCACACCAGCCGCGACCTGTCGCTGATCTCCGACGCCTCCATCCGCTTTGAGCGCCAGGTCGACGAGACCGGCTGCGTGGACGTCGCCAACGTCACGTGCGCGCTCATCGAGGAGATCGCCGGCGGCGAGGTCGCTCCCGGCTACATCGACGTGTTCCCCGCGCCCAAGACCATCGACAGCATTAAGCTGCGCCTGGCCCGCGTGCACGCCATCTGCGGCGCCGACATCGAGCCCGACTTTATCGAGCGTTCGCTCACCCGTCTGGGCTGCACCGTCGAGCGCGACGGCGAGGACTTTATGGTCACCCCGCCAAGCTTCCGTCCCGACCTGCCGCGCGAGATTGACCTGATTGAGGAGGTCCTGCGCCTGTGGGGCATGGGCCGCGTAACGGCGACCATCCCGGCTGCGAAGAACCATATCGGCGGCCTCACCCGCGAGCAAAAGCTCACCCGCAAGGTCGGCGAGATCCTGCGCGCCTGCGGCCTCAACGAGACCACGACCTTTGGCTTTGCCGCCCCGGGCGACCTGGAGAAGATTGGCATGTCCACCGAAGGCCGCGGCTGCCCCGTGGTGCTCATGAACCCGCTGGTGGCCGAGCAGACCGAGATGCGTCGTTCGCTGCTGCCGGGCCTGCTGCAGTCCGTGGCCTACAACGAGGCGCACGGTACGCCCAACGTGCACCTGTACGAGGTCGGCAGCCTGTTCCACGGTCGCGAGAACGCCAGCCTGCCCAAGGAGACCAAGTCCGTGGCGGGTGTGCTCTCGGGCCAGTGGAGCGAGCAGTCCTGGAACATGAAGTACCGCAAGCTGCGCTTCTTCTTTGGCAAGGGCATTGTCGAGGAGCTGCTCGCACAGCTGCGCATCGAGAAGGTTCGCTTCCGTCCCGTCGAGGGCGAGGGCTACGCTTTCTTGCAGCCGGGTCGTGCCGCTGAGGTCCTCTCGGGCGGAACCGTGCTGGGCTGGGTCGGCGAGATTCACCCCGAGGCGCGCGAGGCGATGGGCATCGATGAGGTCGTCGTTGCCTTTGAGCTTGACTTGGACAAGCTGATCAAGGGCGCCCGCAACCAGGAGAACTATCGCGAGTTCTCGCAGTACCCGGCCGTTGAGCACGACCTTGCTATCGTGGTCGACAACACTGTGACCTGCGAGGATCTTGAGCGCCGCATTACCAGCGCCGGCGGCAAGCTGCTCGAGGGCGTGCGCCTGTTCGACGTCTACCGCGATCCCATCCGCATCGGAGCGGGCAAGAAGTCCATGGCCTTTGCGCTTACGTATCGCTCCGACGACCATACGCTCACCAGCGAAGAGGTCGAGAAGGCGCACCAGAAGATCGTCACCAAGGTGTGCAAGGGCGTGAACGGCGAGGTCCGCGGATAGGGCTTGCGCTGGGTATAGGCCAGCGGTGGCTGCCGCCGAGTCTTACGTGACTGCTGTTCTCGGAATAAGGCATCGTTGAGCCTGCATATATGACACGCGCATTACATAACGGCGTGCTGCTTTGTCGGCGGCGCGCCGTTTTGCTATGATAGCCCGCGGCGTGTTACGAATCTGACGATACGTAACACTGGCAAGGTTATTCAAACGGCATTGCGATCGCGTGCCGACAACCGGGAGGCGTATATGCACATTCCAGATAATTATCTGTCCCCGCAGACTGATGCCGTCATGGCGGTGGCGATGGTCCCCGTGTGGGTTCATTGCATTAAGAAGGTGCGCGCCACGCTCGATCGCGAGCACATGGCATTCCTGGGCATTTGCGCCGCCTTCTCCTTTTTGCTCATGATGTTCAATGTGCCGCTGCCCGGTGGCACCACGGGCCATGCCGTCGGTGGCGCCCTCATCGCGCTGCTGCTGGGCCCGGAGGCCGCGACTATCGCGGTTTCTGTTGCTCTGGCCCTGCAGGCGCTGCTGTTTGGCGACGGCGGCATCCTGTCCTTTGGTGCCAACTGCTTTAACATGGCCTTTGTGTTGCCGTTTGTGGCCGCCATCGTGTTTCGCGCGCTCAACAGCCGTCTGCACGACAAGAGCTGGGGCACCTCGGTTTCTGCCATCGTGAGCGGCTGGGTCGGCCTGTGCGTGGCGGCCCTGTGCGCGGCCATCGAGTTTGGTATTCAGCCCATGCTCTTCACCAACGCGTCCGGCGCCCCGCTCTATTGCCCCTTCCCGCTGTCGATTGCCATTCCCGCCATGTTGATCCCGCATATGCTGGTGGCCGGTGTGGTCGAGGGTGTGGCGACTGCCGCGATCTACGCATTCATTAAGAAGACGGCGCCGAGCATCATCGTCGGGCCCGAGGCCGTTGACGGCCAGCTTGCTGCCAATAGCGCTGCCGCCAAAAAGATCTCGCTGATCCCCACGCTTATCCTGGTTGCCGTACTTGTCGTTGCCACGCCGCTGGGCTTGCTCGCTACTGGTGACGCCTGGGGCGAGTGGGACGGCGAGGGCGCCGCGACCGCTGTTCAGGAGGCTGGCGACGACAGCTTGCAGGCTTCGGTCGGCCTGGATGCCCCGACCTTTGCCGATTCGTTGCCCACGGGCGATTACCTGCAGGCCTATTCCGAGGAGCAGGGTTTTGGCTTTGCCGGCCAGGCTGCTATGTATATCCTTTCGGGCGTGATTGGCGTGGCAGTGCTTACCATCGCATTCCGTCTGATCTCGCTGACGGTCAAGGAAAGCGGTGCTCATGGCAATAGCCGAGCTGCCTAGCTGGCTTGCGGTCGAGGAGCGATACGAGCCCATGGGGGCTCGGCATCGTGTGATGCAAAAGAATGTCCTGCACCTGGCGAGCCTGCTTGAGCGGGTTCGCCTGGGTGGAGGCGCGCACGGGGGCGGGTCGATGGTCGACCGCGCCCTTTCTTGCGTTTCGGCTCCGGTGCGCTTGGTGGGGATGTTCGTTTGTGTCCTGTGCGTGTGTCTGACGCAGAGTCCGCTGTACCTCATGTTGATGGCGGCCATTGCGCTGGTGCTCGTTGCCGTGCGTCCCGTACGCGGGCTGCGCGCGACCTTTGTGCCGGCGCTTGGCGCCGCGGGGCTCGCAGTGGTTTTGGCGCTGCCTGCCCTGCTGCTGGGTGCTTCCGCTACGGGCGCCATGCTCAAGATTGCGCTCAAGACCTTCATTAATGTGTCGCTGGTGCTGGGCGTTTCGTGGACCCTCACGTGGAGCCGCATGTCGGCGGCGCTCAAGATGCTGCATCTACCCGACGAAGTTATCTTTACGTTTGATATGGCGCTCAAGCACATCGAGGTGTTGGGACGCACGGCGCACGATCTGTGCGAATCGGTCATGCTGCGCAGCGTCGGTTCCGCGCCTGCGGGTTTTTCGCGCACCGATTCGCTGGCGGGTATCATGGGCATGACGTTTATCAAGGCGATGGAATGCAGCCGCGCGATGGACGAGGCCATGCTCTGCCGCGGCTTTGCCGGTGCGTACCCGGCCCCCGCGCGTAGCGGCTTTGGCTGGCGCGATGCGGTTTACGCGGCCGGCGTTGCGTTGCTCGCCGTGTTGTGCGCGGTGCTGTAGCGCGGACGGTCGAACCGTCGATGTGAGTAGGGAAGGGCGACGTTTTGACAAACGATACAAATGGCGCGATGGGCGCGAGCGGTGCTGCTGGCGTCGAAACAACGCCGCTCATCGAGTTTCGCGACGTGGTGTTTTCCTATGCGGGCCATACGGTGGTCGATGGCGTTTCGCTGCAGGTGGACCGTGGGGAGCTCGTTACCCTGCTAGGTCCCAACGGCTGCGGCAAGACGACGATCATGCGTCTTATCAACGGCCTTGAGTTTGCGGACGCGGGTGCGTACCTGTTCGACGGGCATGCGGTCGATGCGGCATATCTCAAGGATTCCGCGACGGCCCAGCGGTTCCATCAGCGCGTGGGTTTTGTGTTCCAGAATGCCGATGCGCAGCTCTTTTGCGCCACAGTCGGCGAGGAGGTCGCGTTTGGTCCCGCCCAGATGGGACTTCCGGCAGACGAGCTCGAGCGCCGCGTCCGCGATGCCATGGAGCTGTTTCAGGTTGCCGATCTGGTCGATGCCTCGCCTTATCAGCTTTCGGGCGGGCAAAAGAAGCGCGTGGCGCTGGCTGCCGTCGTGTCGATGAATCCCGATATCCTGGTGCTCGACGAGCCTACCAACGGACTTGACGAGGACTCGTGCGACATTGTGGTCAACTTTCTACTGGCCTATGTTGCTGCCGGTAAGACGGTCTTGATGAGCACGCACCATCAGGATTTGGTACGACGCCTGGGTGCCCGCGCCATCTATATCGATCGATATCACCATGTGGTCGAGGCTCCGGTGTCGTCGTATGGAACCGAGAGCGGCGCTGCGGAATAGTTGCTGCGTAGAGCGTGCGTAGCCGCCCGCGCGGCTTTGCCGTGATGGTATAGTTATCCAGGTTTTTATGGGGGTGGCTATGCCAAGCTGGAACATTCATATCGCTCAGACGGAGCGTTTGCTGGAGCGCACCGGTGCGCTTGCCAATAGCGTGCGCGACCGCAATGCCTTTTTGTTTGGCTGCGTGGTTCCGGATATCTTCGTGGGCTATATGGTCCCTGGCATCGCCGATCCCATCCCGTACCGCATTACGCACTTTGCCAAGCCTGAGCCCATCCCTAAGCCTCGTGAGCATGAGTTCTGGGATACCTATGTGGCACCGTTGCTTAAAGGCGCACCCGCGGGCGAACCCGCTGAGGCTACCTCGATTGTTGAGGAGCGGGAGCGACTGAATCGCGTACACTATCCCCAGCGCTACAAGGACGCCGAGCCGGTTGCCGGTCCCGGCGCTCGTGAGTTCTCGCTTGCGTCCGAAGATGTGGCTCAGTCGTTGCTCGATTTGACACTGGGCGTCTGGTCGCACCTGGTGGCCGATACCGTATGGAATACGCGCGTGAATCAGTACCTGGAGGCGCACGGCGGCAAGCCGTGTGAGGAGTTCCGCATTAAAAAGCAAGGCGACTTTGACTGGTTTGGCAAGACGCTGGGCATTGTCTCCATCCCGCGTGCGACCGATCGCCTGTATACCGCTGCGACGCGTTTTGGGCAGTACCCCATCCATAAAGAATATGTGCTCAAGACCATCGGCGTCATGCACGAGATTGTACGCGAAAACCCCGGCGAGCCCGATCATCCGCCGTATCGCCTGCTAACCGAGGAGTTTTTCGATGCAACGTTTACCGAGGTCATCGAGCTAACCGAGGCGGGATTTGCCGCCCGTGTCGAATCGCCCGATGTGTCTGCGCTGCCCCTGATTGCTAGCTGCTAGCTGGCCGGCCCGGCAGTGAATAGCTCAACCCAATCGACAAGTAGCTCTTGCCGCAGGGCATCTTCGGCAGTGCGCTCCTGTTTAGTCTTTGGGGTGTAGGGAAGCCCAGCCTTTTTATGGATGAGCTCGGCTATGTGGTTGAAGCTCTTCTTCTCCTTGATCTGGTCATAGGTAATTTGGATGACGTCGTAGCCCATGCTTGTGAGTGCGGTGGCGCGCTCGGCATCGGAGAGGCTCGCGGCTTCGCTGTCGTGGGCGGAGCGGCCTTGGCATTCAAGGATGACGCCCATGCTGTCGGTGGCGCTTTCGATGAGGATATCGGCGTAGCAGCAGGTTTTGTCATACAGCGAACGCGCGGCTTCGCTGAGCGGGATGCGCGCGTTATTGGTGATGTCGATGCCCAGACCGCCCTCATCGCGGGGGAGCGAGATGAGAATTGACGTCTGGACTTCAAAGGGCGAGGCGGTCTGTCCTGTCATGCGTTCGGCGGCCCAGCGGAGCTGCTTAACGCCGCGCAGGCCTGCGGCCTGCTTGGCGAACGCGGCGATATCCGCTGCGGTAAGAAGCGGCGTGCGCTTCCACAAGTTGGTGTCATTGCCCTTGGTGTCGTTAACTCGCTCCCAGCCGCAGCTGGGCGGAATGAGCTTAAGCGAAATAGCTTCATCGAGTTGTTGTTGCGTTCGCTCGCAGGGCTTAAACACTGCAAAGGAGCCGCACATCTCGTAGCAAGCCATGAGTAACTGGCTGCGTGAGACCTGCGTGGCAAGGCTGAGCAGCGTGAACTCCGGTGACGTGACATCAAACCCATGTTCAGTCTGCCTAAACGACCCCGGAGGTGGTTCTTGGGTCAGGAGGTGCGATTTAAACAGGCTTCGCGACCCGGATTGTGCCCGAGTGAATACAAGCCTGTGAAGTGGTGCGTGAAGCAGGTCTTTTACAACTGCATGACTTCCGAGGCCACAACATCTGCGATCCATATTGCCAAGGCTAATGGCGGGGTAAAGGCCTAATACCTGCGGCGGGATGCGGTAGTAGTTAAAGGCGGATTGCCCACAAAGCGTCAGGTCCATAATGCCCTCCTGGCCGAAATCATCTCTTTGAAGCGAGTGATGCCAGCGTCAATCCGGAAGTATGCGGCAAAATCTGAACCCTATGAGCGGACCTGGCTTTTGAGGCTAGTTTATCAGGCATTTTGTTGCGAAAAAACAGGGTGTGCTCGGAGGTTCCAGAATTTGCCGCATACTTCCGAAAACCAGGTCGATTTGGTTCTTGCTAAAACGATTTATCAGCCCTGTGTGAGGTGTGGGTTTGCCACCGGGCGAACACTTTTAGCGCTTGGGGCTTTATTTTTTGGGCCTCGAAGGGTGGATTTCGCGCTTTTGGTAAAGAAATGAGTGCGTGTTTTGCCGTGCGGCGGCATTGGCACAGAAAAAGGGCCCGGAAGGCGAAGCCTTCCGGGCCCTTTGCAATGCAAGTATGCTTGCAAGTGCGTTTTAGCGCACCTGAGCGACGTAAGCGACGTTGGTCGAGGAGACCTTGTCCTCGAGCTGGACGCTCATGCGGGGATCGCCGGCGGTAGCGACGGTCAGGTCGCCGGCCTCGACGTAGCCGAGCTCCTTAGCGGTCTCGATCGCCTTGACGATCGTGCCGTTGACGGTGCCCTGGGTAATCTCGGCCTGATGCGGGATAACGCCCCAGTACATGATCATCTGCTGGACGGCCCACTCGTGGCGGGAGAACGCGCAGATCGGCATGTTGGGACGGAAGTGCGAAATCAGGCGAGCGGTACGACCGGTGGTCGTCGGCACGGTGATGCACTTGGCGCCAACGGTGGTGGCCATGTTCACAGCGGACATACCCACAACGTTGTTAACAACGCGGGTGCCATGAGCGTCGGCCGGAACCTCGAGCGGAGCGTGGGCCGGGAGGTACTTCTCGGCCTCGAGAGCAATGCTGGCCTGCATCTTGACGGCCTCGACCGGGTACTTACCGGCAGCGGACTCGCCAGAGAGCATAACGGCGTCGGTGCCGTCGTAAATGGCGTTAGCAACGTCGGCAACCTCGGCGCGCGTCGGGCGCGGGTTCTGCTGCATGGAGTCGAGCATCTGCGTAGCGGTGATAACGGGCTTGTAGGCCGCGTTGCACTTGGCGATGATCTCCTTCTGGATGTGGGGAACGAGCTCGGGCTTGATCTCGATGCCCAGGTCGCCACGGGCGACCATGATGCCGTCGGAAGCTTCGAGGATCTCGTCGAAGTTCTCGACGCCCAGGGCGCACTCGATCTTCGGGAAGATCGTCACGTGCTCGCCACCGTTCTCGCGGCAAAGCTCGCGGATGCCGCGGACGGACTCGCCGTCACGGATGAAGGAAGCGGCGATGTAGTCGATGTTCTCGGTCAGGCCAAAGAGGATGTCCTGACGATCGCGCTCGGTGATGGCGGGCAGCGAGATGTTGACGTTGGGCATGTTGACGCCCTTGCGCTCGCCAATCAGGCCGTCGTTCTTGACGACGCAGGTCATGTCCTGGCCGTCGACGGACTCGACCTCGAGGGCAACCAGACCATCATCGATCAGGATAAGGGAGCCCTTCTCGACCTCGGAGGGCAGAGCCAGGTAGTCGAGGGAGATGTGCTCAGAGGTGCCGTGGAAATCCTCGGACGTGGGCTGAGCGGTGACGACGATCTTATCGCCGGTCTTGACGGCAACCTTCTTGCCGTCGACCAGAAGGCCGGTGCGGACCTCGGGGCCCTTGGTGTCGAGCAGGATGCCGACGGGCAGACCGAGCTCCTTGGAAATACGACGGACGCGCTCGATGCGACCGTGGTGCTCGTCGTAGGATCCGTGCGAGAAGTTAAAACGGGCGACGTTCATGCCCGCCTTAATCATCTCGCGGATGGTCTCGTCGCTATCGCAGGCGGGACCCATGGTGCATACAATCTTGGTGCGCTTGTACATTCAGACCTCCATCTGACATCGTCTTGCGCTGATAGATAAACCATAAGAAATAAAACTGAGATGATTATAACGAAATGGCGACCGAATACCCCAAAAAATCGACCGTATGCCGAATTAGAAGTTCATTTTTTGCGAAAAAACGGTATATGAAAAATCTTTACCAACCGCTCTGACCGCTGCTATCTGGGCGATATTTCAGTTTAACGATGTGCCGAAGAAAAAACGTTTTATCAATATTGAGCATCACACGGTCTGCATCGTTGCACTCGAGCCGTGTTTCCAATTGGAATGTTTTGGCTAGACGCGCTGCTTTGGGGTACCATAGCTCCACTATCAACTGCCGCTCAGCACGGCAGCCTTGATGAGCCCTTGCCCTTCTCCTGGGAATTATGATCGGGCATCAATCTGCTGAGTGGCCCGAATCCCAGGAGGGGACTCTATATGCAAAAGGAATACCTGTCCGCCGCGGCGGAGGTGCTCAGCGACCAGGGCGTCGATGAGAACCTCGGCCTGAGCAACGACGAGGCGTCGTCGCGCCTCGCCAAGACAGGCCCTAACAAGCTCGAGGAAGCCGAGAAGACTCCGTTGTGGAAGCGCTTCTTTGAGCAGATGGCCGACCCCATGGTCATCATGCTGATCGTTGCCGCCGTCATCAGCGCGCTCACGGGCATGGTCAAGGGCGAGGCGGACTTTGCCGATGTCGCCATCATCATGTTCGTCGTTATCGTCAACTCGGTGCTGGGCGTGGTCCAGGAGGCTAAAAGCGAGGAGGCCCTCGAGGCCCTGCAGGAGATGAGCGCGGCGCAGTCCAAGGTGCTGCGCGACGGCAAGCTCGTGCACCTGCCGAGCGCCGAGCTCGTGCCCGGCGATGTGATCATGCTCGAGGCGGGCGACTCCGTCCCGGCCGACTGCCGCGTGCTCGAGAGCGCCACGATGAAGATCGAAGAGGCTGCACTCACCGGCGAGTCCGTGCCTGTCGAGAAGCATGCCAACGTGATCGAGCTCGCCACCGGCACCGATGACGTGCCGCTCGGCGACCGCAAGAACATGTGCTACATGGGCTCCACCGTGGTGTACGGCCGTGGCCGCGCCGTCGTAGTCGGTACCGGCATGGATACCGAGATGGGCAAGATCGCCGGTGCCCTGGCTGAGGCCAAGGAAGAGCTCACGCCGCTGCAGGTGAAGCTTGCCGAGCTCAGCCGCATCCTCACCATCATGGTTATCGTCATCTGCGTCGTTATCTTTGGTGTCGATATCATCCGCCACGGCGTGGGCAACGTTCTTACCGACCCGACCGCCCTGCTCGACACCTTTATGGTCGCTGTCTCGCTTGCCGTCGCCGCCATCCCCGAGGGCCTGGTCGCCGTCGTGACTATCGTGCTTTCGCTTGGCGTGACCAAGATGGCCAAGCGCCAGGCGATTATCCGTAAGCTTTCCGCCGTCGAGACCCTTGGCTGCACACAGACCATCTGCTCCGACAAGACCGGTACCCTTACCCAAAACAAGATGACCGTCGTCAAGCACGAGCTCGCCGCGCCTAAGGAGAAGTTCCTGGCCGGCATGGCTCTGTGCTCCGATGCCCAGTGGGACGAGGAGCTGGGCGAGGCCGTGGGCGAGCCGACTGAGTGCGCGCTCGTCAACGACGCCGGCAAGGCGGGGCTCACCGGCCTTGCCGCCGAGCACCCGCGTGTGGGTGAGGCCCCGTTCGACTCTGGCCGCAAGATGATGTCCGTGGTCGTCGAGACCCTGGACGGCGAGTATGAGCAGTACACCAAGGGCGCGCCCGACGTGGTGATCGGCCTGTGCACCCATATCTACGACGGCGACAAGGTCGTTCCGCTGACCGAGGAGCGTCGTGCCGAGCTCGTGGCCGCCAACAAGGTCATGGCCGACGAGGCCCTGCGCGTGCTGGCGCTGGCAAGCCGCACCTACACCGAGGTCCCGAGCGACTGCAGCCCCGCTGCGCTCGAGCACGACCTGGTCTTCTGCGGCCTGTCCGGCATGATTGACCCTGTCCGCCCCGAGGTCGCCGACGCCATCCGCGAGGCCCACGATGCCGGTATTCGCACCGTCATGATCACGGGCGACCACATCGACACCGCCGTGGCCATCGCCAAGCAGCTGGGCATCGTCACCGATCGCAACCATGCCATCACCGGTGCCGACCTCGATCGCATGAGCGACGAGGAACTCGACGCGCACATCGAGGACTACGGCGTGTACGCCCGCGTCCAACCCGAGCACAAGACACGCATCGTCGAGGCTTGGAAGTCGCGCGACCAGATCGTGGCCATGACCGGCGACGGCGTCAACGACGCCCCGTCCATCAAGCGCGCCGACATCGGCGTGGGCATGGGCATTACTGGTACCGACGTCACCAAGAACGTCGCCGACATGGTGCTCGCCGACGACAATTTCGCTACCATCATCGGTGCCTGCGAAGAGGGCCGTCGCATCTACGACAACATCCGCAAGGTCATCCAGTTCCTGCTTTCGGCTAACCTTGCCGAGGTCTTCTCGGTGTTCATCGCCACGCTCATCGGCTTTACCATCTTCCAGCCGGTGCAGCTGCTGTGGGTGAACCTGGTCACCGACTGTTTCCCCGCGCTCGCGCTGGGCATGGAGGACGCCGAGGGCGACATCATGAAGCGCAAGCCGCGCAACGCCAAGGACGGCGTCTTTGCCGGACATATGGGTCTGGACTGCGTGGTCCAGGGCCTAATCATCACCGTGCTGGTGCTGGCGAGCTTCTTTGTGGGCGTGTACTTTGACATGGGCTACATCCACATCGCCGATATGATCGCCGGCAATGCCGACGAGGAAGGCGTGATGATGGCGTTCATCACGCTCAACATGGTCGAGATTTTCCACTGCTTCAATATGCGCAGCCGTCGTGCGTCGCTGTTCACCATGAAGAAGCAGAACAAGTGGCTGTGGGCTTCCGCCGCGCTGGCACTGGTGCTGACGGTGATCGTGACCGTGCAGCCGACGCTTGCCGAGATGTTCTTTGGCCCCGTGACGCTTGAGCTCAAGGGCGTTCTTGCCGCGCTGGGTCTGGCCTTCCTGATCATCCCGCTTATGGAGATCTACAAGGCGATCATGCGCGCGGTCGAAAAAGAGTAGGTCGAAAGGCCATCCCTCCCACCGGCCCGACCGCCTGCGGGGTTTCTTCTTCGCTGGTCCTCGCGCTTCGCGCTGCGGGATCGCTCAGAAGAAACCCCTCTCGGCGGTCGGGCCTTCGGACAACCTCTCGGGACCGTAAGCTGAGGGAAAGTTTGTGAGCCGATCGAGCGTTTGCTCGACCGGCTCTTTTTGATTTAGGGCTTTGCCCGGCCAGCTCTTTTTGATTTAAAATACCTGCTCAGTTGTGATTTATGGTGCTGGGAGGCGCTTGTGGGCAAGGCTAAGGCTAAGGCGAAGAAAAAGACGACGGGGGCGCGGGCTAAGCGCGATCGTCGTCGGAAGCTCGCGACCGAGGCCCCCGCGTCTGCCGAGGAGCTGCTGGCGAGCGTGCCGGGACTCGACGCGCTGCAGGACGTTCCAGCGTTTGATGACCTGCCGGTCGATGAAGCCCAGCAGGCTGCCTTTGATGATTTCTGCGCACATGCCGAGGAGCCCGAGCAGATGCGGCTGGGTGCCGTGGTGCGCTTGGATCGCGGGTTTCCGCTGGTGGCGACTGCCGACGACACCTTCCGCGCCGAGCATGCCGTGGGGTTTGCCAAGTCGCGCGGCGAGGACGAGGTCCTGTTGCCTGCCGTGGGCGACCGTGTGGCGGTGCGCCGCGCTCCCGGGCACGATATGGGCGTGATTGAGTGCGTGCTGCCGCGCCGTACGAGCTTTGAGCGTTGGCGCGGCCGTGCCCGTGGAGAGCGCCAGGTGCTCTGCTCCAACGTGGATAGCGTGCTAATCGTGCAGGCGCTCGGTGCCGGTGAGGTGCTGCTCGACCGCGTGGCGCGCTCGCTGGTGTTGGCGCTCGACTGCGATGCCGAACCGGTGGTGGTGCTCACCAAAGCTGACCGCTGCGATGCCGAGGAGCTCGAGCGCGATCTGGACCGCGTGCGCCGCCTGGTGGGTCCGGACGTGCGCGTGATCGTGACGTCCTCTGCCGAGGGGCGCGGCCTGGACGAGGTTCGTTCCTGCGTGCCTGCCGGGAGCTGCGCCATGATTCTGGGCGAGTCGGGTGCCGGCAAGTCGACGCTGCTCAATGCGCTGCTGGGCCACGATACGTTGGCGACTGGCGGTGTGCGCGAACGCGACGACCAGGGCCGTCACACTACCGTTGCGCGCGTGATGGTGGCACTGCCGGGCGACGCCGGCGTGATCGCCGATGCCCCGGGCCTGCGTAGCCTACCGCTCGTGGGTCACGAGCGGGGTCTGGCGCGCGCCTTCCCCGAGATTGTCGAGGCATCGCGCGCGTGCCGATTTGGCGATTGCACGCATACCCATGAGCCGGGTTGTGCCGTTCGCGAGGCCGAGGACGCCGGGCAGATCGACAGCCTGCGTTTGGAAGCGTTCCAAAACCTGGCGTCATCCATGCGCGTGAGTGCTCAAATGCTCGATCCCGATGTCCATCTGTAATTGATTTTTCCTATGACAGCCGTCTCCCAACTGTTCGGGAGACGGCTTTTTTGCTGCGGAAAAGCCTCGAAACATGCAGCTTGCTGACGTGCTGGCCAAAACCTTGCCACGAGCTTGACGGGCTGGTCAGCTTTTGGTCAGCGATTGGTTTGACATCGAAAACCAAGATCGCGATTGCGCCGCTTTGTACTCTGACCGCCTAGACAATGGTGGTACGGGCATTCGCCCGGCACTGCCATGAGAGGAGCGGCCGTGAACAAGAGCAAGCGCATCGCCATCAGTCTGGTCGCGGGCGTGCTCGCTGCTCTGCTCTGCATGGTTTACGGCTCGTCGATCCGCTCGCAAGCCGAACAGGTCCAGGCTGAGACCTTGGCCAAGTACGGTGGCGATCGCGTCGAGGTATGCGTTGCGGCGCGCGATATCGATGTGGGCGAGACCCTCGATGAGACTAATGTCATAACCCAGGAATGGCTGACAAGTCTGCTGCCGCGTGACGCGGCGACCGAGCTGCGCCAGGTGCGCGGCGACGTGACGACTTCGCGTATTCCCAAAAACGCCGTGATCTGCAATGTCTACACCAAGGCCGAGAGCCACAAGCTCGAGGTGCCTAAGGGCAAGGTCGCCGTTTCGGTGGCGGTCGATGCCGAGCACTCGGTCGGCGGTGCTACGGGCGTGGGCAGCTACGTGGATGTGTATGTGCAAAAAGACGGCGTAACCGATCGGTTGTGCGGCGCGTACGTGATCGATACCAGTGAGGATTCCGGTGCCACGCGCGAGGGCAAGATCGAATGGGTGACGCTGGCGGCTGACCCCGAAGACGTCAAGGAACTGCTGGGGGCATCGGGCAAGGGAACGGTCAGCTTGACGATTCCCGCCACGGCGCGCGGCAAAAAGAGCGGAGGCGACGAGTGATGAAGGCGATCTGGCTTGCGTGCTGCGCGTGCGGCGATTACGGGCTGTTGCAGCGGGAAGTCGAGGGCCGTGACGCGGGTGCACAGGTGCTTCGCGTGGGTGACCTGGACGGGCTGGTTTCCATGGCGCGGGCGTTTCCGTCGCGTCGCGGAGCTGCCATCATCGCGGCGTCTCTGTTTGATACCGAAGATGTGCGCAAGACTGTTGCGCGCCTGACGGCCGAAGGCCGCGTGAGTCGCGTGGTCGTCTTGATAGAAGCGCTCGATCCGTCGGATATCGAGGGGTTGTTTCGCGCGGGGGCGACCGAGGTCATCGCTGCGCACAGTATATGCGGCAACGGGCGCGCGGGCGAGGGAGCGGTTGATTCCGATCGGCGCATGACGATTGAGCCCGATGCTTTTGTTGATAGGGAACCCGGGGCGCCTCGCGCTACAAGAGGCCCGCGTGTTGATGATTGTGGAAAAGCGGAAGCCGAGCATGGTCGGCGCCCCCGGAACCCCCTTGTATGCGATGACGCTGGAGGGCCGGCGCAGCATGCTGGCGACTCCCCGGCTGTAGATATGGGATACGTGCACGGCGTGAATCTGGCGGATGAACTCGACGAAGTTGAGGGCTTTGCCGGGTGCGGCGAGTTGTCGCTGATGCAGCATGAGCAGATTGCGCAGAACGAGCCTGCCTCGCAGACCGAACAAGCCGCCATGCCGGCTTGGACGCAGCGTGTAGTTGCGGCGGGGGAGACGGGGACGCTGTCACCGACGCCCGCCCCGCCGCCTCCGATGCCGCCGGCAGACGCTGCCGCTTCGCCGCATCGAGCTCCGGTCGTCTGCGTCATTTCGGGCTCGGGCGGTTGCGGCAAGTCGACGATCGTTGCCACCATGGCACACGCATCGTCGCTGTTGGGCTTGCGTGCCGCCGTGCTCGACCTGGACCTGATGTTTGGAAACCTTTACGACTTGTTAGGCGTCGATGCTCCGCGCGATATGGCGGCATTTATCGAGCCGTCGGCGGCGGGCACGCTCACCGAGCCGGATATCGTAGCCGCATCGATGCGCGTCGCCCCGGGCGTTACGCTCTGGGGTCCCGTCGCGGCGCCCGAGCAAGCCGAGCTCATGGCACGTCCGGTGGAGCTACTGCTTGATGTTCTGCGTCGCGAATCCGACGTGGTCTTTATCGATACCTCGGTCTTTTGGGGCGACGCCGTGGCGGCTGCGGTGGCGGCGAGCGACCGTTGCCTGATCGTTGGCGATGCTGCGGTGTCGTCCGCGACATCGGCGTCGCGCGTCATTGAACTGGCAAGTCGAGTAGGTGTGCCGCGCACGCGCATGAGCGCCGTGTTCAACCGGTTCGGTGCGCGCGGGGCAGACGAGGACGTCGCCATGCGCTTTGAGATTGCCTGTGCGTTGAGCTCCAAGATTCGTATCGCCGATGGCGGGCAGGATCTCGCCGCGCTCATGGCGTTTGGGCGCGCTGACGAGGCAGTGGGGCAGACGAGCGCTTTTGCGACCAGCGTGCGCGAGGCCACGCGCGAGATGCTCGTGGAACTGGGGTGCGCCGTCGGCCCTTGGAGCGATATGGTCGCCGACCGTGCAACGCGCACCGAACGCCCGCGTATCCGCCTTCCCTGGTCGCGCGAGGGTGATTAGCGATGAGCCTGCAAACGAGGATTAAGGCTGCCGGCGCTGCAGCGGCGGCAGCGTCTGTAGATGCGGGGCGTCGCCGCGCGGTGAAACGACGCACTAAGCGCGCCGTGATGGACCGCATGGGTTACGACGAAGTGGCGCGTATCAGCGCCTATGTCGACCCGGTACTTGCCCGCTCGGAATTGCGTCCCGCGGTGGAGGCGGCGCTCAATGTTGAGGAGCCGACCGATCTCGCGACGCCCGAGCGCGAGACCATCATCGACGAGATTTTGGATGACGTGGTGGGCTTGGGGCCGTTGCAGCCGCTCATCGAGGACGACACCGTTACCGAAATCATGATCAACGGCTGCCGCTCGGCTTTCTTTGAACGCGGCGGCGTCTTGTACCCCATCGAGCATGCGTTTGAGGATGATGAGCAGATCCGTGTGCTTATCGACCGCATCATCTCGCCACTTGGCCGCCGCATCGACGAGCGCAGTCCCATCGTCAACGCCCGCCTCAAAACGGGCTATCGCGTCAACGCGGTGATTCCGCCTGTGGCGATTGACGGACCGATTCTCACCATCCGAAAGTTCTCGGACCGCATCTGCTCGCTGGACGAGCTTGTGGGGCTGGGGTCGCTGCCGCTTTGGTATGCGCAGCTGCTGTCGTGCGCGGTGTCGCTGCGACAGGACCTGGCGGTTGCGGGAGGCACGGGATCTGGTAAGACCACCCTGCTCAACGCGTTGTCATGCGAGATTTCCACCGGCGAGCGCATCGTGACGATCGAGGACTCTGCCGAGCTCAAGTTTGCGCATCATCCGCACGTGGTGCGTCTAGAGGCGCGCGAGGCTTCAATTGAGGGCGAGGGCGCGGTGACGATCCGCGACCTGGTGACCAATGCCCTGCGCATGCGCCCCGACCGCATCGTGGTGGGCGAGGTGCGCGGTGCGGAGTGCTGCGACATGTTGCAGGCCATGAACACGGGCCACGACGGGTCGCTCACCACACTTCATGCGGGCTCAGAACAGGAGACCGTGGTGCGTCTGACGTTGCTTGCACGTTATGGCATCGATCTGCCGAGCGAGCTCATCGAGGAGCAGATTGCCATGGCGCTCGACGGCATCGTGATGTCTGAGCGCCACGCCGATGGCAGGCGTTTCGTCTCCTCGTATTCGGGAGTGCGTCGCGCCGCGTCGGGCGGCGTAGAGCTCGAGCGCTATGTGACTTTCGATGCCGCCGAGCGCACCTGGACGCTTGACCGCGAGCCGCCGTTTATCGCAGAAGGCCTGCGGTCGGGGACGCTCACACAAGAGGAGGTGGACGAATGGAGGTCGCTGTGCCCCTCGTCGTAGGGGGTTTGGCAGGGTTTTCTGTTGCGACGGCGTGCGGGGCGGAACCTCGTGTGCCGCAGGTGCCGCCGGCGGAGCTGGCGCGTCAGGCGCTCGAGACGGTGGCAGAGAGGCTGCCGCGTGAGCTGGTGGAAAACGATCTGCTGAAAAAGATCGCCCGTTCGTGGACATCGCTGGCTCCGGCGCATCGCCTT
Organism: uncultured Collinsella sp.; assembly: GCA_900549745.1. Classification (GTDB taxonomy): domain Bacteria; phylum Actinomycetota; class Coriobacteriia; order Coriobacteriales; family Coriobacteriaceae; genus Collinsella. The sequence continues at coordinate 6,795 of URPJ01000017.1, read as the reverse complement.
GGCCTCGTGATCGAAGATGCTTCGGGGCGTTTGGCGTTTCTACTGCTATCGAGCGGTGTCTGCTGCGTTTTACTAACGATGGTGTCGTTATCGCCCCTCGGGTTTGCCTTGGGACTTGTTGCTCCGATTGCCGCTGGCGCCGCTCGGGATGGCTTTGAGAGCCGGCGCGAGCAACACGATGCAGAAGAGGCCATGCCCGAGGCGTTTACCGCACTTTCCATGTCGCTTGCCTCGGGACATTCGCTGGCCCAGGGCATGCGCTTTGTGGGCGCTCATGCGCAAGAACCGGTGCATACCGAGTTTTTGCGGGTGGCGGCGGCGATCGATTGCGGTATCTCGGCGACCGACGCGCTCGATGACTTGCTCGTGCGCATCGACGCTCCCGGCCTTTCGCTTGTGACCTTGGCGCTTAAGGTGTCTCAGCGCACCGGTGCTCCGCTTGCCGACTTACTGTCCGAGGCGTCGAGCATGGTGGGGGAGCGCATTGAGCTCAAGCGCCGCCTGGATGTCAAGACGTCGCAGGCTCGCATGTCTGCGCATATGGTCGCGGCGATGCCGGCGGGCATGTGCGCGGTGTTGGCGCTGCTTTCGGCAGATTTTCGTCGCGGTCTCGCGACGCCTGCCGGCGTGGGCGCTGTGGTGCTGGGTCTTGCCCTCAATGCCGTTGCCCTGGTGGTTATCCGACGCATTATGCGGGTGGAGCTATGAGCGCCCCGGTTGCAGTTGCGGCTTGCCTGTGCGCCCTGAGTGTATTTGTCGCGACGGGTTTGGATCGGGCGGATGCACGCAAGATCGCAGGGGCCTGCAAGCGCGAGGCGGTGCTGGTCGCTGCCGCGGGTCGCTCGGTGGTCGATGCCCTGACCGCGCGAGTGAAGGGCGCGGTTGGAGCGGGCGGCCCGGCGCGAGTGTCGCTCGGCGAAGTGTCCGAGATGATCGATGTTGTGCGCTTGGGTCTTTCGGCCGGCCTTTCGTTTGATGCGGCGCTTGAGATTTTCTGCGCCAACCGCCGGTCAGTGCTGGCTCTTCGCCTTGAGCGGGCCTGCATGGCGTGGCAGGTGGGCGTGGGCACGCGTGAGGACGAGTTGTTGGCCGCCGCGCGCGACCTGGACGTGCGAGCGCTCGAGACCTTTGCCATTACGGTGGGGCAGGCACTCGCCCTGGGTGCCCCACTTGCCGAGACACTGGCCGCTCAAAGTCGCGAGATCCGTGCGGCTCATCGCGCCGCGGTCGAGCGCGAGATTGAGCGTGCGCCCGTCAAGCTGCTGATTCCCACCGGCACGCTCATCTTGCCGGCGTTGCTTCTGTCCATATTGGGCCCGCTGCTGGGAGCAGGCGGGATGATGTAGGGAGGAATACATGAACACGATGGCTGACGTTGCTGGCAAGGTCTGGAGCTGGGCTGTTTGCCAGTCAATTCGCGCTCGCCAGCATGCCGGGGAGCTACTGCAGGAGGAGAGTGCGCAGGGCACCACCGAATACGCCATCTTGGTCGGCGTGCTCGTGGTGATCGCCATCATTGCCATTGTCGCATTTAAGGGCAAGGTCCAAGATCTATGGAACGCTATCAGCGAGGGCATCAACAGCCTGTAGAGGGTAGGCGGCCTGCCGGCGCACTGCTGGTGTTTGCCTGTGCGGTTGTGGCGGTGGCAGTGGCGGTTTGGGGGCTAAACGCCGCGCGGCAGCAGCGTCCTGGGGCCGCCTTCGATTCGGGCTCAGATTCGGCGGTGGCGTCTCAAAAAGATGAGATGCGAGATACGGACGATTCGGATGTCGCTGTCACGGCGCAAACCTTTCTGCGGACGCTCGACAAGCGGTCTGGCACTGCGACGGACTCGCCTGAGGGCAACGCGATTGCGGTCCGGCTTGCATGGTCCGAAGACCGACCGATGACCGAGGCAGCGGCGGATATGCTGCGTGCCTATCGTGAGGTACCCACGGCGCAACTTGCCCTGAGCGGCTATCTCGACATCAAGGGAAACGTGTGGGGCGCTATCGTGCGCGACGGACGCGGCTGGGTCGATATGGTGACAATTGCCGCGGATGCTGGCGATGCCTCGTGTCGTTTGCGCGCCGTGCGCCTGGTCCCGCAAACAATAAGCTCAAAGGAGGGGTCGTGAAATGCATGACGTCCTGCGCGAGGAATCTGCCCAGGCGACGGTCGAATACGCCATCGTCACGGTGGCACTGTTATCGATCGTGTTGGCGATTGCGGGACTTTGGCGTGCTGGCACCGATGGACGCTTGGCGGCGCTGGTTGAGCGGGCGGCATCCCATGGCGTTGCCTCGACGTCGGTTATCGACGCCGCTGCGGGTGCTAAGGACATCGCGTTGTATTGATATCGCGCGCGAGGACCGGGCGCAGTCTACGGTCGAGGCCGCTTTTTTGCTGCCGACGTTTCTGATGCTCATCCTTCTCGCACTGCAACCGGTGTGCCTGCTCTATACGCGCGCGGTCATGGAGTCTGCCGCTGCCGAGACCGCGCGGCTCATGACCACGACGACGGCGGAGGACGACGATCTTAAGGAGTTCACCCGCCGCCGGCTTGCCGCAGTGCCCAACGTTTCGATCTTTCATGCCGGCGGGCCGTTGTCGTGGGATATCGAGCTTGGTCGGGCCGATGCGGGTGGCGTCTCGTCCGTGTCCGTTTCCGGCGAGGTCAAGCCGTTACCTGTGATCGGTGCGTTTGCGCAGGCTATGGGTGGTACCGTCGAGGGCGGCTACGTTGAGCTCAAGGTCGATGTCTCGTATCAATCACGTCCCGAATGGCTGGAGGGAGATTATGGTTCGTGGATTGCTGCATGGGATTGAGCGTTTCTGGTCTAGACGCGTTTTGACGCGCCGTCCGAGCTGCCATCGCAAGCGAGGCGGCTTTATGGGTCGAGCCGGTATCGACCTGTTTATCGAAGACGGTGCCTACACCACGCTTTCCTCTGCCGTGGTCATCCTAGTGGTGCTCACGTTGCTGTTTTCGTCGACCGCGGCGATATGGAGCATGTCGCGTGCTGGGGATACCCAGGTGGCTGCCGATAGCGGCGCGCTGGCAGGCGCCAATGTGGTGTCGTCCTACCATACGGCTGCGACGGTGGTGGATGCGAGCATCTTGAGTCTGGGGCTGGCGGGGTTTGCCACGATCGGGACGGGACTGGTCGCCATCCTCATTCCGGGTGCCGAGCCAGTTGCCGGCAATATGGTCGACACCGGGATTGAAATCATTAAAACGCGCAACAAGTTTGCCAAAAGCGCATCGGAAGGCTTACAGAAAATCGAGACGGCTCTGCCGTATCTGATCGCCGCGCGTGCCACGCAGGCGGTGTCGGCGCAGGATACCGATAGTGTGACCTATACCGGTACGGCGCTTGCCGTGCCCAGAACATCCGAGTCGGACTTCGCTGCGCTCAAAGGGTCAGAGATCTCAACCGATACCATTAAAGACACTTCAGATGATTTAGAGCGTGCGGCCGAGGAGCTGCGGAAGGCCTCGGAGGAGACGACGAAGGCAAAGGAGCGCGCCTGGCTTGCGGACTGTGGCGGGTCGGATGAGAGCGCGGTTGGTAGGTATTCATGTATGTGGGGGCGCGCGGGGAGTCTGGCAAAGCTTTCGGATATTGAGAATCCACACTATGCCTCGAGCATCACATGGGAGCCGCAGGTTGCCCTCAACCGAGCGAAGGCCTATTACCATCGGCGCCTAGCGAATGAAAAGTCTCAAGGCTCGAGCACGAAGATGGAGGCCGAGTCCGTCGCGCGGAAAACGTTCTACATCTATGCAATTGAAGAACTCGAACACTCATACATTGAAGACGATGGTGAAAAAATATCGTCCCAGATCCCATTCCTGCCGCGCACGCCGGGCGAGGTGAAGGGAACCCAGCTCTACACTGATGCCATGTGGCCTACAAGTACCAACGGCGACAAGACGTACCTGCACTATGGGACCGAATGTCCTAACTATAAGAGTGGATCGCCGGGTGGGTTGGCGTCCGTTGTCGATTACGACGGACACGATGTATGCGATAAGTGCGAATTTGACGTGGTCACCCTGGGTCGCGCCCTCATGCCGCCGTCGTTCATCGAAAACGGCTTCGAATATCACTTCGACGAGTTCAAAAAGGCCTTGGAGGAATACGTCAAATGTCGGAACAAAGAGCTTGAGCTCATGCGCCAGGCCGAGGATGAGGCCGACCGTGCGGGCAATGCCTTTGACCAGGCCATTAAAGCGCTTTCGGGCGAGCGCCCGCGTATCGCTCCGCCTGGCCGCAACGGTGTGGTCGCCTTTGCGGCTTCGGGTGCCATCTCGAGCCCCGATGAGCTCAACTCTTCGTTTAACACGGCAGTCAGGCTTGGCGATCGCGGTGCTATCTCTGCCGCGGTGCTGGCGCCCGATGACGCGACGGCGCAAAACAACGTGCTTTCGCGATTTTTCTCGACATTGAAGGAACGCTCGGGCGGCGTTGCCGGCGTGCTCGACGGCGTCATGGATGTTTGGGGACGGCTGCTCGTAGGATACGGTGATATTCAAGGTTCGGCCGACGAACTTATGGACGAGATGATTAAAGGCCTAGGAGGGGGCAGCGGCGCGTTGGGTTCCATCGCATCGTGGCTCGGCGATACCGTTTCGGCGTCCATGGCGGCGTTGGGTCTGGAACCGTGCGACTTGCGCCTGCGAAAGCCAGTGCTGACCGATTCCGCCAACGTCATTAAGAGTCCGGGGTCTGACATTGCTGGTCTCTCTCAAGCGCAAGACAAGCTGCGAAGTATTCCGTTGGGCGTGACCGATCCCAAGGCGCTTTGCGAGGCGTTGGAATATCAAGTCGAACGCACCATTAGCGGTACGGTGTTCACGCTTGCGGAGATTCCTCTGCCCGGCGGCGGCTCCATCCCACTCACCGTCGATGTTGCCACGCTGGTTGGCGCTCTGGGCGGTGGGTCGTAATGAGTATCCGCATGCGTCTGCGCGAGGAGCGCGCCCAAGCGACGGTGGAGATGGCGGTGGTTACGCCCGTTTTGCTGGTGCTGGCACTCATCGTGTACAACGTCATGATCTTTGCCAGCGCTGTCGCGCGCTTCGACCGCGTGGTACCCGACATCGTGTTGGCGCACGCCGTGGCGTCGGAGGGGGAGGGCGACGAAAGCTCTGCCGATGCCTCGGCGACGGTTCAGACTCAAATTCTGAATGCCATGGAAGGCTATGACTTGCGGATCGAAGTGTCGAGCGAACAAGGCGCGGAGGCATCGGATGGTGGCCTGCTCTCCCTATCCGGTACGTTTAGGACCTACACCTGCACCATGCACTATGAGCCGTGGCCGACTTCTCTCAGCATCGCTGGCGTTTCGCTGGGGGCGCCGACAACGTTGTCGCACGAGCGCGCGGTGACGGTCGATCCATGGCGTCCGGGGGTGGTCATGTGACCGCGGTCTCGTCCTACATCGCCTACGCGCGGGCACTCAACAGGCTGGGTTGGACGCCGGCCGAGTTTGCGGTGGCGGAGTCGTTTGTCGTGCGCCTGCGCGGCATGCTGGGACGGCGTCCGGTTGCCGCCAACGGCCTGCCGCTCGTCATGGCGTTTCCGCACTGTTCCTCGGTCCACACGTGTTTTATGGCCTATCCCATCGACATCGCCTTCATCAATCGCGACGGCAATATCCTCGCGCGCTACGAAAACGTCCGTCCTTGGCACATGTGTTCCTGTCCCGGTGCCTGGGCGGTATTGGAACGCCCTTCAATCCTCGCTACACCTCCCGCCCTCCAACAAGTGCCGGCGTAAGAGATTGACGACGGCGGACTTTCGTCATACGAAATTGGGTAAGATGGAGGAGAAGATGCATGGATGTTGAGATCCATCCGAACGCCAAAAAACACTTGACGGAAAAGCAGGTGCTTGGTGCCTGGTTCGCGGTTACTGAGTGCATTCGCCGCGAGTCGGAGGACGAGCCGCCGAGATGGCTTGCGATTGGATGGCTCCCAGACGGACGAAGCGTTGAGCTTGTCGCGGTCGAGCTTGTCCGTGGGTGGCTTATCATTCATGCCTTGTCTCCAGTTCAGAAGAAATTTTGGCAGGAGATTGAACAGGCTCGACAAAGGGGTCGATGATGGGCAAGACGTATGCGGCCGCTAATGGTCAGGTTGTAACGGATGAAATGATTGACGCGTGGTGCGAGTCGTACGAGCGCGGAGAGTTTCCGGATGGCGAACACACCGTTGGTGGGATCGTGCGTGGACGGCCCCCGCTCTCAGGTGAGGGGACGGCAACGCTGTCGGTCAAGATTCCTCTGGGAATGAAGGAGGCCATTCGTCGACGGGCGGCTGCCGAGGGGATGACGCCAAGTGAGTTTGCCCGTGCGGCTCTGAGCGAAAAACTTCTTGCTGCCGGCTGATGCCTCTGACGTGCCGATTTATAGAACCGAGGCTGCGCTCAAAAACTTTTTTAAAATTCTCGGTTGACCGGAGCGTGTCCTTGGTTATACTAATCAAGCCTTGAAACAAGGCACACCTCAAATGGCTGGGTAGCTCAGTTGGTAGAGCAGAGGACTGAAAATCCTCGTGTCAGGGGTTCGATTCCCTTCCCCGCCACCTTGAATTGACTAGGACCTCTGCAAAGGGGTCCTTTTCTTTTATGTGGCCCCCACGCGGAATCGAACCCCGTGAGGGCGCGGAGCTGAGTAAACGCGTGAGCGTTTGCCAGCGCAGCTCGCAAGGCGCGGAAGCGCCGCAGCGGTCCGCACGCGCGGAGCGCGGGCGCGATTCCCTTCCCCGCCACCTTGAATTGACTAGGACCTCTGCAAAGGGGTCCTTT
>URPJ01000016.1 GCA_900549745.1 uncultured Collinsella sp. | reverse complement strand
AGCGTCCTAGTGTTCGCTTCTAATAAAAGAAGGCCAAGATTCGGGACGCAGTTCATTTGTGGCGGTTTTTCTTGCGCGGTCGTTAGGGGCGGACCTGGCCGGTGCCTCGGAGCTTGTATTTGTAGGTAGTGAGGGCCTCGGCGGCAAAGGGGCCACGGGCGTGGAGCTTTTGGGTCGAGATGCCAATCTCGGCGCCCAGGCCAAACTCGCCGCCGTCAGTGAAGCGCGTGCTGGCGTTGGCGTACACGGCCGAGGCATCGACCGCATCCAGGAAGCGCTCGCAAGCGTCCGTGTCCTCGGCAACGATGGCCTCGGAGTGCATCGTGCCGTAGCGATTGATGTGTGCGATGGCCTGGTCCTCGTTTGCCACGACCTTCACGCTCATCTCGAGCGCCAGGTACTCGCGACCCCAGTCCTCCTCAGTCGCGGCGACGTAGTCATCGCCCTCCACAAAGCCGGCGTCGGCGCACGCGGCGCACGTGGCCTCGTCGCCGTGAATGAGCACGCCGTGATCGTGCAGCACGGCAACGACCGCAGGCAAAAACGCATCGGCCACAGCATGGTCGACCAGCAGCGACTCGGCGGCATTGCACACGCCTACGCGCTGGGTCTTGGCATTAACGATAATGTTGAGCGCCTTATCAAAGTCGGCGGATTCATGCACGTAGATGTGGCAGTTGCCCGTGCCCGTCTCAATCACCGGCACAAGCGACTCGCGCACGCAGCGCTGGATCAGGCCTGCACCGCCGCGCGGAATGAGTACGTCGACAATGCCGCGGAGCTTCATGAACTCGCCAGTGGCCTCGCGGTCGGTGGACTCGATCATCGACACGGCCTCGCGCGGGAAGCCCTTGGCCTCGAGCGCATCGGCCAGCAGCTCGGCGATCATGGCACACGAGTGATAGGCCAGCGAGCCGCCGCGCAGAATACAGGCGTTGCCGGTACGGATGCAGATGCCTGCGGCGTCGGCCGTCACGTTGGGGCGCGCCTCGTAGACCATAGCGACCAGGCCCAGCGGAACACTCACACGGGTCAGGTCCACGCCGCTTGCAAGCACGCGGTGGTCGAGCACGCGGCCCACGGGATCGGGCAGCTCGGCGAGCTTTTCCAGGCCGGCGGCCATGCCCTCGACGCGCTCAGGCGTCAGCAGCAGGCGATCGAGCAGTCCGGCCGAGGTACCCGCATCGCGCGCGGCGGACATGTCGAGCTCGTTGGCGGCGACGATGGAGTCGACACCGTTGCGCAGTGCTGCGGCCATGGCGCGCACGGCCTCCTGGCGCTGCTCATCGCTCGCCGTGGCAAGCGAGGCCGACGCTGCCTTGGCGGCAACGGCAAGATCGTGGACATACGTGGCTATATCGACCGACATGGGCGGCCCTTTCTCCTAGAAGTTTGCAACAATGGTAGCCGATTTGCGCATGGCCTCGCCCGCGGCGGTAGAATTGGTCAACCCGAAACACCGCAACGAACGGAAGACTCACATGGCCCTCATCACTTCGTACCACGTCCCCGGCCTTTACGTCGAGGACCACAGCATCGACGTCCCCCTTGACTGGCGCGGCCTGGAGCCGATGCTCCTGGCCGTCGGCAGCACCATGCGCCGCGGCGCCATGCCGGCACCAATCGCCGGCGCGCCCGAGAGCATCAAGCTCTTCTACCGCGTGGTTTGCGCGCCCGACCGCATCAACGACGATCTGCCGCTGCTCCTGTTTTTGCAGGGCGGCCCCGGCGGCGAGAGCCCGCGTCCGCTGTCGCCCACAAGCGACGGCTGGATCGAGGAGGCCGTCAAGCACTTCCGCGTGGTCCTTCCCGACCAGCGCGGCACCGGACGCAGTTGCTGCGTGGACGGGCGCACGATTGCCGCACTGGGCGAGCGCGCGACGGCGGCCGGCTCCGATGCCGCACGCTCGCAGGCTGACTTCCTCAAGCGCCACCTCGCCAGCTCCATCGTGCGCGATTTTGAGTACCTGCGCCTGGTGGGCTTTGGCGGCAAGCCCTGGGTCACACTCGGGCAGAGCTACGGCGGCTTTTTGACGTTGAGCTATCTGTCGCTCTTCCCCGAAGGCGTGGCGGCGAGCTCTACCTGCGGCGGCATTCCACATGTGCCAGCGAGCGCAAGCGAGGTCTACGCGCACACCTTCCCGCGCATGGCGGCCAAGACTCAGCAGTATTACGACCGCTACCCCGCCGACGTCGAGCGCGTGGCGGCACTGGCCGATGCGCTCGAGGCCCAGAAGCCCGTGCTGCCCGACGGCTCACCGATGACGGTCGAGCGCCTACAGCTCATGGGCAGCGACTTTGGTATGAAGCCGAGCTTTGAGCGCATGCATTGGATTGTCGATCACGCTTTTGCCGACGGCGACGGCACGCTGGCCTGCGGCGCCTCGGTATCTGACAGCTTTTTGATGCGCGCCTTCGAGCGCACCCACACGCGTACAAACCCGCTGTACTGGACACTGCAGGAGTTCATCTACGCCGACGGCGACACTATGCCCATTGGTTGGGCCGCGGCCGAAGAGAAGGCACACCGCGCCGAGTTCGACACCCTCGCGCGCCCGCTCATGTTTACCGGCGAGGCAATGTTCCCGTGGATGTTCGAGCAGATGCCCGAGCTCAAGCCCTTCAAACCCGCCATGGACCTGCTGATGGAAGACACCAGCTGGGACAAGATCTACGACCCGCAGCGACTGGCGTGCAACGAGGTGCCGCTCCAGGCCGCGGTGTATTTCGACGACATGTACGTCGATTCGGGCTTGCAGCTCGATACGCTCAGCCGCGTGGGCAACTCGCATGCCTGGGTGACTAACGAGTTCGAGCACGATGGCCTGCACGGCAGCGTGGTGTTCAAGCACCTCTTCAACGAAGCCCTCAACCGAGGAGACCTGCGCCAGATCTTCTAGCAAAGGAGTGTCCCCACCTGCCGGCACAAAAGGAACGTCCCCAAGTGCCGAACAAGTGCCGGCAACGACAATGCCGCAGGTAGAGAACGGAAAGCGAAAACGCCCCTAAGCGAGCAAGGTGACGTGAAAGAGGAGGGCATTGACCTTTTGGTCATGCCCGACGATTGAACGTCAGATTGCCGCTTAGGGGCGTTTGCAGCGTCAATTGGTTATGCGAAGACGATTAAATTATCCCTGTGTATCGCCGGCTTCTCGGCCAGGTTAGCGAGCAGGCGGTTGCTGGCGATCTGGTCCTGGCGGCGACCGGCAGCAAGTTCCAGCACGTCCGAATCGGCCTCGGCGATACCGCGGGCGACGACCATACCGCTCGGATCGCACACATCGAGCACATCGCCCTCGGCAAACTGGCCATCGACCTCGCGAATACCCACCGCAAGCAAGGAAGAGCCACGGCTAACCAGCGCCTTCGCAGCACCATCATCAACCGTCACCGACCCATGTGCCTTGTCGCCCAGCGCGATCCACAGCTTGCGGGGCGCGATGTCCAGACGCTCCGCCGGCGGATCGAACAGCGTGCCCACGCTCTCGCCGCGGGCGAGGCGCACGAGCGCATCGGGCTCCTCGCCCGAGCAAATCACGCTCTGAATGCCCGCCGTCATCAGGATGCGACTCGCGCGGATCTTGGTAATCATGCCGCCCGTGCCCACCGATGTGGAAGAATCGCCCGCCGAGGCAATAATCTTGGCATCGATCTTATGCACGACAGGAACAAACTCGGCCGTGGGGTCCTCATGCGGATTGGCAGTATAGAGACCATCGATGTCCGAGAGCGTCACGCACAGATCGGCAGATACCAGGCAGCTCACGAGCGCCGCCAGTGTGTCGTTGTCGCCAAACTTGATCTCGTCGACGGTAACGGTGTCGTTCTCGTTGACGACCGGCACCACGCCCAGCTCCACCAGACGCAGCAGGGCGTCGCGCGCGTGCAGGTAGGACGTGCGACGCGCCGTGTCGTGACGCGTGAGCAGCACGAGCGAGGTGAGCAGGTCGCGCGCATGGAACTCCTCGTCGTAGGCCGACGAGATGATGCACTGACCAGCCGAGGCGCAGGCCTGCAGGCTCGGAAGGTCGCCGACCGGCTTGCGGTCGAAGCCCAACACGGGATAGCCACAGGCAATAGCGCCCGAGCTCACCACGACCAGACGCCAGCCGAGCTTGCGCAGCGCTGCGGCTTGATCGGCAAGTCCGCCGATAAAGGCGCGGTTGACCTTGCCATCGGCGCCCACCACCGTGGACGAACCGATCTTTACCACCATCGTTTTATAAGAAGTCGTCATACGTCAAACCAATCAACTGTTCAGCGAACGGCCGAGCTGGCGGCCAAGGGAGCGTGACTCGCCCCTACCGCCCAAGGAATCATTTTGCCCAGGGGAAAGCCGAGGCCGCGGCCATATTCTTGCGCACGAGCTCGTCGCGCACCTGGGCCAGGCCCTGTTCCATACCCACCACGTAGGTCTGCGGATACAGGAAGCGCTTGAAAGCCGCATCCAGATGATCGAGCGCCCAAACACAGCGCTCGCGCGCGTCCTGGATGCTCTCACGCGGAGCCACCGCACTGCCGTCGCGCACGATCGGCACCAACAGCTCACGATACTCAAGTTCGGACACGTCGGTCACCAGGGCGGCATCATTCACGGCCACGAGGGTATTGCCGCGCGCGGCGCCCTCCCCCGCCAGATGGTCCTCGTCGTAGATCATGTCGCAGACCGGGCCGCCAAAGCCGTCGTAATAACGGCGCACGCGCTGTACGCCCGGGATCGTGCGCTTATAGGGCTGCTCGGAGAGCTTGACCACCGGCGTCCACGGGTCGGCCTCGCTCGCACGGCGGGCGGAAAGCTTGTACACGCCGCCCAGCGCCGGCTGGTCGTAGCAGGTCGCGAGCTTGGTACCCACGCCAAAGCTATCGATGGGCGCGCCCTGGTCGAGCAGCGACTGAATCGTGTACTCGTCCAGGTCGTTGGACACCGAGATACCCACATAGGGCAGGCCCTCGGCATCAAAACGGCCGCGAACATACTTGGAGAGCTTGGCAAGGTCGCCGGAGTCGATGCGAATAGCCGACAGGCGCTCGCCCACCGCCTCCATCTCCTTGGCAACCGTAATGGCATGCTCGCAGCCCTCGCGCACGTCATAGGTGTCGATGAGCAGCGTGCAGTTCTTGGGGCTCGACTTGGCAAAGGCGCGGAAGGCCTCGAGCTCGGAATCGAAGCTCATCACCCAGCTGTGCGCATGCGTGCCAAAGACGGGAATACCGTAGCGGCGGCCGGCGAGCACATTGGACGTAGAGGAGCAGCCGGCAACGTAGCTCGCGCGCGCAACAGCTAGGCCGCCATCGGGGCCCTGGGCACGGCGCAGGCCAAACTCCGCCACGGGGCGACCGTCAGCGGCGAGCACCACGCGCGCCGTCTTGGTGGCGACAAGCGTCTGGAACCCGACGATGTTGAGCAGCGCCGTCTCGAGCAGCTGGCACTCCAGCGCGGGGCCGGTGACGCGCACCATGGGCTCGCGCGGAAAGACGAGCTCGCCCTCGGGCACGGCGTCGATGTTTACATGCGCACGAAAATCGCGCAGATAGTCGAGGAATGCGGACTTAAACATCGCGCCGCCGGCCGGGGCCTCAAGCGATGCGAGGTAGTCGATATCCTCGGGCGTAAAGCGCAGGTTCTCGACCAGCTCGGGCAGCTCGGCGGTGCCGCACATGACGGCATAGGCGCTGCCAAAGGGATGGTCGCGGTAAAACGCGGTAAAACAACCCTGCTCATTGGCCTTGCCGCTCTCCCACAGGCCCTGGGCCATAGTGAGCTCGTACAGATCGGTGAGCATTGCAATGTCGGTGGGATGCGAGATGTCGGTCAAAGCCATGGGGCGACCTTTCGGATGTGTGGTACAGAATTTGAGGGTTAGACGAGAGCAGAGGATGCGGACATAACGCCCGATGCAAATAGGTTAGAGCAGGCCCATGCTGGTCAGGATCGTGTAGCCCATAAAGATGACAAACGCGATGAGGGCAAGGACAATGATGATTTTTTGAGCCGGCGCCATGCCAGGGATCTCGTTCTCGCCCGTAGGTTCCTTGGAGGTAACCATGCGCTGGGCAAAGGTCATCTCGTCACGGCTCGGCTTGGGCTCGACGGACTTGGGACGAGCGGCCTTTTTAGGCTGAGGTTTGGGCGCGGCAGGTGCAGGCTTCGCAGCAGCGGGCTTGGGTGCGGGCGCGGGCTTGCGCTCGGATGCGGCGTTCGAGGCGACCTCCTCGGCCTTCGCACGCTCGGCGCGCAGGGCAGCCAGCTCCTCGCGCTCGCGACGGGCCTCTTCCTGGGCCTCGCGACGAGCCTTCTCGGCGCGGAGCTCCTCCAACTCGGCGCGCTCCTCGGCAGACAGTGGTTGGGACTCAAGCTCGGCCATGGTATAGCCCTTTCTTTTAAAAAAAGCCGCCGACACAATGTCAGCGGCTTATCAAATCCAAGGGTGGAGACGAAGGGAGTCGAACCCTCGGCCTCTGCCATGCGACGGCAGCGCTCTCCCAACTGAGCTACGTCCCCAGGACAAGTCGATATTTTACCTACGGCTCGCCAACTGTCAACGCCCAATAACCAGTCTTTTTGGGGCGCGGCTATTTTGGCAACTTTTCGAACAGGCGATGCTCTCGATGATTTTTTATCCCCGTCCCAGAAAATTCATCGACGAACGCATTACTTTGCACTGGTGAGAACACCGGTGGTGTCGAAGGCCGGGGTGAAGCTCTCGTCTACCGCGCCGCCCTCTTGCCAGAACATCGTCGTAAAGCCCAGGTCGTCGGCATGGTCGAGCACCCGCTCGTACTCCTCGCGCATCACGGCGCGCGCCAGATCGCCACCCTGCTCGCGCATGAGGGCATTGGGCGTGTATTGGTTCATGACCGAGATCGGCACGTCGCCCACCGTCTGCCACACTAGGTCCAGTACGCGACACGAATCGTCCGCATGCCCCGGAAGCACCAGGTGGCGCACGATGATGCCGCGCTTCATGAGCCCGCCCTCATCCACCAACTCTCCCCCGCGGCGCTCGATCTCGCGCGCCATCTGGGCCAGACCCGACACGGCCACGCGCGGGTAGTCCTTAATATGGGAAAGCGACTGCGCAAGCCCGGCATCGGCATATTTAAAGTCGGTGAGCCACACATCGACCAGGTCGCCCAGCGCCGCCACGGCACTCGCACGCTCGTAACCACTCGTGTTGTAGACGATCGGGATGACCAGCCCGCGCATCCGTGCCGCGGCAATCGCGGCAGGCAACAGGTGCGCATAGTGCGTCGCCGTCACCAAATTGATGTTGTTGGCACCCTGGTCCTGCAGTTCCAGCATAATCTCGACCAGACGCTCAGACGAAATCTCAAGGCCAAAATTGCCGGTCGAGATCTCGTGGTTCTGGCAGTAGATACATTTAAGCGAGCAACCGCTAAAGAAGATCGTGCCCGAACCGGCCTCGCCCGAGATAGGCGGCTCCTCCCACATATGAAGCGCCGCGCGGGCCACCCTGAGCGTGTCGTTAGCACCGCATACGCCGCGCGCGCCCTCATCGCGCGCCGCACCGCAACGGCGCGGACACAAATGGCAGGCGGGCGAAAAAAGTTCGGTCAACGACGTCGGCATAAAAACATGCTCCAAAACAACGATTCAGCAGCTCAAGCGCAAGAGGGCCAACCGCACAGACGGCTCGAGCCCAAGGCGCCGTAATCGTCCGACACGATTTTTGTAATGTCAAGACTGGAATCGATAAAGTGCCGCTTTATGATGTAGGTATTCCGCCCCCCGCGGAGCAACTGGGTGAACCGTCGCGTTTATTTAGGGAGCCCACACAGTCGTACCTAGTACAGGTATCCTTCGTTGTTAAGGACGCTGGAACAGTCGATGAGGGCACCCACCTGTTTTAGGTGGGTTCATTTTCGTAACGTGGGGGGTGGTTTTCTTTTGCCGAAAATCACCATACAGTCCATATGGATCCCCGCCGGCATCCCGACAAGCCATCGACAACATCCCAATATCTGGTAAGCGCGTGATTATCGCTGCGAGCAATTACATGCACCCCCCTTGGTCGAGTATTATGGTTCGGCAATGCCCTTTGCGCATGGCGTTCTTCTGACCTTTTCCTTCGACGCTTGGCGGTTTTTAGATTCATGGCTTCATCCCCGAGCTACATACCGTACCTATGCGTGGCAGCGGCGGCTTTTATCACGACCTTCCTCGCGGTGCCCCTGGTCAAGCGCTTGGCAATTAAGCTCGATGCCGTCGACTATCCTTCTAAGCGCCGCATCAACACCAAGCCCATCCCGCGTTTGGGCGGAACGGCGGTGTTTTTGGGCCTGGTCGTTGCCTGCATTGTGCAAATCCTAGGCACCTGGTACCTAGGCTGGCCACCCGTCCTGGTACCGCACCCGCGCCTTCACATTAGCTATCCCATGCTGGCGCTCTCCTTTACCGTCATCTTTGCGACCGGCGCTATCGACGACGTCTTCCAGCTCACGCCCAAGCAAAAGCTGGCCGGACAGGTCCTCGCCGCGCTTATCGCCTGCATGGGCGGCCTAAAAATCGGCGTCATCGTCAACCCGTTTGCTCCCGGCGAGATCATGCTCGGATGGCTCGCCTACCCCATTACCGTGATCTATCTGGTGGCATTCACTAACATCATTAACCTCATCGACGGCCTCGACGGCTTGGCCACGGGCATCTGCGGCATCGCGTCGTTCACCATGTTTTCGATGGCCGTTCTCTCGGGCCGCATCGACGCCGCCGCGCTCTCCATTGCGCTCTTTGGCGCCTGTCTGGCCTTTTTGCGCTACAACTTCAACCCCGCAAGCATCTTCTTGGGCGACTCGGGGTCGCTGCTTCTGGGCTTTGCGCTGGGCTCCATCTCGCTGCTCAACGTGAGCCGCACCGCCGCACTCACCTCGCTTATCATTCCGCTCATCGTTGCCGGCGTGCCCATCATCGACACGTTCAGCGCCATCGTGCGCCGCAAGCGCGCCCACATTAGCATCGGACAGGCCGACAAGGGCCACATCCACCACCGCCTGATCCAAGAAGGCTACAACCAAAAACAGGCCGTGCTGCTCATCTATGCCTGGTGCATCATGCTTTCGGCCGGCGCCGCCGCCATCAATCAGGTCGAGGTGTCCATGCGCGTGCTCATTTTTACCGTGCTCGCCATTGGCTCGGCTGCCTTCGCCAAGCATCTGCATCTGTTTGAGCCCGTGCTGCGCCACCATTACAACAAGCGCACGCACGAGGACGAGCTCGTCACCCCCGACGACCCCGCCTTTAAGCAGGAGGAGCAGGCAGCTGAGGAACGTAAGGAAGAGCGCCACCACAAGCTCTAGGGCAAGCTGCCGAGGATGTGCCAAGGCACCGTTGGTCAAGCGCGGCCGCGCCGCACCCATCGCACAAGCCACCCCTCTCCCGCCCCTCGCCTCCTTACGCCCCACCCCTCTAATAAACGCGTTATCATCTTGACCCATGAACATACGTTAGGAGCAATCATGCCAAACGAGAACAGCTACGAAGTCGCGCTGCAAAAGAGCAACGCCATTCGCGAGGGCCTGGCCAATACGCCCGAGAAGTTCACCATGCTCACCGGTGATCGCCCCACCGGCCGTCTGCACCTGGGCCACTACTTCGGTACCCTCAAGGGCCGTGTTGAACTGCAGAACATGGGCGCCAAGACCAACGTGCTCATCGCCGACTACCAGGTCATCACCGACCGCGACACCACCGAGCATATCCAGGACAACGTGTACAACATGGTCATGGACTACCTTGCCTGCGGTATCGACCCCGACAAGACCATGATCTACGCGCACTCCGCCGTGCCCGCCGCAAACCAGCTCATGCTGCCGTTCCTGTCGCTGGTGTCCGAGGCCGAGCTAGCGCGCAACCCCACGGTCAAGGCCGAGATGGAGGCCTCGGGCCACGAGCTCACCGGCCTTCTGCTCACCTACCCGGTGCACCAGGCCTGCGACATCCTGTTCTGCAAGGGCAATGTGGTGCCCGTCGGTCGCGACCAGCTGCCGCACATCGAGCTCACCCGCACCATCGCACGCCGCTTTAACAACCGCTACGGCAAGGTATTCCCCGAGGTCGACGCGCTGCTGTCCGAGACCCCGCTGCTGCCCGGCCTTGACGGTCGCAAGATGAGCAAGAGCTACGGCAACGCCATCAATATTTCGATGACCGCTGAGGAGACGGCTAAGCGCATCAAGAAGAGCCAGACCGACTCTGAGCGCATGATCACGTTCGATCCCGAGAACCGCCCCGGCGTGTCCGGTTTGCTTTCGACGGCCGCCATCTGCACCGGTCGCTCCGAGGTCGAAATTGCCGAGGAGATCGGCATGGGCGGCTCCGGCCAGCTCAAGAAGTACGTGACCGAGGCCGTCAACGAGTACTTCGCACCGATCCGCGAGCGTCGCCAGCGCTACGAGAACGATCTGGACTATGTGAAGGACGTCCTACACGAGGGCAACCGTCGTGCTAACGAGATCGCCGAGCAGACCCTGGCAGAGGTTCAGGATGCCATGGGCATGGTGTACTAGACCGATCTGCTGGCTTGAGCTTTGGATTGTTTTAGGGCGGGCGCTACGGCGTCCGCCTTTTTTTGGAGCCGGACCGCTTCGGCTCCGCCCATCGCACTCCCCCGACAAACAGGAACAGGCCCGCCGGCAGTTAGTTGCCAGCGGGCCTGTTCCCGAAGTACACCGTTGAATCGCACAGAGGGGAGGAATGCGAATCAAACTCAACAGGGCAGGCTTTTTCATCGCCTATTGCCTGCTCCGTTGCTGAAACCAATATAGTTCACCGTGGTTTACTTTCTAGCATCAATATGCGCCGTCATAGCTTCTCCATAAGTTAGCTCCGGTAAACCTGCAACGGAAAACCACCACAAAGGGGACAGGCACCTTTGTGGTGGTTTTGACCACGGCAGAGCCGCTAGAGTCCGGCAGGCCAGCGACAGGCGGCCAAGTCGACGTGTACATCGTCCTTAAACGCCACACCCTCCCCTAGCAAAAGCTCACGTTGAGCATCGGGACCGCCAAAAGCGAAGCCCTCGCATATGTGCCCGTCGGCAAACACCACGCGGTGACAGGGAATCTCGCCGGGGCGCGGATTACTATGCAGGGCATACCCCACGTACCGCGCACTTCGTGGACGACCGGCAAGCAGCGCCACCTGGCCATACGTGGCGACCATCCCCTCGGGGATCTGCTCGACCACCTCGTACACCCGTTCAAAAAAGCCCTCAGACGCCATTGCTCGCTCCCTTCCACCCGGAAAAGCATAAACCACCACAAAGGTGCCTGTCCCCTTTGTGGTGGTTTTGACCGGAAAGCTAGTTGGCGGGGCGGAAGAAGGCTACGGCTACGGCGCCGGGGCCCACGTGGGTGCCGATGGTGGCGCCAATGGTGTGGATGGACAGCTCGCCCTCGGTGTGACCGGCCCACAGTGCCGCGCTGTCCTCGATATATTTCTTGAGCACGGCGTCCGAAAGGCCTGTATAGCCCAGCGCCAGCGGCATGGAAAAGTCGACGCCGCCCGCCTTTTCTACCTTCTGGTTGAGCAGGTTACGACCGTTCTTGGAACCGCGCGCCTTGCCCAGCTGCACGATCAGGCCGTCCTCGGCGGCCACAACGGGCTTTACGTTGAGCAACGTGCCCACAGCGCCGGCCGCAGCAGACAGGCGACCGCCGCGCACCAAGTACTCCAGCGTCTCGAGCAGACCGATAACCACCACGCGGTCACGGACTGCCTCGACGGCCGCCGCGATCTGGGCCGCACTACGGCCCTCGTCCACCAAGCGCAACGCATACTCGACCAGGACACGCTCGCCCAGGGTGACGTTATTGCTGTCCACCACGAACACGTCGCCGCCCGGCGCCTCGGCAAGTGCGGTACGGGCACTCTGATTGGTGCCCGAAAGCTTGGCGCCCACGGTAATAATCACTGCCTCGTCGCCGGCCTCACGTGCCTCGGCAATCGCCTGCGAAAACGCGTACGGGTTGACCTGGCCGGTCTTGGGCAGCTCATCGCGCTCCACGAGCATCTCGTAAAAGCGCTGGTGATCGATGTCGACGCCATCCATATACACATCGGTGCCAAAGGTGACGGACAGCGGCAAAACACGCAGAGCGGGGTGCTCCGCCGGCGACATATCGCTTGCGGAATCGGTAATAATACGAATGGACATAACAAATCCTTTCTTGCGCGGAGCTCGCGCGGGGAATTTTGACAGCAATGCCCCGGCACGGTATACGCGCTCAAACGGGACTATGCAGTTGTTAATGGGAAGCAAATGCCTTGGCGGCCTTAGATCTCGCGCAGGGTGTCGAGAATCGTACGCAGCGACGCATACATCTGCTCGCGCTGCTCCACACCCATAGCCTTACCGGTGGTATCGAGCACCTCGCGAATGATGCGGTCCGCCTCGCTCATGCTCTCGCCGCCCAGAGCGGTCAGGCGAACCGGAGCACGATACTTAACGGCGGCATCGCCCGAATCATCGACTTCGACGTAGCCGCCCTCCTCCAGATGCGCGAGCGTACGCGAGACGGCGGCGCGGGTCACGCCTGCCATGCGAGCCAGGTCGGCACCAGTCAGGCCGTCCTTGCTGCGCTCAAGATAGTACAGGCACATAACGTCGGAGCCCTTGAGACCCAGCCTTGCGCCCTCAGACGTCTTAATGCGCTGGATCTCCTTGTAGAGACCGCTGATCAGTCCGACAAAGTCCTCGAAACGTGTCTCGTCGCTCTGCTGCATGGGAGACGACCGCCTTTCGCTTGCATAATGCTAACGGGTAAACATCTTAGTCGCATAAGGCGACACTCGTACCCAAATACCCCATTTGTTAACCCATCAACATAAAAACCACCACAAAGGGGACAGGCACCTTTGTGGTGGTTTGGGGCATCAATAGGTTCTAGGCGCCGCTACAGCTCCACGCAAGGATTGTCGCGGGTCACAAGCGTCTTAATGACAACCGTCGCTCCCAGATAGCGCTCAAGCAGCTCGGCTAGGCGATCGATCGCGGCCTGGCAATCCCCCATCCGCTCGGGCTCCACGCACTCAATCGCCAGGAACGCCTCGGCCGAATCGTCGGACAGCGCCGTGCGAACGCCGTCGCGCCAGTTCCAGCAGCGGCACACGGCGCCCGCATCATCGATGTAGGCGAGCTCGCCGGGCAGCGTCGGATCGTCCGCCTCCTCGCCAAGCGGCAAGAATGCATCGCCACCGTCGGTCACCTTCAGGCGAAGGTCTCCCTCGATCGCATGTAGGTCCTCGCCTCCGACGGGCAGCGCGTAGGTCAACGACACCGTGTTGTAGATGTCCACCGCGGGCGTAATGTGGCCCACCGGCTTGCCTTTGAGCACGCGTTTGAGCAGGTTCTCGATTGAGCAACGCGCGCCCTTTTTGGTCTTGAACAGACGATAGGCCTCGCGCCATGCCTTGACCGGTGCGTTCTCGCTGATAGTATCGCTGGTCAGATGACGCTCCGCATCGATATTGGCGCGGTCGAGCAACGCCGCAATCGCATCCACGTCCTCTTGAGGAATCTGAGCCGTGGGCTTCATGCCCTCCACGACCACAACACCGACCGCTGCCTGCGGAAACAGCTCCCAGAATGAATCCTCGGCAATAAAGCTCTTCATACGCTCTCCCTTCATTGTGCGCGCCCGAGTGAGGGCGCCTAAACAAAAAGCGCCCTTACAACGGCCACCTTCAAAGTCCTACGGTGCCGTCACAAGAACGCTTGCGCTGTCCCCATCCGGAGAAGGGGACGATATGTCAGGCGTATTGTAACCCGAGTCATCCACACGAGCAAAACCACCACAAAGGTGCCCCCTTTATGATGGTTTTGAGTCTGAGGCGACGCTAGCGGCGGAGCCCCAGCAGGCCGCGGCCGCGATGACGGGCCTCGGCGGACACCTGGGCGTGCGGGCCGGCGGCTTTGACGGACTCGGGCAGGTGAGAGTACTTCTTCTCGAAGTTCTCCTCGAACATCACCGCCAGGTTGTGCGCGGCCTCGTCGTAGCGCGCGGTGCTCTGCCAATATTGGCGCGGCACCAGGATGCCATCGGGCACGCCGTGGCACGTCGTGGGAATGTCGACGTTAAAGATGTCGTCGTGAACGAACTCGCTGTCCTCGATGGTGCCGTCGAGGGCGCACGCGACCAGCGAGCGCGTGTAGGCCAGCTCGATGCGATGACCCACGCCGTAGCCGCCGCCGATCCAGCCGGTGTTGACCAGGTACACGCGCGTGCGGCCGTCGGCAATGCGCTCACCGAGCATCTTGGCATAGACCATGGGGTCGAGCGGCATAAACGGCTCGCCAAACAGCGAAGAGAACGTGGGCGTGGGCTCGGTGACGCCGACCTCGGTGCCGGGGATCTTGGCCGTAAAGCCCGTCACGAAGTGGTACATGGCGGCATCGGCCGTCAGGCGTGAGATGGGCGGCAGCACACCAAAGGCATCGCAGGTCAGGAAGAGCACGACGCTTGGAGTGGTGCCCATGCCCTTGGTCCACGCGTTGGGAATGTGCTCCACAGGGTATGCCACGCGCGTGTTGTGCGTGATCGAGATGTCGTCGTAGTTGGGCTTGCGGTTCTCGTCGAGCACCACGTTTTCGCAGATCGCGCCAAAGCGGACAGCGTTGAAGATCTCGGGCTCGTGGAACGCGTCCAGGCCCTCGCATTTGGCGTAGCAGCCACCTTCGATGTTGAAGATGCCCATGTCGGACCAACCGTGCTCGTCGTCGCCGATCAGCAGCCGCGTGGGGTTGGCCGAAAGCGTGGTCTTGCCCGTGCCCGAAAGGCCAAAGAACACGGCGGTCTCGTGCGTGACGGGATCCATGCTGGCCGAGCAGTGCATGGGTAGCACGTCGTCCTCGACGGGCAGCAGGTAATTCATGACGCTGAAGATGGACTTTTTGATTTCGCCGGAGTAACCGGTGCCGGCAACCAAAATCACGCGCTCCTGGAAGTTGATGACCACGGCGGCGCTGGAGTTGAGGCCCTTAATGGCGGGATCGCACTGGTAGCCGGGAGCGGCGAGCACGCAGAAGTCCGGCTCGCCGGTGCGTGCGATTTCACGGGCAAGCGGGCGGGCGAGCATCTGCTTAATAAAGAGCGCTTGGCTGGCACGCTCGCAGGCGACAAGCAGGCGACGCGTATGGTTGCGATCGGCACCGGCCATACCGCGAGTGACGAACACATCGCGCTCGTTGAGGTAGTTGACGATACCGGCCTTGATGGCCTCGTAGCTCTCGGCAGAAAGCGGGCGGTTGACGGCACCCCAGGCAATCTTGTCGTGAACATCGGGGGTGTCAACGATAAAGCGGTCATTGGGGGAACGACCAGTGCGCTCCCCCGTCTCGATCACCAGCGCGCCGTTGGATGCCATGCGGCCTTCTTCGCGGCGGATGGCGTGCTCGACGAGCTCCGCGGCGGATAGATCGACCAGCAGACGGGGCTGATTCTCGGCGGGATCTTCGACCAGCGCAATACCAAAGTTGGACAGAACTTCTGCAGGGGTAACACCAGGCATGGGGCCTCCTTTAAAAGCGCGACACGTGGACGCGGCGCGCACTTTACTCACGTAAAGCCCGTTGTACCCGATATGCAAAAACGTTTTTGCGGCAACGGCGAAGCGCCCGCCCAACGGTCAAAAATCGCAGGCAAGCGGCCTAGTCGTTAGGGACGCTTTTAAACGACTAGTCATTGGGGACACTCTTGAACAGACAACATTCAAGGAGTGTCCCCGGATGCCGGCACTTAGGGACGTTCCCAAAGTGCCGGCACATAAGGAACGTCCCTAAGTGCCGACTACAGCGGCAGGCCTTGGCCGAGCATGGCTATGGCGCTCATCAGGACCAGCATGCCGGCGGCGTAGGGCAGGACGGCGCCCAGGAGTTCGGCATCCTTACCGCGCACGAGCACGGCGGCAAGACCAATGGCGAGGGTCTGCGGCGAGATCATCTTACCGGCGGCGACGCCCAGGGCGTTCAACGCGACCATCCAGTAGTCGCTCACACCCAGCGCAGTGGCAGCCTGGCTCTGAATGGGGCCAAACAGCATGCCCGAGGACGTGCCCGAGCCGGTCACAAACGCACCGACTGCGCCGATCCACGGAGCCAGAATCGGGTACAGCCCACCGGCGACGGCGATGCAGAACGCGCTGATCGAAGAGATCATGCCCGCATAGCCCATCACCTTGGCACAGCCCAGCACCGAAAGCATCGTGATCACCGTCGGCATCATCTGCTTCACAGTCGCGGCCAGCACCTCGCCCATCATGCGTGGCGAAGCACCCTGAATGGCACCGCCGGCAAACGCCGCCAGGAAAATCCAGACGCCCGGCGTGTTGATCCACGAAAACGTAAGCGTACCGGGATTCTCACCGCAATACACCTGCACGTGGCTCGCAAACGGCGCGAGCGCGGCATGTACAGCGGGCACCAGGTTAGACGTGCCCAGCAGCAACACAAAGATCAGGATGAAGCACGACCAGGCCGAAAGCGCCGACTTAACGGTGAGCTTCTCCCCCGCCTCGATATTCATGTGAAAGCGTGCGTCCAGACGCCCCGACTTCTCGGCACGCATGGCAAGCGCAGCTGTCAGCGCGAGCGAAACGATGGATCCTACGACCACGGCCAGCTCGGGGCCCACAAACATGGCAACGACCAGAGCCGCGCCGACAAACGACACGCCGGAGAGCAACGCCACGCCGGCAACACCGTGCAGACGCTCGCCCACACTCGCGGCATTGCCCTGGTCATCGGCAACACGGCCCGCAACCAGCACAATAAATAGCGGCATCACCACAAAGAACGGCGCGAGCTGCACCAGCTGAACGGTCGCTAGGTGAAGGGAATCCAAACCCACCAGGTCGGCAACGGACACCGTGGGGATGCCGATGGAGCCGTAGGGCGTGGGCACGCCGTTGGCCAGCAGGCAGATGAGCACGGCAGGCACGGCCTCAAAGCCCAGGCCCGCGAGCATGCCGGCGGGAATGGCGACAGCGGTACCGAAGCCGGCCATGCCCTCCATAAAGCCACCGAAGCACCAAGCCACGAGCAGCGCCAGCAGACGGCGGTCGCTGCTGATGGAGGTGATCATGCTGCCGATCACGTCCATGGCGCCCGTACGAACGCACAGGTTATACGTGAACACCGCGGCGATGATCACCAGGACGATGGGCCACAGAGCCATCAAAAAACCTTCGAGCGAGGCGGTCGCGATCTGCGCTGCCGGCAGGTGCCACCATGCGAAGGCAAGCAAGCACGAAAGGACAAACGATCCGATAGCGGCCTTCCAAGCTGGCCATTTAAAGCACAGCAGCATCACGACCAGCCAAATAATCGGCACAAGAGCCAGTAAGAATGCGGCGACGTCCATAGGTAGAAGCTCCTTGGTACCGCGTGGGCGGCATCGGGGGTGTCACAAAACTTCAACAGGATACCGCACGTTTACCGACAAATTACAGCCGCCCGCCGAAATTATTGAACAATCCGTTCAAAAACACGAGCGAACACCGTCGCGTCTATACTAAAGCGCAGCAATAGAAAGGACTCCGCTTTGAGTATCACGCCCCTCGATAGCATTCGCCGCGCCATCGCCCGCCGCAACGGCACCTCCAACCCCGCTGCATCGAAGGACGGCGCCGCGAAGGCCCAGGGCGGCCGCATCGAGAACGGCCTCTTCCCTGCCTCGCACACTGCCGAGGAACTCGCACGCATCCAAGAGCTGAGTCAGCGCAACGCCGGCGGGCCCGATAGCAGCCAAGCCACACGTCGCCGGCGCGAACGCGATCGGGAGCCCGGCCCCGTCCGCCGCATGGTCAACGCTTGGTGGAACCGTCTGCTCGGCGCCGTCTACGGCGGCGGGTTCTCCATGCAGGAAGCGGAATACGAGGAGCACGCCACCCGCCGCGATTACCTTTGGAACGCTCTCGGCACCGCCGTGTGGGGCTTGGCGTTTCCGCTGCTCACCATCGTGTCCACACAGCTCGTGGGCGCCGAAGAAGCCGGCAAGTTCTCCATCGCCTTTGTCACCGGCACGCTCATCATGATCGCGTGCAACTACGGCGTGCGCAATTTCCAGGTCTCGGACATCGACGAAAAGACGTCCTTCGCCTCCTACCAGCTCAATCGTTGGATCTGCGGAGCGCTCGCCCTAGGCTGCGGCCTCATGTATAGCAGCGCCCGCGGCTATGACGCGCAGATGGCGACGATCGGCCTGGGCGTCTACCTGTATAAGGTCATCGACGGCGTCGCCGACGTGTACGAAGGCCGCCTGCAGCAGGCCGACAAACTCTACTTGGCTGGAATGAGCCAAACGCTACGCTCCGTCGGCGTCATCGCGGTCTTCAGCGTGGCGCTGTTCCTCACGCGCAGCATGCCCATCGCGGCCATGGACATGGGTGTCACCGCGATCGCCTCGCTCGTGCTGGTCACCGCGCCGCTCGCCCTGCTCGAGACCGAAAAATCGCGCCGCGTGAGCCTGCGCGAGGTCGGCCACCTGTTTGTCCAGTGCGCCCCGCTCTTTGGTGCACTGTTCCTGTTCAACCTTATCGAGAGCATGCCCAAGTTTGTGATGGAAGGCACGCTGGCATACAAATATCAGCTGTACTTTAATGCCCTGTTCTTTCCTGCGCAGGCTATTTTGCTGAGCATTGGATTTATCTATAAACCGCAGCTCCTGCGCTTGTCGAACATTTGGGCTAATCCTCGCAAGCGTCGTCGCTTTGACCTGATTATTGTTGCCGTTATGGCGCTGATCGTGGTCATCACCGGCATGTGCGCCGCATTTATGGCAGGTCCCGGTATTCCCCTCATGAGCTTTATGTACGGCCTCAGCTTTGAGCGCTACCGTACGCTGGCGCTGCTGATGGTCGTCGCCGGCGGCGTCACCGCGGCCATCGACTTTATCTACGCCATCATCACGGTGCTACGCCACGCTAGAGACGTCACCAAGATCTACCTGATCTGCTTCGCCGTAAGCGTGGTGCTGCCGGTGATCCTGATTAAGCTGCTGGGTCTGATGGGCGCTGTAGTGAGCTACCTAGCCATCATGGCCCTACTCCTGGTGCTGCTGATAATCGAGTACCGCCGCATCCGCCAACGCATCGAACGCGACCGCAACCCATACGGCGCCTAATTAGCTGCCCGGTCACCGGAATTTGCGATGGAATCACCCCGTCTGGGGTCTCGTTGCGGACAATATTCATCACGCAAAACTAAGTGAGTAGACTTTTACCGAATCCCCGACCACACCAACAGAGCACAAGTCTGTGACCTGCGGTTTTATTGAGGCAAATATGTTGGGTGCTCGGCATTTCCAAAAAAGTCTACTCACTTAGCAAGCGGGCAGCCAAAAAAGAACCGCCGCGACGTCGTTTGACTCCGTTGCGACGGTTTTTCGAGCATTTTCGCGCTGTCGAGGACGCAGACGCTCCTCATTTCTAGCGCTTACCGAGCAAGAAGGCGCTACTCTCCGAAAGTAGTCAAAAAAGCCCCGTCCCAAATTAGCTACGGTAGATCGGCGGAACAAGGTTATTCGCCCGGGTTGATGTTCGCGTAGAACTCGGCCCCGTCGTCCAGGCGCAGGATGCCCACGCGGCCGAACTCGGAGCCGGTGGCGGCGGCGCAGTCGATGTCGATGCGATCGGGCACACCAGCAGTGTCCTCGCCGCCCAAGCGCACGATCTGCCCGCGTCCCGATTCCTCATCGAGCCCCGCCAGACCACCGACCTCGCAATAGCGCCCAAGCGATACCGTGGGCGTGTGACCGCTCACCACGACCGGGCCCTTGCCCTCGGCAGAAAGCAGCCCGGTCGACGCATCCCAATAGCCATGACGAATCCACAGCAGGTCATCGGACGACTGCACCGCGAGCATCTGCTGCAGCAGCTCGCGATCGGCACCCACCGCTCCAACGCCATCGGCACAATCGACGCCATGCTCAAGCAAAAACGCGCGCGCCGCCTTCATCTCGATTCCAGCATGTACCAGCAGATACGGGCGCTCCTCGGTCTCGACCACTGCGTAGAGCGGCAGCGCGGCCATCCATCGCACGAGCTCCTCGTATGCCTCAAATTCCATGTCGTTGAGCTGCTCGCGCGTCGTCCAACCACCGTTGATATCCCAGGTCTCGGCATCGAGCGGATCCTGGCCAATGATGGCATCGAGCATGATCTGCTCGTGATTACCCTTGAGCACGTGGGCGTTGGGCAGCGAGCGCACGAGCTTAATAACGCCGACCGGATCGGGCCCGCGATCGATCATGTCGCCCAGCACGTACAGCGTGTCGTCGGACGTCAACGAGATCTTAGACAGGGCTTCGTCAAGCGCACGCACGTGCCCGTGAGCATCAGATGTCACATAGATCGCCATGGTACGCCTCTCCTTGCATTGCGGCCGAAGCCCGGCGCCGCAACTAAAACTTCAAGTTGAACTTAAACGTTACCCATTGTACTCCGTTGCAATAAAGCTGGAAAGGGTTTCCGAGCAGAGGCAAAGACGGCAGCCGTCTATGACGATATCGCGCACGCCCGCAATCCAACCCCATAAACCCACCATCTTTGGGTACAAATAACCGCAGGCAACTGACCGTGCCACGCCAACCAACCAGGAGCGGACACCATCCATGAACCAGATCCTTCTCTTTATCGGCCTCGTCATCATTCTGTGTCTGACCATCAAACCCGTCGGCAAAAAGCTCCCCTTCCCCACCCTGCTCATCTTTATCGCGCTCGGCATGCTGTTGGGCGTCAACGGCCCAGCGCATATCGACTTTAGCGACTATGCGCTCACCGAAACCGTCTGCAGCACGGCGCTGCTGTTCATCATGTTCTACGGCGGCTTTAACACCAATATCGACCGTGCCAAACCCGTCGCTGTGCCGGCGGTGCTGCTGAGCACGCTCGGCGTCGTCATCACTGCCGGCATCACCGGCGTGTTCGCCCACTTCGCGCTGGGGTTCGACTGGATCGACGGCCTGCTGTTGGGATCGGTCGTGGCATCCACCGACGCGGCCAGCGTCTTTAGCGTGCTGCGCGAGCACAACCTTTCGCTGAAGGGCGGCACCGACTCGCTGCTCGAGGTCGAATCGGGCTCCAACGACCCCGTCGCCTACATGCTCACCGCCGTGCTCGCCACACTCGCGGCCGGCGGCGACATTAACATCCCCGTGCTGCTGGCCAAGCAGATTATCCTGGGCGTGGGCCTGGGCCTCGCCATCGGCTGGGCGGCGGGCCGCCTGATTGAACGCGCGCACGCAACGGCCGAGGGCGCGCAGACCATCTATTTGTTCGCCGTGGCCATCGTCGCCTACGCGCTGCCGAGCTACCTGGGCGGCAACGGCTTTTTGGCTGTATACCTGGCCGGCATTGTGCTGGGCGCCAGCGACATCACCGGCAAAGTCGAGATGGCGCACTTCTTTGACACCCTCACCGAGATGGCCGAGATGACGATCTTCTTCTTGCTCGGCCTGCTCGTAACGCCCGCACGCCTGCCGCAGATGCTGCTGCCGGGCCTGGCACTCATGGCGTTCATGCTCTTCGTGAGCCGCCCCATCGCCGTCGGCGTGCTCCTAGCGCCCTTTAAGACGAATCCCCGCCAGGTCGCGCTCGTAAGCTGGGCGGGCCTACGCGGAGCAGCTTCGGTCGTCTTTAGTCTCTTTGCCGTAGTGGCCGGCGTTCCCGGCGGACACGACCTATTTGACCTGGTGTTTGCGATTGCCGTGTCGAGCATTGTGGTGCAGGGCTCGCTGCTGCCGGCGGTGGCGAAGAAGCTCGATATGATCGATGCGACCGGCGACGTGCGTCGCACCTTTAACGACTACCGCGACGAAGACGGCATGTCGTTCGTCAAGCTCAAAGTAGGCGCTGGACATCCGTTTGCCGGACGCTCGCTCGCCGACATTGGCAGCGCAACGGACATGCTGGTGGTCTTGGTGCTGCGTGACGGCGCCCATCCGGTGCTGCCCAACGGCGATACCGTGATCCAGGAAGGCGATCTGCTGGTGATGGCCGCCCCAACGTTCGAAGAGCGTGCCGAGGTTACGCTGCGCGAGGTCACCGTGACGCCCCACGGTCGCCTGGCCGGCCAGCGCCTGCGCGATGTGCCACAAGGCAAGCATCCGTTTATTGTGGTGATGCTCAAGCGCGAAGGCCAAACGATCATCCCCGACGGCAACACCCTAATATACGCCGGCGACGAAGTCGTCATCGCCACGCTAGCATCGTACTAACTAGGAGGTAGCTAATTTAGGACGAAGAGATCAAGCGCCTAGAGAACCTCATGTCTTCGCTCGCAGATTTGGATTTGCCTGAGGAGTAAGGTCGCCCCTCTCCCATGTAACCATACTGTAAATCATAGCGGCGCAGTCGAGTTTTACCGTGATGCGGTCGCGCCTGGCGCTCCACTGTGCTAAAGTATCCCGAACGTTCAAACGACTACGAGGGAGACTAGAAGATGGCACGTGTGCACAACTTCTCAGCTGGCCCGGCCGCACTGCCCACAAGCGTGCTCGCCGAGATCGCCGACGAGATGATGGACTACCGCGGTTGCGGCATGTCCGTGCTCGAGATGAGCCATCGATCTAGCATGTACCAGCAGATCATCGACGACGCCGAGGCAACCCTGCGTCGCCTGCTGAGCATCCCGAACAACTACCACGTCCTATTTTTGCAGGGCGGCGCCACGCTACAGTTTGCGGGCATCCCGATGAACCTCATGCGCCGCGGCCGCGCCGGCTACGTCGTGACCGGCAACTTTGCCAACAAGGCATACAAAGAAGCCGACAAGTACGGCGAGGCCGTGCTGCTCGCGAGCTCCGAGGACACCAACTTCGACCGCATCCCCGACATGGCCGACATCAACGCGCGCATTGCCGCCGAGGCCGCGGGCGACGGGCTCGACTACGTTTACATCTGCCAGAACAACACCATCTTTGGCACCATGTACCACGAGCTGCCCGCTTGCGGCGACGTACCGCTGGTCGCAGATGTCTCGAGCTGCTTTCTGTCGCAGCCGCTCGACGTCGAGCGCTACGGGCTCATCTACGCCGGCGCTCAGAAAAACGCCGGCGCCGCGGGCGTGACCGTGGTTATCGTGCGCGACGACCTCATCGCCGACGGCCCCGCCTTTGCGCAGACACCGCAGTACATGGACCTTAAGGCCCAGGCCGCCAAGGGCTCCATGCTCAACACGCCCAACACCTTTGGCATCTACGTGTGCGGCAAGGTGTTCCATTGGGTCGAGGAGACCGGCGGACTTGCCGCCATGGCCGAGCGCAACTGGGCCAAGGCCAACCTGCTCTACGACCTGCTCGAGCACAGCGAGCTGTTCCATGGCACCACGCAGGCCGACAGCCGCTCCATCGCCAATGTCACCTTCCGCACCGGCGACGCCGAACTCGACGCGGCCTTTGTCGCAGGCGCGGCCGAGCACCAGATTCAAAACGTCAAGGGCCATCGCCTGGTGGGCGGCATGCGCGCCAGCGTCTACAACGCCGTAACCATGGAAGACGTGCAGGCACTGGCCTCGTACATGAAGGACTTCGAAACGCAGCGTAGTTTGAGCCCGCGATCTAACTAGCCCGCAACGCGCGGGCCGACCAGCCACTTCAAACCACCTGTTTAAACCAAACCTGCTAAGGAGTTTTTCATGCGCAAGATTAAGACCATCGACGACATCACCAAGGACGGCAAAGTCGAGTTTGGCGAGGGCTACGAATTTGTGAGCACCGCCGAGGAGGCCGACGCCATCCTGATGCGCTCGACTGACCTGCACGGCTACGAGCTGCCCGAGGGCATCCGCGCCATCGCCCGCTGCGGCGCCGGCGTCAACAACATCCCCGTCGAGGAGTACGCCAAGAAGGGCGTCGTCGTCTTTAACTCCCCCGGTGCCAACAGCAACGCCGTTAAGGAGCTCGTCCTAGGCATGCTGGTGCTCTCGAGCCGCGGCGTGGTGCAATCGATGAACTGGGTGCGCGACAACGCCGTCGATCCCGAGATCCAGGTCGATGCCGAGAAGGCCAAGAAGGCCTTTGTGGGCCGCGAGCTCAAGGGCAAGCGCATCGGCGTCATCGGCCTGGGCAACGTGGGCTCCAAGGTAGCCAACGCCTGCGTCGATCTGGGCATGGACGTCTACGGCTACGATCCGT
Organism: uncultured Collinsella sp.; assembly: GCA_900549745.1. Lineage (GTDB taxonomy): Bacteria > Actinomycetota > Coriobacteriia > Coriobacteriales > Coriobacteriaceae > Collinsella. Next base: position 27,190 of record URPJ01000016.1, on the reverse strand, counting down.
TCATTTCCGTCGAGCACGCATGGGTGCTGAGCCGCGAAGTGCAGCGCGTAGGCACGCTCGAGGACCTGTGCCGCGGCTGCGACTACCTCACCGTGCACGTACCCAGCAAGGCCGACACCATCGGTATGATCAGCACCCAGCAGATCGATCTGCTGGCACCCGACGCCGTGCTCATCAACTACGCGCGAGAGACCATCATCGACGAAGACGCCGTCGACGCCGCCCTGCGCGAGGGCAAGCTCAGCTGGTTTAGCTGCGACTTCGCCACGCCCAGGACGGTCAAGATGCCCAATACGTTTATCACCACGCATTCGGGCGCCGGCACCGGTGAGGCTGAAGCCAACTGCGCAGACATGGCCATCAGCGAGCTCAAGGATTACCTGGAGAACGGCAACATCGCACATAGCGTCAACTACCCCACCTGCAGCATGGGCAAGGCGCGCGCCGCAAGCCGCATCGCCTGCCTGCACGCCAACGTGCCCAACATGATCGGCCAGATCACGGCCATTCTTGCCAAGGACAACGCCAACGTGCAGCGTATGACCAACGAGTCCGCTGGCGAGAACGCCTACACCATGTTCGACACCGACGAGCACCTGGACAGCAGCACCATCGAGGCGCTCAAGCAGATTCCGTCGATGTATCGCGTGCGCGTGATCAAGTAGCGCCGACTGACCTGACGGGCAGCTCCCCATGTGGCCTGCCCGTCACTGACATTGAATGCCCGCGGGGGTGCCTTTCGCACGAGAGGCGCCCCCGTTTTTGTGAGCGCTCCATTAAGTGCACCGAGCCGCTTCTTGGCATACAATCTGTATGTTGACCTAACTATCTGTGAGGTGCCTATGGTTGATACAGATTTTGCTTGGCGGCTTACGCAGGGGCTCGTGCGGATCGACAGTTCCGACCCAGGTGCGTATGAGGGCGAGATTGAACGCTATATCAAAGCGTTGGTTGAGGAACGGTTAGCGCAGCTGAGCCATCCGGTACTCGATGCCGTGCAGATTGCAGAGCACGAAGTACTCCCCGGGCGCCGCAACCTTATGGTCACCGTGCCGGGACTGAGCGACGAGCCACGGCTCGTCTATATCTGCCATATGGATACCGTTACGCTGGGCGATGGCTGGGACGCGGACATTCCGCCGCTCGGAGCGATCGTGCGCAACGATAAACTCTATGGCCGCGGTGCCTGCGATATGAAGGGTGGCCTGGCCTGCGCCATTGCCGCACTGGTCCATACGCTCGAGCGCGTGGCGGCAGAAGGCGAGCTGCCCCGCCGTGGCTTCTCACTCATTTGCTCGGTCGACGAGGAGGACTTTATGCGCGGCTCAGAGGCAGCCATCGATGCCGGCTGGGTCGGCTCGCGTGAATGGGTGCTGGACACCGAGCCCACCGACGGACAGATCCAGGTGGCGCACAAGGGGCGCACGTGGTTCGAGATTGAAATGGCTGGCGTAACGGCGCATGCGAGCCAGCCGTGGAAGGGCGCGGATGCCGTCGCCGCCATGGCCGAGGTCGTGTGTTCGCTCCGTCGCGCGTTTGTGGCGCTGCCCGCGCACGATGAGCTGGGGCCTTCGACCATCACGTTTGGCCAAATCGAGGGCGGATATCGCCCCTATGTCGTGCCCGACCGCGCCAAAGTCTGGGTCGACATGCGTCTGACCCCGCCGACCGATACGGCCGCCGCAATCAATATGGTCGAGCATGCTATTGCCGCCGCCGAGGCCGCGGTTCCCGGTTGCCACGGCAGCTACGCCGTGACGGGCGACCGCCCCGCTATCGAGCGCGATCCGGTCTCTCCCCTTCTAGCTGCACTCAAGTGCGCAGCAGACGATGTAACGGGCACGGACACGACCGTCGGCTTCTTTACCGGCTACACCGACACTGCCGTCATTGCCGGCAAGACGGGTAACCGTAGCTGCATGAGCTATGGCCCAGGCTCGCTCGCACTCGCCCACAAGCCCAACGAATATGTGCCCCACGCCGACATCGTTCGCTGCCAGAGTGTGCTCATCGCGCTCGCCGACAACACGCTCTGGGGCGCGGATGGCCAAGTTGGGGCATAATAAGCCGCGAACAAACCAACTCGTGCGTTAGGACCGCCCATGAAAGCACTTCCGTTTCCCTGCATCCGCCCGGCTCAGGACCGCGTGCTCGAGGCGTTGCCCGCAATGGGCAGCATCCTGAGCGGCAACGATGCTCTGCGCGGAGCCATTGCCGATGGCCTGATGCTCAAGGACCCGGGTGCGGCGTATTACGTGTACGAATGCTCGGGGGAGCCGGGGCGCGTGACGGGCGTTGTGGCGATCTGCCCGGTTGGTGCGCTGGCGGGCGGCGACGCGGTTGCCGCCGATACGGCCGCCGCTGCGCGCGCATTCGCCGACCTCAAGGTACAGCCCCGTCCCGTAACGCTCGCCTACGAGGCCTCGCCCGTCATGGATATCATCCTGGGCGCCGCCAAAGAGGGCGCCTCGCTCTACGCCGTCACCGATCCTGCGGGCATTACACACCGCGTGTGGGAGGTTAAGCGCGAGGACGCCGTCGGCGCCATCCGTGCCATGCTCGACCAGGCGCCGGAGCCGGTACTGGCCGACGACCCTGCCTACGCTGGCGCACTAGTCGGGGTATCACAGCTCCTGGCCGATGAGGCCCGTTCCGCCGGAACGTACACCGGCAAGGAGCCGTTCAACTTTACCGTTGCCGCGCTCTTCCCCGCTGCGCAGGTCAGCGGCGGCGCACCGCAGGTTCCGACGGGTCTGCTCACGCACCAAGTCGCGCGGTTCTAGCAAGACCAGACCGCGCAGCACAAAAATCGGCAGCTCAACAAACAGGGGGCGGAGATGCAGCAGGTACATGCATCTCCGCCCCTTTTGCGTCGAGAAGTTATGCCGGCGACCCGAGCCGCCACGCTCGCGTTATCCGCGCTGCGGACCTGCAGTAGCCACAAGCGGTTCAAGGCCCAGCTCGCGTGCGTAATCCTCCTGCGTAAAAATCTCAATCAGCTCAAACGTGTCGGATTCGTCGTCAAACGCAAAGTGCAGCACCGAGCAGTTGCCCGGCACACGATCGCGTTCGTCGGTCGCCGCACCCTTCACGTGGTCCATGAACTCCTTGATGGCCGAGCCATGGCTTACCGCGAGCACGCACGTATGGTCCGGACGCTGCATAAGCTCGGTCAACGTCGCCACCATGCGCTCGCGCACCTGCATCTGACCCTCGCCGCCAAACTGGCGATAGAAGTCGCGCCACGGGCGCTCGGGCATGAGCACCACGCGCTCGGCCTCAAAGTCGCCAAAGAACCACTCACGCAGGCCGTCCAGGCGCTCGTACGCCAAGCCCGGCCACAAGTTGGCGATAGTCTGCTCGGTGCGATGAAGCGTGGAGGTGTAGGCATGATCGGGCTCAATGCCGCGCGCACGTAAAAACATGCCGGCGCGCGCCGCCTGGTCGCAGCCCAACTGCGTAAGCGGCGAGTCACTCCACCCCTGAATGATACGCTTGAGGTTGAATATCGTCTGTCCATGACGGACCAGATACAGATCTTTATTCATAGGGGTCCTTTCGTTCGTTACCAATCAAGGAGCGAAAACGCCCCGTCGCAATAGCCAAAATGAAGCACGGCGCCGTTGTCGGGTAGCTCCCCCTCGCCAGTCACATACTCAAGAAACTCCTGGCAGGCTGAGCCGTGGGAAACCGCCAGCACGCAGTCGTGCTGCGGCCTGGCCATGATGCGGGACAGCGCCGCGACCATGCGCGACTGAAGCTCACTTTCCGACTCGCCACCAAAGGCAACCGGATAATCACCCCAGGGCTGCGGCGGCATCTCGCGATTTGATGCGCCCTCCAGCGAGCCAAAATGCCACTCACGCAGGTCATCGACCAGCTCTATGGAACGGCCCTCGCCAACGATAAGCTCGGCCGTATGCCGCGCCCGGCCCAACGGCGAGGAATACACATGATCAAAGGCCACGCCACGCGCCGCAAACGCCGTACGCGCCGTCAGCGCCTGCTCGCGCCCGCGCGCCGTAAGCGACGAATCGTGCCAGCCCTGCAAAATGCTCTGCACATTGAGCTCAGTCTGCCCATGCCGCACCAAATACAGATCTGCCACACACCCTCCCCTCGTACCACCACAAAGGGGACAGGCACCTTTGTGGTGGTTTACCGTCTGATCACGCCGCGATGACGCTCAGCTACACCAGCACGTCAGCGAGCGAACGCTTAGGTACGTGGTGCACCTGCGCCTCGTCACGCCAGTAATTAATAGAGCCGTCGGGGTTGGAATCGATCGCATCGATAACTTGAGTCTCGGCCGGAACGCCAAACGCCATGATCAGCTTGAGCTCATATTTGTCGTTATCGAGCCCCATGGCATCGATCGCGCGGGGCGTAAAGGCCTTGAACATACAGGCTGCCACCTCGGGCGTGGCGCTGCGGGCGGCGAGCATCATCGTCTGCGCGGCAATGCCCGTGTCGACCTCGGTAATGGGAGCGGCTGGCTTGCCCGGAACGGCGCGCTCAGCCAAAATCGCGATGTAGCCGGTCGGGCGCTCACCCTCGGCAGGACCCGGCCAATCCTTAAGCGCACCGGCCCATGCAAGCTCATCAAATACACGCGCGCAATCCACGGCACCGCTCACCACATGAAAACGCAGACGCTGAGCATTGGCGCCGCAGGGAGTCAGGTGAGCCAGCTCTGCCAGCTCGAGCAAAAACTCACGCGGCACGCGCATGGACTCGTCAAAACGGCGGCACGTACGGGCACGACGGACCAGCGCATCAAACGCTTCCAAGCCGAGCTTTTCGCAACCCTGCTCTGCCATCGATTCGACACTCGACGGCGCCTCGGGAACTGCTTCGTTCATAGGGACCCCCAATACAAGCCAATTGTCCTTAGGAAAATCTAACCTAAAACGTAGGCAATAACGAACAGGGCTGCAATGTTCTACACCTGTTGAATAGAAAATCGCAACGTGGGGAACAACGGAAACAATTCGGGGCCTTTGGGTTACGTTTCGCCCTCTCCGACCCATACGCCAGCGCCTTTAGGCGATACTGGTTGTAACGATCAAGGCTTACGCCGCACGGAAAGGAGACATTATGGGCATCTTTAAGAACGATGACCAAAAATCGAGCCAGTTTGGATTTGACGAGAAAAGCATGGCGGGCAAAGCCGTCAAGGCCGTGCGCTGGATTTACGCCATCACGGGCGTCTTGGCGCTCGTCGCCGGCATCGCACTGCTGTTTGCGCCCGCCAAGTCCCTCGTCTTCCTAACGACCGTCTTGGGCTTCTACTTTGTGATCACGGCCGCGATCAGGCTGTTTACCGCTGTTTTCGAGCCGCTGCTGCCCACCGGCTGGCGCGTGACGAGCATCATCTCCAACCTACTCATTATCTTGGGCGGCGTCATAATCCTGCGCAACCAGGCCTTCTCGACCGCGACGCTCACCACGATGGTGGTTATCGTGGCCGGCTTTGGCTGGATCGTCGAAGGTGTCATGTCCATTCTGGAGTCCGAGCTTTCGTCCAACCGTGCCCTCGCCATCCTGAGCGGCGCGCTCTCCATCATCGCCGGCATGTTCGTGTTTATCTATCCGCTGTGGTCGGCCAAGATGCTCGTCATCTTTAGCGGCGCCGCACTGCTGGTGTTTGGCGTAACGCTGATTGTTCGCGCTATTCAATTTGGCAAACTGGTGCACTAGATGCCGCGAACGCTCTTTATTGATGCAGACGCCTGCCCGGTCACGCGCGAGTCGATTGACTGCGCGCGGCGGGCGGGCGTCGCCGTTGTTATCGCCGGCAACAGCACGCAAAACCTAGAACGGCACATTCGCCGCGACGACCCGCGCGATGCTGAGCACGCGCGACGCGGATTTTGGGTCACGACGCTCGATGTGAGCGTGGGCGCCGACAGCGCCGACTTTGCCATTGTCGAACGCCTGCAGGCGGGCGACGTGGTCGTGACGCAGGACATTGGCCTGGCGAGCATGGTGCTCGGCCGCGATGCCGCCGCCATCGGTGTGCGCGGGCGTGTGTACGACAAAGCAACCATCGACATGCAGCTGTTTATTCGTCACGAGGAAAAGAAGGTGCGTCGCGCTGGCGGTCGCACCCGCGGGCCGGCAGCCTTCACCAGCGAAGACCGCGCCCGCTTTAAGCGCAACCTCACCGAGCTGCTGCACTAACCAAGGTAGATTTTTGGGACATGTCCGGAAATCTGCTTTTTGCTTTGGGCGGTGTGAACGCTCAAAATCCATGGCTCAACAAAAAACGGGCTTCAAAATGCCATGCGTCGCCGCATTGTGCAGGCGCCGAGCATGGCTATTTTGAAGCCCGTTTTGTTAGGCCCACTTAGAGGCCGAAGGCGGATAGGATGAGGCCCCAGCCCGCGCCGATGACATACATCATGATCAGAAACACAGCGTTTTCGCGGGCGCTGCGGTTGGTGCGGAACAGCACCAGGTAGCCCACGCCGGCGGAAATGAGCGTGCCGGCGAGCATCGGTGCCAGCTGCAGCGCGCCTTCCAGGTACAGTTGCGTGATGACGACGCTGGCCGAGCAGTTGGGGATCAGGCCGACGAGTGCCGAGCCCAGGACCGCAAGCATCTCGTTGCCGCGCAGGAACTGCTCGATCGCCGACTCGCCAAAGGTCTCGAGCACGGCGACCAGAATCAGCGTCACCAGGAAAATGAATACCGACACCTGCACGGTATGCGAGATCGCACTGCGGATGATCGACACGATGGGCGCGCCCTCGTGGGAGTGGCTGTGGTCGTGGTGGCGCTCGTGCTCGTCCGCGTGACCATGATCGTGGCTGTGGTCGTGCCCGTGCTCGTCCTCATCCTCGTCACAGCCGCAATGATCGCGTTCGCACAGCTCGTGGATGTGATCAGCACTTACTCCCGCCTCGGCCACTTCATCAATGATGTCGCCCCCGGTATGGTCGTCGTGCGCGCAGTTCACATGAGCCGGATTGGCAGCGGTCCCCAGCACGGTACGGCGAATCGCCGCATGCGCGCGGGCATTACGACGAAGGCCGCGGATAGCCGCATCCACGATAAAGCCCGTGACCAGCGCGATCAGCGCCTTCGAGGCGAGCAACATCGCCATGGTCTGCACGGGTACCTGCTCGGCGAGCAACAGCGGCAGCATCTCGTCGGAGGTCGAGAGAAACACCGCCACCAAGGTGCCCAGCGTCACGACGCGACCGGCGTACAGTGTGGCCGCCATTGCCGAAAAGCCGCACTGCGGCACCATGCCCAGCAACGAGCCAACCACGGGACCCGCGGCGCCGGCGCGCTTGATGGCCCCGTTAACGCGGTCGCCCGCGACGTGCTCCAAGGTCTCGAGGGCCAGATACGTCACCAACAAAAACGGCACCAGCGAGAGCGTGTCCTTGCCGGCGTCGAGCAGAATATCAATCAGCAAATCCATGACGGATGGAACCTTTCGTGTCTTTCGGCAGCATTGTAAAAGTCCTAGCGGTCAACTAGGGTATTGTAGTTGTCCTAGGCGCGATGCCAATAGTTGCCCATGGTAAACTATCATCTCGCCATAACTCAATGCCACCGAGCCGCGCGACGCGGCCCGTCCAAGGAGCAGTCTATGAACGTTTCACAAGCACTCGAATACGAGCGTCAGCCGTTTATCCCCATGTTTATCTATGGCGATCACGGCGCCATGGAGTCCGAGCGCCAGAAGGGCGAAGAGGCCCTCAAGGTGCTCGAGACCGAGTACTTTACCGCCGAGGGCGACCCCGGCTTCGACTTTGCCACCGTGCGCGACCTGGCCGACCGCAACCGCGACCTGTGCGACCAGATTGGCGAGGCACGCCTGCGCAACGTGACGCCCGCGACGCTTTCGCGCGGCCTGTCCGATGCCGACACCTGCGCCGCCATCGGCAAGATGCAAAAGCGCACTGCCGCGTCCGTCATGCGCGAGATCCGCGGCGACCGCGACGCGCTCGGCGTCGCCTACGCTCGCAAGCCCATCCAAGGCACGGTGCTGGGCATCGACATCGAAACCACCGGTCGCGCGCCCGAGCGCGGCTACATCATCAACGTGGGCTGGGAAATCATGGAGCTCACCAGCGACGCCGTGCCGCATGACGCCGAAGCACACTACTGCGGCCTGCCCGACATCTATCGCGGCGAGGACGTGCCGCTGTCGAATATCCACCACATCACTTGGGACGACATCGACGGCAAAACGCCCTTCCGTGAGAACAAGGGACTGCAGAAGCAGCTGCTCAAGCTTATGAAGAAGTACCCGTACATGGCGCATAACGCCGCGTTCGAGGACAGCTGGTTCAAGATTCACCTGGACGGTTACGCCGAGGCGCGTCGTGCCGGCAAGATTATCGTCATCGACTCGCGCCAGATCTGCCGCAGCCTGGATGCCGACGTCCGCTCGCTCCCCCGCGAATCCGCCCCCGCCGCGCTCGAGAACTGGGCGCGCCGCCGTGGAACCCTCGCCGCCGACGCCAACGAGCAGCATCTGGGCCTGGACGACACCGACCTCATGCTCCGCACCGTCCAAGCCGAGTTCAACCTCAAGAACCTATTTGCCAAGTAGAAACGTCTACGACAAACACGGCGTAGATCACGAGCGGCCTCGCAGCGGGAACCCCCCGCAGCGAGGCCGCCCTACGTTCCACAAATAAATCTGCCATCACAAATTCTGAACCCTCATTTTGAACGATTTCGGCCAATTCCCGACACGTAATTCGTTATCGGATGGTGATGCATCACTATCAAATGTGCGGCAGTTGAGTAGTTATATGCTATAGCTAAGCTGCGAAAACTTTTATTTAGGGCATACCAACTCATAATTGCGTCAAGTTTTTGGACAGCATTTGGTTAGACCTCTAAAACGACTTTTTCACTCAGCGCCATCAACACGGCATTAGCTGACACGATATATACCATGAGTATCGTATTGTCACATACCACTGCAAAAGCGGTCTACCAGGCCGCGCATTCGGTGTCTGCGAAAGGCATCGAGTCCTGTAACCCTGCCGCGATTTACGGATCATGTCCCACCGGAACGCTCCTTGACGCAGCCGCAGAATGGCTCACCAAACATGATGTTTCCCTCGACGCAAATGATTCCCTCGAGGTGATGGTGTTTGATCGCAGGAATGCGCGCTATGCAATGAACTGTCAATGCCACGTTTCTTCAAAACGATTCTCGAACTCACGCTTTATAGAGCTCAAAGATGGCATCTTCATTGTTGGCGTTGAGCTTTGCGCACTTCAGGCCGCCACCTATCTTTCTTTTCGCGAACTAGTGGAGTACTACTTTGAACTGTGCGGCGCTTATTCCCTTGGAACCGACTCTTCCACCTCCTATACCGAGCGTTTCGCGCTCACCTCGACCGAGAGGCTAAAACAGTTCTTTAACTCCATTACCAGATGCGACGGTCTGGCTCTTGCCCGAAAGGCGATCCAATGTGTGCGCGACGGATGCCGGTCTCCTATGGAAACGGCCTTTGTCATGATGCTAACGCTGCCTAAAAGCGAAGGAGGACTTGGTATTAAGGGAATTGAGACCGATTACGAGGTGCAGGTCACCGCTGCCGCAAAGAATCTCACGAGACGCAAAAAGTTCTTTATGGATGCATATCTAAAGAAATCTCGCACAGACATTGAATACAACGGTTTTTATCATGACGCGGAAGAAGACCGCGCCATCGATGAGGAGCGCAAGAATGCGCTTGCGTCCATGGGATACGGAATCATCACCGTCAGCCGTTATTCCTTTATGCATGCCAGCTCTTTTGTTAGGGTCATGGAAGCAATCCAGCGGAAAGAGGGCGTACGCCCCTCGCGTCTGCCAAAAGACTTTCAAATCATGCAAGAGGACCTGAGACAGTTTGTGCTCAGAAGGTTTATAGAAGAGAAAAAGCGAATTCAGAAGCAGCTTCGCCAGGATTCCGAAGAGCGTCAACGAATCGACCTCGAAAAAGCAACACTCGAAGGCATCACGCTGGATGACCCGACAATTAATGAAGTTGCAGCAATCGATGACATGCAGACTGTCGAATCCGACAGCCCATCATTTGCCCAAACAAGCAGTCTCACGCCCGAGGGCAAGGTCTTCGGTGCCGGAAACTAGGCCGGCTAACAAGGTGGGTACCCTAACGATGTGCAAAATTGCGAGTATTCAGCAAGGTCGGGTGTCTATCACCCTCGAGTGGATCCAAATGTGAAGCGAAATCACTCTTGCGTGAGAGCGTTAGGCAACATTTGAGGAAGAACTCATCGGATTAACACCCTAAGATAACTCTTGAACTGCATTATATGACCTGCAATAAATTAGCGGACCCCCTATAGTTGCAGAATACTCCATTTTTTGCACGGCACGAGGGTACCCACCTTGGCATCGACTATCAAAAAACGCTCAGTCCGGGATCTCGTCACCTATTCCCCATCATTTTGTACAACGAATTACCTGAACGTCATTGACATATGAACATGCACTCATATAATCGAAAGTAAATTATATGAGCGCATGTTCATATGAAAGGATATTGCAATGAGCATCCGCGTTGATGAAACGAAACTCGACATCGAGGCCACCGAACCCGCGATCCCGACCACCTGCTCGCCCGAGGACCTTCCCGACGAGGAGCTTCTCTACGACCTCGCCGACCTGTTCAAGGTCTTCAGCGACACCACGCGCATCAAGATCCTCTATGCCCTCATGGGCCGCGAGCTCTGCGTGGCAGACATCGCCGAAGCGACCGAAACCTCGCAGTCCGCGGTGTCGCACCAGCTGCGCACACTCAAGCAGTCGCACCTGGTTAAATTCCGGCGCGACGGGCGCAATATCCTCTACTCGCTCGCCGACGACCACGTCTACACCATGCTCAACCAAGGCATGAGCCACATCTGCGAATAGCGACCAACCACGGTACCAGCGCGGCCTGCACCCAAGCCGCAAATACAGAGAAAGGAACCCCCATGAAAAAGCAGTTCAAGCTCGACGAAATCGACTGCGCCAACTGTGCGCGCGAGCTTCAGGACGAGCTGGCCAAGCTCGAGGGCGTCAAATCCGTGTCCGTCAACTTCATGACCCAAAAATTGACGCTCGAAGCCGATGACGCCGAGTTCGACGAGGTACTCAACCGCGTTGTAGAGTTTACGGCCGACGCCGAGCCGGACTGCGAGATCATTCTCTAGCCCGGGTTTACGCCAACCTGCAAGGCCGCGCTTGCCGCGGCCTTTGCTCGCGAAATTATATGAGCGAGTGTTCATTCATTCAAATGGGAGGATACGAGTCATGACCACCGCCGATCCCAAAAAGAAAAAGAAGAAGCGTAAGAAGAAAGAGTCCCTTGAGCATAAGCGCAACCGCATCGTGGTAGCGCTGGGCATTTTTGCCGTGGTGTACGCCCTCGATGAGTTCGGCACCCTCACCGCCGCATTCGGTACCCCGGGCGACATCTACGCCAGCTTTATGCTGTTCCTCATACCGTTTTTGATTGCCGGCTACGACGTGCTGCAAAAGGCATTCAATAACATCCGCCGCGGCAAGGCCTTCGACGAGAGTTTCCTTATGGCCGTCGCGACCATCGGCGCGTTTGCCATGGTGCTCTTCCCCGATACCGACCCGCACATGGCCGAAGGCGCCGCCGTCATGCTGTTCTACCAGGTCGGCGAGCTGTTCCAGGCATACGCCGTGGGCAAGAGCCGTAAATCGATCAGCGCCATGATGGACATAGCACCCGACTACGCCAACGTCGAGCAACCCGACGGCTCACTCGAACAGGTCTTCCCCGATGACATCGCGGTCGGCACCGTGATCGTGGTCAAGCCCGGCGAGCGCGTGCCCATCGACGGCGTCATCGTCGAGGGCGAAACCCAGCTCGACACCGCCGCCCTTACCGGTGAGTCGGTCCCCCGCCCGGCCAAAACCGGAGACGATATCATCAGCGGCTGCATCAACATGACGGGGCTCATCCACGTGCGCACCACCAAGCCCTTTGGCGAGTCCACCGTCGCACGCGTCCTGGAGCTCGTGGAGAATGCCAGCGAAAAGAAGGCACGCACCGAGAACTTCATCACGCGCTTTGCCCGCATCTACACGCCCGCCGTCACCGGCGCTGCCGCGGTGCTCGCGCTCGGCGGTGGCCTGGTCACCGGTGCCTGGTCCGACTGGATTCTGCGCGGCCTGACCTTCTTGGTCGTCAGCTGCCCGTGCGCGTTGGTGATCAGCGTGCCGCTCAGTTTCTTTGGCGGCATCGGCGGCGCGTCCAAGCTGGGCGTTCTCATCAAGGGTTCTAACTACCTCGAGACGCTCGCCGACGTGGACACCGTCGTCTTTGACAAGACGGGCACCCTCACCAACGGCACGTTCTCGGTGGTCGCGGTACACCCCGAGGCAGGCTATACCGAGCAATCGCTGCTTGAAGTCGCAGCCCTTGCTGAGTCGTTCTCCGATCACCCCATCGCGCAGTCCGTACGTGTCGCCTACCAGGGCGAGGTCGACCCCAAGCGCGTAAGCGACTCCACCAACGACGCGGGCCATGGCGTGACGGCAACCATCGACGGCAAGCACGTCGTCGTTGGCAACGCAAAGATGCTCGCCGCGGCCGGAGTCGAAGCGCCCGATTGCGAGGTCGTCGGAACGATTCTGCATGTGCTCGTTGACGGCGTGTACGCCGGCCACATCGTGATTGCAGACACCGTCAAGGCCGATGCTGAGCAAACGATTCGCGACCTGCACGCCGCCGGTGTCAAGCGCACCGTCATGCTCACGGGCGACCGCGAGGAGGTTGCGGCGTCTGTGGTCAAGCAACTCAGTCTCGACGAGTTCCACGCGCAGCTGCTGCCGGGCGATAAGGTCGAGCGCGTCGAGGCGCTGCTTGCAACCGAGAGTGGCAAGGGCAAGCTCGCCTTTGTGGGCGACGGCATCAACGATGCGCCCGTGCTTACGCGCGCCGATGTGGGCATTGCCATGGGCGCTATGGGTTCTGACGCTGCGATCGAGGCCGCCGATGTCGTGCTCATGGACGACAAGCCGTCCAACATTTCCCGCGCGATCCGCGTGGCACGCAAGACCATGACGATCGTCTGGCAGAACATCATCTTTGCGCTGGGCGTTAAGCTGCTGATCCTTGTGCTGGCAGCGCTGGGCATCGCCAACATGTGGCTTGCCGTGTTCGGCGACGTAGGCGTGGCGATCATCGCCATCCTGAACGCCATGCGCGCGATGGGTGTCAAGAACTTGTAGCGTTCGTGGGCTGTCCGGCCGGGGCCGGGCTTGGTTTTGAAAACGTCCTCGACCAATGAAGTGCCCCCGTTCTGCTCCTTCGGAGCTACGAACGGGGGCACTTCTGGTCTGCGGAATGTTTTCAAAACCAAGCCCGGCCCCGGCCTGCGGTAACGTTGCTGGCGGTTCTTGGGCATCGCTTGCTGGTGGGGTTCCTTGTCTGAGTTGGACTTAGTTGGTGGGACCACTCATCTCGGTCGCTGTCCCGCGCCGTTCCGGCGCGGGAGGCGCGCCGCTGCGGGAGTGCTAGTCGGTCATTATTGGCGCCGAAGCACCGTCCCGTCCCAGCATCGCCCTCAGCTTCTCGAAGCTTTCCTCGCTTAGGCAGTGCTCCATGTGGCAGCCCTCTTGCGACGCGACCTCAGCCGAAACACCCGCATCCTCCAGCAGCCCCACGAAAAAGCAGTGACGCTCCCACATTTGACGAGCGACCTCCAGACCACGCTCCGTCAGATGAACATCTCGCTTGCCCATTTCGACGTAGCCGTTGTTCTCCAACGTCGCCATAGCTTTTGAAACGCTTGCCTTAGTTACGCCAAGGTACTCTGCAACATCAATCGAGCGCACGATGCCCTGACGTTGCGACAGAACGTAGATCGATTCGAGATAGTCTTCTCCGGATTCACGTAGGGCCATGGGCCGCCTTTCGCAATGATTGCTAGTTAGCCTTTGGATACTTTCCACGGCTAACTTTACCGCAAAAGTTGCCCATGTCTTACTACTTTGCCTAAAAGTTAGCCGCGTTTCACAAAACGTGCGGGACGAAAACAAAATGGGGACGCCCCGCAAGGAATGTCCCCAGGTGCCAGGTGCCGGCCCGCAGCTACACGAGTCCAAAGTGCTTCGCAGCGTTGTAGATGCCGTCGTCGTCCACGGCAGTCGTCACATAGGTCGCTGCAGCTTTCACCGTGTCCTGCGCGTTGCCCATGGCCACACTTGTGCCCACGGCCGAGAACATCGACAGGTCGTTCTCGCCGTCGCCAAAGGCAATCGCCTCGCTCGCGTCGATACCAAGCCGCTCGAGCGTCGCCGCCACGCCCAGGTCCTTGCCGCCGTTAGCGGGAATAATGTCGCAGAACAGGTCGCACCAGCGCGTGGTGAGCGAATGCGACACGGCGTCGGTCACGATATGTTCGTCGGCCGGGTCCACAAAGGCGCAGAACTGGTAGACCGGTGCGTCAAAGGCGTGCTCAAACGGCTCCTCGTGGTAGACGATTCCCGCGTTGCTGCCAGCCGTCACCACGCGCTCGGACAGGCGGTTCACAAACGAGTTCTCGCCCTGCATGCACAGCGAGTCGTAGCGCCCCTGCGCCACCTGGTCCACAATCACCGCGACGTCGTCCGGATCGATCGGGCAGCTGCGGTAAACTCCCTCGGCATCAAAGCAGTGCTGGCCCGAAAGCGTAATGTACGCATCCCAGCCCAGGTCGAACAGCCAGTCCGGCATCTGGTAGGTCGGACGGCCCGTGGCGATCACGCACGCAATCCCCTGCTCGCGAAAGCTGTCGAGCACCTGCTGCGCCGACGCCGGAATCCGGTGGGTCTTAAAGCTCAGCAGCGTACCGTCGATATCGAAAAACGCGGTCTTGATCATTCTCGCTTACTCCTCGCCCTCGAGCTTTTCGCTCGCCTCGAGCCACGCCATCTCCAGCTCGTCCATGGCGGCGTGAGCCTCGTCGATCTTTGCCTGCTGCTCGCCGAGCGCCGTGTAGTTGGTGGGATCGACCTGGGCCATCGCGGCCTCGGCCTCCTCAACGCGAGCGCGCTGCGTCTCCATCTTGCGCTCGAGCGAGCTCACCTCGCGGCGGAGCTTCTGACGTTCGGCGTTGGAAAGGCCATTGGGCTGACCGCTTGCCTTAGGCTTTTCGGCCGCAGCTGCCGCGGCACCGGTGTCAAACGTGCCGGTCTTGGCGCTCGGCGCGCCCACGGGCTCGCCCTCGGCGGTAGCGTTGCACAGGCGCAGGTACTGGTCCACGCCACCGGGCATATGCGTCAGGTGGCCGTCGAGCAGCGCCCACTGTTGGTCGGTCACGCGCTCCATCAAAAAGCGGTCGTGCGTCACCAGGATCAACGTGCCGGGCCAGCCGTCGAGCAGGTCCTCGACAATCGCGAGCATGTCGGTATCCAGGTCGTTGCCGGGCTCGTCCAGGATGAGCACGTTGGGTTCGTCCAGGATTGTCAGCAGCAGCGACAGGCGACGGCGCTGGCCGCCCGAAAGATCGCCGATGCGGCTCCAGAGCTGCTGCGTCGTAAAGCCCAGACGCTCGCAGAGCTTCTCGGGCGAAGTCTCCTTACCGTCGATGACGTAGTACTTCTTATAGTTGCTGAGCACCTCGCGGATCGTGTCGCCCATGTAGGGCTCGAGCTCCTCGAGCTGCTGCGACAGCACGCCAAAGCGCACCGTCTGGCCAATCTTCACGCGACCGCGCAGGGGCGCGATCTTGCCCTGAATCACGTCGAGCAGAGTGGACTTGCCGGCGCCGTTCTCGCCCAAAAGACCATAGCGGTCGCCCGCGCCGATGAGCCAGGTCACATCGGTGAGCACCTGCTTGGGCGCGCCGTCGGTATCGGCATAGCCGGCGTCCACGTCGACCACATCGATAACCTGCTTGCCCAGGCGGCTCACGGCGAGGCGCTTGAGCTCCAGCTCGTCGCGCACGGGCGGCACGTCGGCGATCAGCTCGCGGGCGGCCTCAACGCGAAACTTGGGCTTGGTGGAACGGGCCTGTGCGCCACGGCTCAGCCACGCGAGCTCCTTGCGCGCCATGTTGCGGCGACGCTCCTCGGTGACGGCGGCCATGCGGTCGCGCTCCACGCGCTGCAGGATGTAGGCCGAGTAGCCGCCCTCGAAGGGATCGACCTGGCCGTCGTGGACCTCCCACATGCTGGTGCAGACCTCGTCCAAGAACCAGCGGTCGTGCGTGACCACGAGCATGGCGCCCTGGCCGCGCTGCCAGCGGGCCTTTAAGTGGCGCGCGAGCCAGTTGATGGTGCGCATGTCCAGGTGGTTGGTGGGCTCGTCGAGCATGAGCACGTCGTAGTCGCCGATCAGCAGGCGCGCGAGGTCCACGCGACGGCGCTGGCCGCCCGAAAGCTCGCCCACCGTGCTCTCCCAGGGCACATCGCTGATGAGGCCGGCCAGAATCTGGCGCGTACGGGGGCTCGACGCCCACTCGTACTCGGGCGTGTCGCCGACGACGGCATGGTGCACGGTATCGGCGTCGACAAGCTGGTCCTTTTGGCCGAGCAGACCGATCGTCGTGCCGCGGCGGTGCGTCACGCGGCCATCGTCGGGCTCCAGCGTGCCGGCGAGCACGCTCAGCAGCGTCGACTTGCCGTCGCCGTTTTTACCGACAATACCAATGCGGTCGCCCTCGCCCACGCCGAGCGTCACGCTATCGAAAATATGCTTGGTGGGAAACTCTAGGCTGATGGAATCGCATCCCAAAAGAATCGCCATATGCCCTGCTCCTTCGTAGAAATTCAACGTTGTCCATGATAGCAGCGAGCCCCACCCCAAACCACCACGAAGGTGCCTGTCCCCTTTGTGGTGGTCGATTCGGTCGCAGAGTAAAAAGGCGGGCCATCTCCCGCAAGAGATGACCCGCCTCTCCAATCAGTCCCGTGGCGACCGTGGCCGCCGCGGGCCTCAAGCATGTCCCGGACTAGGAGAACATGCCGGTGAGGTAATCATTCAGCCGCTTATCCTTGGGCCGTTGGAAAATCTCGTCGGTCTCGTCGTACTCGACCATATCGCCCATGTAGAAGAACGCCGTGCGGTTGGACACGCGCGACGCCTGTTCCATGTTGTGCGTCACGATGACGATGGCGCGGTCGGCAACGATCGATGACATCAGGTCCTCAATCGCCAGCGTCGAGATGGGGTCGAGCGCCGAGCAGGGCTCGTCAAACAGGATCACGTCGGGGTTGAGCGCCAGCGTGCGCGCAATGCACAGACGTTGCTGCTGACCGCCCGAAAGCGCGTAGGCGCTCTTGTCGAGCTTGTCCTTGACCTCGTCCCACAGCGCCGCGCCGCGTAGGCTCTCCTCGACCATGCGATCGAGCTCGTCACGGTCGGTGATGCCGTGGCGCTTGGGCGCAAACGTGATGTTGTCGCGAATAGACTTGCGGAAGGGGTTGGGCTGCTGGAACACCATGCCAATGGAGCGACGCAGCTCGTAGGTGTTCTCGGTCCTGGTGTTCACGTTGCGCCCGCGGTAGTTGATCTCGCCCTCCACGCGGCAGCCGCGAATCTCGCGATTCATCAGTTTGAGGCTGCGCAAGAAGGTCGACTTACCGCAGCCCGAAGGCCCGATGAGCGCTGTGATCTCACCCTTGTGGAAGTCGAGCGACGTGTTGTGCAGCGCATGGTGGTCGCCATAGTACACATTGACGTCCTTGGTGGAGAGCACGACCTCGTCGCTCACGGCCTTGCCGCTCACGCGAACGCGCTTCTCGCTCTCCCCCACGCTCGACAAAAAGTCCTGGGTCTCGGACGTGACTACCTCGGTTGCGGGCGTTGCATTTATCTCGCTCATTCGGCCGTCATCCTCCTTGCCAGTTGCTTGCCCACGATACGGGCGACTACGTTAAACAGCAGCACGCAAATCATCAGCAGCGCCGCGGTGCCCCAAACGATCTGCTGTGCCTCGGGGCTCCCCTCGCCGTAAATCTTGTAGATGTGCACGGCGAGCGACTCACCGGGGCGGAACACGTTCCAGGCGCAGGTGGGACTCGACAGGTTAAAGCTCAAGAAGTTCAGGCGCACCGGCGAGCTCATGCCCGAGGTAAAGAGCAGCGCCGCGGCCTCGCCAAACACGCGGCCGGCCGAAAGCACGATGCCGGTCACGATGGCAGGCATGGCCTCGGGGATCAGGATGTGCAGCGTGGCCTCCCAGCGGGTAAGGCCCATGGCCAGGCACGCATCGCGCTGGGCCTGCGGCACGTCCTCGAGCGCCTGCTGAATCACGCGCACCAGAATGGGGATGTTGAACATGGTGAGCGCGACGGCGCCGGAGATGATGGAGTACTTCCAGCCCAGCTGCACCGAGAACACCAGAAAGCCGAACATGCCGACGACGATGGAAGGCAGCGAGGACAGCGTCTCGATGGCGGTGGAGGCAATGTCGCGGACGGGTCCGTCGGGTGCGTACTCAACCAAAAAGACCGCGCCACCCAGGCTGATGGGCACCGAGATGATCAGGGTGATCAGCAGCAGGTAGAACGAGTCGAACAGCTGGTAGAGCACGCCGCCCTGCGTTCCGTTGGCGCGCGACGGCTCCGTGAGAAAGCCCGGCTGGAACAGCGTCGAGATGCCCTCGAACAGGATATAGGCCACCATGGAGACGACGATGAGCATGACGATGGCGACGATCGCCGTCAACACGCCCGTGGCGAAGCGGTCCTGCTTTTGGACACGCCCGAGTCTCGCCTCGTCGATGTGGATACGCGTGCTAGCCACGAGCCTTCGCCCCCTTGCGGCCGATAAGGTGGATGATCAGGATGAAGATGAGACTCATGCCCATCAGCAGCAGACCGAGCGCCCACAGAACATCGTCCTGGGCCGAGCCCTCGGCATAGACCGCCATAGACGTGGTGAGCGTGGTGGTGATGGTGGACGCCGGCGACAGCAGCGACGTCGGCATGGCCTCGATACCGCCGATGACCATGCGCACGGCGAGCGTCTCGCCAAAGGCGCGGGTCATGCCAAGGATGACCGCGGTCATGAGCGACGGCATGGCGGACTTGAGCACCACGTGCCAGATGGTCTGCCAGCGGGTATAGCCCAGCGCGAGCGAGCCCTGTCGGTAGCTGTCGGGCACGGCGCGCAGGCCATCGACCGAAAGCGTGGTCATGGTCGGCAGGATCATGACGGCCAGCACGATGGCGCCGGGCAAGATGCCCAGGCCCGTGCTCACGTGGAAAACGCTCTTCATAAGACCGACGACCACGTGAAAACCGATCAGGCCAAAGACGACCGAGGGGATGCCGGTCAAAAGCTCAATGAGCGGCTGAAAGATCTTAGAGCCAAACTTAGGGCTAATCTCGACCGCAAAGATGGCAGAGCCGATGGCGATGGGCAGCGCGATGAGCGTGGAGAGCACCATGACCGCAAACGAGGTGACAATCAGGGGCAGGGCGCCGGTGTAGGGCAGGCCGCTTTCGGCTGTGTTGGCCAGGTCCCACTTGGTGCCGGTGAAGAACTCGACGACCGAAACGCCGTCCTTGAGAAAAGCCGAGAGGCCCTTTTGGGCGACCATAAAGATGAGCGCGGCAACGACAAGCGTCACGAGCGCAACGTACGCGCCCGTGACGCCCAGGCCCACGTTCTCAAGGTCGCGCTTTGGCAGCTGTTTTGCCATTGCAAACCTTTCCGGGGCGATTACTTATTTAGCGGAGACCTTGCCGCTGGCGTCCTTGACGACCTTCATGGCAGAGACGGGGATAAAGCCCTGCTCCTCGACGAGCTTGCCCTGGACGTCATCGGAAAGCATGAACTCCAGGAAGGCCTTGGTGGCCTCGTCGGCATCCTTAGCGCAGTACATGTGCTCGGTAGCCCAGATCTTGAAGGAGTCGTCGGTGACATTCTTGCTCTTGGGCTCGACGCCCTCGACCTTGATGGCGTTGAACTTGGAGTCATCAAAGTGCGAGAAGTCGAGGTAGGAGATGGCGTTGTCGGTACTGCCCATCTGAGTCTGGACATCGCCGGACTTGTCGAGTTCGGCGTCGCCCTTAAAGTCGACGGCCTCGTCGCCAAAAACGGCGGCCTCGAAGGTGGCACGGGTGCCAGAGCCAGCCTTGCGGTTGAGAACGACGATCTTGGCGTCGTCGCCGCCGACCTCCTTCCAGTTGGTGATCTGGCCGGAGAAGATGCCCTTGAGCTGCTCGAGGGACAGGTCGTCGACCGTCACGTTCTTGGAAACGACGGGGCCCATGCCCACGACGGCAACCTCGTGGTCGACGAGGTTCTTGACCTGGTCGGCCTCGAGCTTGGTCTCGGCGAAGACGTCGGAGTTGCCGATGGTGACGGTGCCGGCGGCAACAGCGGTCAGGCCCTTGCCCGAACCGTTACCCGAGCCGGAGACGGAGACATCGGGGTTGGCGTCCATGAACTTCTCGGCAGCGGCCTCGACGAGAGCCTGGAACGAAGAGGCACCGTCGTAAGTCACCTCGCCGGAGACGGACTCGGCAGCAGCGGCGCTACCCTTGTCGGCGGCATCGGATGCGCCGGAGCCGCCGCAACCAACGAGACCGAGACCGACGATGCTGGCAAAACCACCAGCGAGGCCGAGGAACTGACGACGAGAATAAGCCTGATCGAGCATGATCTTCCTTTCATACATGCGACTCGCGGGCACCCCACCCGCTTTGCTGTTTGGAAAGATACGGCCCCGACCGGGCAGCGTCCGCGCCAACTACGGTTTCTTACGGGCATTTGATAGACCCTTACCGCAAGCGCAGCACGGCCTTTACAAACGAATAACAAACCCGCCACCAAGCATGACCCGCCTTTTACACCAATAAAAACAAAGTTGCGGTGAAATAGTTCCTGCTTGGCCATCAAATGGCCCATTCTAGGAACTATTCCACCGCAACTTAGATTGGGAAACCGCGAGACCTTAAAGCTCTAATTCATTCAAACGGAGGATCGCAACAATATAGATCTTGAGCGCCTGCTTGAGCTGTTCCTCGTTGGCGCACTCGTTGGGGCCGTGCATCTGGCCGCCCCACGAGGGCAGCTCCAGGCCGGTCTCCTCGGGGCCAAACGAGACGGCGCGGGCAAAGTTGCGCGCG
The DNA here is from genome assembly GCA_900549745.1 of uncultured Collinsella sp. Lineage (GTDB taxonomy): Bacteria > Actinomycetota > Coriobacteriia > Coriobacteriales > Coriobacteriaceae > Collinsella. Next base: position 6,123 of record URPJ01000016.1, on the reverse strand, counting down.
TACGTGCCGCCGCCCATGGCAAAGGGTTCAGCATGCTTGCCGGTGAACTCGTTATAGGTATCGATAAGCGCCTTCACGGCCGGATCATCGGCAGAGACCGAGAACGGCACCTTCGCGCGACCCAGCTGGCACGTCACGCCGAAACGGCCCACGAGCGGATCGAGCTGCTCGCGGATGGTATCGGCACTCGTGCTGTCGGGGAAGCGCACGTCGATGACCTGCTCGATATGGCCATCCGCCACGCGGATGACGCCAGCGTTGCAGGTAAGCGGGCCAAACGCCGGACTCGTCGCATCGATACCCAGGCCGCGGCCATAGGCGTCCGCATGCACAAAGGCCAAAAACTTGACAAACTCGTGCTCGGCGGGCGTCAACAGGCGCTTGTCACGGGCGCCAAACGCGTCCTCGGCCTCGCGCAGATACGCCACGATCAGGCCGACAGCGTTGATAGTGCCCTCAGGCATCGAGGCATGACCGCCAATGCCGTGGGCAAAAATCTGCGCATGCCCGTTATCGAGTGTCGTGATCTCAAGGCGATCGGCGTTCTCGACCGGCGCCGGCAGCTCATCGGCGGCAATCGCGAGCTCGCAGATGGACTGCGACGGAATGGCATTGCTCGCCTCGGCGCCGCTCCACGACACGATGCGCCCGCCGTCGATCTTGGAGCTCACGAACGTCGCCCCAAACTGGCCCTTCTCGGCATTGCAGACCGGGAACTCGGCATCGGGCGTAAACAAAAAGTCGGGGTCTGCGTGGTTCTCCAGATAATGGTGAACGTCGGACATGCCCACTTCCTCATCGCAGCCCAGCAGCGCGCGGAAAGCATAGCGCGGGGTAATGCCGTGCTTGAGCAGATAAGCGCCGGCGTAGAGCGACAGCACCGCCGGACCCTTGTCGTCAATCACGCCGCGACCGAGCAGCCAGCCCTCGCGGCGCTCCATCGCAAACGGGTCGGTGTTCCAACCGGGGCCAGCGGGAACCACGTCCACGTGGCAGATAGTCGCGAGCTGCTTGTCGCCGCGACCCGGGATATCGGCGATTCCCACATAGCCCCCGTCGTCGCTCGTCTGATAGCCGAGCTTTTGCGCAATGCCGAGCGCGCAATCGAGCGCGTCACGGACCGGGCGGCCAAACGGCGCACCGGGCTCCGCATCGGCAGCAACGGCCACGGACGGATAGCTCACCAGTTGTTCGATATCGGCAACGACATCCTCCCAGACCTCGTCGACATACTCGGCAACGCTCTGCTCCACCTGATTCATGAACGACCTCCTTACCAATGAGCGACGGGTACACCCGCCCCTCACATTATGTCTATTAGATTGCGAAAAGTTTAGCAAGCTCGGCCACCGAGTGCACCACCGCATCGGCGCCCGCGGCCTCGTGCTCCCCCGGCGCTGCCGCGCCCGAATAGATGCCGATGCACGGCACGCCCATCGCGTGCGCGCCCTCCACATCGTTAAAGCGATCGCCGATCATCACGGCATCGTCGGCCGTCGCGCCGAGCGCCGCCAGGGCATCGCGAACCGAATCGGCCTTGGTCTCGCGTCCCTGCGGCGGATTCATGCCAACCACAGCTTCGAACTGGCAAAGCCCCAGCTCATGAACCATATCGATGCACTTCGCCTCCATGCGAGACGTCGCCACGGCCATACGCTTGCCCTGGGCGGCCAACCCATCCAGCAGCTCGGGGACCCCATCGAACACGGGGTACTCCTCCGGCCCCAGCTCATCAAAAAAGGCGCGGTACTCGTCGGCCACCACAAGCGACTCCTCGCGGGAAAAGCCGTAAAAGTCGTGAAAGCTCTTCCACAGGGGCGGCCCGATCATACGGCGCAGATCACCCATCTGCGCCTCCGAAAACCCGCGCGCAGCCAGCGTCTTGCGCGTCGAGGTCATCACTGCCCGGCCCGTATCTGCCACCGTGCCGTCAAAATCGAACAACACGACCGGCCGTTTGCCTATCTCCAACGCCTCCATCGGCATTCCTCTTCCCCAGTTGACGATTTCCACACCGACACTTCAAACTGTTGACTATTCAACAATTGAACCTAGTAATGTGGAACGACTCTACTATACTTGTCGCACTTTGCTCTCAGAAGGCGGCGCGCAAGCGCCCCAACGAAAGGTGCAATTATGTCTTTTGCCATCATAACCGACTCCACGTCGGACATCTCCCCCGCCCACGCTCAAGAGCTCGGCATTTACGTGATTCCGCTGCATGTGATTATCGAGGGCGAGGACCTGCTCGACCAGGTGCAGATTACCGCCGAGGAATACGTCGCGCGCATGGCCGGCTCCGAGCAACTGCCGCACACCTCGCAGCCGAGCGCCGGCGAGTTCAAGGCACTCTTTGACCGCGTGCTCGCCGACGGCCATGATAGCGCCATCTTTATCTCACTGTGCAGCGAGTGGTCCGCCTGCTATGCCAACGCCAGCCTGACGGCCGAAACGCACGAACTCGACGTGCGCTGCATCGACTCGCGCACCGGCTCGGGTGCCGAGGGCCTGCTGGTGGAGTACGCGCTGGCCATGCGCGAGGACGGCCGCAGCCTGGACGAGACCGAGGCGCAGATCCGCGCGACGCTGCCCGACGCCCACCTGCTGCTGATTCCCCGCACACTCGAGAACCTCGTTAAGAACGGCCGCGCGCCCAAGCTCGCCGGCCAGCTCACGCAGATGCTCAACATTCGCCTGGCCGTTTCGCCGGAGTGGAAATCGGGCGAGATCAAGGCCATCAAGAAGGGCCGCGGCGCCAAGCGCATCGTCGTCAACACCATGGCCGACTGCCTCGCGTTTTTGGCTGAGCATCCGGGTTCAAGCGTGCGCGTGCTCACGACCGGCGCCGCCGAGGAGCAAGAGCTCGTCAGCCAAGCGCTCGCAGGCCAAGACTATGTAGACGCCGGCACCGGCCCCATCGGCTGCACCATCGCCACCCATGTAGGCATCGACGCCATCGCCATCAGCTACTGCCCCCGCTACCAGCCAACTCACTAGGGACGCCCACATCAGTTGCGGTGGAATAGGGACTGTTTTTGGCTTATTAGCCGCCAATCAATCCCTATTCCACCACAACTTGGAAATCGGCGATCAGCCCAGCGGACCCTGAAACAGCTCCTGATGAGTGCCCATTCTCACCAGCCTAATCATTGGGTTAGTCTTATGGGGAAGATAAAGAACGACCACATCGACCAAGCCATCGGATAGGTGGAAATCGATGTGGCCGTTGTAGTTTCCGCCCGGGTTTGAGAGCTCGTGGGCGCCATACTCCGCCGGAAGTGACCCATGAGCCACAAGCTCTGCAACCGCCGCTTTAAACTCACTTTTTAGCTGCGGATGCATGCGCATCGTTCGTTTGTAGTCCACCTTAAATTGAGCCTCGACTTTAATCTCGAACATCGCTATTCCTCATCGAGGAATGACATAAGCTCATCAGCGTTATTGAATGACGGGCTATCGTCCGGCAAAATCCCCAACTCATGAGCCTCGGCGATCACCATGGCACGCCTCGTCGCCTCGTTGGGCACCTCCGCCCTTCCTACAATCTCAAAAGGAATCTTTCGCTGATTTACCAGCTGCCGAACGGCAAGATTGAGATAGGAATTGAGGCTGAGGCCGACCGAATCCAAGAACTCAGTCGCCTGCCCCTTGAGCCCCTCTTCGATTCGAACCGTCGTAGGCTTAACTGTTGCTGTAGACATTTGCGACCTCCTCGCCCTCGTCTTTTACACCAGTATACCCAATATAAATGGCAATCTGGTGTTAAATAACATCAGATTGCCATGCGTATTCATGTCGCGTGGGCACGATTGATCTACATCAGCCCGCTCAGGGCGATGTCGACGGCTTCGTTGAGGTCGTCGGTGATGTGCACGAGCTCGGGATCGAGCGGGCTGATCATACCGGCGTCCATCACCGGGCCGTTGAGCCAGTCGAACAGGCCCTGCCAGTACTCTGTGCCCACCAGCACGAGGGGCATGCGCTTGACCTTGTGCGTTTGCACCAGCGTGAGCACCTCGAACATCTCGTCGAGCGTGCCAAAGCCGCCGGGAAACACGATGGCGCCCGAGCTGTATTTGACGAACATGGTCTTGCGCACAAAGAAGTAACGGAAGTCCATGCCGAGGTTCACGTATTTATTGAGCCCATGCTCGTGCGGCAATTCAATGCCCAGGCCAACTGACTTGCCGTTGACACTCGCCGCTCCCCTGTTGGCCGCTTCCATGATGCCGGGGCCGCCACCGGTGATAACCGCCACGCCGCGCTGGGCAATCTTACGGCCGACCGTGCGCGCCGCCTTGTAGGCCGGGTCCGTCTTGGGCGTGCGGGCACTACCGAAGATGGTCACCGCAGGCCCTAACTCGGCAAGTGCGCCAAAGCCATCGACAAACTCGGCCTGGATGCGCAGTACGCGCCACGGATCGGCATGCAGCCAGTCGGTCGACTCCTCGGGCGCCAGCAGGTTGGCGTAGGTGTTGTCCTTAGGAATCATGGGGCCGCGCATGACCACGGGGCCGCGGCGGTACGTCTCGTCGTAGGCAGGCTCGCCCTCGACGTTCTCATTCTTAATCATGGGCACTCCTATCGAGAAAAAGAAAAGCGGGCGGGGTCGACGCCATGCGCCAAACACCCGCCCGAACATCAACTATTCGGTATGGTACCCACGATGCATCAAGTGCTTGCAAGCTATCGGTCAGCGGTCGTGCGGCCGGTGTCAGCAAATGTGACGACCGGCCGTCGCTCGCCCCTTGCCGTTGCCCGCGCTCTGCAAGCGCCCGCGCCGCTCTTAGTAGTCCACCGCCGCAGGGCTGTTCATCCAGTCGCTCACAAACGCGCCGTAGCGGCCCTCGATAATGGCCTGGCGGGCACGCTGCATAAGGTTGAGCAGGTAGTAGATGTTGTGCATCGAAAGCAGGATGCCGCCGAGCATCTCCTTCTGCGTGACCATGTGGCGAATGAGCGCGCGGCTGTAGCCGCCCGTGCACACCGGGCAGGTGCAGGTGGGGTCGATGGGGCCGTCGTCGTGCGCAAAACGCGCGTTGCGGAAGTTAAGGCGACCTTCACTGGAGAATGCCGTGCCCATGCGGCCGGTGCGCGTCGGCAGCACGCAGTCGAACATATCGATGCCCACGCCCACGCCGCGCACGAGCGTCGTCGGGTTGCCGACGCCCATCAGGTAGCGCGGCTTGTGCTTGGGCATGTACTCGCTCACAAGCGGCGCCAGGGTCTCGAACATGGTCTCGTGGTCCTCGCCCACCGAGTAGCCGCCGATGCCGTAACCGGGGAAGTCACCGCACTCCTCCAGATGGCGCAGAGAGCGCAGGCGCAGATCCAAATGCATGCCGCCCTGGACGATGCCAAAGAGCGCCTGGTCATCGCGGGTGTGAGCCTTGTAGCAGCGCTCGGCCCACATGCTCGACAGCTCCACCGCGCGCTCAACGTAGGCGCGCGTGGCGGGATAGCCCGGGCACTGGTCCAGCTGCATGCAGATGTCGGAGCCGAGCTTCATGGCGATCTCCATGTTGTCCTCGGGTGTCCAGAACACGTGGCGGCCGTCGTAATCGTTGACGATAAAGCGCACGCCCTCGTCGGTGAGCTTGACGGCGTCGTTGTGGCTGAACACCTGGAAACCGCCCGAGTCGGTGAGGATAGGACCGTGCCAGTTCATAAACTTGTGCAGGCCGCCCAGCTCGGCGATAGTGTCCTCGCCGGGACGCATGGACAGATGATAGGTGTTGGCAAGCACGATCTGGGCGCCGAGCTGTTTGACGGTCTCGGTGGGGATGCCCTTGACGTTTGCCTTGGTGCCCACGGGCATAAAGATCGGCGTCTCGATGTCGCCGTGCGGGGTGTGCAGCACGCCGGCACGCGCATGCGTCGTCGGATCCTCGGCGATCAGGTCGAATTTAAAAAGGCTCTGGTCCATAAACTGGAACTCCTTGGTTGCGGTTCATACGCAAAACATTATACGGGCAACCCGCGAGAAGCACCGACTCGACAGAAACTGGTGCAAAGGGGTCATAGTCGTTTAAGAACGTCCATTACAGTCGAAATTGTCAGCCCGGGATCGTCTCGGGCTACGATTGAGGCGCGCCCAGAACGGGCCGCCGACCGGGCGCCCGC
>URPJ01000015.1 GCA_900549745.1 uncultured Collinsella sp. | reverse complement strand
GGCCCGTGGGTTATACCCTAAGAGCAAACCACCCTTTTTAAGGGTGGTTCTGATTATGCCGAGGGGCTTCCTAGCGCGGCAGGCGAATCGTAAAGCGGCTGCCGACGCCCTCGACTGAGGTCACGCCAATGACACCGCCATGGCTATCGACGATCCACTTGGCAATGGCAAGCCCCAGACCCGAGCCCTGCGTGCCGGCATCGCGTGCGTTGTCGGCGCGGTAGAACCGTTCAAACGCGTGAGCTGCGGATTCCTGGTTCATGCCGATGCCCTCGTCCTCAACACTTATGTCGATCTTGTCCGCGCCCGCATCCGGCGCTATGCCAAATGTGACGGTCGTGCCCGCGTCCGAATACTTGGCGGCGTTTTGCACGATCACGCGCAGAGCCTGCTTCACGAGCGCCACGTCGACGGGCGCGTCGCAGCGTGGGTCGCTGGCAAGCGCAGCGTCAAAGGCTAGCCGATACGTGTGCTCGGTATCGATCATCTGCGATTCCTCGCACACCTCGCCGACCAGTGCTGCCAGGTTGGTATGCGCGCGCCGCAGGACCGTGCGCCCGGCATCGCCGCGTGCCAAAAACAGCAGCTGCTCCACGAGCTCCTGCATGTGCTCGCTTTCGGCTTTGAGCGAGGCGATGGACTCCGCCAGCACGTCCGGATCGTCTTTGCCCCAGCGGTCGAGCATGTTTACGTAGCCCTGAATCACCGCGATGGGCGTGCGTAGCTCGTGGCTTGCATCGTTGACAAAGCGCATCTGCTGCAGCTTGGCCTCTTGCATCTGGCGCAGCAGGCGGTTGAGCGCGACCTCGATGCTTGCCAGGTCGGCGTCGCCGGTGGTGACGCTCGGCGAGTCGACGCTTGCGCGCGCGATGGCCTGCTCCAGTGTTTCCATTTTGCCGCCGGAGAGCTGCATGCGACCGAGTTCGTCCACGCGCAGGGCCAGATCGTTGAGCGGCTCCATGGTGCGGCGCACGCGGCGGGCGCCGCCGAGCATGTTGAGCACGCTGATGACCTGCCAACCCACAACGACAAGGTAGAGAGGCCATAGCGCGACGAGGTCCTGCGCGAGGGGGAAGGTCTTGGTGGTGCGCGCAAGCTCGACGGTATAGGTGAGCGTTGTCGGGTCCCAGCCGCGCGCGGGCGTCAGCGACATGCCGTGAACGGTGGCACCGGGGATCCATCCTGCGGTAAACGTGTCGTCGGGCAGTGTCTGGTTGTATCCATAGACGAGGATCGCCGCCGCAATCACTACCAGCAACAGATCGAGCCAGATGTAGCTCATCAGACGGCGCCACATATAGCTCCAGTTGATGGCGCGGGCGATGGAGGTGACGCGCTTGGCCTCGGCGTTACGCACGGCAGACATAGCCCACCCCGCGCACGGTCTGGATGATGCGGGCGCTGCCGGCGTCCTCGACCTTGGCGCGCAGGTGCGCGATGTGCACGTCGACGTTGTTGGTGTCGCCCACGTATTCGTAGCCCAGCGCCTCGTGCGCAATGCGCTCGCGCGTGAGCACGGTGCCGGCATGTGCCATAAGCAGGGCGAGGACGTCGAACTCGCGGGCGGTCAGCACGATGGGCGAGCCGCCGACCGTGACTTCGCGGCGGTCGGGATCGAGCGCGACCGAACCCACGGTGAGCGCGGCGGGGGAGGGCGCGGCTGAGGTCTTGGCCGAGTCTCCAGCCGGGGGTATCGCAGCGGCACCCGTAGCGCCCTCCCCGGCCCCAACGCCGCCAACGCCCGAAGCCGCCCGCACGGCCTCCGAGCGCTTCAGCGCAACGCGGATCCGTGCGAACAACTCCTCAATCGCAAACGGCTTGGTCAGGTAATCGTCGGCGCCGGCATCGAGCCCGGCCACCTTGTCCATCACGGCATCGCGCGCGGTGACCATGATCACCGGTACATCCTTGTGCTTGCGGACGCGTCGCAGCACCTCCATGCCGTTGAGCTGCGGCAACAGCACATCGAGCAGAATCAGATCGTAGTTGCGCTCCAGCGCCAGGTCCACGGCGGTGCGGCCGTCGGCGGCGTGCTCCACCTGGTAGCCCTCGTGCTCCAGCTCGAGCGTCACAAAGCGGGCGATTTTCTCCTCGTCCTCTACGATCAGGATCCGTGCCATGCGTGCCCCCGTCTGCGATTACTTGTCGTCGTTGAGATTTTGCTTGATGTCGTCCGCGGCATCGGCGGCGTGATTCATAAGGTTGTTGATGCTGCCGGGCACGTCGCCGTCGCTATCGATGCGGTAGCGCATGCCAAAGAACAGGCCAATCAGCATCAGCCAAATCGTAGCGCCCCAGGCAAACAGCGCGACGATGGGGATCAGGATGGGAATGTTGAGGATGATCGCATCGCGGCGCGTGGCGATAAACTTGGTGTCCAGGCTCAGACGGAAGAGCTTTTTGAGGTACTCCCACACGCTGTCCATTTTCTTGGAGAAGTCGGTCTTTTCGCTCGACTTTTCGTAGGCGGCCTGCGCGGCGACCATCTCGGCCGAAGGCTCATCGACCGGCGCGGACTCGGTGGCGGCGTGCGCCGACGTGGTCTGGGTCTTGCCCTGCGACTCGAGCCAAATGATGGCATCCAAAACGCTGCCGTCGGCAGCGTCGAGCGCCGCCTTGGCATCGGTGTAGCTCACGTTGCACTTGGTGCGGATGGTTTCAACTTTTTCGAGGTCGTTCATGACCTGTCCTTTCGTTCGATGGGCGCGACGCCGGGCGATCTGCCCGGGCGCGAGCGTAGCGTTCGGCGGCCTGCGTTGCGCGGCGCCGCCCCGCCCTTGGTCGAACTCTATAGTGCAGGTTATAGATTAAGCGATTCTTGAGCCAAGATTAATGTTGGATGAGTTTTTGGGTAGCGGTGGGAAAAGTATTAGACCTCGATAGCGGGGGATGTAGTGCCGGTGCAAAACGGCGTCAAAGGTTGGTCGAGCAGGCGGTTTCTCCATTGATGTCCGCACGGCATGTGACACTTACCCTGCCGCCATGCTCCGCCGCGGCGGCATGCATCTGAACAACGGCCCTCTAAGGAGTTCGATATCGATGGGTGACAACGCAAAGCATCTCGCAAAGAAGTGCGTTAAGGACGCAGGACCGTGCCTTGCGCTGTGCGTAGCCGGCGCAGCGGTCGCGCTGCTGGCTGTTCTGGGGCCATTCGACGTGCTCCGAAGTGCCAGCTCTTTGCACGTTTGCATTGCCCTTGCCGGTGCCATGATGACCGGCGGCGTGCTCGATCTGGTTTTTGGGTGCTTGACCCGTTTGGATGGAAGAACGAGGGGTAAGCCCTAAAGGATGGAAGGGTTGGAACGGTTGGCTTAGTGATCGTGCAGAATGTGGGCTAGCGACTTACGGGGAAGTGGTGATCCGATGACGGTCTATGTGACGGGCGACGTCCATGGCGGCGCTGACATGCAAAAGCTCCGCGATTGGGAGCTTGGGGATAGCCTGGCGAGCGACGACTATCTCATCATCGCGGGCGACTTTGGCTTTCCCTGGGACTTTTCTGCCGAGGAATGTGCCGATATTGCTTGGCTGGAGTCGCGCCTCTACACCGTGCTGTTTGTCGACGGCAACCACGAGCGTTTCGATCACTGGGCGGAGCGACCCATGGAGTTGTGGCACGGTGGGCTGACGCAGCGCCTGTCGGATACCTCGCCCATACGGCGCCTGACGCGCGGCGAGGTTTTTGAACTCGACGGCTCAACGATCTTTACCATGGGCGGCGCCACGAGCGTGGACAAGGAATATCGCGTGCCGTATTCCAGTTGGTGGCCGCAGGAGCTGCCGGACGAGCGCAACTTTGGGGAGGCGCGGGCAAGGCTCGACAGCGTGGGTTGGAAGGTCGACTACGTAATCACCCACACCTGCTCCACGCGCATGCTCTCGCCCACGCTCTATCCGGCACCCGGCTGGAATTGCCCCGGCGTTGATCGTCTTACTGCATTTTTCGATGAGCTGGAAGACCGCTTGGATTATAAGCGCTGGTACTACGGGCATTTTCATCGGGATGCCAACCCGGCCGAGCGCCACACCGTGCTCTATGACTGCATCGTTCGCTTGGGTGACGAACTCCAGCCCTGGGATGTTGCGTAGAGGCGGGGTGGCTGGCTACTCGACCGTTACAGTGATGTTCTCCCGATGCGTACGGATAACAACCCAGCTAAAGTGCTCGACCAGCTGCTCGGCAGAGCGCGGTGTGGCGTCCGGCGCGATGCCCGTTTGCCCGGCGAGCCATCCCAGCAGCGTCTCGGGCGTGCCAAAGCGTGCGCGTAGTTCGCCCAGGTCCAAATCGCGGTCTCGCTTGGAAAGGCGGCGGCCATCCGGCGACATGAGCAGCGGAATGTGTGCGTAGTGCGGCGTTGGAAGTCCCAGCAGATGCTGCAGGTAGATTTGGCGCGGCGTGGAGCCCAGCAGGTCGCATCCGCGCACAACCTCGGTGACGCCCATGGCAGCGTCGTCGACCACCACGGCCAGCTGATAGGCAAACACGCCGTCGCTGCGGCGCACCAAAAAGTCTCCGCACTCGGTGGCGAGTGCCTCGCATTGGGCTCCGTACGTGCGGTCCACGAATTCGATCACGTCGTCTGCGAGGTCGTCGACGACGGGCACGCGCAGGCGCGTGGCCGGAGCGCGCAGGATGCTGCGGCGGGCAACCTCTTCGGCAGAAAGGCCTCGGCAGGCGCCGCGGTAGATGGGTGTGCCGTCGCTCGCGTGCGGTGCGCTCGCGGCATGGAGTTCGGCGCGCGTGCAAAAGCAGGGATAGGTGAGGCCGGCGTCTTGCAGTTGATGCAGAGCACGCTCGTACAGGTCTAGGCGATCATGCTGGTAGTAGGGGCCTTCGTCCCATTCGAGCCCCAGCCAAGCCAGGTCGTCAATCAGTTGGGCGGCAAGCTCCGGCCGCTTACAGCGATCGTCCAGGTCCTCGATGCGCAACACGATGCCGCCGCCCTGGCTGCGGGCCGAAAGCCACGAGCACAGACAGCTGAACACGTTGCCCAGGTGCATGCGGCCCGAGGGCGACGGGGCGAAGCGTCCCACGACGGGGGTGGGCTCTGCCGTTGCCGGTGCGTCCGCGGCGTGTGTTGCTATGTTGCGTGCGTTGATATCCATGCGGACGAGTATAGCGCGGGAGGTGGGGGAGGCACCGGCTCGACAGCTCGATCGCCACCCGCCAGCCCAACCCCTCAAACGACAGAAACCCCGGCAGCTCTTCGCAACTGCCGGGGTTTCCGCGGAAAAGGGGGACATGATCCTCAAGCGAACGGCAAAGGGGCAAACCGTTTTCGCTCAACTGCTTTATGCCCCTTGCTCGCGGACTCAATCAGTGCGCGTCGCGGCAACACAAAGCCGCTACACCTGTGACGGAGCTATGAAGTGGTATCTATTGCCGGAGCGGGCTATGCCAAGGAGTGTCCCAGATTGCCGGCAGATAAGGAACGTCCCCATGTGCCGGCCGCGGGCGTGACTTTCGTCCCGTTTGATACTCCGCTGGCCTAGATGTTCGTCATGTGCGCCCGTAAACGTGGGACAATGGCGTTGCTGGTATCACAGACAAAGGATGTGCCTATGAACGCCCCCGTTGCCAAAACCTGTCGGCAGCGCCGCCTGTTTGCGCGATTTGCTTCCGTCTGCGCACTCGTCGCGCTTGCATTGCTGCTACTGCCCGCCGCCGCACACGCCGACGGTTATTCCATGACCCAAACCTACATCAGTGCCACGGTCGAGGCCGATGGATCGCTGACCGTTGTCGAGGGGCGCCAGTTTGAATTCGATGACGACATCAACGGCGTGTTTTGGGAGATTAATACGGGTACCAACCAGCAGGGTGGCACGGCGGGCGTCGATGTGCTGAGTGTCGAGGAAGGGGACACCGCGTTTAACAAAGTCGATAGCGCGAACAAGGGCGACTCTGGCGTCTATACGATCGAGCAGGCCGGTGACGGCGTAAGGATTAAGGTGTTCAGCCCTCACGAGAGCGGTGACAGTGCAATCTATTACGTGAGCTACACCATGACCGGTGCGGTTATGAACTGGGCCGATACCGCCGAGCTCTACTGGAAGTTCGTGGGTGACGGCTGGTCGGCGGATTCCGACGATGTCGAGATGGAAGTGTACTTCGCAAATGCCGCTGCCGGGACGGCGGCCGTCAAGGGCGATAACTTCCGCGCATGGGGCCACGGCCCGCTGACGGGCGATGTATCGCTCGATGCGGACGAACCCATGGTCACCTATACCATTCCCTGCGTGCATCAGGGCGAATTCGCCGAGGCACGCATCGCCTTCCCCGGCGACTGGGTGCCGCAGCTTGCCGCTTCGGGCGAAGAGCGCATGTCAACGATCCTGAGCGAAGAGAAGGAATGGGCCGACGAAGCTAACGCCCGCCGCGCTCACGCTCGCATGATTGCCAATGCACTTGCCGTGCTAAGTGTTGTTGCGGCGGTGGCCTTTACCGGCACAATCGTTATGCTCAAGCTGCGCCGCCGCAAGCCCAAGCCGCTTTTCCAGGACGAATATTTCCGCGATGTGCCCTCGGCCGACCATCCCGCCGTGCTTTCGGCCCTCATGAGCTGGAACGAGGTACCCGATCAGGCATATATCGCCACACTGATGAAGCTGACCGACGACCGCGTGATCAAGCTGGAAGAAGCGACCGAGACCAAGAAGAAGGGTCTGCTCCGTCGCGAAAAAGAGGAGCAGACGTATCGCATCACAGTGACCGACGAGGCCTGGAAGGCTGCCAAGAAGGACGGCATCGATCGCGATGTGCTCAAGGTCTTCTTCGCCGGCGTTAAGCCCGATAAGGACGGAGTCCGTTCGCGCACGTTTAGTGAGCTGGAGGAGTACGCTAGCGAGCGTACCACATCTGTTGGCGACAAGCTCGAGGACTATCAGAGCACAGTTAAGGGCAAGCTGGAAGCGCGCGAGCTTATAGCATCGGATGGCACTATCGCGATGGTGGCCGGCCTGGTTCTCGGCATCATCATTGTCTTTGGCATTCTGGGCTCTCTGTTCTATACCGACTTTGCGGACGCCAACGTCGGTGCCGCTATGATCTCGATCCCCGTCACGATCGTGGGCTTTGTCCTGAGCTGCACCTTCCGCCGTTACACGCCGGAGGGCGCCGAAGTGGCGGCTCGCTGCAAGGCGCTTAAGCATTGGCTCGAGGACTTTACGCGCCTGAAGGAGGCCATCCCCAGCGATCTGATTCTGTGGAACAAGCTGCTGGTGATGGGCGTTGCCCTGGGCGTTTCGAAAGAAGTGCTGCGACAGCTGGCCGAGGCCGTGCCTGCGGACCTGCGCAACAGCGACGATTTCTACGACAACTACCCCTGCTACTGGTGGTATTACCATCACTACGGCAACGAGTCTCCGCTCGATTCGTTCAATGATGTGTATCACGAGACCATCCGCGAGCTGGCTTCGAGTTCCGATAGCTCGAGCGGCGGCGGTGGCGGTGGCTTTTCCGGTGGCGGCGGTGGCGGCGTCGGCGGAGGAGGCGGCGGAACGTTCTAGTGCGCTCTGATTTTTGGGATGGATCTTCTCCGGCGACTGCCGACGGATCCATCCCATTTTTATGCGCTACCTACGAAGGCTGTCCCCAACGACTAATCACTGGGAACGTTCCTAAATGACTAGGTATGGCTGCCAGGTTTAGGCTGTTAGGTCGAGTTCGTAGAGGAAGCTTTCGCGCGGCATGTCGTGACGGCGCTCTTCGCGGTTGGCGCGGTGCGTGGCCGTGCGCTTAAAGCCGTGCAGCTCGTAGAACTTCCACGAGCAGTTGGAGTCGGTGTACAGGTGCGCCCTCGTCGCTCCAAGCGAGGACAGGTGCGAGACCGCGGCATCGAGCAGAACCGTGCCAACGCCCAGGCCATGGACGTCGCGATCCACGGCCAGCAGCGTGACCTCGTTGTCGTGCGGCAACGGGCTGCTCTCGAGCAGGCGGTTGTTGGTTCGGATGGTTGCGCGCACAAACGAGAGATACTCGGCGCAGGCATCGGGCTCCAGCTCACGCATCTGCGATAGCAGTGCGCGTTCGGTATCCATCCAATGCTCGTTGATAGTGACGCCGGAGTTCTGTCCTGCGCGTGCAAGTGCAATACCGCGCGCCTCGCCGTCAATCACCGCAACCTGTGAAAACGTCGACGACGAAAGGCAGTAGGCGAGGTCGCACGCGGCCTCAAGGCGGTTGTACTCATCGTTATCCGAATTGTTATGCCAAAGCTGCTGCAGAATCAGCGCGATGGCGTCGAAGTCTTCGGTATCAAACGGTCGGTAGAGAACCCGCGAGACCATGGTGCCTCTTTCTTTTGCGGATGCATATCGAGCACAGTTCTACCACGCCATTGGCATCAAATTATGGTGCCCCTGTGTTCCATGAACTCACCGTGCCCAGTGCCGTGCCCATCCCCTCCGCTCGCAAACTTTTTCTGCACATGCGCCCGTTGCGGGGTGCATCGATGCGCTCGATGCGCTACATTGAATCAGTATTTTCAATGCCGCTGCGCGAGCGCTGCAGATCGACGTATCACCGACTCACAGAGCACGGCGGCGTACCAGACAGGAGGACTGCATGGGATCTGATGTGAAGATCGCACGCGCGTTGATCTCGGTTACCGATAAGACGGGCGTCGTCGATTTCGCACGGACGCTGGTTGACGACTTTGGCGTCGAGATCATCTCTACGGGCGGCACGGCTCGTGCCATCGAGGACGCGGGCGTTCCCGTAACCCCCATCGAGGAGTTCACGGGCTACCCCGAGATGATGGACGGCCGCGTTAAGACCCTGCACCCCAAGGTTCACGGCGCGCTGCTGGCCCGCCGCGATTCCGAGCAGCACATGCAGGAGGCCGCTCAGCACGGCATTAAGCTGATCGACCTGGTCGTCGTCAACCTGTACGAGTTCGAGAAGACCGTCGCCAACCCCGAGGTCACCTTCGCGGACGCCATCGAGCACATCGACATCGGTGGCCCCTCCATGCTGCGCTCTGCCGCCAAGAACGCCACGAGCGTTACCGTCATTTCCGACCCTGCCGACTATGATGCCGTCCTGGCCGAGATGCACGAGACCGGTGGCTGCACCACGCTTTCCACCCGTCGTCGCCTGCAGGTGAAGGTCTACCAGACCACCGCCGCCTACGACACGGCTATCTCCCGTTGGCTTGCCGCCCAGGCAAGCGACGTGGCGGATACCTCTGCCAAGCTCGAGATCTCGTTGGAGAAGGTCGACGACCTGCGCTATGGCGAGAATCCTCAGCAGAAGGCTACGGTCTACCGCTTTGCCGAGGGCTGCGAGAACACCGCGAGCTCGCAGTTCCCGCTCGTTGGCTCCGAGCAGATCCAGGGCAAGCCGCTCAGCTACAACAACTATCTGGATGCCGACGCCGCTTGGAACCTGGTCCGCGAGTTCGACGAGCCGGCCTGCGTGATCCTCAAGCACCAGAACCCCTGCGGTTCCGCCGTTGCCGAGGACATCACGGCCGCCTACGACCGCGCCTTCGCCTGCGATCCCAAGAGCGCCTTTGGCGGCATCATCGCCTGCAACCGCGAGGTTCCCTATGAGCTGGTCGAGCACTTTGCCGATCAGAACAAGCAGTTCGTCGAGGTCATCATCGCCCCGAGCTACACTGCCGAGGCGCTCGAGCGCATGGCTAAGCGCCCCAACCTGCGCGTGCTGGCCACCGGCGGCGTGGACCACGGCGCCCAGGTGGAGCTGCGCTCCATCGACGGCGGCATGCTGGTGCAGGAAGTCGACCATGTGATCGAGGATCCCGCGACCTTTACGTTCCCCACCGACCGCAAGCCCACCGACGCCGAGATGGCCGAGCTCGAGTTTGCCTGGAAGGTCTGCAAGGGCGTTAAGTCCAACGCCATCCTGGTCTCCAAGGGTAAGGCCGGCATTGGCATGGGCCCGGGTCAGCCTAACCGCGTTGACTCTGCGCTACTTGCCTGCGAGCGCGCCGAGGACTTCTGCGAGCGCGAGGGCGTGGAGAAGGGCGGCTTTGCCTGTGCAAGCGACGCGTTCTTCCCGTTCCGCGACAACGTCGACGTGCTTGCCGCGCACGGCGTGACCTGCATCATCCAGCCCGGCGGCTCCAAGCGCGACGACGAAAGCATCCAGGCCTGCAATGAGCATGGCATCGCGATGGTCTTTACGGGGGCCCGCCACTTCCGCCACTAAGTAGGGAGGTGGCGCTGCGGCTTGCCCAGCCACCGCACCTTGCCGCTCATTCGTCGCTCGCGTACCCAAGTACGCGTCGCTCCTCTTTCACGGCAATCTGCGGCACCTGGGCAACCCTCGCCGACCTGTTAGGTTGACTGGGGAGGATGGGATGTTATCTCGTCCCTTGGACTAGCCTCGCTTCTAAAATAATCTCCGCAAAAGACGGCTGCTCCGTTTGGAGGGCCGTCTTTTTGGTATAAGAGGACGGAATGACTAACACGAAAGGTATGACCATGCCCCAGATTGATGATGCCGAGCTGTTTGGCAATGCCGAGGATCAGCGTGCGTACGAGGACTTTTGCGCCAATCAGGAGGCGGTCGAGAAGTTCACGCTCGACAAGCCCGCGCTTGTCTGCCGTTGGCGCATGTCCAACAAAAAGGTGCCCATGCTCAACCGCCACATCCGCGCACTGTCCGAGCGCCTGGTGCAGGGCGAGCCGCTTACCCATAACATGCTCAGCTGGGCCAAACAGCACGTTGAGTGGTCGCTTGCCGAGGGCGATTACACCGCACATGACGGCGTGCTCATGCTGGTGATCGACGTCAACGGCAACGCCGCCATGACGGTGGGGGAGTACGAGCCGCTCGCCGATACGTCGGCCAAGGCGCTGCGCGCCCGCTCCGCAGAGGCTCGCTCCGAGGCCGACGAGACCGGCGTGGCGCCCGAGCTGCTCGCCGCCGTCAACAACGGCGAGCTTGCCTTTGTGGCGCCGGCGGACGAGTTCCTGTGCGGCACGGCGACGCTCATCGAGCAACTGGCCCAGACCAAGGGCATCCCGGTCACGCGCGTAGACATTCCCGCGCAGCTTAAGGGCGCGCTGTTCCTGGTGAGCGACGAGCACGGCGTGGTCCCCGCAACCGAGGCCGACGCCGCCGAGGCCGACGCCGCCGAGGCCGACGCCGCGACGGTCGCCTTCTTCGCCGAAGGCTACGAAAAGCTCCGCGCCCGCCGCTAAATGATTTTTCTGGGACGGGGATTAAAGAATCATTTTGGTCCCCGCCACCGCTGCGAGTGCGAGGCGGACAAAACGCCCCCGCTCGCGAACAGTTCTGTCACCTGGCACCGCGCGAGGCGTGTACCTGCAGCTTTGCGGTCATAATGGGACAAGACAACCAAGAGGGGAGCGGAATCAATGGCGCTGATCTATATCGTTGAGGACGACGAGCCCATTCGTCGTGAGCTTGTCGACATCCTTGCCCGCGCCGGGTTTGAAGTCGAGGCCTGCGAATCGTTTGAGCATGTCTCGCGCGATATTCTCGCCACCGCGCCCGACCTGGTACTGCTTGACCTCACGCTCCCTGTCAAAGACGGCCAGCACATCTGCCATGAGGTCCGTCGCGAATCCGAGGTTCCCATCATCGTTCTCACGTCGCGCACGACCGAGATCGACGAGGTTATGGCCATGACGCTCGGCGCGGACGACTTTGTTCCCAAGCCTTACAGCGCCCGTGTGCTTGTGGCGCGCATCAACGCACTGCTGCGTCGCACCGCGGCGTCAGGCGAGCGCAGCACACTTGTCCACAAGGGGCTGGAGCTCGACCTCGCCCGCTCAATGGTCACCAACACGCAAACGGGCACCAGCACCGAGCTCACCAAAAACGAGCTGCGTATCCTCTCGCTGCTTCTGAGCCGCGCGGGCAAGATCGTTTCGCGCTCGGCCATCATGCAGGACCTGTGGGACTCCGACGCCTTCGTGGACGACAATACGCTCACCGTCAACATCAACCGCCTGCGCACCACGCTCGAAAAAATCGGCATCAAGGGGTATTTGACCACGCATCGCGGCCAAGGCTATTCGGTCTAGGGGCCGGCTATGTCGTTTGGCAAGTTCTTTAAAGAAGCGCTGCTTCCCGTCGCCGTGTGGACGTGCGGTGTGCTGCTGAGCTGCTTTGTGCTGACGGTTGCCGGTGCACCCGTCTCTATCGTGGTCGTGGCGGTCGGCGTGTCCTTTATCTTTGGTATGCTCGGCATCGTGGTCGAGTACGCGCGTCGCCGCCGTTTTCTGCGTCAGCTGGAGCGCGCGGCCGAGGAGCTCGAGAGCCCCGCATGGGTGCAGGAGATGGTGCAATGCCCGACCTATGCCGAGGGCGAGCTCGAGTACGAGGTCTTGCGCCGGGTGGGCAAAGCCGCTTGCGACGAGGTTGCCGAAGGCCGGCGTCAGACCGATGACTATCGCGACTATATCGAGAGCTGGGTCCACGAGGCCAAACTGCCCCTGGCGGCGGCTCATCTAATTTTGGAAAACCTGGATGGCAGCGAAGACGACCTGTCTCGTGTGGATGACCTGGGCCGTGAGTTGGCTCGCGTGGAGCGCTATATCGACCAGGCGCTGTACTACGCGCGTTCGGAAGTCGTGGAGCGCGACTACCTGATTCGCCGCTGGGATCTCAAGACCTTGGTGACGGGCGCGATTAAGGCCAACGCGCGCGAGCTCATCGCGGCGCACGTGGCCCCGGTGTGCGAGAACCTCGACTTTGAGGTCTTTACCGACGAGAAGTGGCTCGAGTTTATTCTGGGCCAGCTCATTCAGAACAGCATTAAATATGCGCGCGAGGACGGCGCAAAGATCGTGTTTTCGGGCGCGTTGCTGGACGAGGGCCTGGCGAGCGAACGCATCGAGCTCACCGTCGCGGACAACGGCTGCGGCGTGAGCGCGGCCGACCTGCCGCGCGTGTTCGAGAAGGGCTTTACCGGCGACAACGGCCGCACCACCAAGCGCGCAACGGGCATTGGCCTCTACCTGGTGGCGCGTCTGTGCTCCAAGATGGGTATCGATGTCACCGCGGCATCCGAGCCCGGCGAAGGCTTCGTCGTCACGTTTGCCTTCTCGACCAACAAATTCCAATACTTTGAGTAGTCGTCGCGGTGTAACGTCCCGGAGCGTCATTCACGTTAAGACAATTATCCCAAACGGGATAATTCCATCATGATGTGCTATGATTATCCCGTTTGGGATAATCATAGGGGATTAGCATGCAAGACTGGAATGAGCGAACGATTTTTGACCCAGCTGAACTCGGTGCATATTTGCGTGAGCGCCGGAAGAAGCTCGGTTATACCCAACGCGATGTGGCTGATTTCAACCAGTGCAGTTTGCGCTTTGTGAGCGAGCTTGAGCGTGGAAAGGCGGGTGCCAATCTTCGCCAAACCCTTCAAATCGCTAACAGCTTGGGGGTCGATTTGATCCTGAGGGAGAGGGGCGACGGCTCATGGCATTAAAGGTTTATCGTGAGTATCGGGGAACGTTTGAGCTGGTCGGAGAATTTGAGAGGGCCGACCCCGTAAACGAGACGTTTGCATATGATGAGGGATATCTTGAACGCGACGATGCTGCTGCACTCTCAGCTTCTCTTCCCTTGCGACATGAGCCATATGCCAGCAATGAGTTTTCGGCCTTCTTTTCGGGCATGCTTCCCGAGGGCCCGGTTCGGCATGAGCTGTCGATGCGTTTTCAAATCCCCCAGTCAGACTATTTATCGATGCTCGAGCGTTTGGGCGATGAGTGCGTTGGTGCCTTGAGGTTTCTCGGCGATGAGAAATCGAGCTACGATCCGGGCTATCGTCCTCTGCAAGACGAGGATTTTGAGGCACTTTCTAAGGCGGAAGTGTTTGAGATTGCAAATGATATGCAGGATTCGAGGCTGTCGTTGGCGGGCGCTCAGTCTAAAACCGGTTGGTTTTTACCGCGCGGTAAAGATGCAAAAAAGGCCGGGTCGGGGGATTGGATGCTGCCGCTCGGCTCTGCCCCCTCGACTCACATAGTCAAGATTGCTTCAACTAAACATCCGGATTTGCCGTTCAACGAATTAATTTGCATGACGGCAGCGTCTGCTGCTGGGCTTGAAATTGCCCGTTCAGAAGCTTCGGATACGATTCCTGGTGCGTTCTTTTCCGAGCGTTATGACAGAATCTGGAGCAATGAGCCGCCGTCGATGAGCGGATTCGATGTGCCTCTGAGGCTGCATCAGGAGGATTTTTGCCAAGCGGTTGGCTGGCCTTCGTATATGAAATACGAGACACGTCCCGATAGCTGCTATATGGCTCTTTGCGGCCGATTGATAAGAGAGCAATCGTCTAACGTAATTGCTGATACTCAAATGTTCGCTCGTCAGGTAATGGTCGATTATGCGTTGGGGAATTGCGACTCGCATCTCAAGAACCATTCGTTTCTTTATAGTCCGAGTTGGCGGGAAAAGAGGTTGGCCCCTGCATACGATATTGTTTGCACGACGATAATGG
Source organism: uncultured Collinsella sp. (assembly GCA_900549745.1). GTDB lineage: Bacteria > Actinomycetota > Coriobacteriia > Coriobacteriales > Coriobacteriaceae > Collinsella. Next base: position 38,331 of record URPJ01000015.1, on the reverse strand, counting down.
GATACGACCATAATCTTGGGATTGATATTGGGGATCACCGGGTGATCGATGGGGTGACTCCTGAAGATTTCGAATTCATGTCTCAAGATTTGCATCTGCCACTCAAGATGATCAAGAACATCGCGGCGGAAGTGGCTGAAGAGGTGTCTGCCCAGCTTGCAGAACTTGCCTCTGCAACCGGAGATTTGGGTCGGGTCGCTCTGAAAATTCAGACGGATTCCGTTGAGAGAATGAGGGTTCTGGAGCAATTCTCAGCCTAAAGCAAAGCGGGGCCACCGTAATGGTGGTCCCGCTCTTGGAAGACTTGGGCACGTGGGCTTGCGCTCCGCGATGCGTTAGGCGTACGTTTGCTACTTCACGACCAAGATGTCGCAGTCCGTATTGCGCAGCAGGAACGTCGAAATCGAACCCAGCAGCGCATACTTGATCGAGGACAGGCCGCGGGCGCCGCAGAGCACCAAGTCGGGCTTAACCACGTCGAGCATCTCGTCCTTGAGCGTCTCGCGAATACGGCCGGCGCGAATCATGACCTCGACCTCGGGAATATCGGGATTGGCCTTGGCCTCTTCGAGCTGCTTGGCGATGGAGTTCTTAAATGCCTCCTCTAGGCCGTTGACCAGATCGACCGGATAGGAACCGGCGCTCTCGAGCGCCGTGGAATCGATAACGTGGCCGATGATTAGCTTGGCGCCGTTGTTCGCGGCGACCTTGATGGCGCGTGCGAGCACAAAATCCTGCTGCTCAGTACCGTCGAGTGAAACAAATACCTTGGTGTAGCCCTCGTTCATGGTTTCCTCCTTGGTCTATCGCACGGGCGCGGGGCTCGTGCATCGGGCGGGCGCGGGCGCGTTGGCCGCCGGACACTTTATCTTGTTGCAGTTATACCCAAGGATTTGGGTTTGACCGCTCGCAATTCTGTGAACGGGCGAGTTTTTTGGTAAGGGTAGGCGTAGACGCGCCCGAACGGTTGATAATGGGACATCGCCCGCACCGTCCGCAGAACAATATCGGCGGGTGTCTAACGAGGGGGTCCCTTTGGATATTATCGAGCTTCTAAAATCTGCCTTCATGGGCCTGGTCGAGGGCATCACCGAATGGCTGCCTGTTTCGTCGACCGGTCACATGATCTTGGTGGACGAGTTCGTCAAGATGAACGTGAGCGAGACGTTCTGGAATATGTTCCTGGTCGTGATTCAGCTCGGCGCCATTCTGGCCGTCTGTGTGCTGTTCTTCCATGAGCTCAATCCGTTCTCGCCCAGCAAGGGCAAGGAGGGCCGTCGCGACACCTGGGTGCTGTGGGGCAAGATTGTGCTCGGCTGCATTCCCGCCGCGGCGATCGGTCTGCCGCTTAACGACTGGATGGAGGAGCATTTCTACAATGCTCCCGTCGTGGCGCTGGCGCTCATTGTGTACGGCGTGCTGTTTATCGTGATCGAGAACTGGCGCGCGAGCAAGCGCGAGGAAATGGCCGTTGCCGGTTCGTTTGGCTCGCGTGCTGTGGTGTCGGGTGGACGTCCCGCCGGTGCGCACTTTGCGGCGCCCGCCGCGGCTACCGCTGAGGATGAGGACGATGACGAGAATCTGGACTTTGGCTCCATCGCCACGCTCGAGGACCTGAGCTGGAAGACTGCGCTGGGTATCGGCTGCTTCCAGGTGCTTTCGCTGGTGCCTGGTACGTCTCGCTCCGGTTCTACCATCATCGGCGGCCTGCTTTTGGGCTGTACGCGTTCGGTGGCGTCCAAGTTTACGTTCTTCCTGGCCATCCCTGTCATGTTTGGCGCGAGTGCACTCAAGCTGGTCAAATACTTCATCAAGGGCGGCACGTTCGGCGCCAACGAGGTCGCTATCTTGGGCGTGGGCTGCGTTGTGGCCTTTGTGGTTTCGCTCATCGCCATCAAGTGGCTCATGGGCTTCGTCCGCCGTCACGACTTCAAGTGCTTCGGTGTTTACCGCATCATCCTGGGCGTCGTAGTGCTCGCATACTTCTTCGTTCTGGAGCCTATGCTCGGCCTGTAACTTGGTTGACGCTGCGCGGCGGCCAGAGCGACAACTTGTCATTCAAAGAGGGCGGCATGACCAAAAGGTCTATGCCGCCCTCTTTTCATGCCAATTTGTTCGCTCTGGCCGCCGCTCGCTGCTGCTACCGTGACATCGGTGGCTCTGTGATTGGCGCAATGGGGTCAGGTTACTTTGCACCAGCTTGGTGCAGACAAATCTGACCCCATTGCGCCAAATCCGCTGGGGCGGGCCCGATGGTGGCGGACGGAGTCGTGGTGTGATTTGCGTCGGTGTCCGCGCGGCTCGGTATACTGGTACGGCTCAAACTATGGCGCTGCCCGCAGGCGCGCCGTCCGTCAGATGAGGAGTCGCCCATGACCCAGCCCCTGCCCTGGGAAAAGAATGTCGCGGTACCTGTGCCGCCCGCGCCGGAACCCGTGCCGCTCGATGCATACACCGCCCCTGCTGCGCCGGAGCCCGAGCTCGTTCCGCTCGACATCTACGACGCTCCCGCGCCGGCGCCCAAGCCCGCCAAGCCGCTCGTCGACATCGACAGCCTTAATCCCGCTCAGCGCGAGGCGGTCCTGACCACCGAGGGCCCGCTGCTGGTCCTTGCCGGCGCCGGCTCGGGCAAGACCCGCGTCTTGACCTTCCGTATCGCACATATGCTCGGCGACCTGGGCGTTAAGCCCTGGCAGATCCTTGCCATCACGTTTACCAACAAGGCCGCGGCCGAGATGCGTGAGCGTCTGGCGGCACTCATTCCCAGCGGCACCCGTGGCATGTGGGTATGCACCTTCCATGCCATGTGCGTGCGTATGCTGCGCGAGGACGCCGACCTGCTGGGATACACCGGTCAGTTCACCATCTACGATGACGATGACTCAAAGCGCATGGTGCGCGACATTATGCAGGCGCTCGGTATCGAGCAAAAGCAGTTCCCCATCAACATGATCCGCAGCAAGATCAGCTCGGCCAAAAACGCCATGATCGGCCCCGAGGACATGCTCAAATCCGCCGACAGCCCCAATGACAAAAAGGCCGCGCAGGTCTACCTGGAGCTGGAACGCCGCCTGCGCGCCGCCAACGCGATGGACTTCGACGACCTGCTCGTGCGCACGCTCGAGCTGCTGCGCACCCGCCCCGAGGTGCTCGACAAGTACCAGGAGCGCTTCCGCTACATTAGCGTCGACGAGTATCAGGACACCAACCACGTCCAGTACGAGATCGCCAACCTGCTGGCCGCCAAGTACCAAAACCTCATGGTCGTGGGCGACGACGACCAGTCCATTTATAGCTGGCGTGGCGCCGACATCACCAATATCCTGGACTTTGAGAAGGACTTTAAAAACTGCAAGACCGTCAAGCTAGAGCAGAACTACCGCTCCACGGGTCATATCCTGAGCGCCGCCAACGCCGTGGTGCGTCACAACTCGCAGCGCAAGGAGAAGCGCCTGTTTACGGCCGAGGGCGACGGCGAGAAGATCCAGGCCTTCCAGGCAAGCGATGAGCGCGACGAGGGCCGCTGGATTGCCGGCGAGATCGAAAAGCTGCACTCCAAGGGCACGAGCTACGACGATATTGCTGTGTTCTACCGCACCAACGCCCAGTCGCGTATCCTCGAAGATATGTTCCTGCGCGCAGGCGTGCCCTACAAGATTGTGGGCGGCACGCGATTCTTCGATCGTGCCGAGATCCGCGACGTCATGGCCTACCTCAAGATGATCGTGAACCCGGCAGACGAGATGAGCGTCAAGCGCGTCATCAACACGCCGCGCCGCGGCATCGGCTCCACCTCGATCCAAAAGATTGAGCAGCTGGCGCGCGACAACCGTTGCTCGTTCTTCCAGGCTTGCGAGATCGCGTGCGCCGAAACCGGCATGTTTAGCGCCAAGGTGCGCAATGGCCTGTCGAGCTTTGTGTCGCTGGTGCGCGAGGGTCGCCGCATGGACGGCGAGCTCAAGGACGTTGTCGAGATGATCGTCGATAAGACGGGCCTACTGCAGGCTTTCCGCGCCGAGGGCACCATGGAGTCCGAGAGCCGCGCCGAGAACATCCAGGAATTCCTGGGCGTCGCTGCCGAATTTGAGGAGACGCACGAGGACATCGAGGGTACGCTCGAGAGCTTGGAAGAGCTGCGCGCAGCCGGTGTTGCCGACGTGCCTGCCGGCGCCGAGCCCGAGCCCGTCGTGGTGAGCGCGCCTGCGCCCGAACCGGGGCCATCTGCCCCGGCATCCTCGTTTGAGGCACTCGTCGGCGCGCGCGATGCCGCGGGCTCCAATCCGCTCGATAGTCTGGCTGCTCCGGCGCTGTTTCCGCAGGATGCCCTGGCTGCTGCCATCGCGGGCAACGCGTATGCCGCGCCGACGGAGATGCCGGCGGGTGCCGTGCATGCCGACGAGATTGAGCGCACCTACGGTCCGCTCACCTGTAAGGCGCTGCCGGCACTCATGGAGTGGCTGGCCCTGCGCTCCGACTTGGATTCCCTGGCCGGCGAGACGCATGCCATCACCATGATGACCATCCACTCCGCCAAGGGCCTGGAGTTCCCGGCGGTGTTCGTGGCCGGCATGGAGGAGGGCATCTTCCCGCACGTGCACGACTTTGGCGGCAGCGATGACCCGGGTAAGCTTGAGGAGGAGCGTCGCCTGGCCTACGTCGCCATCACGCGCGCCCGCAAGCGCCTGTTCCTGACCTATGCGGCCACGCGTCGCACCTACGGCTCGACCTCTGCCAACCCGCGCTCGCGCTTCCTCAATGAGATTCCGTTTGAGGATATCGAGTTTAGCGGTATCGGTTCTGCCGGTTTTGAAGGCACGGGCTGGGAGAAGCGCGGCGACCGTCACGGCACCTTTGGCTCGGGCATGGGTTCGGATATGTATGGCGGCAAGGTGTTTGGCTCGCATACGCGCTCGACCGGCGGTTCCGGTTCGCGCGGTGGATCGAGCTTTGACGATTTCTTTGGCGGCAGCAGCTACGGGACCGAGCGCCATCGTGGGGTCTCGCCCGACGCCGGCCGTGTTGCCTCGACCTTTGGCTCGGGCGCGCCGCGAGCCAAAAAGCCGTCGTCCAAGGTGTCCCCGACGGTGGAGCGCAAGGTCGATCGCGCCAGCGCATCGCAGGACTTTGCCGCGGGCGATACCGTGAGCCATAAGACCTTTGGCACGGGTACCGTGATCTCGGTCGCCGGAGACATGATCGAGGTCCAGTTCGAAAAGACCGGCCAGACCAAAAAGCTCATGAAGGGATTCGCTCCGATCGTCAAGCTGTCATAATCCCGGCGGACCTGGGCGGGCGTATGGGGCAACATCGCCTGCTCGGGCAGTCCTGCTCGCACGGAGAGCACATTAAGTGCTCTCCGGCTCGTGCGGAACTCGCGATCGATGTTGCCCCATACGCCCGCCCAGGTCCTTGGGTAACGGTGCTTGCGAACGTCGCTCTGCTCGTTCGCTTTTTGATCTGGAGAGCCGGGTGGGCTGATAAATAGATATGGCAAGGGGCTCTCCCGCACATGGACGGGAGAGCCCCTTGTTGCGTTTGGGTTGTTGGTGCGACCTACAGGTGGCTGATGATCAGTTCCATCTTGCCTTCGAGGTCGATGGAGCTGACGGTGCTCGGGGCCAGCAGGTGGCTTCCCTTGTGGACGGGGTCGCCGCAGATGGTGCCTTCGCCGTCGATGACCGACAGGCACATGAAAGGCCAACGCTGGTCGAGGGTCTTGCTGCCGTCGACGCGCACGCGATCGACGGTGTAGCAGGGGTTGGACTCGAGCTCGGTTACGCCGTCCACCTCGGGCGCGGTTATCGTGCCGTCGGTCGGAGCCTGGGCATCAAAGTCGATGCAGTCGAGGCTCTGCTCAATGTGCAGTGGGCGCAGCTTGCCGTCGGTGCCGGGACGGTCGTAGTCGTACAGGCGATACGTCACGTCGCTCGACTGCTGCGTCTCCAAAATGAGCGTGCCGGTCTTGATGGCGTGCACGGTACCGGAATCAATCTGGAAAAAGTCGCCCTTGTGGATCGGCAGTACGTTGAGCATGTCGTCCCAGCGGCCGTCCTCGATCATTTGTGCGGCCTCGGCGTGGTCCTTGGCACGCTGGCCGACGATGATCGTGGCGTCGGGCTCGCAGTCCAGCACATACCAACACTCGGTTTTGCCCAGGCTACCGTTCTCGTGCTCGGCAGCGTACTCGTCGTTGGGATGAATCTGGATCGAAAGGTCGTCCTTGGCGTCCAGAATCTTAATGAGCAGCGGGAACTCCTTGCCCTCGCAGTTGCCAAAGAGCTCGCGATGCTCGGCCCACAGCCACGACAGCGTGTGGCCGGCATACGGGCCCTCCGCAATCTGGCAGTCGCCGTTGGGGTGGGCCGAGATGGCCCAGCACTCACCGATGGGGCCATCGGGAATGTCGTAGCCAAATACGGTTTCGAGCTGGCGACCGCCCCAGATCTTCTCGTGGAAGATCGGCGTCAGCTTAATCAAATCGGACATGTTCATACCCCCATTGTGTTGCGCGGGCGCTGCACAAAACAGCTCAAAGCGAGCGCCCGGATGACTACAAAAACCTATGCCAACGTTACGTTGTGCAACTCAAAGCGGTCGCCAACGTTGCGCGAGACCGAATACTCAAAGGCGGCGCCGCTGTCCAAAAAGCCAATCTGGGTGAGCTCGAGCAGGGGAGAGCCAGGCTTGGTGTCCAAGCGCTCGGCTTCTTCCTCGGTTGCTGCCACGGCGCGAATGGTACGGTGGAAGCTCGAAATCTTCAGCCCACATTGCTCGCGGATGAAGTGGTAGACCGATCCGTACAGGTCCTTCTTTTTAAGGCCTGGAATCAGCTCGAGGGGCATGTAGGTGTACTCGATAACGATGGGCTTCTCATCGGCCTGACGCACGCGCACGATGTGATAGGCAAAGTCATCCTCGGCAATTCCCAGCTGGGCTGCGATGTCCGCTGGTGGATTAACAATCGAGAAATCGTAGACCACCGAGGTCACCTTCTCCCCGCGGTGCTCATACGAAAAGCCCTGGGCACGGTCGTTTTTGCCCTGGAAAAACGCCTGACCGGGAAGTCCCGCCGTGTCCTTAACGTAGGTACCCGATCCGCGTCGGCTGGTAATAAGACCTTCCTCGGTGATTTGCTCGATAGCTCGTTTGACGGTGATTTTGGAAACGCTATAGAGCTCGCAGAACTCAACGACGGTGGGAAGCTTGTCGCCCGGTTTAAGAGTGCCATCCTCGATGCTTCGACGAATATCTGCAGCTATCGCCTCGTATTTGGGAATCATTGAACCTCCTTTCCGACATATATCAATACGCAAGTAAGTATAACCCTTAACAAGGCACCCATATAACCTTTATCTAAGAAGCTCGAGAAAGAAAAAAGAAAAAGACGCTTTACTTTTAGAATTAGAGCGCTATAGTTTAAGCAACGAACGGAATCTTTCCGCAGAACAGGATCGACCGTTTGGGGACGGTTTTGTTTTGGCGGGTTTGATATCGGTATGACCGGTGCGCGCCCGCGCCGGATAACCTGCCAAAGCAAACCCGTCTCCAACCGGAAGCTCTAGAACACGAAAGCGAGGACTTTGATGGCACAGTATCAGCTGCCCAACGACTTCTTCTTTGGCGCTGCTATGTCCGGCCCGCAGACTGAGGGTCAGTGGAACCAGGGCGGCAAGCTCGAGAACCTGTGGGACACCTGGTCCATCCAGGATCTGGGCTCGTTCTACAACTGCGTTGGCTCTTACGCCGGCAATGACTTTATGGCCAAGTACCAGGAAGACCTTCGCATTTTGAAGGACTTGGGCCTGGATACCTATCGCACTTCCATCCAGTGGAGCCGTCTGCTCGATGCCGACGGCAACCTCAACGAGGAAGGCGCCGCGTGGTATCACGAGTTGTTCCGCGCCTCTCGCGAAGCCGGCCTGGAGCCGTTTGTCAACTTGTACCACTTTGACATGCCCACCTACCTTTTTAACCGTGGCGGCTGGGAGAGCCGTGAGGTTGTCGAGGCTTACGCACATTACGCCGACGTCGCCTTCCACGAGTTTGGCCAGGAGATCAAGTACTGGTTCACCTTTAACGAGCCCATCGTCGAGCCCGAGCAGCGCTATCAGGAGGGCGTGTGGTTCCCGCAGCTCCACGACTTTAGCCGCGCTCGCACCGTGCAGTATCACATCTCGCTGGCACATGCGCTGGCCGTGGCCAACTACCGTCGCGCCTATGACGAGGGCGCCGTTCGCAGCGATGCCAAGATCGGCATGATCAACTGCTTTACCCCGGTCTACACCAAGGAGAACCCCAGCGAGGCGGACCTCGAGGCCGTGCGTATGACCAGCGGCATCAACAACCGCTGGTGGCTCGACCTCATTACCAAGGGCGAGCTTCCCGCCGACGTGCTCGACAGCCTGGCCGAGGGCGGCGTTAAGCTTCCGTTCCGTGCCGGCGACCAAGAGATTCTTAAGCAGGGTGTTGTCGACTGGCTCGGTTGCAACTACTACCACCCCACGCGCGTTCAGGCGCCGGCGAGCAAGATCGACCAGTACGGTCTGCCGCACTTTGCCGACGAGTACGTGTGGCCCGACGCCGTTATGAACGAGAGCCGCGGCTGGGAGATCTACCCGCAGGGCCTCTACGACTTTGGCATGGACTGCGCTAAGAACTACCCCGATCTTGAGTGGTTCGTTTCCGAGAACGGCATCGGCATCATGGACGAATACAAGAACCGAGACGCCGAAGGAACCATCCAGGATGACTACCGCGTCGACTTTGTACGCCAGCACCTGGAGTGGGTTGCCAAGGCAATTGCCGAGGGCGCCAAGTGCCGTGGATACCATTATTGGGCCGTCATCGATAACTGGTCTTGGGCGAATGCCTTTAAGAACCGTTACGGTTTTGTCGAGGTCGACCTTATGGACGGCTACAAGCGCCGCCTTAAGAAGTCGGCAGCTTGGCTCAAGCAGGTCGCCACGACTCACGTGGTTGATTAGCGAACGGGCGAACGCCCAGACCGCGCGCCGCTGCGCGCAACACATGGCACATCTGGTGGCAGAGGGCGACAGACCACCGTGCGCATAGGAAAAGGCCGGATTTGAAAGTTAGGAGCAATCATGGCCAGTGACAACGGAAAGAGCTTCCTCGACAAGTTTGCCGAGGTCTCTGCGAAGGTGGGAAACCAGGTTCACCTGCGTTCCCTGCGTGACGCCTTCGCGACCATCACGCCGCTCTATATCCTTGCGGGTATCGCGGTTCTTATTAACAACGTCGTGTTCCCTCTGTTCCCGCTCGATGCGGCGGGCCTTGCCAACCTTCAGACGTGGGGTTCGGCAATTACGCTGGGCACCCTCAACGTCTCTGCCATTATCTTGGCCGGATTGATTGGCTACAGCCTCGCTAAGAACAAGCGTTTCGATAACCCGCTCGCTTGCGTGGTCGTCGCTATCTCTGCTTTCGTCATCATGATGCCGCAGCAGATCACCGCCTCGCTTGCCGCCACGAGCCCGCTGCTCACCGACAAGATCACCTCCGCCGAGGTCACGGGCGCCCTTTCGACTGCCAACACCGGCACCAACGGTCTGTTCTCGGCTATTATCATCGCCCTGCTTTCCGTCTCGCTCTTCATCAAGATTTCTGGCGTCGAGAAGCTCAAGGTTAAGCTGGGCGAGGGCGTGCCTCCCGCGGTCTCCAACTCCTTCAACGTCATGATCCCGATGCTGCTCAACCTCGCGATCTTCGCTCTTGCCGCAGCCCTGCTCGCCGTGTGCGCCGGCACCGATCTGTGCACCATCATCTCCACGTGCATCTCCAACCCGCTCAAGAGCATCATGAACGCCGGTCCGTGGGCTGTTATCCTCATCTACACCCTTGCTAACCTGCTGTTCTGCGTCGGTATTCACCAGTCCACCATCTCTGGCGCTACCGTCGAGCCGATCCTGACCATGCTCATCGTCGACAACATGGCTACCTTTGCCGCCGGTGGCACCATCCAGCCCGATCACTACATGAACATGCAGATCGTTAACAGCTTCGCCCTCATCGGCGGCTCGGGCTGCACCCTCATGCTTCTGCTCGACACGCTCCTGTTCTCCAAGAACAAGGCTTCCGAGACCGTTTCCAAGATGGCTATCCTGCCTGGTCTGTTCAACATCAACGAGCCGGTTATCTACGGTTACCCCATCGTGTACAACCTGCCGCTCATGATCCCGTTCGTCCTTCTTCCCGATCTGTTCATCGGCATCACCTATGGCCTTACCTGCGCAGGCATCATCAGCCCCTGCATCGCCCAGGTGCCCTGGACCATGCCTCCCGTCATCAATGCCCTGCTCGCTACGGGCTTTGACTGGCGCGCCGGCGTGTGGCAGGCTCTCGAGATTGTCATTGGCATGGCCGTCTACCTGCCCTTTATGAAGATTTCCGAGAAGGCAATCGCCAAGCAGGAGGCTCTCGCCGAGTAGAACGCCTAACGTTCGTCCCTTTCACCTTTGCGGGCGCCGGTACGCGGTGCCGGTGCCCGCGGCTCTCTCCCTTGCGTAAAGATACAGGGGAGCGGGCACAATAGCCGCAAGGAATACAACCAGTTGTCGTCTGCGCGCCGCGCAGTTATAAGGAGGAAACCATGAAGAAGATCATGCTCTGCTGCAATGCCGGCATGTCCACGAGCCTGCTGGTCCAGAAGATGCAGGCCGAGGTTGCAAACCGTGGTCTGGATATTGAGGTCGAGGCTCGTCCCATGAACGAGGCCCACGATCACCTGGACGAGTGCGACATGTTGCTGCTTGGTCCGCAGATCGGCTACACCAAGGGCGATTTTGAGAAGGAGGCCGCCGGTCGTTTTCCGGTCGAGGTCATCAACATGGTCGACTACGGCCGCATGAACGCTGCCGGCATCATCGACCACTGCGTCAGCGTGATGGGCTAGGTGCTCCGCATGGAGGATATGAACGAACTGCAGATGACCTGCTTCGAGATCATCAGCTACGTCGGTACCGCCAAGAGCATGTACATCAATGCCGTGCAAAAGGCCAAGGAGGGCGATTTTGACGCCGCCGAGGAGCTTATCAAGCAGGGCGACGAGGCCTATAACGGTGGCCACGATGTTCACATGGGGCTTCTGAAGAAGGAGGCCAACGGCGAGCGTAACGGCGAGGCCCCGTTGATTCTGCTGCATGCCGAGGACCAGATGGCCGGTACCGAGACCATGCGCGTCATGGCGACGGAGCTCATCGAGATTCACAAGCAGCTGCAGGTACTTCAGGCCTAGTCGGCGTTATCGCCGCGATGGGCCGTGCGGTCCAACAGACAACACAGTCCCTTTGACGGGCGCCGGGAGTCTCCGCCTCCCGGCGCCTTTATATTTGGGGAAGGTCTTGCGCGACCTATTAAGCGACCATTCGCGTTTCCCCAGATAAAGCCTGCCAAAACAAACCTGTCCCTTTTTGGTAGGTTTTTGCCTTGGGAGCGGTACCATACAGGCAATGTTTAAACGAGAAAGGTGGGCTCCCATGGAACCTAAGCAGTATTACATCGGCATCGACGTCGGCGGCACCTCGGTTAAGGAGGGCCTGTTCGACGAGGACGGCAACCTGCTTGCCAAGGCCAGCGTGCCCACGCCTCCCATCGTTGACGCTGCGGGCTTTGCCGCGGTGACCGAGGCTATCGACCAGGTGGTCGCCAAAGCCCAGATTCCGCGTGCCTTTGTGGCGGGCATTGGCCTGGCCGTTCCGTGCCCCATCCCGGCATCGGGCGATGCCAAGGTCAAGGCCAACATTGCCATTAACCTGCCCGAGCTGAGGATCGCCATTCAAAAGCACTGCCCCGACGCGGTCGTTAAGTACGAGAACGATGCCAACGCCGCTGCCATGGGCGAGGCCTGGCTCGGTTCTGCCAAGGGCGTGCAGAACGTCGTGATGGTCACCATCGGTACCGGCGTGGGCGGCGGCGTAATCGTCAACGGCGACGTGGTATCGGGCGTTGTGGGTGCTGGCGGTGAGATTGGCCACATGTGCCTGAACCCGGCTGAGGAGCGCACCTGCGGCTGTGGCGGCCATGGCCATCTGGAGCAGTATTCCAGCGCCACTGGCGTGGTGAGCAACTACCTTGCTGAGTGCAAGAAGGCGGGCGTCGAGCCCATCGAGCTCACCGGGCCTTCTGATTCCAAGGACGTGTTCCAGGCCTGCCGCGAGGGTGACAAGCTCGCGCTGGCAGCTGCCGATACCATGGCCGACTATCTCGGCCGTGCCCTGGCGCTTATTGCTAACGTGGTTGACCCCGAGATGTTCCTGATCGGTGGCGGCGCGTCCGCTTCGGCCGATGTCTACCTCGACAAGGTCCGCGAGCACTTCCAGCGCTACGCGCTTTCCGCCTCGCGCGAGACGCCCATCAAGGTCGCTTCGCTCGGCAACGACGCCGGCATCATCGGCGCCGCCTACGTAGCCCTGCGCGCCGCCGGTAAATAGCTGGTGCAAGGGGGTCAGGTTACTTTGCACCAACACGGTGCAAAAGGGACAGTCTTGGCCCCCATGCCTGCCCCAAAATATGCCGTGACCCTTCCGTCTGCGAAGGCTCGGCATCGGCGTGCTACCATAGCTACGTCCAAGTACACATATCAAGTGGAGGATATCCATGGCAAACGTTCTTGTCTTTGGTCACCAGAACCCCGATAACGACGCCATCATGAGCGCCGTCGTCCTGTCCCAGCTGCTCAACCAGGTTGAGTATGCCGGCAACACCTACGAGGCCTGCGCCCTTGGTCAGCTTCCGGCCGAGTCCGCCAAGCTGCTCGCCGACGCCGGCATCGCCGAGCCCCGCGTGATCGAGTCCGTCGAGGCCGGTCAGCTCGTCGTCCTCACCGACCACAACGAGTCTGCCCAGTCCGTCGCCGGCCTTAAGGACGCCACGGTCTTTGGCGTTGTCGATCATCACCGCATCGGCGACTTCGAGACCGCCGGCCCGCTGCACTACATCTGCCTGCCCTGGGGCTCCAGCTGCACCATCGTCACCAAGCTCGCCGGCGTGCTCGGCGTTGAGCTTTCCGACGTCCAGGCTAAGCTGCTGCTCTCGGCCATGATGACCGACACGCTCATGCTCAAGAGCCCCACCACCACCGATGTCGACCGCGCCGTCGCCGCCAAGCTCGGCGAGCAGGTGGGCGTCGACCCGGTCAAGTTTGGCATGGAGGTCTTCCTCACCCGTCCGTCCGGCTCCTTTACCGCTGCCGAGATGGTCGGCAACGACATCAAGATGTTCGAGCCCGCCGGCAAGAAGCTGCTCATCGGCCAGTACGAGACTGTCGACAAGACCCGCGCACTCGGCATGATCGACGAGATTCGCGAGGCCATGCGCGCCTACGCTGCCGAGAAGGGCGCTGACGGCATTGTCCTGTGCATCACCGACATCATGGAGGAGGGCTCGCAGGTCCTGCTCGAGGGCGAGACCGAGGCCGCTCAGAAGGGCCTGGGCATTGCCGACGAGCACGACGGCGTCTGGATGCCGGGCGTCCTCTCCCGTAAGAAGCAGGTCGCTGCCCCCATCATGGCCGCCTGCTAGGTTTAGTTCACTAAACGCCACGACCGGATCGCGGACGCCCCGCGCTCCGGTCGTTTTTTGTGCATGGCGCCGCGTCGTCTCTTGGACAGGCGTGCCCGTGCCGTTGGGCAAATAATGTTCAACCTGTGGTTCCGCTTTTCGGCCACGCCTGCGTGCTTGTCGTGCAGGGTAGGCTAGATGCAAGCGTAATACGTTAGAGCGCGGCGCCGCCACTTGGGCGGGCCGTGCTTTTTTAAGACGGGAGCCTTCCCGTGAAAGGAGCCGCCCATGGCAGCACCCGAGCAGCTGTTCAACGTCCGTGAGCGCAAGCGTTTTGAGCGTCACGACATCTGGGAGCGCATCGCCGAGAACGGCACGATTTCCGCCGCCGTCATGGTCTTCGCCGCCATCGCCGCCGTCATTTGCGCCAATACCGATGCCTACGAGGCCATCCATCACTTTTTGGAGACCCCGCTGTATGTGGGTCTGGGCAACCTTACGGCCGGTCTCACCGTTGAGCTTTTCGTCAACGACTTTCTCATGGCGATTTTCTTTTTGTTGGTGGGTATTGAGCTTAAGTACGAGATGACGGTCGGCGAGCTCAAGAATCCGCGTCAGGCCATGCTTCCCATGCTGGCGGCCGTGGGTGGCGTCGTCGTTCCCGCCTGCATCTACCTGATCTTTAACCATGCCGGCGCCCGCAACGGTTGGGCCATCCCCATGGCAACCGATATTGCCTTTGCGCTGGGCGTGCTGTCGCTTTTGGGCAATCGCGTGCCCAACGGCGTGCGCGTGTTCTTCTCGACGCTCGCCATCGCCGACGACCTCATCTCCATTGCCGCAATCGCTATCTTCTACGGTCAGAGTCCCAATCCGTTTTGGTTGGGCGCCGCCGCGCTTGTGACCTGCGCGCTCGTGTGGCTCAACAAGACGCAGCATTACCGTCTTGCCCCGTATTCGGTACTGGGTCTGCTGTTGTGGTTCTGCATGTTTAAGAGCGGCGTACACGCCACGCTCGCCGGCGTCATCTTGGCCTTTACCATTCCGGCCAAGTGCGGCGTCAAGCTCGATAGCCTCACCGATTGGTTGGGCGAGTGCCTGCCGCTGCTCGATGACCGCTACGACGACGAGGCACACATCCTGGGCCAGCATGACTTTACCGTCTCGACCACCAGGGTCGAGCGCGTCATGCACCGCGTGACCCCGCCGCTCATCCGCATGGAGCGTCTGATCTCCACGCCGGTCAACTTTGTGATTCTGCCGATCTTTGCGTTCGTGAACGCACAGGTTCGCCTAGTGGGTGTGGATATGAGCACGCTGCTCACCGACCCGGTGACGCTCGGCGTGTACTTTGGCATGCTGCTGGGCAAGCCGATCGGCATCTTTGGCATGACGTTTGCCCTGGTTAAGTTTAGGGTCTGCGAGCTGCCGCATAACGTTAACTGGCACATGATTGCCGGTGTGGGCATTCTGGGCGGCATCGGCTTCACCATGTCGATTCTCATTAGCGGTCTTGCCTTCCCGACGGCCCAGTTTGAGGTTCTGGCTGCCAAGGCCGCCATCCTTGCCGGTTCGGTCACCGCCGCCGTGCTCGGCATGATCTACATGAGCGTGGTCTGCAAGCACCCCGCGCCCAAGGACGAGTAAAAGCTCGAAAACAGACACCAGAACCGGTTTGGATGCGTTCGAAACTCGGATCAGGGTGCTACTGGCCCACTGCCAGATACCCCCGTGGCCAAAAAACGCCGTTTGTGAGTACTGTCACAAACGGCGTATCATTTTAGGTGCGGAAAATAATGAACAAAGTTATAAGAACTGTACGTTAATGAGTGACCATCGACTTCCAATTTGGCGCTAGCTGACGGTGATTAGGGAGTTTCAAGTCGAGTTTTGCCGATTTCGACCGAGAATCGCTGCTACTAAAAAGGTAACAGTACTCATATTTGCCCTTTTTTGGCCACAAGCCCTAAAACAAGCCTCGCCAGGGTCGGGAAACTGGCCAAATCGTCGGCCTCGAGGCTTATTCCACCGTTCCGTAGACGGCACCCCAGCCGTGGGCGGCCAAGGCGGAGTTGAGCTGGTCGCAAAGTGACTGGCGGTCGTAATAGCCGGGCGGTAGCAGGTTGACGATCTCCATGAGATCGGGCGCCAGGTCCAAGATTTCGGCCTGTACGATCAGGTCCAGACGGTCGATGGCGTGGCGGTCGTAAAACAGTCCGTCGACCAGGCGCTGCAAGTCGCCGAATTCCTCGGCCTGGAACGATCCATACTCCATAGTGCCTCCTTGGGCGCCCTACGCCGGCATGCGCGGCGATTCGTAATTTATTGCGATGGACTTAATCTATCACGGCTTCATAACGTTGCGGCGGTGGCGGTCTATACTTAGACGAACTGCAACGTCCCGCTTCGCGAAAGGTCGCACCCATGCAGACGATCTACCAGAAGATGGAAACCACCGAACTCGATGCCGCTATCGAGGCACTCAAAGCCGAGGTCGCCGAGGTCAAGGCCAAGGGCCTGGCGCTCGACATGGCCCGCGGCAAGCCGTCGCCCTCCCAGGTGGACATCTCGCGCCCCATGCTTGATATCCTCAACGCCGACGCCGATTTGCACGACGGTAACGTCGACTGCTCCAATTACGGCTGTTTTGAGGGTATTCCTTCGGCACGCAAGTTGGCAGGGGAGTTCCTGGGCTGCCCCGCCGAGCAGACGCTCGTGCTGGGTTCGTCGAGCCTTTTGATCGAGCACGACATCGCCGGCATGTTCTGGCGTTGCGGTTCGTGCGGCAGCGAGCCCTGGGACACCTACGAGGCCGCGCACGACGGCAAGAAGGTCAAGTTCCTGTGCCCCGTTCCCGGCTACGACCGCCACTTTGGCATCACCGCCGACCTGGGTATCGAGAACGTCCCCGTCGCGATGACCGACAACGGCCCCGACATGGACGAGGTCGAGCGCCTCGTTGCCGCCGACGACTCCATCAAGGGCATCTGGTGCGTGCCCAAGTATTCCAACCCCACGGGCATCACCTTTAGCGAGGACACCGTGCGTCGCCTGGTCGAGATGCCCACGGCCGCGCCCGATTTCCGCATCTTCTGGGACAACGCCTACTGCGTGCACGACCTGTACGACGAGACCGACGAGCTCGCCAATATCTTCGACCTCGCTCGCGCGGCGGGCACCGAGGACCGCGTGGTGGCTTTTGCCTCGACGTCCAAGATTACCTTCCCGGGTGCCGGCATCGGCTTCATCGGTGCGAGCCCCGCGGTCATCGCCGAGTTCTCCAAGCGCCTGAAGGCCGGCCTCATCAGCGCCGATAAGCTCAACCAGCTGCGTCACGTGCGCTTCCTTCCCACCATCGAGGCGGTCAAGGAGCACATGAAAAAGCATGCTGAGTTTTTGCGCCCGCGCTTTGAGGCCGTCGAGCGCAAGCTCACCGAGGGCTTGGGCGACACGGGCTGCGCCACCTGGACGCACCCCCGCGGCGGCTACTTTGTAAGCTTTGATGGTCCCGAGGGCTCGGCCCAGAAGGTCGCCGCGCTTTGCGCCGACTTGGGCGTCAAGCTCACGCCGGCCGGTGCTACCTGGCCCTATGGCAAGGACCCGCGCGACACCAACATCCGCATCGCGCCAAGCTATCCCACGGTCGAGGACCTGGAGGCCGCGCTCGATGTGCTGGTGCTGGCCGTTAAGCTTGTCGCTGCCGAGCTTGCGCGTGCCGAGCGCGCCTAACGCGCGGCTTCCCGTACTATCCGCACTTTCGATACATAAAGGAGCGTATACATGGATTTGGGTATTTCCACTAACCCCACGCCAGAGCTCTACACCATTAAGGTGACTGGCGAGATCGATATCTCTAACGCCGATAGCCTGCGCAATGCCATCGACCTGGCGCTCGAGCAGCCCACTGAGGCCGTTGAGCTCGATTTTGCCCAGGTGAGCTACATCGATTCGACGGGCATTGGCGTGCTCGTGGGCGCCGCGCACCACGCGGTCGACCACGGCAAGCGCTTTAGCTGCACCAATGTACAGCCCCCGGTGATGCGCGTGGTTCAGCTGTTGGGTGTCGACCAGGAGATTTCGATCACGGCGGCATAAGCCCTGCCCCAAAGGGGGCGTGCCGTTTGGCATATGTTTGTGATGCGCTCGGACGTTTCGGCGTCCGGGCGCTATACTTGACCGAATGAATAGACGAGTTCCGGCCGAATGGCGCGGTGCGGGCTCGACTCACATCGAGCCTTGGAGGTATGTGTGTTTGGTATTGGAGAGGGTGAGCTCGCGATCATCGTGGTCTTCGGCTTTTTGCTGTTTGGCCCGGATAAGCTCCCGCAGATGGGCCGCACGATCGGCCGTGCCATCCGTCAGTTCCGCGAGACGCAGGAAAAGATGACGGCCGTTGTTCAGTCTGAGATTATCGATCCGGTAAGTGAGGCCGCTTCGGCACCGGTCAAGCCCAAGAAGACTGCCGTCGATGACGATTCCGATGCGGACAAGGATGCCGCCGAGACGGCAGCGCCCGCCAAGAAGGAGACCTTTGCCGAGCGCCGTGCCCGCCTTGCTGCCGAGAAGGCCGCGAGCGAGGCTGCCGCCGAGGGCGAGGGTGCTGCTGAGGAGACCGAGGGTGCCGAGCCTGCCGCTGCCGCCGAGCCTGTCGTCGAGCCCGAGCCTGCTGCAGAACCGGAGCCCGAGCCCGAGCCGGTAGAGCCCACGACGGCCGACCTCTACGCCCGTCGTCCCCGCAAGCGCAAGGCCGTCGTCGACCAGCTCGCCCGCGAGCTCGAGGCCGAGGACGACGCCGCTGCCGCCGACGCCTCGAAGGGAGGCGATGAGTAATGCCTATCGGACCTGCGCGCATGCCGCTCTTCGATCACCTGGGAGAGCTCCGTCGCCGCCTGACTATCGTGGTCGTGTCGGTGTTTGCCGCCGCCATCGTGCTGTATTTCGCCACGCCCGTGGTGCTCGACATCCTGGAAGACCCCATCCGCTCCTTTGTGCCGGACGGTAAGTTCTACATCACCACCACGCTCGGCGGCTTTGGCCTGCGCTTCTCGCTGGCCATCAAGATGGCCGTGGTCATGTGCACGCCCATGATCATCTGGCAGATTCTAGCATTTTTCCTGCCGGCGCTGCGTCCCAACGAGCGCAAATGGGTCGTGCCCACGGTGCTCGCCTCGACGGTGCTGTTCTTCCTGGGCGCCATCTTCTGCTATTTCATCATCATCCCGGCGGGCTTTGAGTGGCTTATCGGCGAGACCTCGGCCGTCGCCACGGCGCTGCCCGACCTGGAGAACTACGTCAACATGGAGCTGCTCTTTATGATCGGCTTTGGCGTGGCGTTTGAGCTGCCGCTTATCATCTTCTACCTGTCCGTCTTCCACATCGTGTCCTACGCGGCCTTCCGCGGCGCCTGGCGCTACGTGTACGTGGGCCTGCTTGTGGGCTCGGCTGTGATTACGCCCGACGGCTCGCCCGTTACGCTGGGCCTCATGTATGGTGCCCTGCTCTCGCTCTACGAGATTTCGCTCGCCATTGCCCGCGTGGTCATTACCGCGCGCGAGGGCAAGGAGGGCTTGTTTGTGAGCCGTCTGGACCTGTTCTCGGACGATGAGGACGACGAGGAGTAAATCGGTATGCACGAGGTTGGCATTGTCAACGGCATACTCGATACAGTGATTCGCGCGGCGCGTGGGGCGGGGGCCTCGCGCGCCGTTTTGGTAACGCTGCGTATCGGGGATATGACCGAAGTTGTGCGCGAGGCGCTCGACTTTGCGTGGGAGACATTTCGCGATGAGGACCCGCTCACGCGAGGCTGCGAGCTTGCCGTGGAGGAAGTCCATCCACAAAGCGAGTGTCTGGACTGCGGGGAGGTCTTTGAGCACGATCGCTTCCATTGCCGCTGTCCCCAATGTGGCGGCGCCAACGTGCGCCTGCTGCACGGCCGCGAACTCGACATCGCAAGTATCGAAATCGAAACCCCCGACGATTAGCCCATCAGCCACCTGGGGACGGGGTATAAAGGGGCAAAAGTAAGGAGCGCTGAGTATGGCTGAGAAAACGATTGATATCGCGTCGCCGATCCTGTCGCGCAATGAGCGCCTGGCAGATCAGCTGCGTCAGCGATTTAATGAGGCAGGCACCTATGTGATCAACGTCTTGTCGAGCCCCGGTTCGGGCAAGACCACCACGATCCTGGGCACCAACGAGCGCCTGCGTGACAAGGCCGGCCTGCGCTGTGCCGTCATCGAGGGCGATATCGCCTCGGATGTCGACGCCATCACCATGAAGGAAGCCGGCATGCCCGCCATCCAGATCAACACGGGCGGCCTGTGCCACCTCGAGGGCAACATGATCATGGAGGCCGTTGACGCGTTTGACCAGGCTGTGGGTCTGGAAAACATCGACGTCATCTTTATCGAAAACGTGGGTAACCTGGTCTGCCCAGTCGACTTTGACTTGGGCGAGAACCTGTCCATCATGATTCTCTCGGTGCCCGAGGGCGACGACAAGCCCATCAAGTACCCGGGCATCTTCCAGCACGCTGGCGCGCAGCTGCTCAATAAGGTCGACGTGGCCCCGGCTTTCGATTTTGACATGGATAGGTATACTAAGACACTCGATGACCTCAATCCGCAGGCGCCGCGGTTTGCCGTGAGCGCGCGCAAGGGCGAGGGCATGGACGCCTGGTGCGATTGGCTCATCGGGCAGATCGAGCAAGCAAGGGCGTAAATCGGCCGCCATACGGGCGGGCGTAGCCGTAGAGATACGAGATAGGAGCCTCTTTTGAAGCTCATCATCGCCGAGAAAAACGACGCCGCGCGTCAGATCGCCGAGCGGCTGTCCACGGGTAAGCCTAAAAAGGACAAGGTGTACAACACCGCCATCTACCGTTTTGAGTGGAAGGGCGAGGAGTGCGTGACGATCGGCCTTGCCGGTCACATCCTTGCGCCTGATTTTTGCGACAGCGTGCTGTTCGATAAAAAGCTGGGCTGGTATTCGGTCACCGAGGACGGCGAGATACTGCCGGCCGACATGCCCGATGGCCTGGCGCGTCCGCCTTACGACACCAAGCGTAAGCCGTTCCTTGCCGATGGCATCTCCATTAAGGGCTGGAAGCTCGAGAGTCTGCCTTACCTCACCTGGGCACCCGTCATTAAGCTGCCGGCCGAGAAAGAGCTCATTCGCTCGCTTAAGAACCTCGCCAAAAAGTCCGACAGCGTCATCATTGCCACGGACTTCGATCGCGAGGGCGAGCTGATCGGTTCGGACGCCCTCAACAAGGTGCGCGAGGTGGCGCCCGACTTGCCGGTCGCCCGCGCCCAGTATTCTTCGTTTACCAAGGCCGAGATCACGCAGGCCTTCGATAACCTTGTCTCGCTCGACCAGAACCTGGCCGACGCCGGCGAGAGCCGTCAGCACATCGACCTCATTTGGGGTGCGGTGCTGACGCGCTACCTGACGCTCGCCAAGTTTGGCGGCTTTGGTAACGTGCGCTCCGCCGGCCGCGTGCAGACGCCGACGCTTGCCCTGGTGGTCGAGCGCGAGCGCGAGCGCATGGCGTTTGTGCCCGAGGACTATTGGCAGATTCGCGGCATGGGTGCCGCGCAGGGCGCTGCCGAGGACGATCGCTTTAAGATCGCGCACAAGACGGCGCGCTTTACCGACAAGGATGCTGCTGAGACGGCGTACGGCCATGTTGACGGCGTCGCGACGGCAACCGTCGCCGCGGTGACCAAGCGCTCGCGCAAGCAGCAGCCGCCCACGCCGTTTGCGACCACCTCGCTGCAGGCTGCCGCCGCGGCCGAGGGCATCTCGCCTGCGCGTACCATGCGCATCGCTGAGTCCCTCTACATGGCCGGTCTCATCAGCTACCCGCGTGTCGACAATACCGTGTACCCCGCGACGCTCGATCTGGGCGCCGTGGTGAGCGACCTGGCAAAGATCAACCCGGCGCTGGCGCCCGTATGCAAAAAGGTGCTTGCCGGCCCCATGAAGCCTACGCGCGGCAAAGTCGAGACCACCGACCACCCGCCTATCTATCCCACGGGCGAGGGCGATCCGTCCACGCTCGACGGCGGCCAGCGCAAGCTCTACGACCTCATCGCCCGCCGCTTCCTGGCGACGCTCATGGGTCCCGCGACCATCGAGAATACCAAGCTCGAGCTCGATGTGAACGGTGAGCCGTTCGTGGCTTCGGGCGACGTGCTCGTGACCCCGGGTTTCCGCGAGGCGTACCCGTACGGACTCAAGCGCGACGAGCAGATGCCGCCGCTGGAGCAGGGCGATACGGTCGACGTGTTCGACATTAAGCTCGAGGCCAAGCAGACCGAGCCGCCCGCGCGCTACAGCCAGGGCAAACTCGTGCAGGAGATGGAGAAGCGCGGCCTGGGTACCAAGTCCACGCGTGCGAGCATCATCGAGCGCCTGTATGCCGTGCGCTACCTCAAAAATGATCCCGTTGAGCCGAGCCAGCTGGGCATCGCCATCATTGACGCGCTGACGCAGTTTGCCCCGCGCATCACGAGCCCCGATATGACCAGCGAGCTCGATGGCGATATGACCCGTGTGGAGCGCGGCGAGGATACCGAAGAGCATGTCGTGACGCATTCGCGCGCGCTGCTGGCCGGCGTGCTCGACGAGTTGCTCAAGCACACGCAGGAGCTGGGCGACGCCATCAGCGATGCCGTCACGGCTGATGCGCGCGTGGGCGCCTGCCCCAAGTGCGGCAAGGACCTGGTTATGAAGACGAGCGCCAAGACCCGCGGCAGCTTCATTGGCTGCATGGGCTGGCCCGACTGCGACGTGACCTATCCGGTGCCGAGCGGCGTCAAGGTAAGCCCGCTCGAGGGCGAGGCAGCTGTGTGCCCCGAGTGCGGCGCGCCGCGCATTAAGTGCCAGCCGTTCCGCCAGAAGGCCTTCGAGATTTGCGTGAACCCCACGTGCCCCACCAACTACGAGCCTGACCTTAAGGTGGGCGAGTGCAAGGTGTGCGCCGAGGCAGGACGCCATGGCGATCTGATCGCGCACAAGAGCGAGAAGAGCGGCAAGCGCTTTATCCGCTGCACCAACTACGATGACTGCGGCGTGAGCTATCCGCTGCCGGCGCGCGGCAAGCTCGAGGCGACGGGCGAGACTTGCCCCGAGTGCGGCGCTCCCATCGTGGTGGTCAACACAGCGCGCGGTCCGTGGCGTATCTGCGTCAACATGGACTGCCCGACCAAGGAGAAGAAGCCGGCCCGCGGCCGCAAAACTACGACCAAGGCGAGCACGGCGAAGAAGACGACCGCGGCCAAAAAGACGACGGCTAAGAAAGCAACTGCCGCCAAGAAGACGACCGCGAAGAAGTCGACTACCAAAAAGACCGCTGCCGACAAGTAACCGAGCGCATATAGACACGGCGGGGCCGGGCGCGCAAATGCAAATGCGCGCCCGGCCCCACTTCTAAGTTGCGGTGAAATAGGGACTGTTTTTGCTGGCAAAAGGCTTAATCAATCCCTATTTCACCGCAAGTTTTGATCAGTTGTTGGGATTACTTCACCTCGACAGGCTTGGCGCTGGGATAGCGCTCCTCAAAATCTAGGCGGTACTTATTGTCATTGGTGCCCGCCACGTTGTCGCGCGACAGCGGCGCCACGATCTCATTCTTGTGATCCGCAGGCTTGGTGTATTTCAGGCTGATCTCCCAGGCATCACAGATTGCGTCAATGCGGTGATCCAGGTCGTCATACAGGGCAACGATGTCTTTCCAGGAACTGTAGTTCTTAGAGCTCGTCGGGACGTCCAGGTCCTCGACGATGTCGTAATACTGCTCGATGGTGTCCTCTGTGCGCTCGGCGACGTCGGCGAGATTTTGACGGGTGGTGCGATCTTCTTCCAGATAGCTGCCGTTGAAGTTCTGCGCGCAGCCACGGACGTAGTTGTCGAGGTCTTCGAGCAAGTCGTAGTATTCGCTCAGTCGGCGGTAGAGATTCTGCTCGGAGAGCGTTGCTTCGCCGCCATCCTCGTCGTCATCGTCATCGTCATCGTCATCATCGTCGTACAGGCTGTTGGGATCGCCGAGAGGCTTTAGGTCATCGTCGTCGACGTCATGGTGCAGCTTAGCTACCTCGGCAGTCGTCTGCGTGGCGGCGCTGTCGAAAGGCTTGATCACAAAGAAAACGACCAGGGCGATGATGATCGCCACCAGCACAACGATAACGGCGATAAGCGGCCCGGCGCCGCTCTTTTTGGGAGCGGGGGTCTGTGGCGAAGCGGGCGCGTATGCGGGAGCCGGCTCCTGTTGGGACGAGCCGCTCGCGACGGGTATGCGCTGCGTGGTCTCGACGGCCGCGGGGCCTGCGGCGGGGTCGGGGCGATAGGCGAGGGGGTCGTCCGCCTTGGCTTGCGGCGTATCGAGGGAACCGGTCTGCTCGAAAGCGGGCTGGCTATCGCTCGCGGTTGTTTGCTCAACGGGTGCACCGCACGAGGTGCAGAACTTGGCATTATCTGCAAGAAGCTTGCCGCACGAGGCGCAATACCGAGACATTGCCACTCCTTTCGCCACATTTCAATGCAATACGACGATTATACCCAGCGCCCAAAAATCCCCATCATAAGTTGCGGTGAAATAGGGACTGTTTGGCGGTCTCAGAGCTTCAATCAGTCCCTATTTCACCGCAACTTCGGGGATGCCTCGATGGCTAGGTTGTGGGGGTCATTGGGGACGTTCTTAAACGACTAGTCATTCAAGAACGTCCCCAATGACTAGGTGGGGTTTGGGACGCGCCTGCCCCTGGGGTATCATGGCTTGGTTGCTATAACTCGCATTTACGCGCCTTGTAGGAAGGGGCTGCGCCCATGGCTTTTGAGCCCGCTCAACATAGCTTCATTACGCTCGAGGGTGTCGATGGCGCCGGTAAATCTACGCAGGCGCGCCTGCTTGCCCGTGCGCTCGACCTTGCCGGCTACCAGGTTGTGACCCTGCGCGAGCCGGGCGGTACCGCCATCAGCGAAAAGATCCGTGCTCTGCTGCTCGACCCCGCCAATACGGCGATGGGCGACACCTGCGAGTTGTTGCTCTACGAGGCCGCGCGCGCCCAGTTGGTGCACGAGGTCATCGCGCCTGCCCTTGCTGCCGGCAAGGTGGTCCTGTGCGACCGCTTCTACGATTCCACAACTTGCTATCAGGCGTTTGCCGATGGCCTCGATCGCCAGATAGTGCGCGATGCCAACAACCTGGCCGTCGCGGGGACGCACCCGGCGCTCACGCTCGTCTATCACATCACGCCCGAGCAGGCGGCGCTGCGCATGGCAGCCCGTGGCGCGGCAGATCGCATGGAGGCTAAGGGCATGGCCTTCCAAGAGCGTGTCTACCAGGGATTTTGCGCCATCGCCGCCGAGGAACCAAACCGCGTAAAGCTCATCGACGCGACCGCGTCCATCGAGGACGTCTTCGCGCGGACGGTCGAGCAGGTTCGCGTCTACGGCCTCGACATTTCCCAGGACGCCGTCGCCGCCGCGCTAGCCCAGGAGGCCGAGTAACATGGCCCCCGCTCAGGCAAGCCTGCTGGCCAAGCTCGACACCCAAGAGCGCGTGCGCGACTTTTTGACCAATGCCGTCGCCAGCGGTCGCGCATCGCACGCCTACCTGTTTTTGGGCGCGCCCGGCGCGGGCAAGCTCGACGCCGCGTGGGCGCTCGCCCAAGCCTTCCTGTGCGAGCAGGATGGCTGCGGCTCATGTGATAGCTGCGTGCGCGTCGCCCGCCATACGCACCCCGACGTGCACTATTACACGCCCGAGAGCGCCACGGGCTACCTCATCGCCCAGACCCGCGAGCTGCTCGATGACGTGCCTCTGGCGCCCATCCGTGCCAAGGCCAAGGTCTACATCATCGACCGTGCCGAGCAACTGCGCGCCAACACCGCCAACGCACTGCTCAAAACACTCGAGGAGCCGCCCGAGGGCGTTATGTTCATCCTGCTGGGCACCTCGGCAGACGTGATGTTGCCCACCATCGTGAGCCGCTGCCAGTGCGTGCCGTTTCGGCTGGTATCGCCCGCCGTCGCCGCGCAGGCCGTGAGCCGCGCCACCGGTCAGGACCCTGCGCGTTGCCGCATGGCCGTCGCCGTAGCGGGAAGCCCCACGCGTGGCATCGAGTTCCTCAAGAGCGCCGAGCGCCAGGACGCCCGCCGTCAGATGGTTCGCGCCATCGATTCGCTTATCGCCGCCGACGAGGCCGACGTGCTCAGCCGCGCCAAGTCACTCATCGTCGCCGTTAAGGCGCCGCTCGCCGAGGTCAAGTCCACGCAGGAAAAGGTGCTCGAGCAAAACGCCGATTACCTGTCGCGTGGAGCATTGAAGCAGCTTGAGGACCGCACAAAGCGTGAACTCAACGCGCGCGAGCGTTCGGGTATCATGGAAGCGCTGGCGAGCGCGCGGACGCTCATGCGCGACGTGCTGCTGACGCTTCAGGACGAGGCAGCCGACGTGGTGAACGAAGACGCGTGCGACACGATCGGGCGGCTTGCCGCCGCGACCAATGTTGCGGGTGCCACACGGGCGCTCGAGGCAGTCGCGACCGCCGAGCGCAACATCGCCAGAAACGTTACTCCCCAGCTGGCCATCGAGGTCATGCTGTTCGATATCAGGAAGGCACTGAAATGCCGTTAGTCGTACCCGTTAAGTTTACCTACGCCTCGCGCGACCTGTGGTTCGATCCGCAGGATCTGGATATCCTCGAGGCCGATTATGCCATTTGCTCCACCGAGCGCGGAACCGAGATCGGCCTGGTCACTGCCGATCCCTTTGAGGTGCCGCAAGACGAGATCGGTCAGCCGCTCAAGCCCGTGCTGCGCGTGGCGAGCGACATCGACCTGCAGCTTGCCGACGATCTGGCCATTCAGGGCGACGAGGCCATGGTCGACTTCCGCCGCCTGGTCAAGGAGCTCGACCTCGAGATGAAGCCGGTGGGCGTCGAGTACCTGTTTGGCGGCGAGAAGGCCGTGTTCTACTTTGCGGCCGAGGAGCGCGTCGATTTTCGCCAGCTCGTCAAGGATCTGTCCTCGACGCTGCACATTCGCGTCGACATGCGCCAGATCGGTGTGCGCGACGAGACCCGCCTGGTGGGCGGCTATGCCCAGTGCGGCCAGGAGCTCTGCTGCACGCGCTTTGGCGGACAGTTTGAGCCGGTTTCGATCCGCATGGCAAAAGAGCAGGACCTGCCGCTCAACTCATCCAAGATCAGTGGCGTCTGCGGCCGCCTGATGTGCTGCCTGCGCTATGAGTTCGAGGCGTACAAGGACTTTAAGAGCCGCGCGCCCAAAAAGAAGACGCTTATCGATACGCCGCTTGGCAAGGCGCGCATCCAGGAATATGACACGCCGCGTGAGCAGCTGGTGTTGAGCCTGGAGAACGGCAAAGTCTTTAAGGTCAACCTGGCCGACATGACCTGCTCTGAGGGCTGCAAAAAGAAGGCCGCCGAGCAGGGTTGCAACTGCCGCCCCGACTGCGTGACGCGCGACGTGCTCGAGCGCATCGAGTCGCCCGAGATGCGCCTGGCGCTCATGGAGCTCGATCGCGAGAACGGCGTCGACGTGGGCGATGGCCTGTCGAGCGCCGACCGTCTTGCCGGCACGTCGATGCCCAAGCGCCGTCGTCGCGATGCCGATTCCGATGCCCGCGCTGCTCAGAGCCAGGGCGAGGGCCGTGGCCGCGGAAAGGGCCGTGGTAAGGCCGAGACACCCGAGGCCGAGGAGGCCGCCGGTGGCCGTCGTCGTCGCAAGCGCGCGGGCTCGGGCGATGCCGGTGAGACCGCTCCCGCAGGCAAGAATTCCCCCCGCGAGCGCGAGGTTCAGCAACCCCAGCAGCAGAATCGCGGCGGCGGCATGAACCCCACACGTCGCCGCCGCCGTCATCTGTCGAGCGAGGAGCGCGAGGACGCCTTCCGCGCCGCAGCTGCTCGCGAGGCCGGTGCCGCTTCCAAGGGCGCCTCGGCCTCCGATGCGCCTGTCGACAAGAGCGGCAAGTCACGTGGCGAGGAGGAGCGCGCGCCGCGTCCGCGCCGTCGCCATTCCTCGGGCGCGCAACAGAAGCCCTCAGTGCCCTCCGTGGCCGATCAGGTCTCGGATGGCGAGGTCAAGGTCACGCGCCGTCGTCCCGGGGATGGCGGGGGAGCGGCTGCCAAGGCTTCGCGTGGCGCCGCTCGCGACGAGCGCGAGCCGCGCGAGAATCGCGGTGGCGAGGGCTCGGCCGACCAGGGTCAAAAGCGCCGTCGCCGTCGTCGTTCCCGCAAGCCGCGCCAGGATGGTGGCGAGGGCTCGACCCCGTCTTCGTCCGCACCACAACCGCCCGCCGGCGAATAACGCCCGCGAGCGGATTTAACCCGCCTTGCCCCGAGCGCATCGGGGTATCATAGCGCCGAATCAACAACCCTCCCTGCGATCGAGCGTAGGGAGGGTTGTGTCTTGAAGAGCCATCTGAACATATTGAGCCGTCTGCAGAGTGCCGGTGCCCTACCGTTTGCGGCCGAATTGCTACCGTTTGCCGAGCGCGCGACGTACGAGGCGCTCGAGGCATTGTCGCCAACACGATGTACCGGCTGCGAGCGCGCCGGTGCGCTTATTTGCCAAGACTGCCTGGCCGCGCTCACGCTCATCGACCCGCGTCATAGCTGCACCCGATGTGGCGCCCCGTTTGGGGATTTGCTGTGCACTGAGTGTTCGGTCGAGGGCACGTCCTCGGCAATGGCGGAGGCGCTCGACCGCTGCCTGGCGTGCGCCGTCTATGCGCATCCGCTGCCGCGCATCATTAAAGCGTACAAGGATGCGGGCGAGCGACGTCTGGCTCCGTATCTGGCGGAGCTGCTCTACGACACCGCCCTGCATGCCCAGGTCGTAGCTCCCGATCGCTACGGAGGCGTGCTTTCCGGTGCGGATGCGGTGGTGTTTGTGCCTGCGACGGCGGCAGCGTTTCGGCGGCGTGGTTTTGATCATATGGAGGCTATTGCGCGCCCATTTTGCGAGCTGTCGGGTGTTCCTCTGCTCGATGCTCTCGTCAAGTACGGGCATGGCGACCAGCGCGAACTCGGTCGTGAGGAGCGCCGCGAGCGTGCCCGAGGTATGTACGAGACGGTTGAGGACGTGCACGGCCGCCGCCTGCTGCTTATCGACGACGTTATCACCACGGGTGCGACGATGGCAGCGGCTTCGGCGGAACTCAAGCGCGCCGGTGCCACGGCCGTTGATGGCCTCGCTATCGCACGCGTTTGGTAGGGGTGGTTCAGATGGCAATAAAGATCGGGCAGCGTGGCAAGCCTGCAAGCGAGCAGCTGGCTGCTTCCGTAATTCTGACGGGCGCCTCGGCGCTACGCATGATGCGCGCCGAGCGCCGACAAATGGGTTACATCAGCTGGAGGGACCTCAGTCCCGATGAAGAGTGCCGTGTGCTGCGCGCGTCGTCGCCCTCGATCGAGGACATCTATCTTCCCGACTTGGTGCGGATTGGGGCCGCAAGCGGCGAGGTGCAAGAAGATCTTTGCTTGCTGGTGGGATCTGCGGCGCAGCGCCGCCGCATGCCTGGCGTGGGCTGGTCCGTATGCTCTGGGTTGCCCGCCGGCTCGATTCTAGAGGTGGAACCAGGGGTGTACAGTCTATCTCCCGAGGCCCTTTGTGTTGCCGTCGCCCGCGAGGTCGGCTGTATCCAGGCATTTGCCCTGGCCCAGGAGCTGTGCTCTAAGATTTCGCTGAGTGACCGCGGGCAGTATCTACCTCCCTACACATCGCCTGTCGTGAACAAATTGGCAAAGGACAAAGACCAGCCGCCAGATGTCGGTTACTTTGAGGTCGAGTCCGTGCTGACACCCGATTGCCTGGTAGATTACCTCGCGGCATGCAAGGGGAATGTGGCCAAACAGCTGCTGCGCCTGTGTCCCTACCTGTCAGAAAATCTGCGCTCGCCCATGGAGTGCATCATGCTCGCTCTGTTTTCGCTTCCGTTTTCCTATGGCGGATTTGCCTGCGGTCCCTTTAAGACCGACTACAAGATCGAGTTCGATGACCGTGCGCAGGCAATCTCGGGGATGCCGCATGCAGTTTGCGATGCGTATCAGGAAGCAGCCCAGTTTGACCTGGAATACAACGGTGAGCTGGGCCATTCCTCCCGGAGGGGACGTATCCATGATGAAAAACGCAACACGGGCTTGATTACTATGCGAATCGAGGTCGCGACGGTCAATAACGAGATGCTCTGCGACATGGAGGCAATGGAGGCGCTCGCATGGCGCATGCACCAGCGTATGCGAAAGCGGTACCGGAATCGTGTCGATGCCCGCAGGAAAAAGCAAGAGGCGCTGCTTAACACGCTGCGGGCGTGTTTTGGGCTTAAGCCGGTCTAATTCACGTCGAAATTAGGGGGTTAATCATATGCCCTGGCCAAAATATGGCAAATATGAGTACTGTCACTAAATTAGTAACAGCAAAATCAAGGAATTTAGGACTCGGAGGCGGCATAAAGTAAGAAGATAATGAACAAATGTAGAATAAATAAGCATCAGGTTGGCGACACTGAGCGCAAAATCTGTCCGAGAGGCCAAAATTGCCTGTTACTAAATTGGTGACAGTACTCATATTTGCCATTTTTTGGCCACGGCACCCCAAGAAGGGCACCCGGAGCTCCCCGTAGGGGAGCTCCAGGCTTCAATAGGGGTACGAATAGCCCCACTCCGACCTGCGAAATCTGTACTCGCGATGCGAATAACGTCCCTAACCTTAAACTTTAGCTTGAACTTAGCTATAATGCGCTACGTTCCTGCCAGGCTGTGGTTGCGGACGGACGAAATGCCCGTCCTAGTCCAAGACAGACGCGGTCAAAGGGATCCACGTAAGCGACCGCGTGCGCGCGGCGCGATCATGGCGCGTCCTAGATGTAAGCCGCACCGTCCGTTCTACTTTCTTTGGGGCAATACCGCCTCGCGGGCGAGCGGGCCAGTCGTGAAGGTGGCTGCGGCCTCCCGAGCAAACACCCCGGTGCGCAAGTGTGGGGTCAAATACCAGGTCAGCTGGTGGGAACAACCTGATATTCCGTGCAACGCACGGATCGTATACGACACAGAAGGTAGGGTAGTGGACATGGTGAGGGGCAGCTTGATGCACGCGGCTCGGTTAGGTGCTGGGACCGCAGCGGTCATCGCCGTTTTGGGCCTGAGCGGATGCGCGTTCAACCCGCTGTCTACGTTCACGACTCCCACGATCGACCAGATCGAGTACGAGACCGTCACGCCGGCGGTGTCGGACGACGCCCTGGTCACTCCCGGAACCCTGACGGTCGCCCTCGATACTTCCGATGCGCCGCAGGCCATGCAGGACGCCGACGGCGAGCTCACGGGGTATGCGGTTGACGCCGCCCGCGCCCTCGCAAGCCGCATGGGCCTTAAGGTCTCCTTTGTCGATGCGTCTTCGGCAGGTTCCGCGCTCGGCGACAAAAAGGCCGATATCTTTATCGGCGAGATTAACTCCACGGACGGGGACATTAGCTCGCTCGGCACCTGCCTGTACGATGCCACTTCCGTGTTCGGTAAAACTAGCGATGGTGGGTCGCTAAGCGTTTCCACCGATACCCTTAACACGTCCACCCTGGGCGTTCAGATGTCCTCGGCCTCGCAGGAGGCGCTTGCTAAGCAGAGCATCACCGCCAACCAAAAGACCTACTCCAACATCAACGAGTGCTTTGAGGCGCTCGAGTCCGGCGAGGTCGACTATGTGATCTGCGACTCCACGGCCGGCGGCTACCTTGCACGCCTGATGAGCGAGGTCTCCTATGTCGGTGCGCTCGAGGCGCCCTCGACGCTTGGTGTTGCGGGCCTCTCGTCCAATGACGAACTGTGCCGTGCCGTGAGCGATGCCCTCGACGACATCACGGTCGACGGTACGCTCGAGGCAGTCCACTGCGTCTGGTATGGCAGGATGCCCTACGACCTCACCACTAAGACGGTTTCGGGCGCTAACGTGCAGCCGGGCGACTCTGAGTCCAGTGAGACCACGTCCTCCGGCAGCGAGTCCTCTGATTCCAACAATGAGACCGCATCCTCCGAGGACAAATCGTCCAGCCAGGAAGGCGCCATCACCGACGACGACATTAACAAACTCAATAGCTAGTTATTGCTAGGGGTGGTGTCTCCTATACGTTGGAAAGGACACCTCTTCACGGTTTCAACACGCACTGCCGGGTTTCCCCAATAGGGGAGCCCGGCTTTTTCATCCCAATAAAACCAGCAGGTCAAAGCCAATTTTCGGGACCAAATACAAAGCCGTTGGCCCCCTCCTATAGCGCACTTTGCCACAGAAAAGTGCGAGACTTCGGTATGCGGTATCAAGCAATCGTTATTCGGGTCTTTAGGAATCCGCGTGATTAAATGCACGGCAATGGGTACATAGCCAGTACAGTAAGTCCCCGAGGCAGATTGGAGCCACGTATGGATATCAAGGTTTCTGGACGCAAGACGACGGTAACCGATGCTCTGCGTGCGCATGTGGATGAGAAGATCGGCGAGGCGCTCAAGGTTTTCGACATCGAGCCCATGACGGTCGACGTTGTACTTCGCTATGAGAAGAACCCCTCGAACCCCAACCCGGCAATCGTCGAGGTCACGGTTCGTGCCCGCGGTTCGGTGATTCGCGTTGCCGAGCACGGTGCAGATATGTACGCCGCCATCGACCTCTCCGCCGATAAGGTCACCCGCCAGCTGCGCAAGTTCAAGACCAAGGTCGTGGACAACCGCCAGGGTGGTGCCAGTGCCGCGGATGTCGCGCCGGTCGAGCGCGTTGAGGATCTGGCCGACCTGCTGCTGCCCGAGGAGGACGACGACCTGCTCGTCCGCGAGAAGGTCATCGATGTCACCCCGATGACCGAGGAGCAGGCGCTGGTGCAGACCGATTTGCTGGGCCACGACTTCTACGTGTTCGAGAACGCGACGACCGGTCTCATCAATGTGGTGTATCACCGTAAGAATGGTGGATATGGCATCATCAAGCCCCGCATCGAAACACTTGACGAGTAAAATACGTTAACTTGCATGAGTTAACGGTTGGCGGCCATCCCATGCGGGTGGCCGCCTTTTTACGTAAGGAGTCGCTTTGATGGACAAGGCCGCATCCGCCGGTCATTCGAACCGTTGCCGCATCGTTGTCGATACCTGCTGCGACTTTAGCCCCGAGGTCGCCGCGAACCTCGATGTCGATATCCTGGGTTTCCCTTTCATTATCGATGGCGAGGAGCGCACAGACGACATCTGGTCGAGCATGAGCCCTAAGGAGTTCTACGACCGCATGCGCGCCGGTGCCCGCGTGTCCACCTCGGCTGTGTCGCTCGGTCGCTATATCGAGTTTTTTACCGAGTGCGCCAAAGAGGGCACGCCCACGGTCTACCTGTGCTTTACCTCGGCGCTGTCGTCGAGCTACAACTCCGCGTGCCAGGCGGCAGATGTCGTGCGCGCCGAGTATCCCAACTTTGAGCTCTACGTGGTCGACAACGCTCTGCCCTGCGCGACCGGCGCGCTCTTGGCGCTCGAGGCCGTGCGCCAGCGTTCGGCGGGACTGACCGCCAAGCAGCTGGTCGATTGGGCAAACGAGGCAAAGACCTACGTCCACGGCTACTTTACGCTCGAGAGCTTCGAAGCACTGGCTGCCGGCGGCCGCATTCCTCCCGCGGCGGCGCAGCTCACGGCAAAGCTCGACGTCAAGCCCGAGCTCTCCTACGACCTGGCCGGCTCGCTGTCGCTGATCGGCGTCAACCGCGGCCGCAAGAAGGCGCTCAAGTCCATCCTCAAGTCGTTCCGCGAGAACTACGTGCCCGATCGCACCATGCCCATCGCCATCATGACGGCCGATGCCGAAAAGGATGGTGACTGGCTCGAAGCCGCCATCCGCAAGGAGGAGGGTTGCGCCGACGTCACGATCATTCGCGGCTCCGTGGGTCCCACCATCGGCTCGCACGTGGGCCCCGGCATGGTGGGCTGCGCGTTTTGGGGTAAGAACCGCGCCGACAAGGCGTCGCTTTCCGACCGTATCGCCCGCCGCGTGCGCGGTCAGTAGGCAAGCGCTGCGTCCGTAATCGCCCTCGACTCACAGCCCAAACGCTGGCACCGAGTATTCAACCTGGTAACAACACCCAACCCAAAAGGAAAGGTTTCATGGCAAACAAGCTCTCCGTCGCATTCATCGGCACCGGAATCATGGGTGCCCCCATCGCCGGCCACATCCTGGACGCCGGCTATCCCGTCACGGTCAACAACCGCACCAAGTCCAAGGCCGCAGCGCTTATCGAGCGCGGCGCTGTCTGGGCCGATACGCCGGCAGATGCCGTGGCGAACGCCGACGTCGTCTTTACCATGGTGGGCTATCCCTCCGAGGTCGAGGAACTCTACCTGGCGGGCGACGGCCTGCTCGCATGCACTAAGCCGGGCGCGGTCTTGATCGACCTCACCACGAGCTCGCCCGAGCTCGCCCGTGACATTGCCGAGGCCGCCCAGGTTTCTGGTCGCATGGCGTTTGACTGCCCTGTCACCGGCGGCGAGTCGGGTGCTATCGCCGGCACGCTCACGGCTATCGTGGGCGCTACCGAGAACGACATCGCGCCGGTCCGCGATATCCTTTCCACCTTTGCGGCAAACATCTGCTGCTTCGACGGCGCCGGCAAGGGCCAGGCTGCCAAGCTCGCCAACCAGGTGTCGCTGGGCGCCTGCATGGTCGGCATGGCAGACGCCATGGCATTTGCCGAGCTGAGCGGCCTTGACCTGGAGAAGACCCGTCAGATGATCCTGGGCGGCACTGGTAAGTCCGGCGCCATGGAGAGCCTGGCTCCCAAGGCGCTCGACGGCGACTACAAACCCGGCTTTATGGTCGAGCACTTCATTAAGGACCTGCGCCTGGCTCTCGCCTATGCTGACGATCGCGAGCTCGCGCTGCCCGGCGCCGACGTCGCCTTTACGCTCTACGACATGCTCGACGCCATCGGTGGCGCCAAGCTGGGCACCCAGGCCATCACGGTCCTCTACAAGGAGGAGGCCGACGCCATCGCCGCCGGTCTGGACTGGTCGCAGTATCGTCCCGAGGAGCATGGCGCTCACGAGGACGGCTGCGGTTGCGGCGAGCACGGCGACGACCATGAGTGCGGTTGCGGTCACCATCACGGCGAGGACCACGAGTGCTGCGGCGGCCACGGCCATGACGACGGCCACGAGTGCTGCTGCGGCCACCATCACGGGGAGTAGTGCCCATGAGCTGGACGTTCGTGGTGCTTGCGCTGGTGCTCTTTCTCTTTGCGATCTACATCGGCTTTTTGTGCGGCCAGTGGGCGTGCGAAAAGCGCGTGATCACCAAGCGCGACTACTGGATTGCCAACTTTGCAGGAGCGGCGGCAGTCGTCCTGCTGACCTGGGTGTTTTCACTGTTCCCGCTGGTGCAGTTTGCGCCGATTGGCTGGCTCGGCGGCTTTATCGCCGGCCTTAAGATGAGCTTTGGCGAGTCCGTCGGCCCATGGCGCAAGCACGACGAGGTTTTTAACGTCAACAAGGCTCATCGCGCCGCCGCCGACGCGGGCGACGCCGAGGAGCGCCGCCGTGCGCGTCGCAATGGCGCGGCCGACCGACAGCTCATTTCGGTCACCGATGACAGCAAGGGTGCTGGCAAGCACGCTAAAAATAGTAAGAAGAGGTAACTATGGCAGAAAACAAAGACGAACAGCTCACCGACGAGGAGCTGGCACAGCTCCAGCTGGCAGAGGAGAACGAGAACGCCGTCGACCGTCTGGTCAAGGAGCTCGGCTGCCCCACGCGCCGCATCCGCCAGTTTGCCGCCCGCGTGTTGCACCTGCTTGCCGAGCGCGATCCGCAGCGCGTCGTGCCCTGCGTGCCCGCGCTGATCGAGGCGCTCGACCGCCCCGAGGCGCAGACCCGCTGGGAGTCCCTCGATGCCCTGACGGCGCTCGCCACCACCTGCCCCGAGCAGCTGGGCGATGCCTTTGAGGGCGCCGAGACTGCACTGTTCGACGAGATCTCCTCCACGCTGCGCTATGCCGCCTTCCGCCTGCTGTGCGTGTGGGGTGCCACGAGCGTCGAGCGTTCGCGCGAGGCTTGGCCCATCCTGGACGAGGCTATCCAGTGCTACCACGGCGACCTTGAGTATCGCGACATGCTCGGTTGCCTGTACGAGTTTGGCCAGGGCGAGATTGACGCCGAGGTCGCCGAGAAGCTCGCGCTGCGCCTTAAGTTCGATGCCGAGAACGGCAAGGGCAGCTATCTCAAGGCCCGTTCGAGCGAGATTTGCGAAATGCTTGTTAAACGTTTTGGTCTGGATCTCTCCAAAAAGAAGAAGCGTGCTAGCGTTAAAAAATCTGACGACGCCGAAAACGAGGAGTAACAGATTATGGCGCACGATGTAGTCCTGATTCCCGGTGACGGTATCGGTCCCGAGATTACGCAGGCCATGCGCCGCGTGGTCGAGGCCACCGGTGTCCAGATCAACTGGAACGTCCAGGAGGCCGGTGCCGGCGTCATGGACGAGTTTGGCACGCCGCTGCCCCAGCACGTGCTCGATGCGGTCGCCGAGACCAAGGTCGCCATCAAGGGTCCCATCACCACGCCGGTCGGCACGGGTTTCCGCAGCGTCAACGTGGCCCTGCGCAAGCACTTCGACCTGTACGCCTGCGTGCGCCCCTGCCTGTCGCAGCCGGGCGACGGCTCGCGCTTCCGCGACGTCGACCTGGTCATCGTGCGTGAGAACACCGAGGACCTCTACGCCGGGATCGAGTTCGATGAGGGCGTTGCCGAGGTCGAGGAGCTCTCACAGCTTGTCGAGCGCTCGGGTCAGAAGACCTTCGCCGCCGATTCCGCCATCTCAATTAAGCCCATCTCCATCGCCAAGAGCCGCCGCATTGTGGAGTACGCCTTTGAGTACGCCCGCCGCTGCGGCCGTAAAAAGGTGACGGCCGTGCACAAGGCCAACATTATGAAGGCGACCGATGGCCTGTTCCTGCGCGTTGCGCGCGAGGTGGCCGCCAACTATCCCGATATTGAGTTCAACGACAAGATCGTCGACGCCACCTGCATGGGCCTGGTCCAGAACCCCAACGACTTCGATGTCCTGGTGCTGCCCAACCTGTACGGCGACATCGTGAGCGACCTGTGCGCTGGCCTGGTGGGCGGCTTAGGCATGGCTCCCGGCTCCAACATCGGTGCCGATTGCGCCATCTTCGAGGCAACGCACGGCTCCGCGC
The DNA here is from genome assembly GCA_900549745.1 of uncultured Collinsella sp. Classification (GTDB taxonomy): domain Bacteria; phylum Actinomycetota; class Coriobacteriia; order Coriobacteriales; family Coriobacteriaceae; genus Collinsella. The sequence continues at coordinate 1,574 of URPJ01000015.1, read as the reverse complement.
CCGATATCGCTGGCCAGGATATCGCCAACCCCACGGCCGAGATTCTCTCTGCTGCGATGATGCTCGATCACCTGGGCGAGAACGACGCGGCCAATCGCATTCGCGCCGCCGTTTCTGCCACGCTCGACGAGGGTGAGCAGGTTACCGGCGACGTTCGTCGTGCCCAGACCGGCTCCGTTGAGGGTGCTGTGGGCACGCAGGCCTTTGCCGATGCCGTTATCGCGCACCTGGCCTAAGGTATGCACGCTGCAAACGCCTAAATAGTACTTAAGTGTTTGCGTATAACCTGAGAATCAATACGCCCGGCGCTCTGTCGGGCGTATTCTATTGCGGACTATGTTTCCTAACAAGGAGTAACTAATATGGGTCTGATTCAAAAGAAGGACGAGAAGGACGAGATCGACGGCATCCAGATCATCGAGCGCGGCGAAGGCCCCGACGGTGACGAGGACGAGAAGATCGATCTGGTCGCCGGTACGTCTGCCGAGCACATTGCTGCCGGTACGACGGCCGAAGAGGAGGACGCCCGTCTGGAGGCTCAGACCGCCGCGGATGCCGCCGACGAGAATCTGATGCCCGAGGAGCGAGACGAGGACGACGATATCCTGGGTTCCGACGAAGATGACCATGCATCCAAGCACAAGAAGACGATGATTGCCGCCTTCGTGGTTGCAGTCGTGATCGCTGCTGTGGTCGGCTTCTTTATTGGCAATGGCGGCTTTGGCGGCAAGGGAGTCGGCTCGGCGACCCTGACTGAGGACCAGCTCGATTCGACCGTGGCAAGCTATAGCTACAACGGCAAGAAGAGCGACATCACCGCGCGCGAGGCCATCGAGAGCCAGTACAGCCTCGACACCGTCAAGGATGGCGATGGCAACTACACCGCTCCCTCTGCCGACGTCATCCTGTCCTACGTGCGCAACAAGATTCTGCTCGATGCTGCCGAGGACGAGGGCATCACCGTCTCTTCCAAGGAGATGAAGAAGTACGCCGAGGATTCCATCGGCACCTCCGACTACAAGACCATGGCCACGCAGTACGGCGTGTCCAAGGACCAGGCCAAGCAGATCGTCCGTCAGTCCGCTACGCTGCAGAAGCTCTACAAGAAGAAGGTGGGCGACAGCTCCGCAAGCATGCCGACTGCTCCGACCGAGCCTTCTGACGGCAACGAGGAGACTGCGAGCAAGGACTACGCCGACTACATCATCAAACTTGCCGGCGACGAGTGGGATAGCGAAAAGGGCACCTGGAAGGACGCCGATAGCACCTACGCTAAGGCCTTCGCTGACGATGCCTTTACCGCCGATAGCGCCACCTACAAGCAGGCCATGACCGCCTACTACACCGCCTACCAGCAGTACTCCTCGCAGGCTTCGAGCGCTAGCTCCAAGTGGACCGAATATGCCAACGGCCTGTACGCCAAGGCCAACATCAGCATCTACGGCCTGTTTGCGTAAGGGATGCCTTAGGCTGCTGAGCACGCTGCCGGTATTACTGATTGAGCCCGCCAGAACGGACATGAACTGCGCCCCAAATCTTGGACGCCCTAAATAGCGACTAGGCCGCGAGGGCCT
>URPJ01000014.1 GCA_900549745.1 uncultured Collinsella sp. | reverse complement strand
GGGATTGGTCAAAATAGTTTGACTATTAGCGGCTAAAATCGCCCGGCGCTAACAATGCGCAGCGTCAGCGTGCCGGCGCAGGTGCGAGCGACCTCTCGCGGTAGCCGTTTCGGCTGTTCGCCCCGCCACCGCTCAGCTGGTCGGCCTCGGCGTCCATCGCGGCGTTCACGACCTGTTTGGCGAGTCTGGGGAGCAGCTCCCGCATGTCGATGGCGCCGTCGCTGAAACGGGGCATGGCGAGTATGTCCGGCGCCGGGTCTGACAAGATTTACATAGCGATCTTCGTCTTTTCCCGGAACCTGTTGTTGTGGTGATTTCTGGTTCCGGGACGAAGGCCGTTTTTCGTTAAACGGGCACTAAGGGGTCACCCTTGCACCAACATTTTCGGCGCGATCCATGAGATTGAATTCCGCCATTCTTTTTGGATGCCAATGTGCTTGCTAGTATACTGATACCAGTATTTTTAATTGCGTTCTATTAGTTTCTCGATTATAAGGATTTTTATGACAAGTTCCATAAGATGTAAGCCTTTATTTGTTTTGTTTGCCGTTTTTTTCGCATTCTATTCAGTCTATTGGTATCTAAATAATCCGAGATTACTTGTACTGCTTACAATTACTATCTCGTTGATTCTAATTCTTGTCCTTTGCGCTGCATATGCTAAGGTGTACCATCGTCTTAAAAGTGAATGGGTATTCTTGGCGCTGCTTATAGCATTTCTAATTATTTTTATCTTTATCTTTCCTCCGTTTACGGTTCCGGATGAAGGCCATCATTTTTTTTCAACTTATTGGATGGTTGATAGTCTTCCATTCAATGCGCATGTGACAAATGATGGTGGTTTTCTAGTACGGGATATCGATCTTTCCCTTTATAAGGGTCGCCAGAGTAACGCCATTGACTCCTCTTCATTTGATTCGATTATTCAGAATTATGCTCTGTTTGAGAATGGGAAGTGGACTCCATTCAATGAGTTCTCATTTAGCGTCAGTAGTGAGAACGTTTCTGCGAAAATAGGATCTATCGTTGGGCTGCAAATCGGTCTGTTTTTCGGACTTGGTGCCTATCCTGTGTTCTATATGGGGCGCATTGGTTCGGCTCTGGTTTTTTGCTTTTGTGCGTTCCAGGCATACAGGATTGCACCTAAGGGCAAATCGGTTATTGTTTTTGTTTCGCTTCTGCCTATGACGCTTCACTTGGCTGCTTCATACTCTTATGATTCAGGAATTATTGCGTACTCGCTTTTAGTATTCGCTTGTCTAATGCGCGGTTTTTTTGGAGAGCAGAAATCAATAGGTTGTAAAGAAATCGTCATTTATTTAATTATTTCGGCGTTTTTGGCTCCGTGTAAGGTTGTTTATTCTGGGATGATATTACTTGGTTTGCTTGTGCCCCTTTCGCAGTTCCAAGATGTGAAAGTCGGACGTATCGGTAAGTGCATACTGATCTTTGCTGTTATAGCCTCCGTTCTAGTGCTGCGCATAGCATCAATGAGTACATTGGTGTCTCAGTCTTCAGATGCCTCTCGTGGCCAAGAGATCGGGCGGTTTTATACGCTCAGTGACATCATCATGCATCCAAAGAATAGCTTCGAGGTCTTTTTTAGGACATTAGATTCCCTAGGAGATTTCTATTGGGGATCCACCTTAGGTTATTCGCTTGGATGGCTCCAGAAAAACTTGCAGTTTCCAGCCTTTTTTATGATTCCTTATTTGTTGTTTGGGTTTATTTGTTGTTTGGATTCCGAAGATGAGCCCTCTTTTCTCAGCCCCATTTGTTCCATTCTGTTTATTATCGCTTTTGCTTTGGCTGCCCTTGGTTCCATTGTATCTATGTGGTTGGGCTGGACGTTCAATTACGAGAATGTAATACAGGGTGTTCAAGGACGATATTTTCTTCCTGTTCTACCAGCTTTGTTGTTTGGGTCGAGAACGCGCTTGTTTAAATTCAACTCATCTTCGCTTTCTGTCGTCTCTTTTGGCATGTGCGTGATGAATTGTTTATATCTTATTCGTTTTATTAGTATTGCATCCTGTGTGTAGGCCTTTGTGTAATGCTCTCGGGTTTTTTCTGCTATCTAACAGTTTAGATAGCAGGCGATGATTCGGACGCCGCAGGGTCCCCGAAAGCTATGCTTTTCCAAGCCAAGCAGAGACTTTGACCGAGCGCTGGGTTGGCATGCGAGAGGCCAACATGAGGCCGTGCCGCGGGGCGGACCGCAGGTAGCAAAACGGCACCGGAGCCCATGTCGGGCCCGGTGCCCAAGCGCGATATCGACGGCGCAGTTTCGCGATATTCAACAGCGCCCAAATGAGTAAATACTCATTATCTATAAATGATAATAACGATTCGCGGGTTCCCCGACGGTGAAGTTTGGATTCATATAAGGATCGCCTTTGACGTAATACTTAGCCCATCGATAATTCATGTACGCGACCTCTTTGTGGAAGCGAATCTGCTTCTCCGTATTGTTTTCAACGCCTCTAGAAATCGACTCGTAGTGATAGAGCTCGACTTCGGGTGTGTATACAATTAGGTCGTTGATCTCGCGTAGCTTTAAGCAAAAGTCAACGTCATTAAATGCAACTTGAAGCTCTTCCGTGAAACCTCCGACTTTCTCATATTCATCACGCTTGGTCATTATGCAAGCTGCGGTGACGGCGCTGAAGTCTTGTTGTGCATCGTTGAGTGCAAAGTAGCCCCAGTTATCCCTTGGCATGCTTTGGCAAAGATGTCCTGCCACGCCACCAGTGACGCATAAGCCCGCGTGCTGGATGGTGTTGTCGGGATAGTAGAGTTTTGCACCAACTGCGCCAACATCCTCACGTGCGCAGATGCCAAGCATAGTCTCAATCCAATTGGGCGTAATTACCTCAGTATCGTTATTCAACAGCAAGAGATAGTCGCCCTTGGCGTGAGCAACGCCAAAGTTCATGAGCTTGGAGAAATTGAATTCGTGCTTCCAAGTTACAAGACGAACGATGTCAGGATATTTTGCTTGCAACTTATCGTAATAATCGAACGTCTCCTTTTCTGTGCTGTTGTTTTCGATTATGACAAGCTCGAAATTGTCGTACGTTGATTTCTCAACAATTGACTTAATGCAGTTGTCCAGAATGTTGGCGTGGTCTTTAGTTGGAATGATAATTGACACGAGTGGATGGGAATCTGGCACAGCGTAGGTTACTTTATATGTAAAGGGACGACGCGCTTGTTCGACCTTCGCATTGAGCCCAAGCCTGTCCAAATGACTCTGGACCGCTTTGATACCTGCGATAGTGGCATACGGCTTGCTATCGGCATTTGCTGCGGTGGAGGTCTCGCTTAGGCGCCAGTGATATAGAACCTTTGCAACATGATGAACTTTCCTTGCCTTTTCCACGGCGTGGAGAGTCAGATTATGATCCTGTGCTCCATCGAACTCTTTCGTGTTCGGTTCTAGAGTGTCAAGCAGAGACTTACGGATGGTAAGCATATGGCAGATATAGTTATTGTTTCTGAGCAGATCGATATTGAAATCCGGCTTAAAGAACGGCTGCGCTAGCATTCCATCGGGCATGAGTTTATCTTCATCACAATAAAGAAGATCGACGTCATCATTGTTTTCAATTGCCTCGGCATATGAGAACAACAAGTCCGGTTCAAGAATATCGTCATGGTCAAAGAAGCTAACGAAATCACCCGAAGCGATGGCAACGCCGGCGTTTGTGTTTTCGGAAATGCCCTTATTCTCGGTAAGGTTAATTGATTTAATTCTGTTGTCGTGGGCCGTCTCCTGCTCAACGCGAGCCTTTAGTTCCTGATTGTCAGGACTTGCATTAACTAGGATGAGCTCCCAGTTTGCATAAGACTGGTTTTTTACGGATTCGGCCATATCGTTAAAGAACGAAATGGGTGTGTTGTATAGAGGGACAATAATGCTGAACTTCGGAGCGCTGTTGAAGACGATTTTTCTCTGCTTCTCCAGAGCGCCGATAGTTGCCTTATGATCCGTGAACCATTCGGGGTATTCAGGGTCAAACTGCGCATGGGTAAAGAGAAAGTTGGTCTCCTCAAGAAGCAAGCCTAGCTTATCGGGTGTTAAGCAGTCGAATGCACTGAATGATGGGTGATTTTGATCGTCAATAATAAAGTAGTAACGATCGAACGCCTTTGGCATTCGAATTGAGAGCTGCGTTTCAAGCTGCTTTTTCTCAGACGTAAATCCAACGCTTGTTACATTCGAGCCGAAATTGACGATGCTCAAATTAACTTCATTAAGGGTTCGATCGAAACAACGAAGTTTGATTTGCGAGTCGCTACGATAAGGAGTTCTCACCGTGCACCTAAGGATATAGTCGCTTGAATCTTCGATGCACTGCCAGAAATCAATCGTTGCCATGTCAAACTCTGAAACGTCATCGTAGTTTCGGAGTTTGCTGCACATGTCAGGTTTAATTTTGTAGTTGAGGCGCGACTCCCATTTGATGTTCTTGCAATTGAGCGAAAGGGAGTCGCTGCTCAGGGTGCGACCGTCTTGGCCGATTTCGCTAAACTCAATTTTGATGGTGCGAGCATCGGGATCGGGGACTACAAGGACGTATGAGTTCGAGTCACAACTATTGTCCCGGAATTTTAGGAGGGATAAAGGTGAGCGGCGGTTATCGTCTGTAGCCGCCTGGGCTGTTACGCTGGAGCCTTTATGGATGCCTTCAATCTTAAGCTGCTGGTAGATTTTCCAGTTTCCTCTGCATACTCCGGTTGTTTCGACTCGCATTGTTTGCCTTTCGTTTGTTGGACACTGCTCATTGTACTTTTTCATTTGTTGCCTCGCTAGAAATGCAGAAAGAGTTGCGTGTTTCTGCTGTCCGATTTAAATAAGAAGACGGGGAGGTTGCTGCAGGTGCGTATAATTTAATTAACTATGCATCTGTAATCAGCGGCTTTTGCTCAACGATTGTCAATCGAGAGGATTTTTATGAAAGGCATCATCCTCGCCGGCGGGTCCGGCACCCGCCTATACCCGCTCACGCTCGTGACCTCCAAGCAGCTGCTGCCGGTCTACGACAAGCCCATGATCTACTACCCGCTGTCCACCCTCATGCTTGCGGGCATCCGGGACATCCTGGTCATCTCCACGCCGACCGACCTGCCCAACTTCGAGCGCCTGCTCGGTGACGGCTCGCGCTACGGCGTCAACCTCTCCTACGCCGAGCAGCCGAGCCCCGACGGCCTGGCCCAGGCCTTCACCATCGGCGAGGAGTTCATCGCCGGCGAGCCTTGCGCGCTGGTGCTCGGCGACAACATCTTCTACGGCAACGGCCTCAGCCGCCACCTGAAGAAGGCCGTCGAGAACGCGCAGTCGGGCCGCGCCACGGTCTTCGGCTACCACGTGGACGACCCCGAGCGCTTCGGCGTCGTCGAGTTCGACGGGGAGGGCAGGGCCGTCTCCATCGAGGAGAAGCCAGCCGAGCCCAAGAGCTCCTACGCCGTCACCGGCCTGTACTTCTACCCGGGCGACGTCGCCGCCAAGGCGCATGAGGTCGAGCCGTCGGCCCGCGGCGAGCTGGAGATCACCACGCTCAACCAGATGTACCTGGAGGAGGGGACGCTGTCCGTGGTCACCCTCGGCCGCGGCTACGCGTGGCTGGACACCGGCACCATGGAGAGCCTGCACGAGGCCGCGGAGTTCGTCCGCGCCGTGGAGCACTCCCAGGACCTGCCGGTCTCGGTCCCCGAGGAGATTGCCTGGGAGAACGGCTGGATCACGACCGCCGAGCTGGAGGAGGCCGCCAAGGCCTACGGCAAGTCGGTCTACGGGCAGCACCTGAAGAAGGTCGCCGCCGGCGAGATCGTCAATAGCCCACGCGAGTACTAGCGCAAGCTTGTTTTCTTTTAGGGGTCACCGTTTATCTGGTGGCCCCTTTCGTTATGATTACGTTGACCATAAAGACAATATGATTGGGAGTGGATGTGTTAAGCGTCTACTTTGGCGATATGCCAGAAGCGATTTACAACACAGCGACATATTTCAAAAACTCTTACCGGTCTTCTTGGATTACGGATCCCTATGCAGTCTCGATAATTAAAGATGTCGATCGATCGGTTGTTGTCTCCGAAAACGTCATCGAAAGCCCTGTGCTTGGATCCATCTCCCCACTCCAGCTTTCTGGTGGCGTGAAAACGCTGCTGCTTATGAGATTTGATCGTAAGCATATTTTTAACGCTTCTACCTGTGGTGACAACTGTGCCAAGTGGATTCTCGACATGGCGAAAGACCGCAAGCTCGTTGTGAATCTCTATCATGTGATGGACTTTGGTCGCGAGGATTTTAAAATTAAAGTCGTGAATAGCGGCCGAATCGTTCACAACATGGCCGATTTGATTCACGAGTCGATTCCGTATCTGTAGGTGCTGCTTATGAACGGTTCGCATCTCGTTAAGATTTCCCGCCGCAGGGGAACCAAGTACACATTTACCATTAAACGGAACATTACTATTGTGCGTGGGGATAGTGGCACGGGTAAGACGACACTGTTTGACATGGTCGCAGACTACATGCGAACGGGCGAGCAGTCGGGTGTTTCCTTGCAATGCGATTGTCCCTGTGTCGCCCTGACCGATTATGATTGGCGAAACCAGCTTTCGTCCGTTCATGACTCGATTGTATTTGTCGATGAGGGCTTAAAAGAGATCCATTCTGATGAGTTTGCCCATCATGTGCTGTATTCCTCGAATTATTTCGTGCTGATCTCAAGGGCTGATTTCCCCAATCTTCCGTATAGCGTGGATGAGATTTACAAGATTAAGACGAGCGGAAAATACCATTCTTTCGTCCCTGTTTATCAAGATCGCGGGAATCATCGTTATGCTATTTCCCGGTCGGCGCCAAAACAGGACTTTTCTATCCTTCTATGCGAGGACAGTAAGTCTGGTTTCCAGTTCTTTAAACGGCATTTTGCTGACAGTGAGCTTACCTGTACTTCGGCCATGACGAACAGCGCGATTTTGGGCTGGTTAGATCAGCATCTCGACGATCGCGTGTTTGTTGTCGCGGACGGGGCGGCATTTGGGTGCTATGCGGACCGCGTCCTTAAGCTGCAAGACATTCACCGCGATACTGTTACGGTTTGTCTTCCCGAGTCGTTCGAATGGCTTCTGCTGAGCTCCGGCGTAATTTCAGGGCTAGATGTTAAGACGGTTTTGGAAACCCCAGAAGCCTTTGTAAACAGTGAGAAGTTTAAAAGCTGGGAGGATTTCTTCTATAAGTACTTACGTGAAATAACTGGGGATTCGGTTTTTCACTACGACAAAGACTGCATTTCGGAGGCGTTTTGTACAGGAGGTAATTCTGCGAAGGTTATGGCTCTTATCGCATGCCGAAATGTCCGATAGTTTTGTTGAATAGCGTCGCGGCGTCACTTCCTGCGGCATACTAAAGAAGCTGTACATGCTTCAGATTGGATTTTCATGTCTGAGATTTTCGAACCCAAGAATATCATCGTCACTGGCGGCTGCGGCTTCATCGGCAGCAACTTCGTGCACTACGTGGTCAACAACCACCCCGAGGTGCACGTCACCGTCCTGGACAAGCTGACCTACGCCGGCAACCCCGAGAACATCGCGGGCCTGCCCTCCGACCGCGTGGAGCTCGTCGTGGGCGACATCTGCGACGCGGAGCTCCTGGACCGCATCGTCCCGGGCCACGACGCCATCGTGCACTACGCCGCCGAGTCCCACAACGACAACTCCATCGCCGACCCCGAGCCCTTCCTGCGCACCAACGTCGAGGGCACCTTCCGCCTCCTGGAGGCCGTCCGCAAGTACGGCGTCCGCTACCACCACGTCTCCACCGACGAGGTCTACGGCGACCTGGCGCTCGACGACCCCGCCAAGTTCACTGAGGAGACGCCCTATAAGCCCTCCTCCCCGTACAGCTCGACGAAGGCGTCCTCCGACATGCTCGTGCGCGCCTGGACCCGCACCTACGGCCTGCGCACCACGATCTCCAACTGCTCCAACAACTACGGCCCCTACCAGCACGTGGAGAAGTTCATCCCCAGGCAGATCACCAACATCGTCGACGGCGTCCGCCCCAAGCTCTACGGGAGGGGCGAGAACGTGCGCGACTGGATCCACACCGAGGACCACTCCTCGGCCGTCTGGGACATCCTCACCAAGGGCCGCATGGGGGAGACCTACCTCATCGGCGCAAATGGCGAGAAGAACAACATCACGGTCCTGCGCATGATCCTTGCGGCCATGGGACGCGACCCCGAGGACTTCGACTGGGTCGCCGACCGCCCCGGCCACGATCGCCGCTACGCCATCGACTCCACCAAGCTGCAGACCGAGCTCGGCTGGCGCCCGGCCCACACCGACTTCGCCGGGGGCCTGAAGCAGACCATCGACTGGTACGTCGCCAACGAGTCCTGGTGGCGCCCCGCCAAGGAGGCCACCGAGGCCCGCTACCGCGCGCAGGGCCAGTAAGACTGCATTCCGGCGAACCGCACCGCGGGGCACCCGCGCGGGGATGCAGGGCATGGGGATGATCCTGCGTCCCCGCGCGGGCGCCCCCGGTTATACAACCTCTTCGATAGGAGCTTTTCCCACATGGCAGACATCGCATTCGAGAAGGACCTCTCCGTCGCCGAGACCGGCATCGAGGGCCTCAAGGTCGTCGACCTCGCCGTCCACGGCGACTCGCGCGGCTGGTTCAAGGAGAACTGGCAGCGCGCCAAGATGACCGCCCTGGGCATCCCCGACCTTCGCGTCGTCCAGAACAACATCTCCTACAACGACAGCCGCGGCGTCACCCGCGGCATCCACGCGGAGCCCTGGGACAAGTTCATCTCCGTGGCCCGCGGCTCGGTCTTCGGCGCCTGGGTGGACCTGCGCGAGGGCAGCGAGACCTTCGGCAAGGTCTACACCTGCACCCTGGACCCGTCCAGGGCCATCTACGTCCCGCGCGGCGTGGGCAACTCCTTCCAGGCGCTCGAGGACGGCACCGCCTACACCTACCTGGTGGACGCCCACTGGTCGCTGGAGCTCAAGAGGACCTACACGTTCGTGAACCTCGCCGACCCCGAGCTCGCCATCGAGTGGCCGATCCCGCTCGATGAGGCCACCGTCTCCGAGGCCGACCTCAACCACCCGATGCTCAGGGACGTCGTCCCAATGGCGCCCAAGAGGACGCTCGTCACCGGCTGCAACGGCCAGCTGGGCCATGCTGTGCGCAGGCTGGCGGAGGAGCGCGGCGTCGCCAAGGACTTCGACTTCTGCGACATCGACACCTTCGATATGTCAGACCCGGACGCCTACACACAGTACGACTGGTCGCTCTACGGCACCGTGATCAACTGCGGCGCCTACACCGCCGTGGATAGGGCGGAGACCGCCGAGGGCCGCGCGACCGCCTGGAAGGCCAACGCGACCGGCCCCGCCCTCCTCGCCCGCACATGCTCTGATCACGGGATCACCCTCGTCCACGTGTCCAGCGACTACGTCTTCGACGGCACCGCCGAGGTGCATGACGAGGACGAGCCCCTCAGCCCGCTGTCCGTCTACGGCCAGACCAAGGCCGCCGGCGACATCGCCGTGGCCGGGTGCCCGCGCCACTACATCATGCGCTCCAGCTGGGTCATCGGCGAGGGGCACAACTTCGTCAAGACCATGAGGGCACTCTCCGACCGCGTCGCCGACCCCGAGGACGGGCTCGAGCAGGTCACGGTCGTTGACGACCAGCTGGGCCGCCTGACCTTCACGCGCGACATGGCCGAGGCCATCTTCCACGTGCTGGGGACGCACGCCCCCTACGGCACCTACGACTGCACCGGCTCCGGCACCGTCAAGTCCTGGGCCGATATCGCCCGCGCCGTCTTCGAGGCCGCCAACGGCAACGGGGACAGGGTCGTGCCGGTATCGACCGCCGACTACTACGCGAGCGCCGAGGGCCCCGTCGCCCCGCGCCCGGTCCACTCCGCGCTCGACCTGTCCAAGCTCGAGGCTGCCGGCTTCCACATGCCCGACTGGGAGGAAGAGCTGGGGGAGTACATCAAGACGTTCTAGCCGCTATTAACTTTTCGAGAGTAAAAGCCGCCGTTCTTTAACGGCGGCTTTTCTTGTTGGTGGCTATCTGCGCAGTGGTGCCAATAGTATTTTGCGGAAGATCTACCTCTCGCTTGGCATGGAAGTAGGGTGGCCGGGCTGGTCGTCGTAGGCGTATTTGCTGTACACGTTGACCTCCCACTGCTTTTTTTCGACCTTTGCTACAGAATCTAGGATGAAGCCGGTCGCAAGGCTCAGGCCGCACAGGAACATAAACGAGGCGGCGAGCATAGCGGTGGGGAAGCGCGGGACGAGGCCGGTCTGGAAATATTCGACAACGATGGGCATGCCCAGGGCGAGGCCGAATACCGCGAACAGAAGCGCAACGAGGCTGAAGAACTTCAGCGGGCGGTAGTCCTTGAACAGCGTGCCGATCATCGCAACGACTTTAATGCCGTCGCTCACGGTGTTGAGTTTGGACTCGGAACCCTCGGGACGGTCGCGGTACTCGATGGGCACATCTTTGATGCGCCAGCGGTGGTCGACGGCGTGGATCGAGAGCTCGGTTTCGATCTGAAAGCCCTCGGAAAGCACTGGGAAGGTTTTAACGAACGGGCGGCTCATGGCGCGGTAGCCTGTCATGACGTCATCGAAGCTGTAGCCATAGATCCACTTGATCATGGCGCGGACCAGATTATTGCCAAAGCCGTGGAAGGCACGCTTGTTCTCCTCGGCGTAGGTGCCGTTGGAAAGGCGATCGCCTACGGTCATGTCGGCCGTGCCGTTGAGGATGGGCTCGCAGAGGGCCTTGGCCGCCTCGGCGGGGTAGGTGTCGTCTCCGTCGACCATCAGGTAGCAATCGGCGTCGATATCGCGAAACATCTGGCGGCACACGTTGCCCTTTCCCTGACGGGGCTCAAAGCGGACTGTGGCGCCGTGCTCGGTGGCAATGCGTGAGGTATCGTCCGACGAGTTGTTGTCATAGACATAGACCGTCGCCTGCGGAAGCTCGCGGTGAAAGTCGTCGATGACTTTGCCGATCGTGAGCGCTTCGTTGTAGCAAGGGATGATGACGGCGATGGATTCAGAATTCACTTAATGCTCCTTATACATTCAATCCTAGAAAGTATAGCCGTTTGGGCCTGGCATCCTAAGATGTGGGTTAGTTCTCCAGTTTTGTTGCGCGAATCGTTTGCATGGCCGTCGGGTCTATACTGTTCGTTTGTCAACGATTACGAGTAAAGGAGTTGCATCCGTGTCGGATCAGACAAAGCAACAAGAAACTCGCAGTCTGCCTGCGACGTTTGCTAAGAACGAATTTGAGAAGGACGCGTTTATCCTTCGTCAGCTGGTTACCAAGGATTTTAAGATCAAGTATCGCCGTAGCGTTCTGGGCGTCGCATGGTCGGTGCTCAACCCGCTGCTGATGATGATCGTCATGGCCATCGTGTTCTCGACGATTTTTGGCCAGGGCCGCAATGGCTCAATGACGCCCGAGATGTACCCGCTGTACTTGATCGTGGGTAACATCACCTTTGCCGTCATGTCTGAGTCTACTAACCAGGCCCTGACGTCGATCGTGGGCGCTGCCCCTCTGCTCAAGAAGGTTAAGGTGCACCGCTGGGTTTTCCCGGTGCAGAAGGTGCTCTTCTCGCTGGTCAACTTTGCCTTCTCGCTGGTCGCCGTCGCCATCGTCATGCTGTGGTTCCGCGTTATGCCTTCTTGGCACCTGATTCTGTTGCCGGTTTGCCTGCTGCTGCTTATGTGCTTCTGCATGGGCCTGGGCATGATGCTCTCTGCCCTTACGGTCTTCTTCCGCGACGTTATGCATCTGTGGAGCGTCGTCATTACGGCGTGGACTTACATTACGCCCATCTTCTGGACGACTGACTATATTGCGCAAATGCCGCATCTCGTGCGTATCTTGATGTATGCGAACCCCATGTTCAACTACCTGCAGTTTATGCGCGATATCTTCCTGTTCCAGACTACGCCCTCGCTTATGACGTTTGGTATGTGCGTCGCTTGGGCGGTTCTTGCGCTTATTATTGGCTATACCGTGTTCCATAAGTCCGAGCGCAAATTTATCCTCTACATCTAAGGAGTGCTGTGATGACTGAATCTGTTGTTGATTACAGCGAGCAGCCTCTGGCTGTCGAGGTCGACGACGTCACCATGATCTTTAACATGGCGTCCGAGTCGCTGACCAACCTCAAGGAGTACTTCATTAAGCTTGCCAAGCACGAGCTGTTCTTTGAGGAGTTTAGGGCGCTTAAGCACATCTCGTTTGATATTCATCGCGGCGAGGTTGTGGGTCTGGTCGGCACCAATGGCTCCGGCAAGTCTACGATGCTCAAGATTATCGCTGGCGTTCTTGAGCCTAGCGAGGGCAGCGTTAAGGTGCACGGTAACATCGCGCCGCTGATTGAGCTTGGCGCCGGCTTTGACCCCGAGCTGACCGCCCGCGAGAACATCTATCTGAACGGCGCCCTGCTCGGCTATACCAAGGAGTTCATCGACGCCAACTTTGACGGCATTATCGAGTTCGCTGAGCTGCAGAACTTTGTCGATATGCCGCTTAAGAACTTCTCTTCGGGCATGGTGGCGCGTATCGCCTTTGCAATCGCGACGATTACCGAGCCCGATATTCTGATCGTTGACGAGACGCTGTCCGTCGGTGATGTGTTCTTCCAGCAAAAGTGTGAGGCCCGCATCCAGCACTTTATCCAGAGCGGCGACGTGACGGTTCTGTTCGTTTCGCACTCTATGGAGCAGGTTGAGCGCATCTGCCAGCGTGCCGTTTGGATTGAGAAGGGTGACCTTCGCATGGACGGCCCGGTCGATGAGGTCTGCAAGGCGTACCGCGAGCAGTTCAACTAGGTTATAATTACTTGCGCCTGACAGGCTTGTGCTTGCTTGGGCGTGCGGTTATTTGCTCCATTAGCTCAGTTGGATAGAGCAGGGGACTTCTAATCCCAAGGTCGACGGTTCGAATCCGCCATGGAGCACCATCGTTTATTAAGCCCAGACCGCTTGGTGGTCTGGGCTTTTTTCATCTTGTGTGTTGCTGGAGCCGAGCGCGAGCAAGCCGCTGCTGTTTGTTGGGGTTGGCATTTTACTTTTCGAGATGCTCTTTCAGCAGCTCCAACGCGTGGGCGTAGCCCTTCAGGCCCTCTCCGGTGATGGTGGCGAAGCAGGCCAGACGGGCGTAGCTCACCTGGCGGAAGTCTTCGCGGGTCTCGACTGCGCTAATGTGGACCTCCACAGCCGGGATGGCGACGGCTTTGAGCGCGTCCAGGATGGCCACGCTTGTGTGCGTGTAGGCGGCCGGGTTGATGACGATGCCGTCGACCTTTCCGTAAGCCTCCTGGATCTTGTCGACGATGCTGCCCTCGTGGTTAGACTGGAAGACCTCGACCTCGTCGAAGCCCTGTGCGGCACCCGCTTCCTGGCAGATCTGCACTAAGCGATCGTGGTTGTCGCTGCCGTAGATGCCTGGCTCGCGAATGCCGAGCATGTTGAGGTTGGGGCCGTTAATGACGAGTGCTTTCATGGTTGCTTCCTTTGCAGTTGAAAAACCACCACAAAGGTGCCTGCCCCCTTTGTGGTGGTTTTGGTTAGAGAGCGGGTGGGAGGGTGTCGAGGAGGGCATGGGCGGTGTTGGCGGCGCAGTCGCGTGAGTCGATGATGTAGTCGGCCCAGGCGCGGTAGCGCGGCATGCGCTGCTCGGCCAGCTTGTCGATGCCGTCGCGCGCGGTGATGGGGCGGCCCTTGTGGGCGAGCTCGTCGAGCTTGCGGTTGAGCATCACAATCTGGCTGTTCTGGTGTAGCAGCGGGTAGTTCTCGTCGCGTGTGACCACGCCGCCGCCTGTGGAGAGCACCAGGCCGCTGCGCTTGGAGATGTCGGCCAGCGCAGCCGTCTCCTGTTCGCGGAAGGCCGCCTCGCCGCGCTCGACGATAAAGTCGGCACAGGGCATGCCCAGACGCTCCTCGAGCGCGTGATCCAAGTCGATGTGCTCGCGGCCCGTGAGCACATCGACTTGCTCACCCACGCGGGTCTTGCCTGAACCCGGCATGCCGATCAGCGCGATGTTCTGTTCGCGGCGTGACAGGCGCTCCGTTACGTCCAGGATGCGCTCGCGCGGGGTGACTTGGCCGGTGTAGCGTTCGACAGCCTGCGCCGCTTGGGCCACGAGCATGAGCAGGCCGCCGATGCAGGGGATGCCGCGGCGCTCGGCCTCGAGCATGAGTCCCGTGCGGGCGGGGTTGTAGACAATGTCGATGACGCCCTCGAGCGCATCGAGGCCTTCGAGCGTGCAGGGAGCGTCGGGGCAGTGGGGGAACATACCGGCGGGCGTGCAGTTGACGAGCAGCGTTGCATCGGACTGCTGAGCGATGTTGCTGTAATTGACCTCGCTCGTGCGACCCACGGGTACGACGATGGCGCCCAGATCTCCGAGCACCATACTGGCCGTAGTACCCGCACCACCGGTGGCACCGAGCACGAGGACCTTCTTACCGGCAACCTCAACGCCCAACTCTTCGACCAGGCACTGAAAACCAAAGTAGTCGGTGTTGTCGCCGCGCAGGCGGCCGTCGGGCAGGCGCGTGATGGTGTTGACGTTGCCCATGCGCTCGGCGAGCGGGCTCAGTTCGTCAAGGTAGTCCATGACGGCGCGCTTGTAGGGGATGGTCACGTTGGTGCCCTCCCACTCGTCGCCGGTCATAAAGGCCGCGAGGTCCTCGGGCTCGCGCTCAAAGCGCACGTACTCGAGCCCAGCGAGCTCTTTGTAGATGGTCGGGGTGTAGCTGTGGCCCAGCACACGGCCCAGCACGCCGTAGGGACGGGTTGCAGTGATATCGGTCATCTAGAGCACCTCCGTGTAGCTGCCAAAGTAGGTGAAGCTCTCGCACACGTCGTCGATGGAATCGAGCAGGTCGTCGAGGGCCTTGCTGCCAAAGGGGCAGTCCAGATCAAAGTAGAACATAAACTCAAAGTCGCGGCCGGGGATGGGGCGGCTCTCGAGCTTGATCAGGTTGATGTTGAGTGCGTAGAAGCGCTCGAGCACGCGATAGAGGGCGCCCGGCTCGTTGGCCGTGGTGATCATGAGCGAGGTGCGATTAGCGCCGGGGTAGACGCGCGGCTCGCGGCTGATGACGACAAAGCGCGTGTAGTTGTTGTCCGAGTCCTGAATGTTGGGCTCCAGCACCTCCAGGCCATACAGCGTGGCACAGCTGCGCGAGGCGATGGCGGCGACGTCGGTGCGCTCGGAGTTGGCGACCATCTCGGCCGACATGGCCGTGTTTGGGTACTTGGTGGCGTGCAGGTCGTGGGACTCGATAAAGCCGGCACACTGGGCAATGGCTTGGCCGTGGCTGTAGACCTCGCGCACGTCGGCGAGCTTGGTGCCGGGCTTGACGAGCAGGTTGTGGTCGATCTTGAGTCGCAGCGAACGCACGATGTGGAAATCGAACTGGGCGAGCAGGTCGTAGACGGCGTTGACCGATCCGGCGGTGGAGTTCTCGATGGGCAGCACGCCAAACTCGCAGAAGCCGTCGCGCACAGCGCGCATGACGCCTTCGAAGGTCTCGAAAAACGCGATGTCGGGCACGTCGAAGAGTTTGCATGCGGCGATCTGGCTATAGGCACCTTCCACGCCCTGGCAGGCGACGGTGGCCGTTTGAGGGAAGGGCGTGTCGGAGGCTGCAGCCGTGGCGTGTGCCTTTTGCGAGACGGTGATGCCCTTGAGCTCGTTGATGTAGCGCTGCTGCTCGGCCTTGCTCATGCTCATGAGGAGGCGGAACAGGGCGATGGTCTGTGCCTCGTAGCGCTCGGGCGCGCGGCTGGCGAGGTTGTTGAGCTTGGAGCGCTCGCGGGCGGGGTCGAAGACGGCCTTGCCCATCTCGATTTTTGACTTGGCGACTTCGGTGGCAATGTCCATGCGCTCGACAAAGCTGTTGAGGAGCGTGGTATCGATGCCATCGATGGCCTGGCGGATGTCAGCAAGGTCCATGGAGGCCCCTTTCACGTAACGGCTGAGTTGACAGGCAACCCAGGTGAGTCGGGTTAGAGCTGGGCGACGTCCTCGAGGAGAGCGTCCCAGATGGCGAGCGCCGCGGCTGCCTCGGCTACGGGGACGGCTCGGGGGACGATGCAGGGATCGTGACGGCCGTGCACCGAGAGCTCGGCATTTTCCATAGCGTCCATGTCTACGGTCTGCTGCTCGCGGCCAATTGAGGGCGTCGGCTTTACGGCCATGCGCCACATGACGGGCGCGCCGGTCGAAATACCGCCCAGGATGCCGCCGGCGTTATTGGACTCGACCTCGATTTCGCCGGTCTCGGCATCGATGCGATATGGATCGTTGTTCTCGCTGCCGCGCATGGCGGCCACGGCAAAGCCCATGCCAAACTCCACGCCCTTTACGGCGGGAATGCCAAACGCGATTTGCGCGATGCGGTTCTCGATGCCGTCGAACATGGGGTCGCCGATGCCCGTGGGAAGCCCGTAAATGCCGCACTCCACGATGCCGCCGATGCTGTCGAGTTCATCGCGCGCGGCCAGAATCTCCTCGCGCATGCGGCCGGCTGCGGCGGCGTCAATGCACGGCAGGTCGTTCGTAAGGATCGCCTTGCGGTCGGCCTCTCGATAGACCATATCGTCCATCGGCAGGTCGGAGATGCCGCCGATCTGCGCGGCGTGCGCCATGACCTGAATGCCGCGGGCCTCGAGTGCCTGTAGCGCAATGCCGCCGGCGATGCATAAGGGTGCCGTTAGGCGGCCGGAAAAATGCCCGCCACCAGCAACATCGTGCATGTTGTGATACTTCATGCGCGCGGGGAAGTCCGCATGTCCGGGACGGGGCTTGCAGCGCAGCTCGGAGTAATCATTGGAGCGCGTGTTGGTGTTCTCGATAATCGCGGCAATGGGCGCGCCGGTGGTATGTCCATCGACCACGCCGGCAATGATATGCGCGGCGTCGGCCTCGTGGCGCTTGGTTGCGGTCTCGTCGCGACCGGGGGCACGACGGTCCAAAAAGGCCTGCAGCTGCTCCTGGTCAACGGCAATACCGGCAGGAATGCCGTCGAGTGAGCAGCCGATAGCGGGGGAGTGCGACTGGCCAAAGATACTCAGATGCAAGACGTTGCCAAAGGTCGAGGACATGCTATTCCTCCTCGAGCGTGACCTTGCCGCCCAGCAGGCGGTAGTGGTCAAAGAAATCGGGATAGGACTTGTTGACGGCCTCGGCGCCGTGGATCACAACTTCGCCAGTGGCGCGGCTCGCAGCGATGGCAGCCATCATGGCGATGCGGTGGTCGTTGTGCGAATCGACCTCGCCGCCGGTGAAGGCATCGACACCCTTGATGATGAGGTCGTCACCGGCGATGCGCACCTGTGCGCCCAGCGCGGTGAGCTCGCGGGTGGTGGTGACCAGACGGTCAGATTCCTTGATGCGCAGGCGCGCACAGTCACGGATGAACGTGCGGCCCTGAGCCAGCGAGGCCACGGCCGAGATAACGGGTACCAGGTCGGGAATGTCGTGGGCGCTCATCTCAAAGCCGGCGAGCTTGTCGGACTGCACGGTGGCGGCGTTGGTGGAGCGCACGATGCGGGCGCCAAAGCGCGAAAGCGCGGCAAGCACGTTGCGGTCGCCCTGCGCGGAGCTCAGCGACACGCCCTCCACGGTGATGGGGTCGGTGCCGATGGCGCCAGCGCACAACCAAAAGGCGGCGTTGGACCAGTCGCCCTCGACGGCCACGCTGCCGGGCGTGCGGTACGAGCCACTGCTCACGCGGAAGTTCGTGACCTCGGGCTGACCGTCCTTGGCGGGAATGCGCTCGACGTTGACCTCAACGCCAAAGGCCTTCATGGCCTGGATTGTTAGGTTGATGTAGGGGCGGCTCTCAATGAGGCCGGTCACCTGCACACAGGAGGGCTGGGCGAGCAACGGGGCCGCCAGCAGCAGGCCCGAGATATACTGCGAGCTCACGTTGCCCGGCAGCACAAAGGTGCCCGGGCGCATGCGGCCGCTTGTCTTGAGCGGAAAACCGCCCAGACCCTGCAGGTCGCAGCCGGCGGCGATGATCTCGTCCGAGAGCGGGGACAGCGGGCGGGCGCCCAAGCGTCCCTGACCCACAAAAGTTGCTTCTGCGCCCAGCGCGCAGGCGACGGGCAACATAAAGCGGAGCGTGGAGCCGCTTTCGCCGCAGTCAAGCGTTCCGCCGGCAAGTGCCTTGAGCAGGCCAAACTCAATGCTCTTCATAGTGGGGTGGACCTGGAAGCCGTCCTCGACGGTCTCGATGCGAGCACCCAGGGCCGTAAGGCAGCGCACCGTGGCCTCGATGTCGGCGCAGGTGGTGTTGCAGGTAACGTGCGTCTCGCCGTTGGCAAGCGCAGCGCAGATGATGAGGCGATGCGCCATCGACTTGGACGCGATCGCGGGAACGGTGCCCTTGAGCGGGGAGGGGGTGATGCGGGCTAGCATGCGGATGCGTCTCCCTTCTGGCCGAGGCCCTCGGCAATGAGTTCGTGGAAAGTGGAAAGCGGCGTGCGGTCGATGTAGCAGCGGCCAATGCCGTGCGGAATCACCAGGTCGATGGTGTCGCCCGCGCGCTTCTTGTCGTGGAGCGCCTCGGCAAAGATGGCGTCGGCATCTTGGTCGCAGCGGGTCTTGAGGCCATGGCGGGCGCAGAGCTCCTCAATACGACCGGGCAGTGCAGCATCGCAAACGCCGTGCAGGGCCGCGGCGCGCGTGATGATACCCATGCCGATCGAAATGCAGTTGCCGTGTCCGAGCTCAAAGTGCTCGCAGGCCTCGACGGCGTGTCCGGCGCTGTGTCCAAAGTTGAGGAGCTTGCGCTGGTTGGTTTCGCGCTCGTCGGCGACGACCACGGCGCGCTTGATGTCGATATTGCGGGCGATGATGAGCGCTACGCGGGCCACATCGCGGTTGAGCAGCTCCAGCGTGAGCGGGGTCTTCTCCAGCTCGGCGAAAAGCTCTGGGTCGGCGATCACGGCGTGCTTGACGACCTCGCCACAGCCGTCGGCGAACTGCTCGGGCGTGAGGGTGGCCAGGCACCCCACGTCGGCGATAACCACATTCGGCTGCCAAAAGGCGCCGGCCAGGTTCTTGCCGGCAGCCAGGTCGATGGCGGTCTTGCCACCCACCGACGAATCCACCATGGCGAGCAGGCTCGTCGGGATCTGCACAAACTTGCAGCCGCGCATGTAGGTGGCGGCCACAAAGCCCGTCACGTCGCCCACGACGCCGCCGCCGAGCGCCACGATAACGTCGGAGCGCGAAAGCTCGTGCTCGGCCACAAACTCCAAAATGGCAACATAGGTTTCGGCGCGCTTATGGGCCTCGCCGGCCTCGAAGGTGCAGATGCTCACCTCGTAGCCTGACGCCTCCAGGCTCTGCTTAACGGGCATCTGGTAAAGCGGGCCCACGTTGGTGTCCGTCACGATGACGGCCTTGGTGCCGCCGGCAGTGGCGCGCACGAGCGGTCCCGCCTGTTCCAGCAAAAACGTGCCAACATGCACCTGGTAGGGGCGTGCAGTGTCGATATCGATGGTAATCGCCATAAGCTATGGTCCTTTCGACCTGGCGTGATAGGTGGTCTAGTGGGAGGCCTCGTCGTCGAGTGCGCGCTTAATGCGGTCGCCCTCGGCAAGGAGATTCTCCAGATAGCGCTGGTCGCGGTCCTTGAGCGCACGGCTGTAGGCGCCGAGCGACTCGATCAGATGGTCGATCTCGAAGGCGAGCGCGTCGGCGTCGTCGATCATGAGCTCGGACCACATTTGCGGGTTGAGGTGCGCCACGCGGGTGAGATCGCGGTAGCTACCGGCCGAAAAGCCGTGGTGAACCTGGGCGGTGGGGCTTTTGACGTAGGCGTTGGATACCACGTGCGCAAGCTGGCTCGTGAAGGCGATGACGCGGTCGTGCTCGGCGGCGCTGGTCACGCTGAACTTGCCAAAGCCCAAGGGGCGCACCATCTCGCGCACCTGGCCCAAAAGCTCCAGCTTGAGCGCATCGTCTACCGCGGGCGGTACGAGCACCAGCGGGGCGCCCTGGAACAGGTCGGCACGAGAGTTAGCGTAGCCCGAGAACTGGGTGCCCGCCATGGGGTGCGCACCCACAAAGTAAAAGCCGTGCTCGCGGGCAAGCTCAAAGGCGCGCTCGCACACGATGCCCTTGACGCCCACCGTGTCGATCACCACGGGGCCCATGATGGCCTCGGTGTCGGTGGCATCGGCGAGTGCCTGTGAATGCGCCTCGAGCCACTCGATGCAGGCCTCGGGGTAGCAGGCCAGGACGATGATGTCGCATTCGCCGAGTGTCTTGTCGTTGAGCTCTCCGGCGACAGTGCCCATGCTGGCGGCCGTCATGACATCGTCATCGGGGTCCCAGGCCAGCACGCGGACGCCCGCCTGCGCATAGCCGCGGGCAAAACTGCCACCGATGAGGCCAAGGCCGACGATGCCGGCGCACTTAGGGCCGCCCTGGTTAACGCGCGCGTTTCTCACCGTACCCATGGGCTACTCCATGGTCTCTTGGCAGACAACCTCGCGGATGGCTCGGATACGGCGCATGGTGTCGTCGAACTGATCGGGGGTGAGGGCCTGGGCGCCGTCGGACCAGGCGCGGCTCGGCTCGTCGTGGACCTCGATCTCCAGGCCGTTGGCACCGCAGGCGGTCGCGGCGAGCGCCATGGGCTCAACGTAGCGGGTGTAGCCGGTGGCGTGGCTGGGGTCGGCGACAACGGGCAGGTGCGACAGGTGGTGCAGCACCGGCACGGCGTTGAGGTCGAAGGTGTTGCGGGTGCGGGTCTCGAAGGTGCGGATGCCGCGCTCGCACAGGATGACGTTGTCGTTGCCCTCGCTCATGATGTACTCGGCTGCCATGAGCAGCTCGTCGATCGTGCCGGACATGCCGCGCTTGAGCAGAATCGGGGTCTGGGTCTTGCCGACTTCCTTGAGCAGGGGGAAGTTCTGGGCGTTGCGGGCGCCGATCTGCATGACGTCAATCTTCTTGTCAAGGAAGACCTGCACGTCGCGTGGGTCCATGATCTCGGTGACGATCGGCATGTCGAGCTCGGCAGACGCCTCGCACAGCAGGTCGAGGCCGGCAGGGCCCATGCCCTGGTAGGCGTAGGGGGAGGTGCGGGGCTTGTAGGCACCGCCGCGCAGCATCGTGGCGCCGGCGGCCTTCACGCGGCGGGCGATGCGGATGAGGTTATCGCCCTCGACTGAGCACGGGCCGGCGATGACCTGGAACTGGTCGCCGCCGATCTTGACGCTGTGACCGCAGTCGATGACGGAGTCCTCGGGGTGGAACTTGCGGTTGGCACGCTTAAACGGCTCGGAGACGCGCTGCACGCGCTCGACGACATCCATGGACTCGAGCAGAAACGGGTCGATCTTGGTCGTATCGCCCACCAGGCCGATGATCGTCTCATTCTCGCCGCGCGAGACATCGGTCTTCAGGCCCTTTTTCTCAATCCAGCTGACGATATGGCCGACGGCCTCGTCGCTGGCGCTCTGCTTTAAAATTGCAATCATGGTGTGCCTCTCACCTCGATGGATAACTTTTGCAAAAACGGCCCGCAATGCGAGCCGTGTATATATGGTGCATGAGAGTTTATACTATCTGACTCGCTTTTGCCTTCTAAAGTGGGCCGTTGCGGCTCGTCTTCCTCGGAATTGCAAAGCTTTTTCTTTTATTTTGATAGCCCGTGGTGCACTTGGGTATAATGCCAACCGTTGGCCCTATTAGCTCAGGGGATTAGAGCGTCTGCCTCCGGAGCAGAAGGCCGTTGGTTCGAATCCAACATGGGGCACCATCGAACGTAAGACCGTCCGAACCTCGCATGGTCCGGGCGGTTTTTCTTATACCGACGCGACGTGATGGGACGTGGTATGGCAGCAACGGATATCGAGCGCGGACTCTCGACCGCCGAGGTCGAGGAGCGCATCGCCGCCGGTAAGATCAACCGCAACATGGAGCTCAAGACCAAGTCGGTCAAAGAGCTCATCATCGAGAACCTCTGCACGTTGTTCAATTTGATCAACGTGATCTTGGCGTTCCTGGTCATTTTGACCGGTTCGTTTAAGAATCTGACGTTCCTGTTCGTGGTGTTCCTCAATACCGCCATTGGCGTCATTCAATCCATGCGTTCCAAGAAGATGGTCGATAAGCTCACGCTGCTGACCTCCAAGAAGGCCATCGCGGTGCGCGACGGTGCCGAGGTGGAGCTCGACTTGGACCAGATCGTGCTCGACGACATCATCCGTCTGGGGCGCGGCGACCAGATTCCCGCTGATGCCGTGGTGGTTTCCGGCGAAGCGCTCGTGAACGAGAGCCTGCTGACGGGCGAGAGCGACCTTATTAAGAAGCAGCCCGGTTCCGAGCTCATGAGCGGCAGCTTTATCGACTCGGGCCTGCTGCGCGCTCGCGTGATCCATGTCGGCGCCGACAACTACGTGGCTAAGATCAATAACGAGGCCAAATACGTCAAAAAGGTCAATTCCGAGATCATGAACGCGCTTAACGCCATCGTGCGCTTTGCGAGCATCATCATGATCCCGCTCGGTTTGGCGTTGTTTGCCTCGAGTGTGAGCGAGCTGTGGGATGCCGCGGGAACCCCGGGCGATAGCGCGCTTTCGTGGTGCTTCTCTGAGCTGTTGGCCGGTCATGTGCCTTCGTCGGCGCTGCTGTCCACGGTGGGCGCCCTGCTGGGTATGATCCCGCAAGGCCTGGTGCTGCTGACTTCGTCGGTGCTCGCCATCGCCACGGTGCGCCTGGCCCGCCGCAAGGTGCTGGCACAGCAGCTCTACTGCATCGAGACACTCGCTCGCGTCGACGTGCTGTGCCTGGACAAGACGGGCACCATCACGTCGGGCCGTATGGAGGTCGAGGGCACGTATCCGCTGCCTGTTGAGGGTGTTGGCTTTGGCGTGGACTCGGACGAGGCGGCTGTTCCCGTCGATACCACAGTGCTCGATTTTGCGCTGGCTAACGTGGCACGTGCGACTTCGGCCGATGCCAACGAGACCTGCCAGGCGCTGCTCAACTATTACGCCGATCGCCCGGTCGAGGTGTCCGAGCCGCTGTCGGTCATTCCATTCTCGTCGTCTAAAAAATGGAGCGGCGCTTCTTTTGCGCAGGGCTCCTACGTAATGGGCGCCGCGCAATTTGTGCTCTCTGATCGTGCGTTTGCCCAGGTCGAGAACCGTGTCGCCGAGCTTGCCGATACCTGCCGCGTGCTCGTGGTGGCGCGCGTGGACGGCTTTACGCCCGATGGGGATATGGTGGGCGAGGCCGAGCCCGTGGGATTTGTGACCATCCGCGACGAGATTCGTACCTCGGCGGCCGAGACCATCGGCTACTTTAACGAGCAGGGCGTGACCCTCAACGTGATCAGCGGCGACGACCCGCGTACGGTGTCGTCGATCGCGCGCGTGGTGGGCGTGCCGGGGGCGGACGCTTATGTGGACGCCACGACGCTCGATACGCCGGCCAAGCTCGATGCCGCAGTGGACCGCTACCATGTCTTTGGTCGTGTGACCCCGCAGCAGAAGCGCGAGCTCGTGCAGGCGCTCAAGCGCCGCGAGCACACCGTGGCCATGACGGGCGACGGCGTCAACGACGTGCTGGCGCTCAAGGAGGCCGACTGCTCCGTCGCCATGGCGGCCGGCTCCGATGCCGCGCGTAATGTGGCCGAAATCGTACTCGTCGACAACGATTTTGCCTCGATGCCCGCCGTGGTGGCCGAGGGCCGTCGCTCCATCAACAACCTGCAGCGTTCGGCCTCACTGTTCCTGACCAAGACGCTGTTCTCGATGGGCCTGGCGGCGCTGTGTATCGCGCTGCCGCCGTACCCTTTCGAGCCGATTCAGATGACGCTCATCAACTTCTTCTGCATCGGCGCGCCGGGCTTTGTGTTGGGCCTGGAGCCCAACAATGCTCGTGTGAAGGGTGCGTTTTTGAGCAACGTACTCAAGCGTGCACTGCCGGCGTCGATTGCGGTCATTTTGGCTGCGGCGCTCGATATCTTTGTGGCGCGCGTGTTTGGCTTTAGCCAGCTCACGCTGTCTACGATGTGCCTGCTTACGTCGTGCGCGGCGAGCGTCAGCCTAATCTGGCGCATCTCGCAGCCTCTCACGCCCTTACGTGTGGTGCTCTTTGTGTTTGTAGTCGCCGGCATCCTGGTGGGCGTTATCGGATTCCCGGAGCTGCTGTCTATTGCCAACCTGTCGATGGGCCAGATGGTTATCTTGGCTGTTATCGTGGTCTTTACCTGCTCGGTGTTCTTTAAGCTCGCCACGATGATGGATTCGCTCAAGCCGCGTCGTCGTCATGCCGCAACTGGTTTTGGCCGTGGTGTGCGCGTCCACCTGGGTCGCGGTGGCGGCAAGGTGAGCTCGACGGGTTCGACGGCCGAGCGTTTTGCCAAGCGCGTCGCCGCCGACATGGCGCAGCGCCGCGAAGATCGCACCGCTCGCGAGGCCGAGGCCCGCGCACTCGAGGGCGTGGCCCAGGCCCAGCCCAAGAAAAAGAAGAGTGCCGGAGCCAAGCGCTCTCGCGTGACCAAGTCCGCCCAAGGCATCAAGGTCTCGATGCCAAGCAAAAAGAAGAAGTAGCTACGCGCCCTGGCGATGTTGAATTGGTGCCTTGTTCCTGTGGGGCCGTGGCGATGTTATGCTCTAACCTCGATTGTTTGAATTGCTTCGAAAAGAGGATGCCGTGATCTGCCCGCATTGCCTTAAGACTATCGAGGACGGCGCCTCGTTCTGTCCCTACTGCAACGCCTATGTGGGTCCGGGCGATGGCCCCGAGCACACCGAGTTCGTGTTCTGTGAGGGCTGCGGTGCCCGTCTTTCTCCGCATGATCGTACGTGCCCCAAATGCGGACGCCCCGCTCCGGGTATCCTCTCCGAGGACGCGGCCGCATCCGACCTGGCAGCGGGCCGCACGGCGGGCTTTCCGCGCCTAACGCAAGAGCAGATCGATACCGAGGTGCCGCATGCGCCTGCCTCGGCTGCCGCGGTTCTTTCGGACGCCGCCGATCCTAACGAGACCTGCGTGCTGCCGGCTTTCGATAAGGATTTCGGTATCCCCAAGGTCGACATTCCCACGCCCGTTTCCCTGCACGACGATGCTCAAAAACCCAAGCGCAAGGTGCACCCCGACGAGGACGCCTATCACAAGCACAAGCGTCATATCCCCAAGCCGCTCATCGTCATCGCGGTCCTTGCCGTCGTGTGCGGTGGTGCGTATTGGTTCGTGACGGCCGATCCCATGGGTGTCATGCCTGGCTTCTATGACCAGTTTGGCCAGGCCGCGCAGACGACCTTCCCCACGCGCCAAAAGGGCGAGGCGACTGAGGACGATACCAAGCAGGACGATTCTGCCGAGGTGGTCCAGGAAGAAACTGTGCTCACCGATGATCAGCTCTATACCAGGCTCGACGGTCTGTATCAGACCATCGTGTCCTACGGTGACGAGGACCAGATCGGCGAGGTCATCGATTCTTTTAACAATGGCTATCTTCGAACGCCACTGTCCACCCGTCAGGAGCTGTCGCAGAGTGCCTACGCCCTGCGCGACCAGATCAAAAAGACGCAAGATGAGCTTAACAACCTTAAGTATCAGGACGATACGGTCTATGCGGATGACATCGCCCACTTAAAGCAGCTTGCCGAGTGGATGTACGAGCGTGTCGACGTGATCTGTCAGAGCTGGGACATCTCGCTGGCCATTCCCGATGGTGAGTCGATGAGTTCCCACCAAAGCGATATCCTGGCGCCCATCGCGCAGGGCGGCAACAGCGCACTGAACCAGTACGACGCCAATGTGGGTTCCTGGAAGCCGCAGCAGCGTTCCTAAAATTAGTTCGCCATAGTCGGCATAACCTACGTGCGCAATTGATGTAAGCGCATGCTTATTGCTACAATTCGTACAAATATGCTTTAAACGCACGAGGAAGGAACCACATGTTTGGTTTTAAGAAAGAGCTCTACACGCCCGAGTATCAGCTTGCCGGCGACGAGTGCGCCGTTATCGAGACGTCGAAGGGTACCATCAAGGTCAAGTTTGACGGTGAGGGCGCTCCCATTCATGTCGCGAACTTCTGCGAGCTTTCCACGATGGGTTTCTATGATGGCCTTAAGTTCCATCGCTATGTGCCCGGCTTTGTCATTCAGGGCGGCGACCCCAATACCCGCGATATGTCCGGCGCCGATGTTGCTGCCGGCCTTGAAGGCTCCGACGGCATGCCCGGTACCGGTGGTCCCGGCTACTGCATCAAGGGCGAGTTTGCCACCAATCCGCGCAACAGCCATGTCGATGGTGCCCTTGCCATGGCACGCTCCATGGACCCCGATTCCGCGGGTTCGCAGTTCTACTTCTGCCTGGGTGCCCAGCATAACCTCGATTCCGGTTACACCGTCTTTGGTACCACGGTCGAGGGTCTCGATGTGATTTCGCAGCTGCGTGCCGGCGACGAGATCGTCCATGTCGAGATCGTTCACGAGTAAAGGGGACTTACTTGAATAGCCAGCTGATCCAACAGGGCCGCGCCGCTTACCGCGCGGGTGATTTTTCCGCTGCAGCCCAGATGCTTGGGGCGGCAAAAACTCCCGATGAGATTATGGGCGAGGCCGATCACCTTCGTGGCAACGCCTTGATGCACCTGGGCATGTATGCCGAGGCCGCCGAGGCCTACGCCGCCGCCCTCAATGACGGCACCTACGGCAAGCGCGGCGCGCTGCTCACCAACCGCGGCAAGGCACTCGCCGCCGTGGGCGACTACACGACGGCCGCCCAGGCGTTCTCTGCCGCTACGCAGGATGCTTCCTATGCCACGCCGTTCAAGGCCTATCTGGGCCTGGGTAACGCGCTGTTCCAGTCGGGCGACTATGCCAACGCGGGTACTGCCTTCCGTCAGGCTGCCATCGACGGCGCCAATCCGGCTCCTGCCGCCGCACTCGGCGAGCTCGGTCGTTGCTTCATTAAGCTCGGCCGTCCGGCGGATGCCGTGGAGACCTACCGCACGGCTATCGACTTTGCCGGCCCCCGCGACGACACGCGTGCGCTCAACGCCGGCATGGGTCAGGCGCTTTCTGCCGCCGGCCGTCCCTCCGACGCACTCGACGCCTTTAACGCCGCTACTGCCGATGGCATCTACCAGCTCACTTCCGAGCAGGCCGATGAGCTTGCCCGCGTGCATGATTCGCTTGCCGCGCTGTCTGCCCAGACGGCTATGGCCACGGCTCCGGCGCCCGCGATGGACGCTCCTGCCGTTGACCCGCTCGATCCTACGGGCGCGACCGGTCAGTTTATGCCCGATCCCTCGGACACCGGCTTCTTTACGCTGTCCGAGTCCGAGATGGTCCAGCAGGACCGTCAGGACCGTAAGCAGGCCAAGGTCCGTCGTCGCCATCGCCACACGGGTCTCAAAGTCTTCATCGTGCTGCTTCTGCTCATTTTGATCGCCGCGGGCGGTCTGGGCTTTGCCTACACGCGCGGCTTTGGCTTCCCGTCTCAGGAGTCTGTCGTTACCGATCTGTTCCAGGCTGCCGGCGACGGTGACACCGCAAAGGCCGAGTCTTGCCTGGCCTCGAGCCTGTCCGAGGACGCCAAGTCGATGATCATCTCTTCGATTCCGCAGGGTGCCACCGTGTCCGTCGAGGGCATGGATCAGTCCATGACCGAGACGACCGCTAAGGTGAAGGCATCGCTGTCCAAGGGCGGCGAGCAGGAGTACACCGTCAAATTCGTGCGCTCCGACAACCATATCGGCTGGGCCGTTTCCTCGCTCGATATGGATTTCTCGGCTGCTGACAACCAGTAGTGACCTTATGGGGTTTAGCTTTGCCCGGCGCTTCACCGCAAGTGAGGTGCCGGGCTTGCGCTAGTATGATG
Organism: uncultured Collinsella sp.; assembly: GCA_900549745.1. Classification (GTDB taxonomy): domain Bacteria; phylum Actinomycetota; class Coriobacteriia; order Coriobacteriales; family Coriobacteriaceae; genus Collinsella. The sequence goes on along the minus strand of URPJ01000014.1, from coordinate 27,726 downwards.
AGCTAGTAGTTTTCCAGCAATCATCCAACACATCAGGAGTTGCGTTGTTTTCTTTGATGGATATGTTCTTCGGTAGCTATGCGGGCGATCTTGCCATCGACCTCGGTACCGCAAATACGCTTGTCTCCGTGCGCGGCAAGGGCATCGTCATTCGCGAGCCCTCTGTTGTCGCCATCGACAAGAACGACGAGCGCATCCTGGCGGTCGGTATCGAGGCAAAGCGCATGCTCGGCCGTACGCCCGGCAACATCGTGGCCGTTCGTCCCCTGAAGGACGGCGTCATCGCCGATTTCGATGTTACCGAGGCAATGCTGCGCTACTTTATCGACAAGGCTTCCGAGAAGCGCTATCCGTGGACCCCGCGTCCGCGCGTTGTCGTCTGCGTTCCCTCCGGTGTCACGTCGGTCGAGAAGCGTGCTGTCTTTGAGGCCACGATCCAGGCCGGTGCTCGCCAGGCCTACCTGATCGAGGAGCCCATGGCTGCCGCTATCGGCGCCGACCTGCCCGTCGAGGAGCCCACCGGCTCCATGGTCATCGACATCGGTGGCGGTACTACCGAGGTCGCCGTTATCGCTATGGGCGGCATCGTCGTCTCGCAGTCCATCCGTATTGCCGGTGACGAGTTCGATCAGGCCATCCTCACGCACGTTCGCGATGCCTACAACCTGGCCATCGGCGAGCGTACGGCAGAGGACATCAAGATCAAGGTCGGTTCCGCCGTGCCGCTCAAGGACGAGCTCGACGTCGAGGTCAACGGCCGCGACGTGATCACCGGTCTGCCCAAGACCGTGCGCATCGAGAGCGAGGAGATTCGTCGCGCGCTCAACAAGCCGCTCGACGAGATGGCCAAGGCCGTCAAGGACGCACTCGACGCTACGCCTCCCGATCTTGCCTCGGACCTTATGTACTACGGCATTTTGTTGACTGGTGGCGGCGCGCTGCTGCGCGGTCTCGACGTGCGCCTGCGCGATGAGACCGGTGTTTCGGTCAACGTCAGCCCCACGGCGCTCGATAACGTCGTTAACGGCTGTGCCCGCGTGCTCGAGGCCAATGCGTTTGATGGCGGCTTCGTCCAGACCAATGCTTAATTTCCAAAAGGTGGATTCCATTTGGCACGATCTTCGGGTTTCTCCACAAATCTGAATACCAAGCGACAATCAACGGGTATGCGCCCGTTGATTGTTTTCAGCCTGATTTCGGTGTTGCTGCTCACGTTTTACATCCGCGAGGGCGAGGCAGGGCCGATTCATGCCGTGCGTTCGGGCGTAACGACGATTACCTCGCCGGTGCGCTTTGTGGGCTCGGCCGTGGCGGCTCCCTTCAATGCGATCGGCAACGTGTTCTCTAACCTTACGGCGTCGCAGGACACGCTTGACGATCTTAAGAAGCAAAACGAGGAACTGACCTCTAAGGTTGCTGAGCTCTCCGAGGCTCAAAAGACCGCCGAGCGTCTGGAGGGGCTGGTCGGCCTGCAGTCGACCTATAACCTCAAATCGACCGCAGCTCGTATTGTTGGTGCCTCGGGCGATGCCTGGACCTCGACCGTCACCATCGACAAGGGCTCTGCCGACGGCCTTACCATCAACATGCCTGTGACGAGTTCGGCCGGTGTTATCGGCCAGATCATCGAAGTCTCGGCCAAGACGTCCACCGTGCGCCTGATTGGCGACGAGAACTCGGGCGTGTCCGCTATGGTGCAGGACACGCGCGCCCAAGGCATGCTGCAGGGTCAGGCTGACGGCACGCTGCGTCTTGAGTACGTGAGCGTCGACTCCGATGTTAAGGTTGGCGACATCATCGTGACCTCGGGCATTGGCGGTGTGTTCCCCAAGGGTCTACCGCTCGGCACCGTCTCGTCGGTCGAGAAATCGGCAAACGACGTGTACTACACCATTGTGGTGCGCGCCCAGACCACGGCCGAGAACAACGAGGAAGTGCTGGTCATCACCTCGCTGACCGACGAACAGTCGGCCTCGGATGAGGACGTGAGCACGGCCAACAGCACGCCGCAGGGAACGTCGCGCGATGCTGCGACCAAGACGAAGGACGAGAGCTCGGATGACAGTTCCGACACGTCCGAGACGACCGATTCCGGCTCGAGCGAATAGGGGGCATGTCCATGGATCTACACGAGCAGGGGATGAGCTCCCGCACGTTTGTAATCGCCGCCATCGTGTGCGTGCTGCTGCAGGCAGGCCTGGCACCGCAGATCTCCATTGCGGGCGGTCGCGTCAACTTCATGATTATCCTGGTGTGCCTAAGCGTGTTCTCGGGCGACCCGACCCGTGCCGTCGTGTGCGGTTTTTGCAGCGGCTTGTTCTATGACCTGTCCGCTGCCGTGCCGGTGGGCGTTATGTCGCTCCTGCTGACCGTGGGTTCTTTTGCCCTGGTGCACAGCGCCGTCGGTCAGACGGGCGGTACCCCGAGTGCGCGCGGCGTCACTGTGGGCGCCTTTGCGCTCGTCATTAATGTGATTTACAGCATCATCTTGCTGTTTATGGGTTTGGAGACGAGCTTTGTCGTGGCGATCTTCGGCCATGCGCTGCCGTCCTCGATCCTGACGGGTCTGGTTGCCATTCCGTTTTTGATGTCCGGCGTTGTGCCGCAGTCCGGCTATGGATTCTCCGCACGTGGCGGACGCCAGACGGGTATGCGCTTTAAGCCCAAGACCCGCAAGCTCAAATAGGGGAGGCCCGTAGATGTCTTCCCAGTTGACGGTTATTATCGCTGGTATCGTGCTGGTTGTGGCCATCGTGGTCGCGCTGGTCATCATGCGTCGTGGCGATTCCCGTTTTACCTACGATACGCAGCATGGAACGGCCCCACGCGCCACCGAGGGCGAGGGCAATACCGCGGCGACCGCCTTTAAGGGCCGCTTTTCCATCCTCACCACGGGTGTGGGCGCGATGTTTGCGGCGCTCGCCGTCAAGCTGTGGGGCATGCAGATGGTCTCGTCGGACTATTACGAGAAGCAGGCTAATAGCAATCAGACTCGCACCGTTACCACTCCCGCTGTACGCGGCCGCATCCTCGACCGCAATGGCGTGGCGCTTGTCCAGAACCGTCCCTCACTTGCTGTCGTGGCCTACCGCGACCTTGCCGAGGATGAGGTTCTGGTTCGCCATCTTGCCAACGTGCTTGGAATGCCTTACGTGGCGGTCCTTCGCAATATTCAGGACAATACAGAGGGCGCTCAGAGCCTGCATACCATCGCGACGGACGTCCGTCGCTCCACGGTTGCCTATATCAAGGAACACGCCGGCGAGTTCCCGGGCGTCAAGATTGCCGAGCGTACCGAGCGCCAGTATCCATATGGCGAGACGGCATGCCATATCTTGGGCTATACCGGCACCATTACCTCCGAGCAGCTCGAGGCCCAGAATAAGAAAACCTCTGGCGATGATGATGCTTCTGCTGGCAAGATTACGTACCAGTCGGGCGATATCGTGGGCCAGGCGGGCGTTGAGAGCTACTACGAAAACCTGCTGCAGGGTATTCGTGGCGAGCAGACCGTCAAGGTCGATGCCTCGGGCAATGTGACCGGTCAGGCCGGTGCCGTGCCTGCGAAGGCCGGCTCCGACATTAAGCTCACGCTCGACCTTAAGATCCAGCAGGCCTGCGAGACGGCGCTGGCGAGCGCTATCGAGCTTGCCAAGACCACTGGCTACAGCAATGCCGGCAACGGCGCTGTGGTGTGTCTCGATCCCAACAATGGCGAGATCCTGGGCATGGCGAGCCAGCCCAAGTTCGATCCGTCCGTCTTTATCGGCGGCGTCTCAAATGACGTGTGGACCGAGCTCAATGATGACAAGGGTTCGCACCCGCTGCTCAACCGCGCCATTAGCGGACAGTACATGTCGGCCTCGACCATCAAGCCGCTCTCGGCACTGGCCGGTCTTGAGTTTGGAACCTACACGTCGGGGCAGACGACCAACTGCACGGGCTATTGGACGGGTCTGGGCAAGTCGTGGGGCAAGTACTGCTGGTTGCATTCCGGCCACGGCACCATGACGCTGCAGTCGGGTATCGCCAACTCGTGCGACCCTGTCTTCTACGACATGGGCAAGGCGTTCTTTTATGACGAGCAACATCCCGAGGGCTTGCAGGAGGTCTTTCGTCGCTGGGGCCTAGGCAAGACCTGCGGTATCGATCTGCCGAGTGAGGGCGCGGGCCGTATTCCCGATGCCGAGTGGAAAGAGTCGTACTTCACCGACGCCTCTGCCGAGGACCGCAAGTGGAATGCCGGCGATATGACCAACATCGCCATCGGCCAGGGCGACATCCTGGTGACGCCCCTGCAGATGGCGTGCGCCTATATGGGTCTTGCCAACGGCGGCAAACAGTACGTGCCTCACGTGTTTTTGTCTGCCGTGTCGCGCGATGGCGACGGCGATGCCTATAAGTACAACGGCAAGGGCAAGAAGAAGCGCCTGGAGGCCAAGATCAACAGCGATTCGGATTTGGCTCTTGTTCGCAACGGTATGCACGACGTGATTTACACGGCATCGACGTCCCTGGCGGCGCACTTTGGCACCCTGACGCCGCAGGTATACGGCAAGTCGGGCACGGGCGAGAAAAGTGGCGAGGACGAATACGCGTGGTTCTGCGCCTATGCGCCGGCCGATGACCCCAAGTATGTCATCGCTACTGTCCTGGAGCAGGGCGGCGGCGGCTCAGATACCGCGATGCATGTCGTGCGCGACGTGCTCGGCGTGATTTATGACGAGCCCGATACCTCTTCGGCCTCGGGCGATTCTTCGGTTCGATAGGAGGTTGCGATGGATTTTTCTCCGGCGGATCTGTTCCGTTCAACCAAGACCGGCTCTCGCAGCAGCCTGGACCGCGTCAACAAGCAACTTTCGGCCTCGCGCGGCACGTTTCGCCAAAAGGTGCATATCGGTGTGCTCGTGGCTACTGTGGCGCTCGTCGCCTACGGTGCCATCATCATCTGGTCGGCTTCGCAGTTTAAGGCCGATGCCTCGTTCTCACGTCATCTTCTGGGAATTGGCATCGGGGCGGTGCTGGCGGTGCTGGTCTGGCGTACCGACTTGCGCGGTATTTCCAATTTCTCGACGGCGTTGCTCGTCATCGACCTGATCGTGATCTTCTCGCCCAAGATTCCGGGCCTGTCCTATACGGGCGGTCTGGGCATGACGGGCTGGATCAAGATTCCCGGTATCGGCTTGACATTCCAGCCGGTTGAGCTTGCCAAGCTCATCACCATCTTCTTTATCGCCACGCTTGGCTCGCAATATAACGGTCGCATCGATACCGTTCGCGACTACGTCAAGCTCTGCGGCATGCTGTCCATTCCGTTTTTGGCCGTCGTTGCCATGGGCGACCTGGGCTCGGGCCTGGTCGTGCTTGTTTCGGGCGCCATCGTCATCTGCATGAGCGGTGCACGCCGCGAATGGGTGCTGTCGACCCTGGCCCTGCTCGTGGGCTTGGTGGCCCTCGTTCTGGCGCTCGATTCGGTCTTTGATTCGTTGCTCGGCCACGATGTGCTCATCAAGCAGTATCAGATGAACCGTCTGACGGTCTTTATCGACCCCGATAATGCCGATTCGGACGATGCCTACAACCTGCAGCAGTCGCTTATCGCCGTTGGCTCGGGCGGCTTCTTTGGTAAGGGTTTGGGCCATGCGACGCAGTCGGCCGGCGGCTTTCTGCCTGAGTTCCACACCGACTTCGTCTTCGCCTTCCTGTCCGAGACCTTTGGTTTTTGCGGTTCTTTTTTGCTCCTGTGCCTCTACGTGCTGCTGATCTTTTCGACGATTCGCGTCGCCTTTAAGTGTGAGTCGCTGTTTTTGCGTCTTTCGTGTGTGGGCATCGTTGGCATGTGGGCGTTCCAGACCTTCGAAAACATCGGCATGTGCATCGGCGTGATGCCGATTACCGGTATTCCGCTCCCATTTATTAGCTTCGGTTCGTCTTCGATGATGATTCAGCTGCTGACGGTGGGTATCGTACAATCCATATGGCGGCATCGTTCGGGCGCCGCGTAACCGCTGGAGGGGTTTGCCATGAAAATTCCCGTAGATAAGCTGACCCGCGCTTTTAAGATGGGCGCGTCCGTTAAGAAGGATTCCGATACACCTGTGCGCGTCTCGGTCTATCTGGATTCGTCCGCCTCGCGCTTTCTGGCCGAGACGGTGCGTGACGCCTTTGTGCCGCAGACGACCTCGGGCATTGTGCGCGTCGAGCGTCTGGGGGAGGGGCGAATTGCTCCAAAGACCGATACCGATGTGGTGCTGGTGCTCTCGTGTGGTTCCGACCGCTTGGAGAGTGCCGTGCAGGAGCTCGTGATCGCCGGCGCGCCCGTGTGCGTGCTTGCCGAGTCTGCTGTGGAGGTGCCGTTTATCGAGGAGTCTACGCCCATGCTCGGCGTGGTAGCGGCAACTGATAAGACGTATCTGCTCGAGACGCTTGCCCGCTGGATTCTCGATCGCACCGACAAGGAAACGGCTTTTGCGGCGAACTTTGCCTTCATGCGCATCGCTGCGGCCAATCGTATCATCACCTCGTGCGCGCTCACCAATATGGCGACCGGTGCGCTGGTGTTTTTGCCGGGCGCCGATTATCCCGTTATGGCGCTGGCGCAGGTGGGCATGCTCTTTGAGCTCGCTGCCGTCTTTGGACGCGGCATTAAGCCTGAGCGCGGCTACGAGGTCGCGGGCGTGCTTGCCGGCGGTCTTGTGATCCGAGCGGTCACCCGCGCGCTCGTCAAGCAGACGCCGCATATTGGGTTTGCCGTCAAGGCGCTCACTGCTGCCGCGGGCACCTATGGCATGGGCCGTGCGCTCGTTTCGCTCTACGAGCGCGATGTCGACTACAGCCGTGCCAACGAGGTGGTCACTGCCACGTTCTCCCGCGTTCGCGATCTGGTGACCACGGTCGCGGGCGCTACCCGTCCTATGGCGTCCTATCAGGACGCATCAGATCTCGCTGCTTAGGGGTTTTCCGTTGCGCGTTGCATACCAAGACTGTTTTCATTTAATTGAGCCGTTGCTCGCCAAGGTCGAGAAGCCGAGTCGCTATATCGATCACGAGTGGGGCACGCTTTCCAAGGCCGATGCCGACTACCGTTGCTGCCTGATCTATCCGGATGTGTACGAGGTCGGTCTGCCCAACCAGGGTATCGCCATCCTCTACAACATCCTTAACCAGGCCGAGGGCATCTCCTGCGAGCGTGGCTATGTGCCGTGGCCCGATATGGGTGACGCTATGCGCGAGGCGGGCATTCCGCTGCTCTCGCTTGAGGGTGCAGCGCCGGTCGCTTCGTTTGATATCGTCGGTCTGCATGTGCCGCACGAGATGGCGGTGACGAACTTCCTCGAGGCACTCGACCTCGCTGGCATTCCACTGTTGGCGGCCGACCGAGGCGAAGACGACCCTATCATCATCGCCGGCGGCCCCTCGGTGTACAACCCCGAGCCGTACGCGGCCTTCTTCGATGCCATCCTCATCGGTGAGGGCGAGGAATCGCTGCTCGAGACCTGCCAGCTGCATCGCCGCCTGCGTGACGAAGGGGTCCCGCGCGCGCAGATTGTTGAGCAGCTTGCATCCATTGCCGGCAACTACGTGCCATCGCTCTATGAGGTTCGTCACGACGAGCCCTGCTCGCCGCATGGCTACACCGTGCCGCGTGAAGGCAAGGATGCGCCGACCGTGGTCTACAAGCGCGTCGTCGAGGATTTCGGCGCCACGAATCCGCTGTCGCAGTCGTGCGTGCCCTATGCGCAGCTGGTTCACGACCGCCTGTCTATCGAGATCCTGCGCGGCTGCGCCCGCGGCTGTCGTTTTTGCCAGGCTGGCATGACGTATCGTCCGGTGCGCGAGCGCTCGGCCGACCAGATCGTCTCGTCGGTGATTCAGGGTCTGGAAAAGACCGGCTATGACGAGGTGTCGCTGACCTCGCTCTCCACGACCGACCACTCCTGCATTCGCGACGTGCTCGGCAGGCTCAACCGTCGCCTGGAGGATACGGGTATTCGCGTGTCTATTCCGTCGCAGCGCCTGGATTCGTTTGGCGTGGATATGGCCGAGTCGGTTGCCGGCGAAAAGAAGGGCGGCCTGACGTTCGCGCCCGAGGCCGGCAGCCAGCGCATGCGCGACATCATTAACAAGAACGTGACCGAGGAGGACCTGGACCGTGCGGCCAAGGCGGCCTTCGAGGCCGGCTGGAACCGCATGAAGCTCTACTTTATGATGGGCCTTCCCGGCGAGCGCGACGAGGACATCGTGGCCATCGCCAATCTGGCCGATCACGTGCTGGAGCTCGGTCGTTCCGTGGTGCCCAAGGCTCGTCGCGGCTCGATCTCGGTGTCCATCTCGGTTTCGGTCTTTATCCCCAAGGCTGCCACGCCGTTCCAGTGGTGCCCGCAGCTCGACTACGACGACGTCAAGCGTCGCCAGAAGCTGCTTATCACGAGCGTTCGCAACCGTGCCGTCCGCGTTCATTACCACGATGCCGAGACCTCGCTCATCGAGGCCGCACTGTCCCGCGCCGGTCGTGACATGACGCCCGTCATCATCGACGCTTGGCGCTCGGGCTCTCGCTTTGACGCCTGGGTAGAGCATTTCTCGCTCGATAACTGGAAGGAGGCTGCTGCCAAAAACGGCATCGACCTCAATGAGCTCGTGCACCTGCCCTACGAGTTGGACTGGCGCCTGCCGTGGGAGCACGTGAGCCCCGGCTGCACACGCGGCTTTCTCGAGCGCGAGTACCGTCGCTCGCTCGAGGGCGTCACGACTCCCGACTGCACCCGCACGTCGTGCACCGGCTGCGGGATCTGCCCCACGCTCCACGCCAAGAATGTATTGATGGGTGATCGCGCATGAGTGAGCGCCTGACCGACAACCCCTCGCTCTTTAGGCTTCGTGTTCGCTATGGCAAGCGCGATCGCCTTAAGTACCTGGGCCATCTCGAAGTGATCCATACCATTGAGCGCATCGTGCGCCGTGCGGGACTTCCCTATGCCGTCACGCAGGGCTTCTCTCCGCACATGCGCGTGGGCTTCTCTTCGGCGCTGCCGGTGGGTACGTCGTCGACCTGCGAGTGGTATGACCTGTTTATGACCGAGTTCGTGGCGCTCGACGAGGCGTTTGGGCGCCTGGCTGCGGCGTCTCCGGCCGATCTGGCGCCCATCGAGGCGGCGTACATCGACGTGCGCACGCCGGCGTTGACGGCGCAGCTCACGCGCCTGTCGTATCGCATCGACCTGCACTTGGATCCCGAGGCGCCCGTAAGCGCCGACGAGGTGCGTCGTGCGATCGACACGCTGCGCGCGGGCCACGGCATCGACTACGCGCGCGGCAAAAAGAGCAAGCGCTTGGATTTGGATCACACGCTCGTGGGCTATGAGCTCACGGCGGGGGAGCGCCCGGACCATTTGGTGCTCATGCTCGACACCCATGCCGACAACGAGGGCTCCATGCGTCCGGAAATTTTGCTTTCTGCTGCTGATGTTTTGTTGCAGGGCTTGACCCCGGGCGTGGATGCACCTATTGTTTCCACCGGTATGCAAGACCTCGTGACCATCTGCTCCTACGATGTCGAGCGTCAGAATCAAGCATGCGAGGACGACGAGGGCCGACTCGTCAGCCCCATACCTGTGCGAACTTGTGGATTTGCTCCACATACTCGTTGACGGGGGTATTTTCGCCTGCTACTATATTCGGCTGTTGCACTAACTGATGCATGAAGGGCAAGTAAACATGTACGCAATCGTTAACACGGGCGGCAAGCAGTACAAGGTCGCCACCGACGATGTCATCACCGTCGAGAAGATCGAGGGCAATGAGGGCGACAAGGTCACCCTGCCGGTTATCTTCCTCAACGATGGTAAGAAGATCGTCACCGATCCCGACAAGCTGGCCAAGGCCAAGGTTACCGCTCAGATCGTTGAGCAGTTCAAGGGCGAGAAGCAGCTGGTCTTCAAGTTCCACAAGCGCAAGCGCTATCGTCGTCTGAAGGGTCACCGTCAGCAGCTCACCAAGCTGAAGATCGTGAAGGTTCAGGCTACCTCCCGCGCCAAGAAGGCTGTCAAGGCAGAGGCTGAGGCTGTTGCCGAGGCTCCCGTCGCCGAGTAGATTACACTCGTAACGAAAGAGTAGGTATACACAATGGCACACAAAAAAGGACTCGGTTCCTCCCGTAATGGCCGTGACTCCCGCGGTCAGCGCCTTGGCACGAAGCGCTATGCCGGCCAGACGGTAACCACGGGCACGATTCTCGTCCGTCAGCACGGCACGCACATCCACCCGGGTGAGAACGTTGGCCGTGGTAAGGACGACACGCTGTTCGCGCTGGTCGACGGTACCGTTGAGTTCCACAAGGGTATCAAGCACAGGGTCAGCGTACGCCCGCTCGCGAACGCGTAATTCACCCTTCATAGAGCACATATGTGGGAGGCACTTGAGTTTTAGGATTCAAGGGTCTCCCTCTTTTTTGTAGGAGGCGATTCTGTTGTCACAGTTCACCGATATCAGCCGCATTAACGTGTGCGGCGGCGACGGCGGAGCCGGATGCATGTCGTTTAGGCGCGAGGCATTTGTCCCCAAGGGCGGCCCCGATGGCGGCGACGGCGGTCGTGGCGGCAATGTCGTCATCCAGGCCGATGCTCAGCTGTCTTCGCTGATCGATTACCGCTTTAAGCATCACTTTCGCGCCGAGCGCGGCACGCACGGGCAGGGTGCCCGTCGTAACGGCAAGAGCGGCGAGGACCTGATTCTCAAGGTCCCTATGGGTACCGTGGTGCGCGAGCTCGATCCCGAGACGCAGACCCCGATGTTTGAGATTGCCGACCTGGTGCACGACGGCGAGCGCGTCGTCGTGGCGCCCGGCGGTGCCGGCGGTCTGGGCAACACGCACTTTGTGACGTCGGTGCGTCGCGCTCCGGCCTTTGCCCAGTTGGGCGAACCGGCCGAGGAGCACTGGATCGAGCTCGAGATGAAGCTTATGGCCGATGCCGCGCTCGTGGGCTTTCCCTCCGTGGGTAAGTCATCGCTCATCGCGCGCATGAGTGCCGCCCGTCCCAAGATTGCTGACTACCCGTTTACCACGCTCGTGCCGAACCTCGGCATGGTGCGTGCCGGTGAATATTCTTACGTCGTTGCCGACGTCCCCGGTCTTATCGAAGGCGCGAGCGAGGGTAAGGGCCTGGGTCACCAGTTCCTGCGCCACATTGAGCGTACGGCCCTGATCATGCACGTCGTCGACATGACGGGTGGTTTTGAGGATCGCGATCCGGTCGAGGATTACCACATCATCAACCGCGAGCTCGAGCAGTATGGCGCCGAGCTTTCGGAGCGTCCGCAGATCGTTGTCGCCAACAAGTGCGATGCGCCGGGCACGGCCGATAAGATTGCCGACCTCAAGCGCGCAGCGCTCGACGATGGCCATATGTTCTTTGCCGTGTCTGCCGTGACGGGCGCCGGTCTCAATACGTTGATGCTTGCCGTAGGTGAGCAGGTGGCCAAGCTCCGCGCCGAGTTGGCGGTCTCCGATGAGCCGGTCGACCTGCGCGACGATGAATGGGAGCGCCGTCGCCTGCAGCGAGAGAAGCGTTTCCGCATTGTCCAGGAAGAGCCCGGTGCCTTCCGCGTGGTCGGTCGTGCCATCGAGCGCATGGTCATTCAGACCGACTGGGAAAACGAAGAAGCCGTCATTTACCTGCAGCATAAGTTTGCGCGTATGGGTGTTGACGACGCGCTCGAGAAGGCCGGTTGTCGTGCGGGCGACGAGGTCCGCATTTGCCAGCGCGCCTTTGACTTTGAGGGCGCCGAGGACTTCTCGGAGTACGAGGAGCTCGAGGATGCTGGCGAGGACGTTGCCGTTGAAGCCATTGACGTGGCCGATGCTGCGGATGAGGGCGTCGAGGTTGTCAATGCGGCGGATGCCGCGGGCGATGCCGAGACCTCGGAGGGTGAGTAAGCCATGTCGCTGCGCGGTGGAATCGGTCTGCCCGAGCTTCCTCTAGAGGACGGGCAGGAGTTTAGGCTCGGCATTATGGGTGGCACCTTTGATCCCATTCATTACGGGCACCTGGTGACCGCCGAGCAGGCGCGCGAGTCCCTCGACTTGGACGCTGTGCTCTTTATGCCGGCGGGCTCTCCTGCTTTTAAGCTTGACAAGCCGGTGACGCCTGCCGAGGACCGTTATGCCATGACGGTCCTCGCCACCGCCGCGAACCCGGCCTTTTTGGCGAGTCGGTTCGAGATCGACCGTCCGGGCGTAACCTACACGGCCGATACGCTTCATGCCCTTCGCGACTTTTATCCGCCGCAGGTAAAGCTCTACTTTATTACGGGCGCCGACGCGATTATCGATATTGTGACTTGGCATGATGCCGAACGAATCGCCGAGCTTGCTACCTTTATTGCGGCGACGCGACCGGGCTTTGATATCGATACGGCGCGTGCCCGAATCAAAGAGTCTGGGCTGCCGTTCGACGTGCGCTATATTCAGATTCCGGCGCTGGCGATCAGCTCGACGAACATTCGTAAGCGAGTTGCCCGCGGCATGAGCGTGCGCTATCTTACGAGCGAGTCTGTGCTCGGCTACATTCGCAAGCGCGGTTTGTATGTCGATCTGGGCCAAGAAGATTTTGAGTGATGGGGGTCTACGTTGTCGGTAGAGGATCAGTTTGAGGGCGATGAGCGCGCGCTGCTCAAGCGCATTCAAGAGCTGCTCGATGTTCGCATGAAGGATAAGCGCAAGCGCTATGTGCATTCGCTGGGTGTTGCCGAGACCGCACTTCATCTGGCCGAGGTCTACGGCGTTGACCGCTTTGATGCCGCTGCTGCCGGTCTGATCCACGACTGGGACAAAGTGCTCTCCGACGACGAGCTGGTTACGCGCGCTCTGCATTACGGCATTAAGATTGCCGGCTCTCCTTCCGCCGCGACGCCGCTTTTGCATGGCCCTGTTGCCGCCTATGAGCTTCCGCAGCTTTTCCCCGAGTTGTCGCCGGCCGTTTTCCAGGCTGTCGACCGTCACACCGTGGGTGCTTGCGACATGACACCGCTCGATATGGTGGTCTTTGTGGCCGATGCCATCGAGCCCAACCGCCACGGCGACTATGCGCATGCGCTGCGCAAGATGGTGGGGGAGTCGACGCTCGATGAGTTGTTCTTCTCCTGTTTTGCGCAGGGTCTGGTCTATGTGATCCAGTCCGGGCGCTATCTTTATCCCACGGCTATTACGATTTACAACCATTACGCCCAGCTGCGCTAGCTCGGGCTGTCTAGAAAGAGGTATTCCATGGCCGACGAGACCATGACCGACGAGCAGATTCTTGAACATGTGGAGCACAAGAGCTTCGCCGCCACGTCCGACCGCACTGCCGCCTCGCTGTCCGCGAGCGGTGTCGCCGCCGAGGATGTCGCCCGCGCCGCCGCGCAGGCCGCCTACGACAAGAAGGGCGAGGACGTTCAGGTGCTCGACCTGACCGAGCTTTCCGACGTATGCGACTACTTTGTGCTTGCCACCGGTACCAACAACCGCCAGGTCGATTCTATCGTCGACGAGATCGAGGAGAAGGTCGCCGAGGCTTGCGGCGAGCACCCGTTCTCCATCGAGGGTCGCGAGCAGAAGACCTGGATGCTCATGGACTACGGTTCGGTTGTCGTCCACGTCTTCACTCCCGAAGCCCGCGACTTCTACCGCCTCGAGAAACTCTGGGGAGACGCCCCCCAGCTCCCCCTCAACCTCCTCTAGTAGCTCATTTTGAGACGGGGTTAGCTACCCTCACGCATATCGCCGGGCAGTTGCGGTTTTCCGCACCTGCTCGGCTTTCTTTTTGCCCAAAGTAGCTAATTTGGGACGGGGCTTTTTTAGCTACTACCTACCGTTCGCCGATAGAAGCGAGTTGCGGTTCATTGCGTGATATTTAGCTTTCCGACTCGGGTAACGTATTTGTTATCTGTAGAGGAGGAGATGCGTATGACTCGGACCGCGCGGGAAATCTCTGTTTACGGCTATTACCATGTCGTCCAAAAGGGCTGTGGTGGTCAGCTGATATTTGAGGATGCTGACGATCGACTCTATCTGATTCGACTGATAGCTTCGAAATGCCAGAAGTTCAAAGTGGATGTTATCGCATGGTGCCTTATGGATAATCACATTCACTTGTTGCTAGATGACGGGCATGCTCACCTGAGCGATTGTATGCATTCGATTACGACGGCGTATGCCATGTATTTCAATTCTAAGACAGGCAGGAGAGGTCCTGTTTTCCAGGATCGATTTAAGAGTGTGCCGATTCTCGATGATGATCAGCTGCTCAACTGCGTTCGTTACATTCACGATAACCCTGCGAAAGCCAGAATTGGCACTGCTTCGCTCTATCGCTGGAGCAGCTTTAGCGAGTATATGGGCTATCCGGGAATTTGTAAGACTGATTGCGTGCTCGGGTTGCTCGGGAATTCCCAGAGATTTTTTGCATTTAGCACCTCGGGCGAGCCCAATGGCTATTGCTTCCGTTATGGCGCTCATGTGAGTGATACTGACGCGCTTGAGTTTGCGCAGGCGTTGCTCAAACCATACGAGCCTCACTATCTCAACGCTCTGCCCAAGGGCGTGCGTGATGACTGTATCCGTAAGCTCAAAAGCGAGGGCTTTTCGATCAAGCAGATCGTGCGCCTCACGGGTATCGGCCATTGCACGATTCAAAAAGTTAAAGTTGAAAAGTAGCTCATTTTAGGCGGGATAATTTTGCTGCGGCCGCCAAACCGGACATCCGGGGTAGTCAATTTGGGACGGGGCTTTTTTAGCTACCCTTTGGCTGACGGTGAATGAATTAGGCCGAATGAATCTCAACCGATATATAGGGGTAGCTAAAATAGCCCCGTCCCAAATTGACTACCAATGCCGTGTCGGACGGAAGGCAGCAACCCCCCGTCCAAAAAAGACTAGTTATTGAAGCGGGATTGGCGGCCGAAGGATAGGGCGGTGTCGCCGAACTTGTCTCGGACGGCGTCGATAGCAACCGAGAGGTCGCGTCGGTCGCTGGATTGGGCTCCGCGGTCGTCGACTTCGCAGAACAGGTCGGTCTGGATGCCGCCTTGGTGGTCGAAGTCGCTCATGCCGATGCCCGCTAAGCGAACATGCATGCCTTCCTGCCAGATGTTGTCGAGCAGTTCGAGTGCAACCGCCACGAAGATGTTCTCATCGTCGGTCGGATGAGGCAGCCGGCGCTGTGCCGTACGCCCGCTGCCATACGAATACTTGAGCTTGAGCGTTACCGTGCCGCCCGTCAGTCCCTGACGGCGCAGGCGGCGTCCAACTGACTCGCCCAACAGTGCAATCGCCGCTTCGATGTCTCCGCGCTCAGTTAAATCTTTCGCAAAGGTGCGTTCATTGCTGACCGACTTGATCTTGCGCTCTTCATCGAGACTCGTGACTTCGGAGATTTCAAGTCCCAGCGCACGCTGACGCATACGTTCGCCGTTGACGCCAAAAATAGAGGCCAAGGTGGATTCCGGCGCGCGTGACAGCTCGCCGAGCGTGTAGATGCGCATACGGCGCAGTCGCTCCTCGGCCGAGCGCCCGATGCCGCTCATGGCAGATACCGGCAGCGCGGCCAAAAAGCGCTGCTCGGTTCCGGGGCGCACGATGGTCAGCCCAAACGGCTTATCCCGCTCGCTTGCGATCTTTGCGACCGTCTTGTTGCAGCCCACGCCAATGGAGCACGTCACTCCCAGCGCTGCCACACGGTCGCTTATACGCCGTGCAACCAGCAGTGGGTCCTCGGGCGCAAAGCGACCCGGTGTGATATCGATAAAGGCTTCGTCGATGGATACGCGCTCAACGCGCGGCGTCTCCTCGGCAAGAATCGCCATGACCTGCGCACTGACCTCGCGGTAGCGATCAAAGTGCCCGTGCGTCCAAATGGCTTGCGGGCACAAGCGCCGCGCCTCAGCCGAGGCCATGGCAGAGCGCACGCCAAAGCGACGTGCCTCATACGAACACGTGGACACGACGCCACGCGAATCGGCGTCTCCGCCCACGATGAGTGGCTTTCCGCGCCATTCGGGATGATCGAGCATCTCCACGCTCGCAAAAAACGCATCGAGGTCCATGAGGCCCACCGCCGGACCCGTCCAGGGAGGCGGCGTGACGCTCATGGCATCCTCATAACCGTATGTATGTTCGCGTCTTTCCATGTCATGAGTATACCGCGCAGCTCATGTGGGGTGCGTGTATGTGCTTGCAAATCCCGAATTCTTGTCTAAGATATGGATTTGCCCTCGACTACACCGAAGAAGTTGGTCTCACGGACTTCACCTGCCCGCGTCGATGGCGTATTATGTTCAACTGTTTGTTTGTAGTTGCAGCCTAAAGCTGCTTGGTTGGAGGAGTTTCCTTTGGCAGTCAAGATTCGCCTTGCTCGTCACGGCGCTAAGAAGCGTCCGTACTACCGTGTCGTCGTCGCCGATTCCCGCGCCCCGCGTGACGGTCGTATCATCGAGGAGGTTGGCCGCTACAACCCGATGACCGCCCCCAAGACCATCAACCTCGACCTCGAGAAGATCGCCGACTGGCAGTCCAAGGGCGCTCAGCTCACCGACGCCGTCGCCGCTCTGGTCAAGGCCGCCAACGAGGGCGAGAAGACCGAGACCGTCGTCAAGAAGTCCAAGAAGCAGCTCGCCAAAGAGGCCGAGGCCGCTAAGGCTGCCGCTGAGGCCGCTGAGGGCGCCGAGGAGTAAATCGTGCCTGAGGTTGACGCTGCACAGCTCGAGGGTGAGGCAATGCTCTCAGATCGCATCGCCGATCTCGTCGAATATCTCGTTGTTCAGATCGTCGACGACCCGGATTCCGTGAGCCTTGAGGTCATTGATGGTGATGACGCCTCTACGATTGAGGTTTCTGTCGCCGAGGATGACGTCGCTAAGGTCATCGGCCGTCGTGGCCGTACCATCAAGGCCATTCGCACGCTCGCCCGTGCACTGGCCGCTCGCCTCGACACTGCTGTCGAGGTAGAGGTTCTGGGCTAGGACCTTGAGGTCCCAGTACAAAAACATCGCCCGTGTGGTCAAGCCGCACGGAAGGAAGGGGGAGGTCCTCGCGCAGCCGCTGCGGGGGCTTTCTTCTGTATTAGAGCCGGGTATGCGCGTCGCCCTGACGCCGCCGGCGCTCAAGCGCGACCGCTTTTGCACGGTCGTGTCCGTCACCGATACGGGCGATGGCGATCTGGTCTCGTTTGAGGGCATTGACGACTTGACGGCCGCCGAGGGCATCACGGGATGCTATGTGCTGGCAAATCGTGACGACTTTGAGCTCGATTCGCTCGACGCCGCCTATACCGACCTGATGGGTCGCGAGGTGGTCGACGAGCGCTTCGGTTCGCTCGGCACGATTGTCGAGATCATGTCGACGCCTGCCAACGATGTTTGGGTTGTCGAAGGCGATCGGTACGGCGAGGTACTGATTCCCGTGATCGAGCAGGTCGTGCTCGATCTTCCCGATGCAGGAACAATTTCCGTCCACGTGATGGATGGCTTGATCGATATGGACAAGTAGGGAGGACAACATGCTGATTGAGACCCTTTCGGTCTTTCCCGAGATGTTTGAGCCCGTCATGTCCACGTCGATCTTGGGCCGCGCCCGCAAGGCCGGCCTTTTTGATTTTAAGGCGTATAACCTGCGTGACTGGACGCACGACCGCCATCGTACCGTCGATGACGAGCCGTACGGCGGCGGGCAGGGCATGCTCATGAAGGTCGAGCCTATCGCCGAGGCCATCGAGGCCATTAGCGCGGAGGGCCCCAAGCCCACGGTGGTGTTCTTCACTCCCTGCGGCGAGCCCTTTACGCAGCATGTGGCCGAGCGCCTGCTCAAAAGTGAGCGTCTGCTGTTTGTTTGCAGCCGTTACGAGGGTGTCGACGAGCGTGCCTATGCGTATGCCGACGAGCGTCTGTCGATCGGCGATTACGTGCTCACGGGCGGCGAGCTTCCCGCTATGGTCGTTGCCGATGCCGTCGTACGCCTAATTCCCGGCGCCCTTGGTGACGAGATGAGCAACGTGGACGAGTCATTCTCGACTGCCGAGGACGGTGGTCTGCTCGAGTACGCGCAGTACACCCGTCCTGCCGAGTTCAACGGCGAGGGCGTGCCTCCAGTGCTCGTGAGCGGTGATCACGCCAAGGTCGATGCCTGGCGTCGCAAGAACGCCATCGAGCGTACCTGCCGCTGGCGCCCCGACCTGATCGAGACGGCGCGGCTTACGCCCGAGGAGCGCGCTTACGCTCAGGAGATCCTTGACGCTTCGTATTCGCAGAGCGAGGAGTGAGTATGGTTCCTACGCAACATTCCGCGTTGAGGGGCGCTTTTGAGTGGATCGCGGTCATCGCAATCGCGCTCGTGGCCACCTTCCTGATCCGCACCTTTGTGGTCGAGCCCTTTGTGGTGCCCACCGGCTCCATGGAGGACACGATCGAGATTGGCGACCAGATCCTGGCACAAAAGGTGAGCCTCGAGCTCGGTCAGCCCGTCAAACAGGGTGATATCGTGGTGTTCCATAACCCCGATGCCACGTCCGAGCATGACGTGCTGGTAAAGCGCGTCATCGCCACGGCCGGTCAGACGGTCGACCTTCAGGACGGCAAGGTCGTCGTCGACGGCCAAGCGCTCGATGAGGACTATACGACCGGCATGAGCTGGCCGCTTTCGGTCCAGGCGCCCGCCGCCCAGGTGAGCTATCCCTACACCGTCCCCGACGGCTGCGTGTGGGTGATGGGCGACAACCGCGAGAACTCAGCCGACTCACGCTACTTTGGTCCCGTTGATCGCTCTGATTTGATCGCCGTGGCGCTCGTGCGTTACTGGCCGCTTAACCGTCTGGGCGC
Organism: uncultured Collinsella sp.; assembly: GCA_900549745.1. Taxonomy (GTDB): domain Bacteria; phylum Actinomycetota; class Coriobacteriia; order Coriobacteriales; family Coriobacteriaceae; genus Collinsella. The sequence continues at coordinate 8,877 of URPJ01000014.1, read as the reverse complement.
TATCGACTAAAAACCGCTATAGTACAGTACCTAACCGTGTAATCGTTTCGACGAGGGGATATTAGAGGCATGAACGCTTCATCGCTTTCCTTCCAAGACATCATCCTGCGCCTCCAGCAGTACTGGGGCGAGCAGGGCTGCGTCATTATGCAGCCCTATGACTCCGAGGTCGGTGCCGGTACCTTCCACACCGCGACCACGCTGCGCTCGCTCGGTCCCGCCGAGTGGCGCACCTGCTATGCGCAGCCCTGCCGCCGTCCCGCCGACGGCCGCTACGGCGAGAATCCCAACCGCATGCAGCACTACTATCAGTTCCAGGTGCTCATCAAGCCCTCGCCGGTCAACGCCCAGGAGCTTTATCTGGGGTCTCTTGCCGCCATTGGCTTGGACCCCAACGACCATGACGTTCGTTTTGTCGAGGACGACTGGGAGAGCCCGACGCTCGGCGCCTGGGGCCTTGGCTGGGAGGTCTGGCTCAACGGCATGGAGGTTACGCAGTTCACGTACTTCCAGCAGGTGGGCGGTATCGAGGTCGACCCCGTGCCCGTCGAGATCACCTATGGCCTGGAGCGTATCGCTATGTACGCCCAGGGCGTCAACTCGGTCTACGATCTGGTGTGGAGCTACCTGCCCGATGGCACGCCCATGACCTACGGCGACGTGTTCCTCGAGAACGAGCGCGAGTTCAGTGCCTATAACTTTGAGGTCGCTAACGTCGAGATGATGCGTCAGAAGTTTGACGACTACGAGGCCGAGTGCCATTCCTGCCTGGAGCGCAAGCTGCCGTTGCCGGCCTACGACTGCGTCATGAAGTGCAGTCACGCCTTTAACCTGCTCGATGCCCGCGGCGCCCTGTCCGCGGTCGAGCGTGCCAACTACATCCTGCGCGTCCGCGCCGTCGCCAAGGCGTGCTGCGAGGCCTACATGGCCGAGGTCGCCGGAGTGAACGAGAATGCCGACCAGGAAGGCGAGGTGGCGTAAGCCATGGCAGACGCTAAGGATTTCCTGTTTGAGATCGGTACGGAGGAAATGCCCTCTGCACCGCTGAATAATGCCGTCAAGCAGCTTGGCACCATGATCGCCAAGGGCCTCGATGAGGCCGGTCTGGCCCATGGCGAGGTCCGCGTGATCTCGAGCCCGCGTCGACTGGCCGCGCTCGTTGCCAACGTTGCCACTGCGACCGATGAGGTCCACGAGGTCAAGCGTGGCCCCGCGGCAAACATCGCCTTCGACGCCGACGGTAACGCCACCAAGGCCGCCCAGGGCTTTGCCCGCAAGTGCGGCGTGGCTGCCGAGGACCTGGTGCGCCGCGAGGACACCGACGGCCGCGAGTACGTCTTTGCCGAGAAGAACATTCCTTCCGCCCCGGCCACCCCGATCCTGACGGCCCTGTGCGAGAAGACCATTGCCGGCCTGCAGTGGCCCAACTACCGCTCCCAGCGCTGGGGCCACGAGCACGCCACGTTCGTGCGTCCGGTCCGCTGGATCTGCTGCCTTCTGGGCGAGGACGTCGTCCCCGTGTCGTTTGCCGACGTAACGAGCGGCAACACCACGCGCGGCCATCGCGTCCTGGGCCCCGGTGACCACGTGGTCGCCAGCCCCGCCGTCTACGAGCAGGTGCTCGAGGACGCCGGCGTGCTTTCCGCCGAGCGCCGTCGCGAGGCCATCCTCGCTGGCATCGCTGAGGTCGAGGCTGCCCGTCCCGGTTGCCACGTCGATACGCCCAAGAAGGTCTTCGAGGAGGTCATCAACCTCTGCGAGTGGCCGACGGTCCTCGTTGGAACCTTCGACGAGGAGTTCCTCAAGGTTCCGCACGAGATCATCTGCGAGTCCATGCTCACCAACCAGCGTTACTTCCCGATCTATGACGGCGAGGGCAAGCTGACGCGTGAGTTCGTGATCGTCTCGAACAGCAAGCCCGAGAACGCCGAGCGCGTGATCGACGGCAACGAGCGCGTCGTGCGCGCCCGTCTGGACGACGCCAAGTTCTTCTACGAGGAGGACCTGAAGATCTCCCTCGACGAGTTCCGCGAGCGTCTGGCGAAGGTCGCCTTCCAGGAGAAGCTCGGCAGCGTGCTCGCCAAGTCCGAGCGCATTGAGCAGCTCGCGCTCGCTATCGCCCGCGAGGCTCACCTGGGTGCCCATCTGGCAGCCGATGCCGGCCGCGCCGCGCACCTGTGCAAGGCCGACCTGGTGTCCAATGCCGTCGTCGAGTTCACGAGCCAACAGGGCGTGATGGGCGGTTACTACGCCACCGCGATGGGGGAGAACGATGAGGTCGCCCACGCCATCCGCGATCACTATCGTCCCCGCTTTGCCGGCGACGAGCTGCCCGAGGGTACCGCCGGATGCATCGTGGCCTGCGCCGATAAGCTCGATACCATTGCCGGTATCTTTGCCATCGGCGAGCCCCCGACCGGCTCTTCGGACCCCTACGCGCTACGCCGTGCCGCCATCGGCATCATCAACATCCTGCGCGACCGTCTGCCGATCGACCCCACGTCGCTCATCGACTTCGCCCTTGAGCTCTATAGCGAGCAAGGCATTGCCTTTGACGCCGCCGAGGTCGCCCAGCAGGTCCGTGACTTCTTCCACGGCCGTCTGGTGAGCATGGCCCGTGACGAGAAGATCCCGGCCGATACCGTTGCCGCCGTCTCCGCGGTGCATATCATCGCCCCGTCCGTCTTCTTCGCCCGCTGCGCCGCGCTCGACGAGGCCCGCAAGAACGATGCCGAGACCTTTGACAACCTGGCGACCGCCTATGCCCGTGCCGCGCATATCTCCAAGCCCGAGCTGGGCGCGGAGTATGACCGCAGCCTGATGGGCGAGGTCGAGCTTGCGCTCGCCGACGCCTCCGAGGCCGCTCAGACCGCCGTCGACGCCGCTCTCGCCGCCGAGGATTACCCGGCAGCGTTTGCCGCCCTGGCAGCCCTGCGCGCGCCCATTGACCGTTTCTTCGACGAGGTCATGGTCATGGACAAGGACGAGCAGCTCCGCGATAATCGCCTTAAGCTGCTCAACCGCTTCGAGGCCGTTTTCTCCGGCATCGCCAACATCGGTGAGCTTGCCCGCAAAAAGTAAGCTATCCTGCGCATAAGCGCAAAAGGAGCCCCGCATGGATTGCCCGGTCACCGCTCGTCCCACCGTTATCGTTATCTCCGACTCGCTCGGTGATACCGCTTGTGAGGTGGTGCTTGCGGCGTCCGGGCAATTTGATGAAGGGGCTTTTCGTGTTTTACGTCTGCCTAAGGTGACCTCGGTGGAGCAGGTTAAGTCGTTTGTGGGTCCGCATGTCGATGCGGACCATCGCGATATCGCCGTATTCCACACAATTGTCGATCCGGCGCTTCGTGCTCGCGTGCTCGACTACTTGGGCATGCTGCACATTCGCTCGGTCGACCTGATCGGCCCGACGCTTGCCGTGCTGTCGTCGCTTATCGGCGTGCCGCCAAAAGGAGTGGCGGGTGTGATCCATAAGACCGATGACCGGTATTTCCACCGCATCGAGGCCATGGAGTACTTTGTCGAGCACGATGACGGACGTGGTTGCGACGATCTGTCGGGTGCCGATATCGTGCTGCTGGGCGTGTCGCGCACATCCAAGACGCCGCTGTCGATGTATTTGGCCTATCAGGGCTACAAGGTCGCCAACGTTCCGTTGGCGCACGGTATGGAGCCGCCCAAGTCGATTTACGAGGTAGACCCGATGCGGTTGTTTGGCCTGATTTCGACCGTCGACGTTATTTCTGAGATTCGCGATAGCCGCTTGGGCGACGACTATGCCCGTGCCGTCGCCGGCTCCTATGCCGAGCCCGAGAGCGTGCGAAGCGAGCTCGAGGAGGCTCGTGCTCTCATGAAGCGCCTGGGTTGCTTTGTAGTGCGTACCGACGGCAAGGCGATCGAGGAGAGCGCCTCCGAGATCATCGCTCACCTCGATGAGATCCAGGAAGCAAGGGCCCGCCGAGCCGCCCGCCGCGCCCAGCAGCAGTAACTACTGAGTAGCTAATTTGGGACGTGTCTCTATAGTATTGTCAAATCTCCTGGGACGAGCCCGCCCTCCTCGAGTCGCTCGGGAGGCTCGGCGTTGCAGAGACGGCGAGGCCGGACGGGGATTACCTCTTCGTGATGGAGGGGAACCCCGGCGCTGGAGGGCGACGGGGAGGCGCCTCGGGTGCAGCTACACAAGGGGGCCTGTCCACGAGGTCCACGTGCGGGAAGTCAATTAATTTACCGTTCAAAAAGGGGGCAATGTGGGAAAGGGCCAAGCCGACTATTGAAATGACGATAAAGACGAGGCATCCTGATGTATGTCGGAATATAGATAGGACAAAACGTATCATCTATATCGCTTCTATGAAACCCGATGCAAGTTCTTCTCAATCTCGAAATAGATTGAAGGCATTGAGAGGAACTTTATACTACAAAAATCGTAGGTCTGCCACCTAGACAGAAGAAGTGATTTTGTATGCGGAATCTTGCATTTTGAAAACCGGTGCCAACTATGAGGTGTGAGTCGGGCTCGGTAAAGCGCGGGGGAAATGAGATAGGCTGCGCGTCATCAGAGAGTGGCGCGCAGCCTATTGACCTGCTTTCGTATGACGGATGCTTTAGAGGATCCAGGGGCCAAGTGGGTTGCCATCTGCGGAGCAGTCTTGAATCGTTAGGATGGGATTTTGAAAGGGCTGTCTCTCCCTCCACGCCTTCAAGTGATAGGTGCAGACGCGGTCGTAGTGGATTTTTTTGTATGCGCGCGATATCTGTTTTACAGCCTCCTCTTTGCTGGAATATTTTCCTGGAGCATGTGCAACAGATGTGCATGCGATACCGTCGATCCAGCCAGATTGGGGTCCGAGGTTAAAGCTCGAGATTATTGTCAAGACGCCATTGAGGCCAGCTTGCAACAAATCGTTCTGTATTCGTTCAAATGCTGATTGATTGTTGGTTCCAAGGCCAATCATTCCAATTGCAGAGAGGTATCCGCTATCAGTGAGTTTATCTCCTGCACCTCGAATAACCTTGCTTGTGATGTTGAGGCCATCTGGGCCGCCATCGCCAACGAAGGGGTATGGTACGTCTTCTGGGATTGGGAGCAAAGGAGGATTCACCGTAATGAGTTCATAGCTGCAAGAGCTTTCGATATTGTTTAGTGCGTTGTAGAGACTTCCGGTTAGAACAGTTAAATCTTCGCTAATACCATTGACCAGTGCGTTTAGTTGGCAGATTTCTGAGGCGATTGGATTGATATCTATCGCCGTGACGTGCATTCCAGTTTTTGCCAGTATGAGTGCCTGGATGCCTGGTCCAGAGCAGAGGTCTAAGGCATTCTTTCCGGGGGATGGGCTTAGCCGACGAGCGAGCCCAATTGAATCAGAGCCAAAATATAGTAAAGGCGAGGGTGATGGCGCATCGGCAAAAAGCCAGATGCCATGATATCGGATTAGAGATAAACCGGAAAGGGAGGCATTGCCATTGTGCTTGCTTAGCAGCCCGAGTGAGGCTATGGTTTCAACAGTGCCTTTCAGCAGACTTCTTTTTGCCACTTCTGAATCGAGATCAATCTCTCCACCTAGCATCAGGAAGGAGACGATCTCTTGATGCTCCCTGTCAAGTTGATCCCAGATGCGATGCGCGCATTCAAAAGGATCTATAGATATGTCAAGTGTGTCTAAAAAATCTGTTACTCCAAGAGTGTCCAATCTACGGAGTGGATTACTCGAGAGCGAATTTAAAGAGGGTAGCACTTCAATCATGTATATCAGACCCATTTCCGATAAAGGTAGTCTCGAATTTAGTCTCGACAATCAAGTCGGCTGCCAGTTTAGGAGCTAGCTTTGCAAGACAGGTCTGTGCCTCTTTCGAGAGGGCGATGTCTTCGCAAATCTCGCATTGAGAGAGGTAGCTTGAGCGCCCAAATGAAGAAAGGCCTCCGCTCGTGCGCAAGTGCTTCAGCAGCCCTCCTGGTCCTATGTATTGTATGTAATTAAGTAGGAGCAGCTGCAGTTCATTAATGTCATCCGTCAGATTGATTTTGCCAAGATCGAAAAGCCAAGTTCCCTCTGCATTTATTCCGCAGCAGGGTGCAAGATGGCAGTTTGGGGAAATAACGAAGTCTCGGCCGCAGTCGGAACAGTGTGACGCTAAGAGACGTGCCTGCGGTCGCGCATTTTGGTTGAGACTGAGATTTCGTGCGCGCCCAATTCGCGTGATGCCTGAATCCGTGATGAAGCGGGCTGGCGCGCTGGGAGGCTGGGTATTATCGTCGAACTGATGCAGGAGTGGAATGTCTTCATTAAGGTACTTGCACAGGTATGCCGGGCTGATTGTACTGTTGTTATCTCTGCAGACCGCAATGCCGAGAGTTTGAAAGCCCATTGTTTTTGCTGAGTTCCAAAGGTTGCGCACATTCTCGAGGGGTATATATTCCGCATGAAAGTCGTCGCAGCTGATATTGATTTCGTCAAGGCCACATGACTTCAATTCGTTGAGGAACGTTTCTGCGTCTCTTTCGCTTTTTGCCCACCACGCATTCGTTACAATTCGAGTAAAGAGTCCTAAAGAATTCGCATATGCGATGGCCTCGAGAAGGTCATCGCCAAGAAGGGTGCATTCTCCGCCCGTAAACACAACAACACCACTTCCGACGCATACTTCGGCGAAGCTATCGATGAATTGCCGCATTTGGGGAAGAGTAAGCCTGTCACTGTTGTTCGGAGTGCAGCTCATCAGACAATGATCACACACAGCGCCACATTTATATGTTGTTATAAATGTCAGCATTCGAGGTCTGCGGAACAGCACGTGCTGCGAGCTTTCGGAAATCATGCCGCGAGCAAACGGGCGTCGGTGATTACCAAGGTGCCTTCGTTCTCGGAGTAAGTAACTTCGAATTCGACGGAGCGATAATACCCGCGGGCGACCCCATTGGAAGCCCCTTCGGGGTTGATGGTATTGGAGCTGGAATTCTTGATTGCTGTTTTAAGCATGGCTGCTTGCCTCGCTGCACTCAAGCCCTCTTGATCAAATTTCCTGAAAACAGAAGTTTGTTTGTACGATTCCGATAGTTCAACAACATCAGGTTTGTTCATAAAAATAGCTGATCCATAGCCCATTGTGTTGACGTCGTACTTAAGGTTGGCGTTGTTTTGAGCATTCGCGTTTGCGTTTGCCATTCCGTTTGCGTTCAGAATGATGTTTGCGTTCGTTACTGCGTTTGCATTAAGTACAACGTTTACGAGAGGTATCGTTTGCGGCTCAGCTTCGTTGTCCTCGTCATAATATGCAAGTTGGATACGACGATATACTGCGCGTGCAACGGGGACACGCGCCTCCTTTTCGGTTGACTCCACCAGTTCGTACAGAGAGACTTTTCGATTGGCTCTGTTAGACCAGGATTGACATACATGTGTCCCCACGGTGCCATATCGTTGACCCCGTAGACCGCGATGATGGGGGCAGCATGAACGCCGAAGACCTGGTCCTCAACTTCAAGAAGGGCATGGCGAACCTCAGCAAGACCGAGCGCCGCCGCGCTATCGAGTCCGTCAGGGACGTGATCCGCGCGGCGGCGTTCGACGACGCGGCCGGCTCCGTCTACGAAATCGAACGCTGCCCGCGCTGCGGGTCCGTCGCGGTCGTGAAGAAGGGCAAATCGAAGAACGGCGAGCAGCGCTACCTCTGCCGGGGCTGCGGCAGGACCTTCGGCATGGGCAGCGAGCGCATCCTGGGGACGAGCAGGCTCCCGAAGGAGACCTGGATGGCCTACGCCGAGTGCTTCGTGCTCATGCTGCCCCTGCGCGAGTGCGCGAGGCGCTGCCGCGTCTGCCTCAAGACCGCCTACACCATGCGCCACAGGCTGATCGAGTGCCTCTCGGCCTACTCCCCCTCGTTCAGGGTCGAGCGGGGCTGCGGCTGCGAGCTCGACGAGACCTACTTCCCCGAGTCGTTCAAGGGCAACCACGCGAAGGGGTCGTTCACGATGCCGCGCCCCTCCCGGCACCGCGGCAAGCAGGTGCACAGGCGCGGGCTGTCGCGCGAGCGGATCTGCGTCATGACCGGCGTGAACGACTCGAACGAGACGTTCCTCGAGGTCACGGGGCGGGGCGCCCTTTCGAGGGAGCGCGCCATGGACGCGCTGAGGGGCCGCATCGCGGCCGGCTCGGTCGTCGCGACCGACAGGGCGGCCGTCTACGTCAATGTCCTCGCGGAACTCGAGGTCGCCGCGCACGCGGCCTACGACCCCAAGGACCGCTCCGGGGGAACCATCAACCGGATCAACACCGTCCACTCGCTCCTCGGCGCCTTCATGGAGCCGTTCAAGGGCGTGTCGACGAAGCACCTCGATGCCTACCTCGCCTGGTTCAGGTGGTGCCGAACCTTCATGGCGACCGATTCCGGCGCCGCCGGGCGCACGGTCGCGCGGCAGCTCGCGCACGGCGTCTGCAGGAGCCGCGTCCGCGACATGTTCAACGTGGAGCCGCCCTACATGGACTACTGGGCCGCGCCCGCCGCATAGAGGCGGTAGAATGGTCGCACCGCGATACACGAGGAGGGGTGAGGCCATGCCGTCGAACATACCGGCCACGACGATCCGTATCGACCCGGAGGTCAAGAAGGAGGCCACGGCCATCCTGGACGAGCTCGGCCTGTCCATGTCCACCGCCGTCAATGCGTTCCTCAGGGCGCTCGTCCGGGAGGGCGGGATGCCGTTCGAGATGAGGGTCAAGACGCCGGCGCCCGACGGGGAGACGGCGAGTTAGCCGGCAGGTCGGCATGTCAATCCTGGTCTAACAGAGCCTTTCGATTTCCCGCTTTGATTTGGAGGTCTGTAATTCCATATTTCTGGAATACGGCACGAGGCTGAGCTTCGAAATCGCGTCT
>URPJ01000013.1 GCA_900549745.1 uncultured Collinsella sp. | reverse complement strand
GATTAATGGATAGAAACGGATGTTCTATCGGGACACACATTTTGTCCTATAAGCCCAAATTGGCTATCCGAGGCCGTTTTTTACTCGACCGGGGCTTCGACCTTGTCGATGGCCCAGGCGGCTCCGAGACCGCCGGTGGTGTTGCGGCGGATGCGCACGGTAACCTCGCGGCGCTCGCCGGCCTGCGTGTAGCACAGGGGGAAGTTTGCGCGGTTTCGCGCGGCCTCGATGGTACCGCGCTCGCGGGCGATCCAGTAGTACTCGCCGACAATGCCGAGCGTGTCGGCGCCGTAGGGGAGATAGGTCGACAACTGGTGCAGAAGCGGGCCGGGGCAGAAGACCTCGGTTGCGAAATCGACGGGGAAGTCCTCAGGGATGGCGGGCGCTGCGGGTGCGGGGGTTGGGGCCGCTGCGGGTACCGAAGCCGGTGCCGGTGCGGGAACTTGGTCGCAAGTAGAGGTGGGCACGGATTCGATGACGGGTGCGGGCTCAGGCACCGGTTCCGGCTTAACTGCGGAATCTGCGGGCTTCACGGTGACGGGCGCGTCTACAGCTGCAGTTTCAAACTCAACCTGCATCGCGCTCTCATTCTCGACGCTCGACTTTGCTTCGATGGGCGTGGATGCCATAGTGGTGATGCCGGCGTTGGCGTTCTCGGGGTCATAGACGACCGTGAGCGAGATGGCGGGCTGCGGCGTCTCGGGCTTCGGCGCCGACTCGGTAGCGTCTTGATCGGCGGGCTGATCGTCCTCGGCCTCGTCGCCAAAGACATCGCTGTTTTGGAGCGCAGACGCCTCAGGTTGGCTAGCGGCTTCTTCTGCTGTCGACTTGGGAGCCTCGTTGAGCTCCGCAGTGGCTTCCTGCTCGGATATGACTTCGGGATCGGTCGTAGCGGTGATTTCGGTTTCGGCTTCTGCCGTTACCTCAATAGCGACTTCGATCTCGGGCTCGGGCTCGGATTCTGGCACGGCTTCAACCATGGCTTCAGGCTCGGGACGCTTAACGTGCTTGGGGCGCACGGCCTTGAGGTCCTTCTCGCCGCGTTTTTTCTTTTTGTAGGACTGCTTGGCTCCCTTGGCAGCCTTGGGCTTGTCCTCGCCCTTGGCAAGGGCGGCATCCCAGGCCTCGTTGGCGATGACCGTGGCATACAGGCGACCGCCCTTAAAGACGGTCAGCTTAATGCAGTCGTCGAGCTCCTCGAGCAGCTCGCGCGTGGACTCGAAGCCCAGGTCATAAGCGGCCATGTCACCAGCGGCGAGTGCCTCCTCGACCTGCGTCATAAACGTTTGCTTGCCGCATCCAATCGCATCGCGCAGCAGGCGATACAGATAGATGTGGTTGCCCAGCGAAAGCGTGGGCGTAACTATTGTCTTGCTCATGGCAAATCTCCTCTTTACACACCAAAGCATCTTACCATCGCGCGGGGCTTGCCATCTCGTCGCCCAAGGCAAACGGGCGCGAACCGCTATCGATTCGCGCCCGTTGTACAGGTTGCCTATCTGGGGATGCAGCGCCTAGTTGTCCGATGTCGTGCCTTGGCTTGAACTGTCAGATGCCGTGCCCGATGTGGTGCCACTCGAATTGCTGTTGTTGCTGTCTGCTGTGCCCGTTCCCGACGTGGTGTCGCTCGTCTGGCCTCCCGTGTTCGGCTGCGAACCGTCAGTCGTTTGGCTTGAGTCGGTCGTGCCGGATTGCGCGCCGCTGTTGTTCACAGAAGAATCGGCGCCCTGCGATTGGTTTTGGGTATTCGAGGACGAATCGGTAGAGGTGGAACTGTCTTGCGTGCCGTCCGTCTGTGCCTGCTGGTCTTGCGACTGGGTGTTGCCATTTGCATCGCTTTCCGTCGTGCGCGACGAAAGGATTGGCTCGGGGCGCTCGCCCAGACCCTCACCGGCGGTGGTGATAAGGATGGCGCCGGCGCAGGCGATGACCGCGACGATGGCGATGGCGATCGAGAAGACGATGACCTTCTTTTGCGTCTGACTGCGCTCTGCCGCCGCCTTGGCGCGCAGGCTGTCGGGAGCAACGCGCGCCGTGGTCGCGCGCCCCGCAATCTGGCGCATCTCCTGCGTAGTCGCGGCGCCGCCCAGGTGCTCCTCGGCATTAAACTCAACGGGCTCGTAGGCGCCGGCGGGGTAGTCGACGGCGGCGTGCGTACCTTTGATGGCTTCGGCGCTGGCAGAGATAAAGTGGCGGTAGACCTGCGATGACACAACGGTGATGACCGAGCTCACGGCGGCGCCAATTACTGAACCAGCGATACCAATCTTGGAGGCAAGTGCGACGCTCGTGGCGGCAGCTGCGGCGCCGGCGATGATCTGGGGAATGGAAATGTCGTCAAACAGGCCCTTTTTGGGCGCGATGGCCATGGTCTGTCCGATGGAATGGTTCTCGTGCACGCCGTTGTTGAGCGATGCTGGCGTCATGACGCGCGTGCGCGGCGCGTCGGTGTACTTGGTTGTCATACGGGGTCCTCCCGGTGTAAATCTGCTTCGTTTCGTGTAGCCATCAGGGTACCCACCAGATGTGAATCGTACGTGACATTTAACAGATACCATCAACTCATCAAGGGGGCTTGCTGTCTTTGGTGCAATAGCTTGATGCTAAACTGGATTTACGATTGCGAGGTGGTTTACGTGATGTACCCGTATATGACATTCGAAGACGGTACCGAGGTCGTTCATTCTGACCTGATTACAGATGGGGATATCGAAAAGGTTGTCGTGCATTTTGAACGACCGACGGCAGAGGGCTTCGACTCCGCTCGCTGTGAGTTGCCTTCCTGTTCGTGGACTGACTGGGAAGGGCGTTTTACTCAGAGTGAAAAACGAGCTTTCGAAGAGTGTTTGAGCAAATCATTTAGATTAGTTCGAGTTTAGTTCGAATATAGAAGCCGAATGCGATGACCTAAAGCGTATGCATTTTTAGTATTAGATGCGTATGAAATGGAGGATGTGAATGGATGAGCTAATAGACTTTAAAAAACGATTTCTCAAGAATGGCGAGCTGGTTTCAATTCCAAAAAAGGAAAGCTATAAAAGAATCATGCTGCTATGGGCCGTCTCTTTCTTTGAATTAAATACAAGTTATACGGAGCTTCAGGTTAATCGTGTGCTGTCACAGCTCTATCCTGATTATGCCGTGTTGAGGCGGTACTTGGTTGATTATGGATTCCTATTAAGGGATGAGCGAGGCCTGAAATACGAGGTTAATCGTGATGTTCACGGTATTGAGAGCTAGCCGTCCGGTTCGGGTCCTATATATTGCTAGAGGGATAAGCGAAATAGGCAATTGGTGTGCGAATATTGCTTTGCCAATGCTGATTTACGAGGTAACTCACGATGTTTCTGCAACTGCTTTGATGGTCTGCTGCAGATTTGCCCCCTCTCTGTTTTCAGTTGCGCTCGCGCAGCTGCCTCAGAAGATGGGTATCGGGACACTGCAGGCCATGAGATTGGCAGACTTAATTCGCGCGGGATTATTCGTTTGCTATATTTTTGTTGATAGTAAATGGAGTATGTTTGCTATTACGTGCGCGGTATCGCTTTGCCGAACGGTTGAAATGCCCTGCTTTTACTCGTTGTTAAGAGCCAATACGAATAGTATCAATCGCGACGTAATTAATAATTCGTTTGGGTTTCTGCAGAATTTGATGATGGTTCTGGGGCCAGTTGCCGGCGGTTTTGTTGTCGCTCAATTTGGGGCGGAGGCTGTTCTTGCATTAGACGCGCTTTCTTTTGCCGCGTCGTTCTGGTTGCTGCGAGATGTTCCGTCGGTTATCGAGGTTAATGATAAAGAGGGGATAAGCAAAAATGAAAAAAACAGGACTGCATTTAGTGATCTTAGCGCGAAGCACTTGGCAATTGGTTTCCTATTAATCGATATTTCTAGTGGTGTGGCATTCGGCTCTCTGAATTCTCTTTTGCCAGCTATTGCGCAATTGCAATTTGACTCGTCATCGATACAATACGGATTCCTTCAGAGTAGTCTTACAATCGGACTGTTGTTCGGAAATACAATATATGGTCGTTTAATTAGTGGTTCCGATTGCGTTAAATCATATTGTTTTGTGACGTATCTTGCGCTCGGTGCGTATCTGGCGTTTGGCTATCGCTATGCGTCTGGGATATCATTTATTTTCCTTTTTATCGTCGGTGCCGGAAACGCCATTCAAGATGTGCTTCTCATAACATCGCTGCAGGATTTGGCGAGAGACGAATCTGAATCGATAAGCCTGTTTTCAATTAGGGAGTCTTTGCAATCGGTTGCTGTTGTTATTTCAACACTCCTTGTTTCGCTGTTCACGAGCATCGCGATGTTCTCAATTCTCGTTACAGGACTTGGTGTATTTTCAATTATGATGGTAGTTGTGTTTCAATTGAATTATTTGCGAAAGATGTGACGTTGATATGCCTAAAACGCTTTTAGTATTTCCCCCAGGATGGAGTCCAGTGGGGCCGTATCTTGCCTTGCCTGTTTTGAAGTCATATCTTCAAGAGGTTGAACAATATAAAGTTGACATCGTTGACTTAAACGTGGAATTTTACGATGACCTCCTATCTTATAGACATGTCGAAGAGTGCTGTAAAAGGTATCGGGAATCAAAGGATTCGTTTAGTTCGAATGTTCAATTAACAATCGAGTTGATACAAAAGTCAGCACTTAATGTTGACGAGGCAAAAGATATTTTCAGATCGAAGAGATACTTTAATCTAAAAGAAAAGACAATATGCTGAAAACATTTTTAGAAATGCACTCTATATCATAAATCACGTCTCATATGGAGTTAAATACACGTTCAACTCCATAGATCTGCCCTATGATTATTATTCGACACCAGAAATAATGAAATCGCTTGCGGATACCTTGCATAATCCGTTTATTTCCTTCTATGAAATTGCCTTTCTTAAGCGCATTCAGAGGGAAAAAATCGAGTTTATTGGGATTTCGGTGAGCGGCTGTTTCCAATTGATTTCTGCAGTTACGTTAGCGAAACTGATTAAAGAAGAATGTCCATCTGTTAAACACGTCTCATTGGGCGGCAATTACATTACTCGTTTAGCAGATGACTGCATGAAAGAATGGCATCCCTTTTTTGAATACATTGATTCGATAATGATGTATGACGGCGAAGAGCCGCTTGCACGTCTTCTTGAGGCTCTTGACTCTGGTGATGACAATCTCGACTGTGTTCCAAACCTTTGCCATGCTAAAGGTGGAAAGATATATAAAAACCATCGGATTGAGCAAACATTTATCAACGATACAGTTCCCGATTTCGATGGCTTCGCCCTTTCTAAATACTTCATGCCTGAGTTAATATTGCCGGTTTATTCCTCTAGGCAGTGTTTTAATCATTGCGCCTTCTGCACCATTCCCGGTGCTACCGGTGGTTGTTACCGAAAGATGCCTATATCGAGAGTATTTGAAATAATGTGTCGGTTAAATGAAAAATACGGCACGAGAGTTTTCTCTTTTGTGGATGAAACATTCGAAGGCAAAAGAATGGAGCAACTCGCGGATGAAATAAACGCATCGGGAAAAACGTTTTTCTGGCATGGAGAAACGAGGTTCTCTCCAACCCTAAGTACAGACGTTTTCAACAAGATATACCAAAGTGGATGTAGGCAGATTCAGTTTGGCCTCGAGTCATACAACCAAAGAGTTCTTGATCTAATGAAGAAGAACACGAGAGTTGATTGGATTGATCGCAATATCCATGATTGTCTCAATGCGGGTATTCCTGTTCATCTATTCTTTATGATTGGCTTTCCGACCGAAACTAAAGAAGAGGCTCTGAACACCTTAGCTTATACAGAGAATGTTTTGAATTATTCAAAACAGGTATGTGGTGTTCCATATTCCACGAGAGGATTTACGAATTTTGGTCTCGTTATGGGGTCGGATGTTTGGAATCATCCCGATAAGTATGGTGTCTCTGTAATGCCGAAGTCCCAATATGAGGATTTGCGCCTCGAAGTGGATTATGTTTCAGGCACTGGTTTAACTTTAAATGAAGCAAAATCCTTATCTGATGAGCATCATATTGATTTTTATATGCAAGAAGTCATAAACGGTAGCGACACAATTGACTTGCCCCAGCGGCTTCATATTTCAGAGGTGACCTGGATCCTAGATTCTATTCACGCTGTCAGGTATAAGGGACATTTGACCAAAGTAAAGCGACGGCTGACTAGTCTAAATCCAGCTGATCGAATCTGGCTGGATTCCAAGACCTCTGTCGTGCTCGTTGAGCCATTTGCCTACTTCTATAATTCTGAATACCATCATGTCTATGCTGTTTCCCAGTTGGTATACCTTAAGTTGGCCCGTTTATTGGAGACCGATTGTAGCATTTCTCTTATCCTTGATCAGGGCGATCTCGAGCTGACAAGGGCGATAGAAGAACTGTTGCATTATGGATTGCTGAATACAAATATCGATGCCGATTATGTAATGCACGATAATGGTTTTCAATTGGTTAAAAGTTCGTTTGTGAAAGAAGTCGGACGCTCAAAAGAGGGGTTAAGAGTACTGCTGAGTTGTGCCACCCATAGAATGTGTGCGGTTAATGATTTTTCGTTCGCTTTGCTTTCGTTGTTTGAAAAGCCGATTACTAAGAACGAGGTGCGCGACATTTTGAAAAAAGAGGGACTATCGGCAAGCGAGGAGCAATTAAACAAGTTGGTTGATAATTGCATGAAAGCAGATATACTACAATTGATTAGATAGAGGAGGTTTCTGCATGGACGTTATTAACAAAGATCTCTTGGAGCAGCTGAAAGAGTTTCAGGAAGAGGGCGTCGTGGTAGAAGTGTTCGACTTTGAGGACTACATGGATAAATTCTGCCATTAGTTTCGGAATTTACTCGCCTCGCTTAAAGGAGAAGTCGATTATCGATTTCTCCTTTTTTAATTAAAGATATTTTTGAACTACATGCTCTTAGCACAGGTTGGCCTCTCAGTAAACTGGGAGGTTGCTTTGGCTAGTTAGAGATATGTGAACGTCCGTTAGACTGAATCTCAGGGTAGAAGGGGCCTCCAGTGTCCAGATCAACAAGGCAATGCTGCGTTTCGGCTAATAAGAACGATGGCTTTTTGCGTGTGGCGGCGGCGTCGCCGCAGATTCGCGTGGCCGATGTCGAGGGCAATGCCGAGGTTGCGTTAGCGGCTGTTCGCGCGGCTGTCGAGCGCGGCGTCCGTGCTCTGGTGCTGCCCGAGCTCAACTTGTGCGGCTATACCGCGGCCGATCTGTTCCATAACCGCACGCTGCTGCATGCCTGCGAGGCTGCTCTGGTGCATATCCTCGATGAGACTCGTGAGCTGCCGATTGTCTTTACCGTTGGCTTGCCCGTTGCGGTGGCAGAAAACATCTACAACTGCGCCGCCGTGTGCTGCGCGGGCGAGCTTTTGGGCCTTACGGCCAAGAAGTATCTGCCCAACTATGGCGAGTTCTACGAGCGCCGCTGGTTTGCTCCGGCGCCCGCAGATCCTGTGTGGGTCGAGTTTGCCGGTCAGGGTCCGGTTCCGCTGGGTTCGGGGCTTGTCTACCGCTGCTGTGATGAGGGTGCTGAGGACCTGGTGCTGGGCGTCGAGGTCTGTGAGGACCTGTGGGTACCTGCGCCGCCCTCGACCGAGATGGCGCTTGCCGGTGCGACGGTGATTCTCAACCCGTCGGCCTCGGACGAGATTATTGGTAAGGCAGATTACCGCCGCAGCCTTATCTCTAACCAAAGCGCGCGCCTGTACTGCGCCTATGCCTATGCGGACGCGAGTGAGGGCGAGTCCACGACCGACATGGTCTTTGCGGGCGAGAACCTCGTCTACGAAAACGGCTCCAAGCTCGCCGCGACGAAGCTCCTCACTTGCGATATGGCCGTCGCCGACGTTGACCTTGACCGCCTGGTTGCCGAGCGCCGTCGCTCGACGACGTGGACGCGTACCGACGATGCTCCGGAGGCCACGACCGTTGAGTTTTCGTTTGAGGGCGTGTTGGCCGAAGAGCCTGTCCTGCGCGATGCCTGCAATATCGACCGCGTTTTCCCTCGTGCGCCCTTTGTGCCGGCCGACCACGGTGATCTGGCCGAGCGCTGCGAGACTATTCTCAATCTGCAGACTGCTGGCCTCAAGACCCGCCTTGCCCACACAGGTACCAAGGCTGCGGTTATCGGCCTTTCGGGTGGCTTGGACTCCACGCTGGCACTGCTTGTGACCGTGCGTGCCTTCGATGCGCTGGGGCTGCCGCGCACGGGTATCACGGCGGTCTCCATGCCAGGTTTTGGCACGACGCATCGCACCAAGTCCAATGCCGAGTCGCTCGCTCGCGACCTGGGTGTGAGCTTCCGCGAGGTTTCGATCCACGCGGCTGTGGAGCAGCACTTCAAGGACATTGAGCACGATTCGGCCGTGCAGGACGTGACCTACGAGAACAGCCAGGCCCGCGAGCGTACGCAGATTCTGATGGACCTGGCCAACCAGGCTGGCGGCTTTGTCATCGGTACCGGCGACCTGTCGGAGCTGGCGCTCGGCTGGGCTACCTATAACGGCGACCACATGAGCATGTACGCCGTCAACGCGAGCGTGCCCAAGACGCTTGTGCGCCATCTGGTGCGCTATGCGGCTGATGTCTTTGGCGGGCGTATTGCCGAGGTCTTGCTCGATATCCTCGATACGCCGGTGTCCCCCGAGCTTCTGCCGCCCACGGGCGATGGCGAGATTGCACAGAAGACCGAGGATTTGGTGGGGCCGTACGAGCTGCACGATTACTTCCTCTACTACCTGCTGCGTTTTGGCTTTGAGCCGGGCAAGATCTACCGCATGGCGCTCAAGAGCTTCGAGGGCGTCTACGACGCCAAGACCGTCCACACGTGGTTGCGTACGTTCTATCGTCGCTTCTTTGCCCAGCAGTTTAAGCGCAGCTGCCTGCCCGATGGTCCCAAGGTGGGCTCGGTGACGCTCAGCCCGCGCGGCGATTGGCGTATGCCGAGTGACGCTAGCTCGCGTCTGTGGCTTGCGCAGATCGACGCGCTCAATGCAATTGACTAAGGTTGGCCAAATTGAACCAATACGGGGTTTGTAAGCGTTACACTTTTGCAATCTGATGGCCCGTATCGCGCGGCGCTCTTGTCGGAGCGCCGCGTTTTTCATATCGAAAGGTGGCACCATGCAGGCATCGCAGCGTCTCGACCGCTTTGGCGCGGAGGTCTTCGCCTCGCTCAACAACAAACTGCTTGCGCTGAAGGCTCAGGGCAAGACCATTTACAACATGAGCGTGGGAACGCCCGACTTTAAGCCGTACAACCACGTGGTCGAGGCGCTCACGCAAGCAGCCCAAGATCCCGAGATGTGGAAGTATGCCCTGCGCGACCTGCCCGAGCTCAAGCAAGCCGTGTGCGATTACTATGAGCGCCGCTTCGGCGTTTCGGGCATTACGCCGTCCATGGTGCAGTCGTGCAACGGCACGCAGGAGGGCGTGGGTCATTTGGGCCTGGCCCTGCTCGATCCGGGCGATACTATCCTGGTGCCCGATCCGTGCTACCCGGTCTTCGAGGCGGGCGCCAAAATCGCCGATGCCAAACTCGAGTACTATCCGTTGGTTGCCGAGCACAATTACCTGCCCTATGTGGCGGGCATCGATCCCGAGGTTGCCGATCGTGCCAAGTATATGATCGTGTCGCTGCCCGCGAACCCGGTGGGCTCGGTGGGCACGCCCGAGATCTACGAGGAGATCATCGCTTTTGCACGCGAGCACGACCTGCTCATCGTTCACGACAACGCATACTCCGACATCGTGTTTGACGGCGAGCCCGGCGGCAGCTTCTTGCAGTATCCCGGTGCGCTCGAGGTGGGCGTCGAGTTCTTCTCGCTTTCCAAGTCGTTTAACGTCACCGGTGCCCGTATCGGCTTTTTGGTCGGCCGAGAGGACGTGGTCTCGGCCTTTGCCAAGCTGCGCGGTCAGATCGACTTTGGCATGTTCTTCCCGATCCAGAAGGCCGCCATCGCCTGCCTGAAAGGTCCGCGCGATGAAGTCGAGGCGCAGCGTCTGAAGTACCAGGAGCGCCGCGACGCCCTGTGCGACGGTCTTGAGGGCCTGGGCTGGGAGCGTCCCAACGCGCATGGCTCTATGTTTGTGTGGGCCAAGCTTCCCGGTGGTCGCACCGATTCCATGGCGTTTTGCGAGGAGCTCATGGAGAAGGCCGGCGTTGTGGTGACGCCGGGCGCGAGCTTTGGTCCTTCGGGCGAGGGGCACGTGCGCATGGCGCTGGTTCTGCCACCCGATCAGATTGCTTTGGCTGTCGAGGCCATTCGCGAGGCAGGCCTGTATTAGAAAGCTATTTCGCCTCGTCAATAGCTCGAAACCGATTTCGTGCAGTTATTTTACGAATCCTGCAAACAATTTCGGTAAACGGTCGATTTTTGGCTGCGAATAGGAGCATAATCAAAGTCCCGATTGGATGTATTGGGATTACGGCAAGCCGCTCGGGTCGTTCCCGGGCGGCTTGTTTGTGGAGTGAGATGGGAGTTTCTAATGGTTAACGAGAAGAAGGTCGCTATTGTCGGCTGCGGTTTCGTCGGTTCGTCTTCGGCGTTCGCGCTGATGCAGAGTGGTCTGTTCTCCGAGATGGTCCTCATCGACGTGGACAAGAACCGCGCCGAGGGTGAGGCCCTGGATATCGCGCACGGCATGACGTTTGCCGAGCCGATGAAGATCTATGCCGGCGATTATTCCGATGTCGCCGACGCCGCCATGATCGTCGTCACCGCTGGCGCTGCCCAGAAGCCCGGTGAGACCCGCCTGGACCTGGTCAACAAGAACGTCAATATCTTTAAGTCCATTATCCCCGAGATTAAGAAGTCTGGCTTTGACGGCATTCTGCTCATCGTCTCCAACCCGGTCGATGTTCTGACCTATGCCGCCATCAAGATGTCCGGCTTGCCCGAGGGCCATGTCATCGGCTCCGGCACCGTGCTCGACACCGGCCGTCTGCAGCAGATGCTCGGCGCCCACGTCGAGGTTGACCCGCGCGACGTTCAGGCCTACGTCATGGGTGAGCACGGCGACTCCGAGTTTGTCGCTTGGTCCAGCGCTCAGGTTGCCGGCGTGCCGCTGAACACCTTCTGCGAGCTTCACGGTCATCTGGAGCACGAGGCTGCCGAGAAGCGTATCGCCGAGGACGTCAAGAACTCCGCCTACACCATCATCGAGAAGAAGCACGCTACCTACTATGGCGTTGCCATGGCCGTCAAGCGCATCTGCACTGCCGTCATGCGCGATGAGCAGACCGTTCTGCCTGTCTCCTCGCTCATGGTGGGCGAGTATGGCCTGTCCGATCTGGCCATCTCCATGCCGACGGTCGTTGGCCGCGACGGCGTCGTCTGCCGCGTACCCGTGCCGCTGAACGATGACGAGCAGCATGAGCTCACCGCCTCCGCCAAGGCCCTCAAGGACATCATCGACAGCGTCGACTTCTCCTGCTAAATCAAGCTCGCTAGAGCGAAAAGCTACAATGAAGGCGTCCGGGTCCACACGGCCCGGGCGCCTTTTTGGTGCAAAGTAACCTGACCCCAATGCACCATAGTTGATGGGAGGGCCATGTCGGATTCGCCTAATTTTTTGACCTATGCCCAGACAGCGTTTGATCCGTTTGAGGAACGGCCGTTCTGCGCGGTGGATAGCCTGGTCTTTGCGTGGTTGTCCTATTTGCGTTTGCCGGGTGATATGGCGGAGCTGACGAACTGGCAGGGCCTAGACGTACGCGAGCTGCTGCGCGCCGAGTGCTACCAAGACATGATTGGCGACCTGTGGGATCCGGAGGGGAGTCGTGCCCTGTTGGAGGCTGTGGCAGCAAGCCCTCGCTACCGTGGCGTTCGTGTTTGCGGCTATCGTAGCGTGAGTGATGCCGAGACAACGGAGCAGTTTGCGGCCATGACGTTCCGATTTCCGGCGGGGTTTAGCTATCTTGCCTTCCGGGGGACCGACAGCACGATTGTGGGCTGGAAAGAGGACTTTAACATGGCGTTCCGGTGTCCTGTGCCGGCCCAGGAATCCGCGGCGCGTTATGTAGACGAGGCGGCGGATGCGATTGACGGGCCGCTTTTGTGCGGAGGTCATTCCAAGGGTGGAAACCTTGCGGTGTACGGTGCGGCGATGTGCCCCGATGTCGCCCGTGAGCGAATCGAACGGGCGTATTCCCATGATGGTCCGGGCTTCGTCGAGGAGTTTCTGAGCGGCAACGCCTTCGCCGATCTATCCGGTCGAATCGACAAGACGCTACCTCGGTCGTCGATCTTTGGCATGATGTTCGAGACACAGGAGGACTATGCCATCGTTGAGAGCACCGAGTTCAGCCTGCTTCAGCATAATCCCTTTAGCTGGGTGGTTGATGGTCGCGACTTCGTGTACTGTGAGCGCCTGTCCGCCGGTGCTCGATACGTTGATGGCTCCATTCGCGAGATGCTGCTTGCGGTGTCGCCTAACGAGCGCGAGCGTTTTGTAGATGCGTTGTTCTCCGTGCTTGAGGCTACGGGTGCTGAGCGGTTTGCGGATATCGCTGGGAATCTGCGCGAGAGCCTGCCCGTGATGCTCCAAGCTGCGCAAGGCTTTGACAAGGATACGCGACGCTTTGTCTCGCAGACTATCGTTGCGATTCTTAAGTGTGCGCTTCTGCCCAAACGTCCCCAGATCGACATGCCCGCTGCCGGCAAGAGCTTGGCAGAACAGCTCGAGGCTTGGCAGTCCGAGCTCCTGCGCTAACCATCGGTGCAAAGCAACCTGTCCCCGATGCACCAATCTTCGATGCGCCTGGGGCGGGATCGACCGCTATACTGGTTCGTGCCGAAATCGATCTAGAACGGAATGCCGTATATGAAAATCAATCACGCGATTCTGCATATCCTGGACTTTGACTCTGCCGTCAACGTTATGAGCCAGCGCGAGCTCGATATCGAGAGTCGTACCGTGCGCAACTTCGTGACCACACATCTGCGCCGCGCGCGTACCTCGGCCGACAACAAACGCGCCACGTTTGCCGAGAACTCTGCGTTTGGTGGTGAGCTCAAGGGCTATTTCTTTGGTGAGCGTGAATTCGTGGATCTGTCTCAGCAGATTGCGGAGTTCATCTCTTCCGAACTTACCAAGGCCGAGAAAGCCGAGTCCACTGACGTGCTTGTGGCGGACTTTGATGACGATGAGGATGCCCGCTGGTTTGCCGTGATGCTGCTGGGCTCCAAGCAGGCTTTTATGCACGAGGTGGGTCGCGAAGAGGGCGAGGTGCGCAACGACATTGCGCGCCACTACGCCATTCTGCCGAATCCCTCGCAAAAGGTGCCGAGCTATGCAATCGTGCGTGCAAGCACCATGGAGATCGGCTATGTGGATAAGAAGCGCAAGATTGCCGGCGAGGATCGCATGCTCATTCCCGATGGCCTGCTGCAGTGCGACACGGGGGTATCGGGCAAGGAGGTCATCGACACCGTGACGCGTGTGGTCGAGGAAGTCGCCGAGGAGCACGGTGCCAACACGGCTGTAGCACTCGCCAAGGTTAAGGCTGCTGTTGCCGAGAAAGTTGAGGATGACGAGGAACTGCCCCCTTGGGATATCGTCGATGAGGTCTTTGAGGACGAGCCGGTTATCAAGGAGAGCGTGCGCGCGGCACTGACTGAGGAGAAGGTGCCTGAGCTTGTGCCCGTGGAGCGCAAGCAGGTCGAACGCGCGGCGGTGCGCAATCATAAGATCCGTACCGATACGGGTATCGAGATCAGCTTCCCGGCCGAGATGGGTTCGAACTCCGAGTACATCGAGTTTGTCAACGAGCCCAACGGCCTCATCTCCATCGAGCTCAAAAACATCGGGTCAATTGAGAATCGATAAACTGCGCTTGGACGCTGCAAAAAATAAAGGCCGAAGCCTCGGATGAGGGCTTCGGCCTTTTTACTTGGGGCTTAATACGCGGTTTGTCAAAACCGCGTAACTATTAAAGTTGACGTAAGCCCTCTTCGAGGCCGGTCTTGCTGTCGGTCTTCTCGTCGCGCATCTTGATGGCGCGGGCGGGGACACCGGCCACGACGGCGCCGGCGGGGACGTCCTCGACGCACACGGCGCCGGCGGCAACTACAGCACCCTTGCCCACGTGCACGCCTTCCAGGACCACGGCGTTTGCGCCGATCATGACATCGTCCTCGATGATGACGGGCGTGGCGCTGGCGGGCTCCACAACGCCTGCCAGCACGGTGCCGGCGCCGATGTGGCAGTTCTTGCCCACGGTGGCGCGACCGCCCAGCACGGCGCCCATATCGATCATGGAACCCTCGCCGATAACGGAGCCGATGTTGATGATGGCGCCCATCATGATGACGGCACGGTCGCCAATCTCGACGCGGTCGCGGATGATCGCGCCCGGCTCGATGCGGGCGTTGATGCCCTTAAGGTCGAGCATGGGCACGGCGGAGTTGCGGCAATCGTTTTCAACGTCGTAGTAATCGATGGAATCGGCATTGGCGTCCAGGATGGTCTTGAGCTCGTCCCAGTCGCCAAAGACGGTCTTGCCGCGACGGCCGCCGTAGACATGTGCGTCGCCCCAGGCAACCTTCATGCCCGGCTTCTCGCGCACGTACAGCTTGACGGGCGTCTTTTTGGGCGCGGTGGCGATGTAGTTGATAATCTCCTGTGCATCCATCTCGGCTGCGTTGCTCATTTGCTATCTCTCCTTTGGGTGGATTCGGTTGATACCTGGTTAGGCAAACATGACCTTGTCGAACGTATAGAAGCCGGGTTCGCGGGTGACGAGCTTCTGCGCGGCTGCCAAGGCGCCGTTGACAAAGATCTGACGGCTCGTGGCGCGGTGGGTGAGCGTGACCTCCTCGTCCTGGCCAAAGAAGCTCACCTCGTGCACGCCGGCGACGGTGCCGCCGCGCAGCGAGTGCATACCGATTTCCTTGGGATCGCGTGCTCCGCACATGCCCTCGCGGCCATAGACGGGGTGGTAGCCTGCCTCGGGCTCGGCTTCGACGACGGCGTCGAGCAGTAGCTTGGCAGTGCCGCTGGGGGCGTCGACCTTTTGGTTGTGGTGCGTCTCGACGATTTCGCAGTCAAAGCCGGGCAGCTCGCGTGTAGCCTGCGCTACCAGATGGCGCAGGGCTGCGATACCGATGGAGTAATTGCCCGAGTGCATAACGCGGGTGTTCTGGCCCAGCTCACGCAGGCGGTCCATCTGCTCGGGGGTGTAGCCTGTGGTGCCTGAGACCAACGCCGCGCCCGTGCGCTCGACATAGGCGACGACGGCGTCGAAGGTCGCGACGTTCGAGAAGTCGATGATGACGTCGGCAGCCGGTGCGTTCTCGAGCTCGCTCAAATCGAAGCCAATCTGGGCCACGATATCAAAAACGGGCTGCCCGGCGGCGTCGACAATGCCTTCGGCGGCAGTGCGGATGAGCGAGCCCATGCGGCCCGTTCCCATAATGACGGTCTTAATCAAGTAGACCAGCTCCCTTCAGAGCATCGGTAAGTGCGGCTCGCGTGTCGTCTGCCATGGGGCACAGCGGCATACGGTAGTTTGCCTCGATCATGCCCATCTGGGCGAGCGCTTCCTTGACGGGGATGGGGTTGACCTCGCTAAAGAGGGCGTTGATGAGCGGCTGGCCGGCAATCTGGATATCGCGGGCGCGCGCTACGTCGCCGTCCAGATAAGCGCGGCACATGTCGTGTACAAGCTGCGGCTGCACGTCGGCCCACACGCTGATGGTGCCCGAAGCGCCCAGGCTCATGAGCGGCACTGTGAGTGCATCCTCGCCCGAGTACATGCGGAAATCGTCGGACAGCAGGTGGGCGATCTTGGCCGCGTAGGCGACGTTGCCCGAGGCCTCCTTGATGCCCATGATGTTGGGGTGCGCGGCTAGGCGCTCTACGTTGCGCTCGCTGATACCGCAGCCGCAGCGGCCGGGGATGTTGTACAGGATGCAGGGGATGTCAACGGCATCGGCGACGATCTTAAAGTGCTGATAGATACCCTCTTCGTTGGACTTGTTGTAGTAGGGGGTAATGAGCAGCAGGCCGTCGGCTCCCAAGCCCTGGTAAGTAAGCGACTTGGTGAGCATGGTCTGCGTGGAGTTGGAGCCTGAGCCGGCGATGACGGGGACGCGTCCTGCAACATGCTTGACCACCGCGGCGACGACGGAGTTGTCCTCGTCATCGGTCATCGTGGCACTCTCACCGGTGGTGCCCAGGGTGAGGATGGCATCGGTGCCATTTTGCAAGTGGAAATCGATAAGGCGCTCGAGCGCGTCAAAGTCGACGCTGCCGTCCTTTTTAAACGGCGTGACGAGGGCGACGATCGAGCCCTCAAGGTTGCGGATATCCATGTTCTTCTCCTTCGCCTCCGCGATCTGGATGCGTTTGTTCCATTGAGCTGCGACTGCCAGGCGCTCGTCTTGGGCGCGACGGCGGGCACTTTCGGCGCGCGACTTGGCCAGCAGCTCGCGGCCGCACGGCAGCACGTCGAGCGTGGCAAAGTAATCGCCCGGGCGCTCGGCGCGGCGGATGAGGTCGGCCGCGCCATCGGGGCGCAGCAGGACCTCGGCGGAGCGCAGACGTCCGTTGTAGTTGTAGCCCATGGAGTAGCCATGCGCACCGGTATCGTGGATTACAAGCAGGTCACCCATGTCGATATGCGGCAGCTTGCGATCGATAGCGAACTTGTCGTTGTTCTCGCATAGGTTGCCCGTGATGTCATAGGTGTTCGTGACGGGCGCTGTGGCCTTGTCGGCGCCGCCCGGCTGACCCATCACCGTAATGTGGTGGTAGGCGCCATACATGGCAGGGCGAATCAAATCGACGGCGCTTGCATCGACACCGATATAGTCCTTGTAGATCTGCTTCTCGTGGATGGCCTTGGTGACCAGGCAGCCGTAGGGGCCCAACATAAAGCGGCCCATCTCGGTGCAGATGGCCACATCGCCCATGCCGGCGGGAACCAGGATCTCGTCGTATGCCGCGTGTACTCCCTCGCCGATGGCGCGAATGTCGTTGGCCTGCTGCTCAGGCAGGTAGGGGATGCCGACGCCGCCGGACAGATTGATGAAGGCGACGTGTGCGCCGGTCTCGCGCTCCAGGCGTACGGCAAGCTCAAAGAGGATGCGCGCGAGCTTGGGGTAGTAGTCGTTGGTGACAGTGTTGCTGGCAAGGAATGCGTGGATGCCAAAGTCCTCGGCGCCCTTGGCCTTGAGCATGCGGAAGGCCTCGAAGAGCTGCTCGGTGGTCATGCCATATTTGGAGTCGCCCGGGTTGTCCATGATGCCGTTGGAGAGCTGGAACAGGCCGCCTGGATTAAAGCGGCAGCTGACCGTCTTGGGGATGGGCCCCGCAACGCGCTCAAAGAACTCGATGTGGCTGATGTCGTCAAAGTTGACGATGGCACCCAGCTTGTCGGCGAGCTCAAAGTCGGCAGCCGGCGTGTCGTTGGACGAGAACATGATGTCGTGTCCCGTGATACCCAGCGAACGGGCGATCATGAGCTCGGTATAGCTCGAGCAATCGCAGCCGCAGCCGTATTCGTTGAGAATGGAGATGAGCGCCGGGTTGGGGTTGGCCTTGACGGCAAAGTATTCCTTAAAGCCCGGGTTCCATGCAAAGGCGTCGCGCACTTCTTGCATGTTGCGGCGGATGCCCGCCTCGTCGTATAGATGAAACGGCGTGGGGAACTGCTCGACGATATGCTCGAGTGTCTCTTTGTCCACAAACGGCTGCTTGGCCGCATATGCCTCGTTGGGGGTCAATGCCATGTCCCGTAAACCTCGCTATCCAGACGGCGCCATCTGCGCATCGAATCCGCATAACGTGGACCCAATGTCCGGATAGCGCTCCCGCATTGCTGCAGACAGTCCTGTGGGTGTTTCCCACAGGCCCACCAGGTTGTTCGTGCCCGTAAAACCCAGTTCGGCGGGTTTCGCCTCCCCACGGGGTCAAAGCCTGCCGGCTCGCCCGCGGCTCTTCGTGCCCGCGCCTCTATCAAGTGGTAAAGACCCTATCACGTTGCACTTTACCAAACAAGAGTATTCGTATATAACGTTTAAAAAATGCAGGGATATGCTGGAAACATGTGCGCCACAATCCTGTATCACAATAAGTTGCAACAGATGTGCCTCACGAAGGGATCCTCTATGACCGAGCTCCAAGAACTCCGTCGCTATCGCCGCGATCTCCATCGCATTCCGGAGCTCGATTTCGATCTTCCGCAAACCATTGCCTATATCGAGGGCGTGCTGGCACCGCTCACCTGCGAAGTGACCCATCCGTGCCCCAGCTGCGTCTGCGCTTTCTTCGACGCCGGCGTTGATGCCGCGCATGCCACGGCGATTCGCGCCGATATGGATGCGCTGCCCATCGCGGAAGCGACGGGAGCGGCCTTTGCCTCAACCCATCCCGGCAAGATGCACGCTTGCGGACATGACGGACACATGGCCATGGCGCTTGCCGCCGCGACGTATGTCGACCGTACGATTCGCGAGCATCCGGGCGCCATTAGGCGCAATGTTCTCTTTGTGTTCCAGCCGGCCGAGGAAACGACCGGTGGTGCCAAGACGGTATGCGAGAGCGGTGTGTTCGAGCGCTATGGGGCCGACCGCATTTTTGGCTTCCATGTGTGGCCCGATCTGCCCGCCGGCACGTTGGCGAGCTGCCCCGGTCCGCTGCTAGCGCGTTCGAGCGAGACGCATGTGCACATTCACGGGACGAGCATCCATATCGCCAAGACCTACGGCGTTCCCGTTGGCGAATCGCACGATGCGGCATTGGCGGCTGCCAAGTTCTTGGTTTCCGAGCGCGAACTCATGGACAAGCTGGGTGCCGACGAGCCCTGCATTGGTAAGTTCGGCTTGCTGCAGGCCGGTACCGTCTGCAATGCGGTGGCAGGGGAGGCCCATGTTGCCGGCAGCCTGCGTGTGTTTACGGACGACATGTTCGACCGTGCGCGCGAGGGCGTACGCCGTGTACTCGACGAGGCGTGCACCGCAACGGGCTGCACGTATGATCTCGACTTTGCCGAGGGCTATCCACCGGTCGATAACGACCCCGAGCTGTTTGCCAACATCACGCCTGCCTTGCCCGGGCTGCAGCTTGTAGAGGAGCCGCTGTTAATTGCCGAGGACTTTGCTTTCTATCAGCGCCATCTGCCGGGCGTGTTCTTCTTGCTGGGCACGGGTATGCCAGAGGACCAAGACAACCCGAGTGATTCGGATGGCTGCCCCGCCTATGCCACAAGCGCTCTGCATACCGATAGCATGCTCTTCGACGAGGAAATCCTACTCAAAGGCCTCGATGTCTACAAACGATTACTTTCGCTTGACTAAGGCGTGAAGGACTATTTGTTCTAGAAAACACGAACAAACGTACGATATAATAGAGATGTAAGTCTATAGAAACGTTTGACGTTACTAACGTAAGGCGATACTATGATTGCATCGTATAAAGATGAGGATACCGAACGCTTTGCCATGGGTGTGCGGGTCAGGAGGTTCGTGCCCTTTGAGCGTGTTGCGTTGAGGAAGATTCGCCAACTGCAGGTTTGTGCTTCACTTGATGATCTTCGCGTTCCACCGGGCAACCGCCTGGAAGCTTTGAAGGGCGATCGTGCCGGTCAATATAGCATCCGTGTTAACGAGCGCTATCGGGTCTGTTTTGAGTGGAGACAGGAGATGGCTTGGAATGTCGAAATCGTCGATTATCACAAGTGATGAGGCTTCGGCCGATTTGCTGTCGCCGGTGACTCCTGGTGAGCTTCTCAAAGAGGAGTTTCTTGTTCCCATGGGCATTTCTCAATATCGTCTTGCGAAAGAGACTGGGATTCCGGCTCAGCGTATCGGGCAGATTGTCTTGGGAAAACGTCGCGTGACGGCCGACACCGACCTCCGTCTTTGCCGCTACTTTGGCCTGACGGATGGTTATTGGCTGCGCGCTCAGGTGGCGTTTGACCTTGAGGCCGAGAAAAGGCGGATCGAACCGGAACTCGGCAAGATCGTTCCTGTTCAGCAGGCCATCGCACTGTAGTGCTCAAAGATGATGGGGGTGGCGCGGCGATGAGGCGATGCCGACAGTCTGCCGTTTATAGTCCCGGTGGGTGTGGCTGCGGCTTGCTGCTGCTTCCGGTTATTGCTGTGAGCATTGGCGTGATGTTTGCGCTTGCCGGGTTGGCAGCAGCGGCACTCGTGTTGCTGATTGTGGCCATTGGCGTGACGATTTGGCTTTGCCGTAATCGCGAGCAACGCCGTGCCGACGGTAAAACCAATGTCGGCTGGGTCGTCTTCCTGATTATTGCGTACTTGCTGAGTGTCAGCTACCTGGTGTTCTTTGTCCTGTTGATGATCAGTGCCTTTACCGGGGAATCCGTCACGGTGGGTTGATGCGCTGCCAGCAGACGGTTGCGCAAAGTGCGTTTGCTCAACGTTTGGATAACTGCATTGGCCGTTTACCGCAGCCTTAGCTCTCAGCTAATGAATTCAAGTTCAATCCTTCCTACGATGTGCTGTGTGCCGGCACGGTAGCCGGATCGTAGGAAGGATGAATAATGGCAAAAGAGGGAAAGAAGCCGATCGGCAAGATTGTCCTAGGCATCATCGTGGTGCTGGTTATTGTCGGTGCCGTGGGCTCTATGGGCGACAACTCAACCGATTCGTCTGCGAGCGATTCGGCAAAACCTGCCGAGACGACACAGCAGGCTGAGGAGCGAAAAGAACCGCAAGAACCGTATACCATTGCTGACGAGGCTGAAGACACTTCCAATCAGTTTACCTATAAGATCACGGGCACGCTGACCAATAACACGGACAAGGAAAAGAGCTACATTCAGATTGAATATGTTCTGTATGATGCCGATGGCAACCAGGTTGGAACGGCTCTTGCAAACACCAATCATCTGAAGGCGGGCGGCTCCTGGAAGTTCGAGGCGCTGGGTACGGTGTCTCCCGGCCAGGTTGCTAGCTGGGAGCGTTCGGACGTAAGCGGTTTCTAGCATGTTGCATGCACTGGGGGAGGTGAAGTCGTATGCCCGATAAAAAGCTGACTGACGAGTTACTCAATGAGCTTCTCGACGCGCCAAACATCGATGGCTATATCAAAGAACACGACTTTGCCGCTCCGTCGCTTTCGAACTACCTGAAGCAGCTACTGCAGGAAAAGGGCTTGGAGCGCTCGCGCGTGGTTCGTATGGCCGATCTCAATGAGACCTTTGGGTATCAGATCTTTACCGGTGCGCGGCATCCGAGCCGCAATAAGGTGCTGCAGATTGCCTTTGCGATGGCGCTGACGCTCAAAGAGACCAACCGTGCGCTGACGGCTGCCGGGGTAAGCGTCCTTAACTGCAAGGACCGCCGCGATGCGATTATCATCTTTTGTATCGATCGCGGGTGCAGCCTCCAAAAGGTCAACGAGGAGCTGTATCGCTTTGGCGAGGAGACGGTGAGTTAGCGGTTGATATCTGAGCTGGCGGAGCTGCCGAACAACGACGCAAACGAACGGGGCGCGGATGCCATGGGGTGTCTGCGCCCTGCGCTATGATGGAGGCTATGGATACTCAGACCCCAACATATTCCGATGACGAGCTGACCGCAGCGCTTGTCGAGCACCTGGCGCCGCTCGATCGCGACGACAGCTATCGCGTGGAGCGTGTACTTAAGCGCTCGTCCGTTGAAGCAACCGAGCTCGTGTACTTTGAAGGAACCGGCGGTGGTTCGCTCGGCCCCTTTGTCCGTAAACGCATCGATGCTTCGGCTCAAATCGGCGGGGCATACGGGCGTTTGTTTGCCGCTCAGCGGGCAGGCAGGCGTTTTGAGCACCTGCCCAGAATCGTCGATTGTCGTCGTGTGGGCGACGAGCTCAACGTGGTTATGGAATACATCGAAGGGGAGACGCTCAGGGCGCTGGTGTACCGTCTGGGAGCCACCCCCGATTATGCGCGTGAATTGTATCCTGCCCTATGCGATGCCGTGGGCGGGCTCCACGCCGGTTTTGCAATGGCGGGGGAGACGTCGGCGCCGGTGATCCATCGCGACCTCAAGCCGTCGAATATCATCGTGACAGGTGCCAACTATACGCCTGATGACGGCCTGACGTTTTCATCGCTGGTGATTATCGACTTGGGGATCGCGCGCGTATGGCGCGATGGCGCCGATACCGATACCGTCAAGTTTGGGACACGGCCCTATGCGCCGCCCGAGCAGTATGGGTTTGGGCAGACGAGTGTGCGAAGCGACGTCTACGCACTCGGCGCCCTGTTGTTCTTCTGCTTGACGGGAGTCGACCCTAAACCAGGGCTTGACATGCGCGAGCAATGCGAGGCGCGTGGCATTCCCACTCCACTGGCCGATGTCATCTGCATGTCGATGGCGCTCGACCCGGCCAAGCGTTTTGCGAGTGCGGAAGCGTTGGGACGGGCGACGCGCGCGGCATACGACCTGATTCACCCCGTGCGGCCTCCTGCGCCTGCGCTTGTCCATACTCCGGCCTTGGAGACGGGGTTGACGCCCCAAGGGCTCCGAAACCCCGCAGAGCTTCCTAGGCCTGCCACCTCCGCTGCATGCGGTCTGCTCTCTCGTGTTCCGGAGTCTCTGGGGCGCATTTGGAATACGCTCGTCTGCTTCTCGCTGCTTGTGTTCTTTGCCGGAAGTCACTTTGCCGTCTTTCACCCCACCGGAGCAAACCAAAGCTACCCGCGTGGTTTCTCATAATCGAGTATTTTTTCTTTGTCGATGGCCTTATGGTGCTTATGCATTTTGCGCTGCTCGATAAGCGCCGTCTTCGTCGGCGATTCGCACTGCTCGACAGCTATCGCGGCAAGAAACTCGCGAAACTCTGGCTCAAGGCATTGGGTGTGCTGCTCCTATGCATGATTGTCATAGTCGCGGTTGCCAATGCGACCGGCGTCGTCGATACCTCCGCTACCTAAAAGAAAAGGGCCCCGTTGGGGCCCTTTGCAGTTGCACTTAGATGCGGTTCATCTGAGCGGCGACTTTGTTGTACCAGTCCTGCCACGTGGGCGGGCAGTACTTTTTGGCCGCAGCCGGGGTAAGGGTGGAGCCGTAGTTGGCGCCCAGATAGGCAACGTGAGCGGAGATGCCCTCGCTCCAGCTGCCAAAGCTGCGCCAACCGCCGCCACGTGCACTCCAGCCCCAGGCGTTATAAGAATTGGCGCAATAAGCACCCTTTGTGCTCTCGATGCAGGCGATGGCGGGGGACCAACGGGGGTCGACACCGGTATTCCAAGCGGCGACGGCAAAGTTGTAGCCCTGGCCTGCCATGGGGGAGCCGGCGAGATAATTGTCGATGCGGCTCGTCCACTCATTAATGAACGAATCGTAATCGGAGCTACCGGTATTGGCGTTGTTCACCGTGGTGTCGATGGTGGTGTTGGTGTTGGTGGCCTGGCTGCTGGAATTGCTGCCGCTTACGCCCTCGCCCGAGAGCTTCTCGGCGGCAGCGGCCTTATCGGCCTCAAGCTTGGCAAGCTCGGCGGCATTTTCCTGCTCTGCTTTTGCCTGTGCCTCGCTGCGGAGCTGCTGGGCCTGCGCCAGCGCATCCTCGGCGTTTTCCTGCTCTGCCTCAAGCTGAGACTTGGCTTGCTGGAGCTCGGCCTTGTTCTGCTCGAGTTCGGTTTGCATGTTATTGAGCTCTTCGATCTCGTCGACGCTCGAGCTCGTGATCTGGTTGGTGTATTTGCAGGTCGTGATGAACTCACCCAGGCTCTGCGCGTTGACCAGGAAGCTCACGATGGGATTGGTGCCCTTCTGATACTTGTACAGATCGCGCATGGCGGAGCTTGCCTTGGCCTGCTGCTCGGGAAGCTTAGCCTCGATTTCCTCGATGCTTGCCTCATTGGAGTCAATCTGCTTTTGCAGGTCATCGAGTTTGGTGCGGGCGTCGTTGTAGGCGCTCGTGGCGGCTTCGATCTTCTGCTGGGCTGCGGAAAGCTGGTCCTGCGTTGCCTGCGAGGCGGCATACGCCGCAACGGGGGAGAGCATCGGCGAGGCCGTCAGCGCAACGGCGAGCGCGGCGCTCGTGATGATACGAGCCGGCTTCGACGCAATGAGCGCTGCGGTGCGATGATTCGAATGCTGCATCCAGTCCCTCTGCAATCAATCGTAGGTTATGGTTCGAACGGTATTCTACTACTGCTTTCGACCTCAACTTGAACCTTAAAGGTTCCAAAGGGTCAAGTTGAACTTGAGGCTTTGGCTTTGACCTGCAGTTATGATGAATTGTTGAGAAACCATAGAGTTCAACTTTAACGTTACGGGGGCCTGTTTAAGAGGAGCTTTGGGCTGTAAAAGCTATCTCAACGTGGGGTTTTACAACTACAGCGTGCCCTCCTGGCGAGCCTGCTCAATCTCTTCGAGCGCCTCGGCGGGGGTGAACGAGCAAGTGCCGTCGCCGAGCTTGACCACCTGGATTTCGTCGCCGGTATGGACCTCTCCGCCCTTTAGCACCACGCCAAAAACGCCCTCGTGGGGAAAGATGCAGTCGCCGGCGAGATAGTAGATGGCACAGCGGGTGTGGCAGACCTTACCGATCTGACTGATTTCGACCAGGACATCGTTGCCAATCTTGAGCTGCGTTCCCAGGGGGAGCGAGAGTAGATTGATGCCTTGCGTGGTGAAGTTCTCTCCAAAGTCACCCTCGTGTACGTCGAGCCCGCGTGCCTGCGCCGTCTGGATGGACTCCGCGGCTAAAAAAGAGACCTGGCGGTGCCAATGTCCGGCGTGCGCATCGGTAGCGAGGCCAAATTGCTCGATGACGGTGTCGCGTCCATCGGCGACGGGCGACTTGCGAGTGCCTTTGTGCTCCGACGTGTTGATTGAGACGATACGGGCAGGCCCGTTGTAAGCATCGTTTGCGGTGCGTAGGGGAACTGCCGTCTGGGCACGATCCGCAAGTTCGCGCTTGGCGGCGTCAATGATGGGGTTGTTGATCGGATGAGCCTGGGGCACGGTGCACCTTTCGACGGGGCGGGCAACATGTTGAATCCTACAACAATGGTAGGTTCATTGCCCATTGTCATACAACGGTGAGCGCCGTCTTCGTGCTGGCCTTCGTGCTGGACAATTACGTTGATTGCCATAGATACGGTGGAGCTTTGGGCGCCGGCGGCTTGGCACGCTAGAATAAATCAGTTGCGCAAAGACCGCCCGTTGTGTGGGCAGTTCATGATAGGAAGTTTCCATGGCATTGCAATTTACAGAGCGCGAGTTCATTCCCGTGCTGCTTGGTGGCGACATCAACGCCTATTCGGTGGCGCGTGCCTTCTACGAGGAGTACCAGGTCAAGAGTCTGGTCTTTGGCAAGTATCAGACGGGTCCCGCGTACCGCAGCCAGATTATCGACTACACGCCCAACGTGGATATCGATACCATGCCCGTGATGCTCAAAACCGTCAACGGCATTGCCCAAGCGCATGCCGATAAGACGATTGTCCTTGTGGGCTGTGGTGACAACTATGTCGCTCTCGTGGCTCAAGCCAAGGATGCCCATGAGTTGGCGGATAACATCGTCGCGCCTTACGCTCCCTATAGCATGCTTGAGCAGTGCCAGAAGAAGGAGATCTTCTACGAGCTGTGCGAGAAGCATGGCGTGCCCTATCCGCACACCTTTACCTTCACCATGGCGATGCTGAACGCCCAGGGTGAGGCGCCTGCCGAAGTGCTCGACCAGATCGATTTTCCTTACCCGATGATTCTGAAGCCTTCTGACGGCATCATGTGGTGGCAGCATGAGTTCGAGGGCCAGAAGAAGGCCTATGAGATTGCCGACCGCGCCGAGCTGGAACAGGTCATTCGCGATTCGTATGCCAGCGGCTACACCGACGACCTGATCTTGCAGGATCGCGTGCCCGGCAACGACGAGTACATGCGCGTGCTCACCAGCTATTCCGACCGCAACGGCAAGGTCCGCATGATGTGCCTGGGTCACGTGCTGCTCGAGGAGCATCAGCCTCACGGTGTCGGCAACCATGCCTGCATCATTACCGAGCCCAATGACGAGCTCATGGGCGGCGTGCGCAAGCTGCTCGAGGACCTGAACTTTGTAGGTTATTCCAACTTTGACGTTAAGTACGACGAGCGCGACGGCTCGTTTAAGTTCTTCGATTTCAACACGCGCCAGGGCCGCAGCAACTACTACGTTACCAACAGCGGCTTTAACGTTGCCAAGTATGTGGTGGACGAGTATGTGTTCGACCGCCCGTTTGAGCCGGAGTTTGTGACGGCACAGGACGAGGCGCTGTGGATGGTCGTTCCCATGGGCGTCGTCGACAAGTACGTCAAGGATCCCGAGCTGCGCGCTAAGGTGCATCGCCTGGACAAGGAAGGCAAGGGCGCCGACCCTTCGTTTATGAAGGGCGACTTTGTCTTTAATCGCTGGCTGCGCATGTGGCACACCAAGCTGCGCCACTTTAAGCTGTTCAAGACGTATTACAAGTAGATGAGCGCGGCGCCCGTCCGGTTTGCTTCGGGCGGGCGCGGGTATGATACGCGCAATTGCGCAAGCGTCACCAAGGAGGCGGCGATGGAAAAGCTGGGAGTTATCGGCGGTATGGGCGCCGAGGCCACGTCGTATTACTACGACCAGGTGGTGCGTCATACGGCTGCTGCCTGCGATCAGGAACATATCGACATGGTGGTGCTCTCCAAGTCGACCATGCCCGACCGCACGTTGGCCATTAAGACCGGCGAGCATGCCAAGCTGCTGGCGACCATGAAAGAGTGCGCCCAGGCACTCGAGTCGCTGGGCTGTGCGCACATTGCCATTCCCTGCAACACGTCGCACTACTTCTACGACCAGATCCAGTCGTTTACGAAGGTGCCGATTATCCACATGCCGCGTGAGTCGGTGCGCTATGCTCTGGCCGGTGCGGTGATGGGGGAGTGCGAGTTCGATCCCAACCTGAGTATGCCGGCCGAGCCGGTGCACAAGATTGGCATTATGGGAACCGATGGCACCGTGGGCGCGGGCGTCTACGGCCGCGAATGTAAGGCTGCGGGTGTTGAGGTTGTCTATCCCAGCGAGAAACGTCAGAACGATGTGATGTCGCTTATCTACGATGATGTGAAGGCCGGGCGTGAGCCCGATATGGATAAGTTCGACCGTGTGATGTGGGAGTTTGCCCGTAGCGGCTGCGACCGCGTCATTCTGGCCTGCACCGAGCTCTCGGTGCTGCAAAAGTACCGAGAGATGCCCGAGATCACCCTCGACGCCATGGATGTCCTGGTGCGCGAATCCATCATCCGCAGCGGCGCTCCCTACCGCCTCTAGCTTCCGACCTGTCAAAAAGGGACAGGTTAATTTTGGTAGGTTTCATCTGGTGAAACAGTAAAGGCCTCGGCTCGTTTGGTGCGAGCCGAGGCCTTTTGCGTTGGGCGGTTGCTGTCGGTGGTGAACTAGAACAGGAAGCCGATGGCGATGAGGGCGATGCTGACGATGAGTACGGCGATGTCCAGGCCCTTGATGGGGTAGCGCTTGTACGAGCTGGCGCGCGTACGCAGATAGAAGCCGCGCTGTTCTGCCGCCAAGGCTGTGGCATCGGTCTTGCCCACGCTCGAGATGAGCAGTGGCACACACAGTGGCAGCATGAGCTTAAGCTTCTTGATGGGGTTCTTGGTGTCGTACTCGACGCCGCGTGCGGTCTGCGCCTCCATGATGGCGTTCATCTCCTGACCAAACACCGGCACAAAGCGCAGCGCCGTGGTAAAGGTGAAGGCATAGCGATACGGCACGTGCAGCACCTCGACGCAGGCGTTGGCAAGGTCGTTGAGCTTGGTCACCATGAGCATGAGGATGAGTGGTAACGCCACGCCCAGCAGGCGCAGGCAGGCCTTCGATCCTGTGATGAGACCCGTGTCGGTGATAAAGTTCCACACCACGTTGCCATCGCGCATAAAGGCCAGCTGGAGCACCAGCATGATAAGCGCGAGCGGAATCAGCAACTTGAGCAGCGAGAGCAGACGGTCGATGACACCGGCATAGGCACCCAGCGCAAGGGTGAGTGCCAAAAAGCCCAACAGCGCCACGTAGGTGTCGGACAAGAAGATGCCGACGATGATGGCGGCGGCGAGGCCCAGTTTGACGACGGGGTTCAGGCGATG
Organism: uncultured Collinsella sp.; assembly: GCA_900549745.1. Classification (GTDB taxonomy): domain Bacteria; phylum Actinomycetota; class Coriobacteriia; order Coriobacteriales; family Coriobacteriaceae; genus Collinsella. The sequence goes on along the minus strand of URPJ01000013.1, from coordinate 38,812 downwards.
CAGTAGCGTATCGCCCGGCATGTAGTCGATGACGTTAACCACGGTGGACCATCTCCTTGGTAATGCGAACGATATCGGTGACCTCGCTCACCTGCGCAAAAGCGGGGGAGACGGAGGATGCCAAGCGGTGCGAGAGTTCAATGACCTGGGGCGGCTCCACGTAGGCACACTGCATGAGCTCGATGTTCGAGAACAGCTCGTGCGTGCGTCCGCGGTCGAGGATACGGCCGTCGGCCATCACAACGATGCGCTCGGCAAAGTCGGAAACGACTTCCATATCGTGGCAGACCATGATCACGGCGCAGCCGCGCTCTGCCATGGTGCGCACCGTTTCCATGACGGTCATGCACTCACGGTAGTCAAGGCCGCTCGTGGGCTCGTCGAGCACTACAATCTTGGGCTCAACCACTACGACGGAGGCGAGCGCCACCATTTGTCGCTGGCCGCGCGAAAGCGAGAAAGGCGCCTCGTCGGCGGGCAGGCCAAAGCGGTCGATGACGAGCTGGGCACGACGCAGGGCCTCGGCGCGGTCGATGCCGGCAAGCTCCAGGCCAAAAGCGACCTCGTCGAGCACGGTATCCTTGCAGATCTGGCGGTCGGGGTTTTGGAAGAGCGTTGCGACCTCGCGGGCGATGCGGCTCGTGGGGACCGCAGCGGTGTCCAGGCCCGTAACGCGCACGCTGCCCGAGGCAGGCTTAAGCAGGCCCGTGAGCAACTTGGTGAGCGTAGTCTTGCCGGCGCCGTTTTGGCCGACGATGCCCACGAGCTCGCCGGGGTAGAGCGTCAGGTTAAGGTCGTGTACGGCGGCGCCGCCATTGGGATAGGCAAACTCAACGTGATCGAAGGTGAGCACGGGCTCGGCGTCCTTGGCGTGCGGGCGCAACGATGGGGCATGCGGGGAGCCCGCGGGCGCCTGGGCTTCGCTGGCCGCGTGTGCGGGGTCGACGATGCCCGTAATCAGGCGCTCGGCCTCATCGACATCCAAGCAAGGGGTACCGCTTACCAGGCCATCGGCCGCGAGACTATTGAAGATGCGTGTGACACGGGGGCAGTCGACGCCGATGGCGCGGAGCTCGTCGGTGTGCGCAAAGACCTCGTGCGGCTCGCCCTGTAGCGCGATTTCGCCATGGTTGAGCACGAGCACGCGGTTGCAGTACTCCGAGAGCAGGGCGACCTTTTGTTCAACGACCACGATAGTGATGCCAAGTGTGCGGTTTGCCTCGCGCAGGGTCTCGAAGACCAGCGTGGAGCTGGCGGGGTCGAGTGCTGCGGTGGGCTCGTCGAGTACCAGTACGCGGGGGCGTATGGCGAGGATGGCAGCGATGGCCACCTTTTGCTTCTGTCCGCCCGAGAGGGTGGCGATCTCGCGGTCGCGAAGGTCGCTGACGCCGACGGTCTCGAGCGTCTCGTTTACACGCTGCTCGATCTGGTCGTGAGGGACGCCAAAGTTCTCCAGGCCAAAAAGCATCTCGTCCTCGACAACCGAGGCGACCATCTGCGTGTCGATGTCCTGCAGCACACTGCCGACGATCTGCGACACGTCGGTGAGCGAGACCTCGCAGGTGTCGTGGCCGTCAACCATGACGGAGCCAAAGAACGTGCCGGTGTAGTGGTGGGGCACGGCGCCCGACAGACAGGCGGCAAGCGTGGACTTGCCGACGCCCGAGGGCCCGATGATGCCGATAAAGTCTCCCTTGTTCACGTCGAGCGAGATGTGCTTAAGCGCCTGCTCGGTCTGCGTACCATAGGAGAACGAGACATCGTCGACGTTGATGATCGTTTTCATGGATACCTTTCATAGTCATTGGGGACGTTCTTACATGACGAGTCGTTTAAGAACGTCCCCAAAAGCTAGCTGTTTGGGACAGTCTTTGGTGGTGAAGCACGGAGACGGCTTTACGAGGGGCCCCAGGTTGGCGCGAAAGAGGAGCGAAGCGTACTTGGGTACGCGAGCGACGAATGAACGCCAAGATGGGGTGGCTCGTAAAGCCGAGCGGGTTAGTTGAGCCTAAGGGCCTTCTGGATGGGCAGATAGAGGGCGCCGACCAGAATGGCGTTAAAGACGGCGGTCATGGCGACGACGGGCAGCATGGCAGCGGCGAGCTCGCTCACCACGCCGAGCATGGCCATCTTGATGACCATGAAGATGACGCCCGAGACAAAGGTGGTCACGAACGTTGCGACGATGGCGACGGCGGGCTTAACCTGGCCGTCCTTGGCAGCAGCGTTGACAATGACGGCCATGAGCATGGCAGCGATGCCCTCGGCGGCAAAATCGACAAACGGCGAGGTGGTGGTGATCTGGATCACGGCGGCCGAGATCAGGCCGATGACGAGTGCCTGGCCGATGCTGGGGCGAACGACCAGGATGGTGAGGCAGAAGGCCGAGATGATGAACTCGGGGCTGATCATGCCGCCCGAGATGCCGGAGATGGCCTTGCCGACGGTGAAGTTGAGGATGAAGCCGGCGGCAAGCAGGATGGCGAGCAAGACAAGAGCGCGGACGTCGAGTTTGCCGCGGTCGGCGGTCTGGACAGTGCGGGGCTGTGCGGTGGTGGTGTTCTGAGACATGGTGAAAATCCTTTCGGAAGGGAAGTGCAAGAGAAGAAAGCGGAGGCGCGTGATGCGAATGCGATTGGGCTCGAGATAGAAAAAAGGCCCCCGGTCGAAACCGGAGGCCTTCCAATCACCTAGAGCGCAAAAACAGGCGTGAGGGACTCACTGTCGACCGATCGCATTCGCATCACGCCACCACCAGTTGTTGAGAGACGTCATCGTGTTCTTCATGTTGGTGGCTCCTTTCGTGATACCGTGGCGCGGTCGCACCTAGTTGCTGTTGCGCTGCACTATAGCACAGCGAAGTGTGTGCAGGGAATCTTTTTTGAAAAGATTTCGGCGATGTTTCCCGCCGGTCGGATGACAGGCGAGGAGGGCAAGACCGCTCGCACTGTCTTGCCCTCCCCTAGAGCGTGAGGGCCTTAGGCCTTCTTGCGACGATAGAGCACGAAGCCGCAGACACCGATGATGACGACGGCACCAACGGCCATGGCGGCCATGTTGTTGCCCTCGGACTTCTCCTCGGTGGCCTCTTTCTTCTCGACCTCGGGCTCGGCTACGTCCTCATCGGAGAGTGCCTCGTCGGCGTAGGTGATGGACTCGACCAGGCAGTCGTTGTCGGCATCGTAGTCACTCGGGACGAACTCCTCGGAGAAGTCGCCCTCCTTGAGGTAGTCACGCATCTCCTCGAGCATGGCCTTGCATTTGAGGTAGGTGTTTTTGGTGGCAGCCTTGCCGGCCTTGTTGGCCAGGGCGGTGCGGGCCTCGGTGCCCTCGGCGGCCTGCATGGCCTCGTCGACGGTCAGGTTCTGCTCGATGAGCTCCTTCTGCAGGGCGTCGAGGTAGGCGCGGACGCCGGTAGCGCAGTGGTCGCGGTTCTCATAGGCGAGCGTGTTGATGTCCATGAGGACGTAGTTGATGGAGTTCTTGGGCTCCTCGTTGTTCACGACGTCTTCCTCTTCGCAGTGATTGAAGGAGACATCCTGATCGCTAAAGTAGGGGCTGACCTCGGTGAGCAGTGCGGAGTAGAGGGGGATAGCGACGGAGAACTCGGCGTTGGAGAGCATCTCCCACTGGATGGTCGCGATCTCGGGATCCATGCCGTGACGGATCTGGAAGGTGTGGATCTCGGTGTTGCGGTTGGAGCCGATGGCATAGGCGCCGTCGGTGTTGGCGTTGAGGCCGGCGACATTCTCGCCGCGAGCGGCGAAGGAACGAATCATCTCAAAGGTGTTCCAGTCGGACTTGCCGGGCTGGAAGAACAGCGGCTGCATCTCGTGGACCAGGGCGCCGGTCGTGGCGCGAGCCTCTTCGCGCTCGTCCTTGACGATCTCGTAGTCGGTGCCCTCGGCAAGCGGAGCCATGAAGTAATCACGACCCTGGATATAGCGCGACCACTGGTGCATACCGGCCTCGCTAATCTCCTCGCCGTAGGTCTTGGCGACGTCGAACTTGCCGTCGGTGTACTCGGCAAAGCCCTTCTCCTTAGGCATGGACTCGATGCCTTCGGAATGGAGACAGTTCTCGGTGTCATCGAGGTCGACGTTATAGGTGAGGTTGCCGATGTTGGGGTTGAGCGAGGCGATGTCATCGGCGAGCTTCATAGCAATCCACTGATGGCCGGAAAGCGCGGCGAACAACCAGGTCTCGGTGCTGTCGGCGATGATGATCTGGTCGTTGGAGCAGACGCCCTGCTCGTCGATCAGGCTGCCGATGAGCTCGACGCCCTCGCGGGCCGTGGCGCTCTCGCCCAGGATGACGCTGGCATAGCTGTATTCGCCAATGCCAGTCTCCTCGGTGATGGGGTCGGCCTCTTCGGCCTTCTCGTTATAGGAGGTGCTCAGCGTGGCAGAGCAGGAGACGCCCTTCTCGTTGATGCCTGCCTCGGAATATGCGTCGTAGCGATCTTCCCACTGCGAGGGGTTGTCGCGAACGAAGGTGTAGCGGTAGGTTGCGCCCTTGGACTTGTACTCAAAACCGGACTCGACCGAGGTGTACTCGTTGCCGTCCTTGTGTGCGGGCTCAATGCCAAAGTGCTTGACATAGCGCGGACCGAAGTCCTCGGAACGGCCGTAGTACGTGTTGCCGTCTGCCGTGAGCTTGCTGCCCATGTAGATCTGGGTGCAGGCGAGTGCCGAAGTCGGCATGGCCATGATGGCCGCTGCTCCAAACGCAAGGCCGCAGCCGAGCTTCTTGAGCGTGTTGACAGGATGAGTAAACCTCATAATCCCTCCCAACTGTTGAAACCCCGCGAAACCGTACGGAGTTTCAGCTAATAAATACATCTACTAGCCTAAAGGAAGTGTAAAGAGTATTCACTCGACAACAGCTTTTACTCGATGAGCGTGTGGAAATATACGATGAACGGATAATAATACTCATTTTATGGCTTTAGTTAAATAAAGGCACCCTGCATTTACTGTAGCTGAATAAAGCATTAGACGGCGCTCAAAAAGAAAACTCTCCCGCTGTTTAGGATTTGCATAAACAGCGGGAGAGTCGATAACTGGATGAATATCATACCAATGTGGATTTACTTCTTTCGGCGGTGAATCACGTTGATCGCATAGCCGACGAGCATGGCCAGAACAATGACGATAAAGCCGAGCAGGGGATTGTCGTTCATGGGGTCCTCCTATTTACCGAGCGGTGAGAATTCGTCGACGATGAGGTCGAGACATTGCGGAAGCGCGCGGGCGCCAAAGACGCCGGAGTTGCTGGAGATGATCTCGCCATCAAACTGCATGCCGAGCGATGGCGTGCAGGTAATCTTGGCTTCTTTGGTCTGGATGATCTTAAACTGCGGGCGGCCGAGTACCTTGCCGGCGGGGTCGAGCGCGGCGGTGATTACCGTGGGGAGCAACTGCACCGTGCGCACGGGCTCAATAACGACGATGTCGACCATGCCGTCGTTCATACGGCAGTTGGGGAACAGGTTGATGTCGTTTTGGATGACAGACGTGTTGCCCGCCATGCAGCAGATGCCGTCGAGCTCCTCAACAATGCCATCATGCTCAATGGTAAAGTGCGCCACCGTGGGGTTGGGCGTGGCGAGAGCGGAGAGGAAGTAGGCGATCTCGCCGATGTCGTTTTTGGTGGGGGCGGCCTTCATCATGATCTCGGCGTCAAAGCCCGAACCGGCGATGATGATAAAGCCATGGCGCTTTTCGTTGCCGTTCTCGTCGAGCCAAAAGAGCTCGCCCATGTCTACTTTGACCGTGCGGCCGGCGCGACATGCCTTGGCAAGCGCCGCTGCCTCGGGGGCATTGCCGATGTTGTTAAAGAACAGGCAGGCCGTGCCGGAGGGGAAAACGAGCGTGGGGACGCCGCAGCCGCGCATCTGGTCGAGCACGTTGGAGACGGTGCCGTCGCCGCCCGAGACGACCACGCGGTCGAACTCGCGAACGTCTGCCACGGCGTCCTCGGGCTCCATGCCATCGCCGATAAAGCGCATCACGACTTCGTCGCCGCCCTGTGCAAGGGCGTGCGTGAATGCGTAGATTTCATCTGAGCTGGGGCCCGATGCCGGGTTGTGGATGATAAGGCAGCGCATACTTACGTTCCCGTTCTGTGACTAACCGAGTATAGTTGTAAGGCAATGCCGATATCCTACCCGTGTTTTTCGGGCCTAACCTTATTCGATGGGTTGATATGTACATTTCCACACATCAGGCTCTACTCGACTTTTGCCAGCGCGCCCGTGAGTTCGACGCGATTGCCGTCGATACCGAGTTTTTGCGCGAGCGCACGTTCCATCCGCGTCTGTGTTTGGTTCAGATTGCCACCCCTGCCGAGAGTGTAGCGGTCGATCCCCTGGTAATCGACGACCTATCGCCGCTGGCCGAGCTTATGGCAGACGAGAGCGTGACTAAGGTCTTCCACGCCTGCTCGCAGGATATGGAGGTTATGCTCCATACCGTGGGCGTGCTGCCACGACCGATTTTCGATACGCAGGTCGCCGCTGCCTTTTTGGGCGAGCGCCAGCAGATTTCGTATGGCGCGCTTGTTCAGACGTTTTGCGGCGTCTCGCTGCCCAAGACCGAGTCGCTGACCGACTGGTCGCGTCGCCCGCTGACCGATAAGCAGATTGAGTACGCGATTGATGACGTCAAGTACTTGATCGTCGCCTATACCGAGATGATGAGTCGCCTGCGCGAGCTGGGCCGCGTGGACTGGGTGCTCGACGAGCTGCGCCCGCTGGCCGATGAGTCGCACTATCGCGCCGACCGTCACGAGGCGTTCCGCAAGGTCAAGCGCATCAACTCCTGCAGCCGCCATCAGCTGGGCATCGCGCGCGAGCTTGCCGCTTGGCGCGAGGACCGTGCCGAGCGCCGCAACATCCCGCGCAAGTGGGTCATGTCCGACGATACGCTGCTGGCGCTCGTCAAGCGCAATCCCGTGCGCGTTGAGGAGTTCCGCAGTATCCGCGGTACCGATCAGCTGGGAGAGCGCGACGTGGACGGCGCGCTCATGGCCATCAAGCGCGGCGCGAGCTGCCCGCACGATCGTCTGCCGCTCATGGTGCGCGGACACCGTCAGATCTCGCCGGAGCTGGAGAGCGTGACGGACCTGATGTATGCGCTCATTCGCCTGGTTGCCGAGCGCTCGGGCGTGGCAACCTCAGTCATCGCCTCGCGCGATGATCTGGCTGACTACATTGAGCATCCCGAGCAGAGCCCCCTGCGCGAAGGCTGGCGCTTTGAGCTTGTGGGTTCGCGCCTGGACGATCTGCTCTCCGGCAATATGGGGCTGACGGTGAAGGACGGAAAAATCGAATTGCTGTAAGGAAGCCTAGCCGTTTGAGTGGGTAAAATGCCTCCAACGTGTAACTCGATTCGGAGGAATTCGCATGCCTTATTACTATGGATACGGCTTTGGCATCGACCCGCTGTACCTGCTGGTTGTTCTTGTCTGTACGGTGCTTGGTCTTGCCGCGCAGAGCTATATCAACTCGACGTACAAGACGTGGTCCAAGGTACGCTCGGACGGCGACACGGGCGCTGCGGTTGCTCGCCGCATGCTCGACGCCAACGGTTGCAACGCCGTGGGTATCAAGGGCGTGGCTGGCGAGCTTACCGACCACTACAACCCGCAGGATAACAACCTGTATCTCTCGGACGCCAACCGTTCGGGCGGGTCGGTCGCAAGCGTTGCCGTCGCCTGCCACGAGGCGGGCCATGCCGCCCAGCGTCAAAGCGGCTACGCCATGATGAAGGTGCGCACCGCCCTGGTCCCAGTCGTCAACTTTACCCAGAACACCTGGACCATCGTGTTGCTCTTGGGCCTGTTTATGAACATTGCCGGGCTCACGACCCTCGCGTTGATCTTCTTCTCGTTTAGCGTGCTGTTCCAGCTCGTTACGTTGCCGGTCGAGATTGACGCTAGCCGACGTGCCGTGGCGTACATCGAGCAGTCGGGTATGAGTTCCAAGCAGGTCAACGGCGCCAAGAAGGTGCTGACGGCGGCCGCGCTTACCTATGTGGCCGCAGCGCTGACTTCGATCATTCAGCTGCTCTACCTTATGGCTCGCTACAACAGAAACTCCAACCGATAACAAATTGGCTTGGCAGGCGCCGCGGAGATTTGTGTCCCCGCGGCGCTGTACTATGTGTTGGACTTGAATTTGCGCAGGGCCGGAGCCCTTGTGCACGATGACGAAAGGAGGCTGCGTGGCAGGCTGGAATCTAACCGGCAATGCCGTTTCCGCCGAGTTCGACGGCTCGGACGATCAGGAGCGCAAGGAGCTCAGCGTGAGCCAGGCGGTCGAGATCGCCGCTGGTGCGCTCGATGCCATTCCGCAGCTGAGCGTTTTGGGCGAGGTCACGGGCTTTCGTGGCCCCAATGCCCGAAGCGGCCACTGCTACTTCCAGATCAAGGACGACTCGGCTGCCGTCGACTGCATCATCTGGAAGGGCGCCTATCTTAAGCGCACCTTCGATTTGCGTGACGGTATGCAGGTGAGCTTTAAGGGCAGCTTCAATCTCTACAAGCCCACGGGCCGTATGAGCTTTGTCGCCCGCTCGTTCTCGCTAGCGGGGGAGGGCCTGCTGCGTCAGCAGGTGGCACAGCTGGCCGAAAAGCTACGTCGCGAGGGCTTGATGGATGAGTCCCGCAAGCGTCGTATTCCGGTGTTTTGCTCGCGCGTGGCGGTCGTCACCTCGCTTTCCGGCGCCGTGATCGACGACGTCAAGCGTACGCTGCGCCGTCGCAACCCACTTGTCGAGCTCGTTTGCGTGGGCGCCAAGGTCCAAGGCGAGGGTGCGCCTGCCGAGCTTATTGAAGGCTTGCGCCGCGCCGCTGCCATTACGCCGGCGCCCGATTGCATTTTGCTCGTGCGTGGCGGCGGTTCCTTCGAGGATCTTATGACCTTTAACGACGAAGAGCTTGCTCGCGCGGTGGCGGCCTGTCCCGTGCCTGTGGTGACCGGTATTGGCCATGAGCCCGATACCTCGATCTGCGATATGGTGAGCGACCGTCGTGCCTCCACGCCCACGGCAGCGGCAGAATCCGTGGCACCTGCCATGACGGAGCTGGCAGACGTGCTCGAGACGCGTCATCAGCGCCTGGGTGCCGCGATGGCATCGATGATCGGGTCGGATCAGGTCGATCTGGAGATGCTCGACCAGCGCGGTCGGCGTGCCTGGGATACCTATACGGCGCGCTTGGGCGATGCGCTCGATGCGGCCGCGTGCCGCCCGTGCCTGAACGATCCAACGTTTATGGTTGAGCGTCGCGAGTCGGAGCTTGCCCTGACGGCCGATCGCCTGTCGGGCGCCATTGCGCGCTCGGTCGGTGCCTTCCGCTCCAACTTCGAGCGCCTGCCCGAGCGCTTGGTCGCAAGCACCTCGGGGCTCGATGGCAAGCGCCATGCGCTCACGCTCGCGAGTTCCCGTCTGGAGCATCAGGGACGCACGATGTTGAGCAAGCCTGCGTCTGACTTAGGCCGTGCAGCGGCCTCGCTCGACGCCCTGTCGCCGCTCAAGGTGCTTGCCCGCGGCTACTCCATCGCATACAGCGATGGCGGCGTGGCTACGAGCGCTAAGACTTTTAAGCCCGGTGACGCCATCCGCGTGCGTATGGCGGATGGTAACGTGGCAGCAACCGTCGATACGGTTGAGTAGACCGCGTTTTATGGTGATAGACCTTTAGGGAAGGAAACAGATATGGCAGAGAAGACCCCGGTCGAGCAGCTTACGTATAAGCAGGCCTCACAGGAGCTGGAGCTCATTATCCGCAGCCTGGAGTCGGGCGATATGGAGCTCGAGGAGTCGCTCGAGAGCTACACCCGCGGCGTCGAGCTTCTCAAGAGCCTGCGTACCCGCCTGGCTGATGCCGAGCAGAAGGTCTCGGTGCTCCTTAAGGACGTCGACGGCAACGACGTGCTCGCCGACGGCGAAGCCGCCAACACCGACGACAACCTCTCGTTCTAACCATCCCGACCAAATATAATTACCTTGGTCTGTGAGAAAGGAACCAACCATGTGCGATTGCATCTTCTGCAAAATTGCCAACCACGAGATCCCCTCGACCGTTGTCTATGAGGACGACCAGGTCATCGCCTTCGACGACCTCAACCCCCAGGCGCCGGTCCACACGCTCGTGATCCCCAAGAAGCACTACAGCGATATCGCCGATAACGTGCCGGCCGAGACCATGGGCGCCATGGCTCACGCCATCCAGGAGGTCGCTAAGGCCAAGGGCTTGGAGGACGGTTTCCGCGTCATCTCCAACAAGGGCGTCAACGCCGGCCAGACCGTCATGCACTTCCACATGCACGTTCTCGGCGGCAAGAACCTGGGCGAGAACCTCATCTGAGGACGCACGGCCCGTCGACTTGGCTGCCTTTGGAGTAATCTATGCAGCTTTCTCAACTCGAATACCTTCAAGCGGTAGCGAACTATGGCGGCGTGCGCAAAGCGGCTCGCGCCGTTCACGTGAGTCCGCAGGCCGTTTCGTCGGCAATAAAAAAGTTGGAATCTGAGTATCAGATTGTTTTGCTCGACCGATCGGCGGGGGAGGCTGTTTTGTCTCCGGCGGGCAGAGAATTTGCGCATCGTGCACGCGTGATCCTGGCGCAAGTCGACGATCTCAAAAAGTACGCTCAATCGGGGAACGGCGGCGTTTCGCCCGACGGCCATTTCCGTCTTTACGCCCCCTGTCTTCACGGGCGGGGGCGTCTTTTTTCCGAAAACTGGTACGACTCGTTTGAAAGCTCGCACCCTCAGATTCACCTTGATGTTTGGCATCAGCCAACGGCCACATGCTTTGAATCACTTGTGCTTGGCATTTCGGATGCGGCCATCTCATTTGAGGAACCAAGGGATAGTGTCCTTTCTTCGAAATACTTGGGTGAAAAGGAGCTCAAGGTTCTTTCATGCCCAGCTGGTCATCAATCTGTTGACGCTATGACCATTCGTGAGTTACTGGGCGGCAGGCTCGCTGTTCCCATTAATTTGTCACCCTGTCTCAATGCAATCAATCAATGCCCCGAAGCCCAGCTGGTTAATTTCCGCTTTCGCGATGTCGAATACGGAAACAGGGCGCAGACTGAGTTTCTTCAAGCCGGGGGATTGATATTGAGCTTTTCTGGCTCTTCTCTCGCATCAGATGGACTGGAAGTGAGCGAGTGTTCCATTGAAGGCTCGCATGACGTAGCCTTGCCCATCTACTTTTGCTATCGACAAAATGCCTGGACCGATCGACACCAGACGGTATTTCTTCACCTATTGCGTCACCTTGCTTCGTGAGGCCATTTGGCCTCGTGGCGTCAAGTGAATGTTGACGCCTTGTAACACATGACTGACGGCTCTGCCCTCATGCTTTTCCAAGATTCCGATTTTAGATTGCTGACTCTTGGAGGGCGGAGTATGAAAAACCGTACGGTTTTGCTTTATATGACGTTCGTTTTTCTGTCGAACTTCAGCACCATCTTGTATTTTCTGACGGTTTACCTTGAATTCGTCGGATTCTCGATGGTGGCGATTTCTAGCATGATGATTGCATATCAAGTGAGCAAGTTCATCCTTGAAGTTCCCACTGGCTATATTGCTGATAGGTTTGGACGAAAGACAAGCGGCCTCGTTGGCGTCGTGGGAATGCTTGGATACTACGCCGCCCTGCTTCTCGTCCGTTCTCCTCTGCTTTTAATCGGTGCGTTTGCTCTTAAAGGTTTTGCCGTTGCATGTGTGAGCGGATCCATCGAAGCGATTTACATTGACAGCGTCTCTCAGGACCAGCTCGTAAGACTTAATGTCGTTGAGCGATTTGTTTTCTATGCCTCTTATGCCATCTCCGCTTGCGTGGGCGGTTTCATTTCGTCTGTCGGTGCATATCTCATTGGTCTTTCGGCAGATACCATCGCAATGGTGTTGACGTTGGTTGTCGTTGTCTGCATTCCTGAGATGCAAAGAGGGAGCACTGCGGGGACACCTGAGCGTGGAATTAGCCCGAAGATGATCGGTGCTGCTATTGCGTGTAATGGCATTCTTCGTTCAGCGTTCATCATGGACTGTTCTCAGGCTTTTGCTTTTGTCGCCCTGGAAGACTTTTTCTCACTGTTGCTTGCGGGTCGCGGAATGAATGCCGTCGCTTCGGGTGTGATCATTGCGGTCCAGCTCCTTGCCTCGGCCTCCATGGGGCTTATTGTGCCCAGTGTGATTGCTCATGTCGACAAGGGCCGTTTTGCGCGTATTTGCGGCATCGTGCGCCTTTCCCTGACTGCTCTATTTTTGATTCCCTTTACTCCGGTCTATTTGCTGCCCGTGTTCTATGTGTTGCAGACGGTCGCCTACTCGTTATTTGCTCCAATTAAATACTCAATTTTTCAAAATGCTGCCGATTCTTCGATGCGCTGTTCACTGATTTCGGTTCAAAGCCAGATGGTGGCGGTGGGTGCCATCCTTTTCTATCTGTTCAATGCTGCGTTGAGCAGCATCGCGGACATTCGAGTCATATTGCTTGTCGCGCTCGGGATTTCTTCTTTGGTGTATATCCCCGCGCTATTTCGTCTTACAAGTCAAAGGCCATGCGTATTTAGGCACCGATAACTTATATATCAACGCAATAAACCCGAGCGCGAGGGCGTTTGGGTTTATTATTGAAGCGTATGTAACCTGGCGGCGCCACACCGCCTGTTAGTAGGGAGACACATGAACGTTCTGGTCGTCAACGCAGGATCTTCGACCCTTAAGTATCAGGTCATCGATACCAAGTCCCACAAGGTGTCCGCAAAGGGCTCCTGCGAGCGCGTCTGCTTTACCGGCGGTACCTTCACCCACGCTGCCAACGGTTCCAAGAAGGTGACCGAGAACATCGAGTTCCCCGACCACAAGGTCGCCATCGAGGTCGTTCTGAAGGACCTCGAGGCCAACGGCGTCAAGATCGAGGGCATTGGTCACCGTATCGTTCAGGGCGGCTGGTACTTCGGCGATTCCTCCCTCGTCGACGAGGACGTCCTCGCCAAGATCCGCGAGGTCGCCCCGCTGGCGCCGCTGCACAACAACCCCGAGGCCAACGTTATCGAGTACTGCCTCGAGCAGTATCCCGACCTGCCCAACGTCACGGTCTACGACACCGCTTTCCACTTCAACATGCCCGAGGTCGCCAAGACTTACGCCCTGCCCAAGGATGTTTGCGACAAGCTGCACATCCGTAAGTACGGCGCCCACGGCACCAGCTACCGTTACATCTCCAAGAAGGTCGCCGAGATGACCAACGGCGAGGCTCGCAAGGTCGTCGTGTGCCATATCGGCTCCGGCGCTTCCCTGTGCGCCATCGAGGACGGCAAGTGCATGGACACCACCATGGGCCTCACCCCGCTCGACGGCGTCATGATGGGCACCCGCTGCGGCTCCATCGACCCGGCTACCGTGTGCTACCTGCAGCGCGAAGGCGGCTACACCTTCGACGAGGTCGACGAGATGATGAACAAGAAGTCCGGCCTTTTGGCTGTGACCGGCGGCAAGACCAACGACTGCCGCAACGTCGAGGAGCTCGCCGCCGCTGGTGACCCCGATGCTCAGCTCGCCTTCGACATGTTTGTCTACAAGATTGCCGCCAAGGCTGCCGAGATGGCTACTTCTATGTGCGGTATGGACACCCTGGTCTTTACTGCCGGTATCGGCGAGCACGCTCCGGCTGTTCGCGCCGGCGTTGCCGACCGTCTGGCCTTTATGGGCGTCAAGATGGATCATGCCCGCAACGCCCTGCGTGGTGACGGCGCTTGGTGCCTGTCTGCCAAGGATTCCAAGGTCAAGATTTTCGTCATCCCCACGGACGAGGAGTTCATGATCGCTTCCGACGTCGAGCGCATCGTCAACGGCAAGTAATTGCAAGAGGGGAGGGGCTGGACGACCGAGCGCCGTTCGGCCCCTCTTTTGTGCTCGTTGGGCGATATGCCTGATAGCTATTTATCAAGTTGTGATAACTTCTTATTAAAATGCGGCCGCCTTAAGGGGTCTGCGTCGACCGTATTGCACTGCAAAGGAGTCTCATGAACGTACTTGTTGTCAACGCCGGCAGCTCAAGCCTTAAATATCAGCTTTTGGATACCGATACCCGCGAGGTTTTCGCCAAGGGCAACTGCGAACGCATCGGTTCGGACATGGGCATCTTTGGCCACTCCGAGAACGGTGGCGCCAAGCAGACCGAGGAGGTCCCCTTCCCGGATCACCGTTCGGCTATCGCACGTGTGCTCGTGGAGCTCGAGAAGACCGACTTTACGATCGATGGCATTGGGCATCGTATCGTTCAGGGCGGCTGGCACTTCGATGATTCCGCAGTTGTCGACGACGAGGTTATGGCCAAGATTCTTGAGGTGGCCCCGCTCGCTCCACTGCACAACTACGGCGAGGCCGCGGCGATTGAGTATTGCCGTGAGAAGTATCCGGAGCTGCCCAACGTCGCCGTCTTCGATACCTCGTTCCACATGACCATGCCCGAGGTTGCCTACACCTACGCGCTGCCCAAGGACGTGTGCGATAAGTACCACGTGCGCAAGTACGGTGCCCACGGAACGAGCCACCGCTATGAGTGGATGATGGCCAAGGAGATCCTGGGCTCGCGCTGCCACCGTCTGCTTTCGTGCCATCTGGGCAACGGCGCTTCGCTTGCCGCCATTGAGGACGGCGTGTGCCGCGATACCACGATGGGCCTCACGCCGCTCGACGGCCTGATGATGGGTACCCGTTGCGGCTCCATCGACCCGGCTACCGTGTGCTACCTGCAGCGCGAGGGCGGCTACAGCTATCAGGAAGTCGATGACATGATGAACAAGCAGTCTGGTCTGCTTGCCATCTCGGGTATCTCCAACGACGCCCGCGACATCCGTACGCGCGCCTCCGAGGGCGACGAGCGCTGCCTGCTCGCCTTCGATATGTTCGCCTACAAGGCCATGCAGCAGGCCGGTTCCATGATCGCTTCCATGGCGGGCGTGGACACCATCACCTTTACCGCCGGTATCGGCGAGAACGACTGGTCGATCCGCAAGGCCTTCTGCGACTGCTTTGAGTGGCTGGGCGTGCGCATTGACAACAACAAGAACCGCGAGGCCGTGGGCAACGGCCCGCAGGTCATCAGTGCCGCCGGTTCCGCCGTCACGGTCATGGTCATCCCCACCGACGAGGAATACATGATCGCCCACGACGTCGAGCGTCTGACCAAGAACAACTAACGCGCGCATTTGCAAGTAAACGAAAGGCCTCCAGAGCAACAGCTCCGGAGGCCTTTTGCTAGCGGGCGGAAATTCCTGTCCCGAGGGGATGTGTACGCTACTCAGCCATCTGAGCCTGGACGGCGGTGATGGCCACGACACCCACGATGTCATCGGCAGAGCAGCCGCGCGACAGGTCGTTGACCGGCTTGGCGATGCCCTGCAGGATGGGGCCGTAGGCGTCGGCACCGGCGAAGCGCTGGACCAGCTTGTAGCCGATGTTGCCGGCCTCGAGGTCGGGGAACACGAGCACGTTGGCCTTACCGGCGACAGAGGAGCCGGGGGCCTTGAGCTGGGCGACGGTGGGGACGATAGCGGCATCGAGCTGCAGGTCGCCGTCGATGGCGAGCTCGGGGGCCTTCTCCTTGCAGAACTTCACGGCTTCCTGGACCTTCTTGGCAACCTCGCCGCCGGCGGAGCCCATGGTGGAGTAGGAGAGCATGGCCACGTGCGGCTCGACATTGCCCATGAAGGTGGACCAGGAGTGAGCGGAGGCAATGGCAATCTCGGAGAGCTCGTCAGAGGACGGGTTGATGTTGAGGCCGCAGTCGGCAAAGATCAGCGTGCCGTCGGTGCCAAACTGCGGGGTGTCGGTGCACATCACGAAGAAGGCCGAGACCAGCTTGGTGCCCGGGGCGGTCTTGAGGATCTGCAGCGCGGGGCGCAGGGTGTCGGCGGTGGAGTGGCAGGCGCCGGAGACCAGGCCGTCGGCATCGCCCATCTTGACCATCATGGTGCCAAAGTAGGTGGCGTCCATCACCTGGGCGCGAGCCTGCTCGATGGTGACGCCCTTCTTGGCGCGGAGCTCGGCAAACTTCTGCGCGTACTCCTCGTGCTTCTCGGCGTTGCGCGGGTCGATGACGGTGGCGCCGGGAACGTTGATGTCATCGGGGTTGCCCAGGATGACGATGTTGGCCAGGCCCTCCTCGATGATCTTGTTCGCCGCGACGATGGTGCGCGGGTCTTCGCCCTCGGGCAGGACGATGGTCTTAAGGTCGGCCTTGGCGGCAGACTTCATACGGTTTAGGAAATCGCTCATGTTACTCCTTACAAGCGTTCCGCTAAGCTCCAGGCCCTCGGCTGTACACGAATAAACCCGCTGCTAGCGGGTTTACCTTTCAATTATGTACGCCGCGGTGCTTGAGCTTTCCTTGTGTGGCAAGCTCATTATAGGACGCATTAGCGCTATAATCGCTCTGATAAATATGTCTCGAAGAATGTTCGAGAAAAGCCCAGCTAACGAGCCCGTGGCTTTTGACAAGGAGTATCGATGCAGATTACCTCAGGCCTGCCTGAAGGCTTTAACGCCGGCGCGTACGACATGATTGTCGTCGGTGCTGGATATGCCGGTGCCGTTTGCGCCCGCCGTCTTGCCGAGACCATCGGCTATCGTGTTGCCGTTTTGGAGCGCCGTAGCCACATTGCGGGCAATGCCTATGACTGCACTGACGAGGCCGGAATCCTGATCCACGAGTACGGTCCGCATATCTATCACACCTTTAACGAGCGCGTGCACAATTTCCTGTCGCGCTTTACCAAGTGGACGGATTATCAGCACAAGGTGCTCGCCAACATCAACGGTACCCTTATGCCCGTGCCCTTCAACCATGCGAGTCTCAAGCTCGCCTTTGGTGACGAGCGCGGCGAGGAGCTGTATCAGAAGCTCGTGGAGACCTTTGGCAAGGATGTCAAGGTGCCCATTATGGAGCTGCGCAAGAAGAACGACCCGGATCTTGCCGAAGTCGCCGATTACGTCTATGAGAATGTCTTTTTGCATTACACCATGAAGCAGTGGGGCCAGACGCCCGACCAGATCGACCCGTCGATCACCGGCCGCGTTCCCGTTTTTGTGGGCGACGATGACCGCTACTTCCCGCAGGCTCCCTTCCAGGGCATGCCGCAGGACGGCTATACCGCGCTGTTCGATCACATGCTCGACCACGATCTGATTGATGTGTTCTGCGATGTGGACGCCCGCGACCTCTTCGAGATCGACGAGACCACCGTCAAGATCGACGGCAAGGTCTATGGCGGCGAGATCGTCTACACCGGTCCGCTCGACGAGCTGTTCAACCTCGACCTGGGCGCTCTGCCGTACCGTACGCTCGACATGAAGTTCGAGACGCTCGATATGGACCAGTTCCAGCCCGTGGGCACCGTCAACTACACCACGAGCGAGGACTACACGCGTATCACCGAGTTCAAGAACATGACCGGTCAGGTCCTGCCCGGCAAGACCACCATCATGAAGGAGTACTCCAAGGCCTATACGCCCGACTCGGGCGAGACGCCGTACTACGCCATTCTTGAGCCCGAGAACCGTGAGCTCTATGAGCGCTATCTTGAGCGCGTCCAGAACCTGACGAACTTCCACCCGGTGGGTCGTCTGGCCGAGTATCGTTACTACGATATGGACGCCGTGACCAATTCCGCCCTCGATCTTTCGGATGAGATTATCGCCTGCCATGCATAAAGTCATAACATTCGGTATTCCCTCGTATAACGCCGCCAAGGACATGGACCATTGCATCACCTCCATCTTGGAGGGGAGCAATTACGCCACCGATATCGAGGTTATCGTGGTGGACGACGGCTCCAAGGACGAGACGGCCGCCAAGGCCGACGAGTGGGAGGCCCGTTATCCTGGAATCATCCGCGCGGTGCACCAGGAGAATGGCGGTCACGGTATTGCCGTCCTTTCGGGTCTGCGCGAGGCGCAGGGCACCTACTACAAGGTTGTCGACTCGGACGACTGGCTTGACGGCGCTGCCCTTTCGACCATGCTGTCGATTCTGCGTGGCTTTGAGGAGCGCGACCAGCGCGTTGACCTGTTTATCTCGAACTACGTGTACGAGAAGGTTTACGAGGGGACGCATACCGCTATTGGTTACAAATTTGCCCTGCCGCGCAAAAAGATCTTTTCTTGGGATCAGATCGGTCATTTCCGCCTGGACCAGAACCTACTCATGCACAGCCTGTGCTATCGCACGGATGTGCTGCGCGAGTCCAACCTTCCCATGCCGCCGCACACGTTCTATGTGGACAACATCTACGCCTACGTGCCGCTGCCGCGTTGCAAGACCATGTACTACGCCGACATCGACCTCTACCGCTACTTTATCGGTCGCGAAGGTCAGAGCGTCAACGAGGCAACGATGGTCAAGCGTCTGGACCAGCAGTTCCGTGTTACGCGTATCATGATGGAGTCGTACCACCTGTACAGCGATGTTGAGTCGTCGCGCCTGCGTTCGTACATGATGGGCTACTTCACCATGATGATGGCGATCTGCTCGGTGCTCACCAAGCTTTCCGAGGAAGATTGCGCCGACGAGCGCCTAAAGACGCTGTGGAATGATTTGAAGGCCTACGACGAGCGCATGTATCGTCGTGCCCGTTACGGCGTGGTCGGGTTCGTCACCAATCTGCGCGGACGGGCGGGAGACAAAACCACACTCGGCCTATACCGTCTTGCCTCAAAGATCTTCAAATTCAACTAGCTGCTGAGTAATCGCTGCTGATAGGTTGACTGGGCCCCTTGGCCCTTAGTTTGCTACTGCGAACAGTCCTGCTCGCAGTAGCAAACTAAGGGCCAAGGGGCCTCTGCTATAAGAATCGATTGTCAGGTTATTTGAATTTGAAGATCTTCGACGCGCGGTACACAGGGGCCTGGGCTGAAAAGACTTGGTTGGTAGGTTGCCCGGTGGGGCTTGGTTATGTTTGTCGCGAGTTCCGCACGAGCCGAAGAGCACTTAATGTGTTCTTCGTGCGAGCCAGGACTGTAGAGCAGCAAACATAACCAAGCCCCACCGGGCAACCGGTCAGGTTAGGCTACTTCGCGGCGCCGGGGATGCCGTGGGAGGTTTTGGCGGTTTTGGCTCCGTTTACGATGGCGGTCTGTAGGGCCCTTACGGCGAGCATGCCCAGCAGGTCTAGGGGAACGGCGGCGCTTGCCTGGGCGCCCAGTTTGCCGCTGGCGAGGGTGTAGATAGTGTCGCCGTCGTTGGTGGTGTGCGTGGGACGGATGGCGTGTGCGTAGGCGTCTGCGGCCATCTGGGAGACCTTGGTGGTTTGTGCCTTAGTGAGTTCCACGTTGGTGACGATGCAGCTGATGGTGGTGTTGGTGCGGTCGAGCGGCATCTGCATGGATCCGGCGGCGGCAAAGGCTGCGAGTTCCATGTCGACGATCTGGTCGCTATCGGCGGCGGCGCGCATGCCGGCGACCCACTCGCCGGTGAAGGGGTCGACCACGTTGCCGCAGGCGTTGACCGAGACCACGGCGCCTACCTTAACGGGACCGAGCGCCACGGCGGCAGCGCCAAGGCCGGCCTTCATGCAGGTAGCGGGGCCCATGAGCTTACCCACGGTAGCGCCCGTGCCGGCGCCTACGTTGCCCTGTTCGAGCTTGGTGGGGGTGTTGTCGAGTGCTTCGCGCACGGCGGCGATGCCGGCCTCAATGTCGGGGCGAACGGTGGGGTTACCAAAGGCGAGGTCGAAGATACAGCTCGAGCACACGATAGGCACCTGCGTGGGGCCGACGGGAAGGCCGATGCCGCGGCTCTCAAGCTCGCGAGCGACGCCGCTTGCAGCCTCGAGGCCAAAGGCCGATCCACCCGAAAGGCAGACGGCGTGGACCTTGTCGACAGTGTTCTCGGGTCGCAGCAGGTCGGTTTCGCGCGATGCGGGAGCACCGCCGCGAACGTCAACGCCGCCGGTGGCGCCCTCGGGTGCCACGATTACGGTGCAACCGGTGCCGGCCTCCTCGTCCGTATAGTTGCCATAGCAAAAGCCATCGACATCGCAGACGTCAATGGCCTCGAGCAGTGTATCCATGTTTAACTCCTATCGGTTTTCCGCCGCGCCTTGTGCCCGGTCGGGATCCGTACGGTACGCCAAAATTGTAGGCGCCGGGGGATACCCAGCGCCAGATGCAATTACGAGAGTTTTTGAATCGCGCGCGCGACGCGGGCGATGGGTAGGCCCACCACGTTATAGAAGTCGCCCGAAATATCGTGCACGAGCATGCGTCCTCCTGTGCCCTGAATGCCGTAGGCGCCGGCCTTGTCCATGGGCTCACCTGAGGCGACGTAGTGCTCGATCTGCTCGTCGGTGAGCTCGTAGAACGTCACGTCGGTCACATCGACAAAGGACAGGCTCTCGGCGGCATGCGGGGCGGCCGTGTCGCCTGCCTTAACGATGCAGACGCCGGTTGCGACCTGGTGCGTGCGGCCCGAAAGCTCACGGAGCATGGTGCGCGCCTCGTCCTCGGTTGCCGGCTTGCCCAGAATCTTGCCGTCAAAGGTGACGATGGTGTCGGCCGCGACCGTCAGCTCATTGGGCTCGGCATGTTCGGCGGCAACGGCGGCGGCTTTGGCGCGTGCTAAGCGTTCAACGAGCGTAAGCGGGGCCTCGCCATCAAACGGCGTTTCGTCGATATCGGCAGGAATGATGCGAATGTCATAGCCCGCCTCGCGCATCAACTCGATGCGGCGCGGTGATTGCGAAGCCAAAATCATAGCTGAATGCCCTCGGCGACCTTATCGACGGCCTTGTCGCCGGCGAGCGTGCGCAGCAGCTCAAGCGCAAAGGGGAGCGACTGGGCCATGCCGCTGGCGGTGATGATGTTGCCGTCTTGCGTGACCTTCTCGCCGGTATAGGCGCCTTCGGGGAAGCTTTTCTCAAAGCCAGGGAAGCACGTGGCGTGGCGCCCCTCGAGCAGGTCGAGCTCGCCCAGGATAAACGGGGCGGCGCAGATGGCGGCGACGTGCTTGGTTGCGGCGAACTCGCGGACCACGTCGCAGACGCGCTGATCGGCGCGCAGGTTGGTAGCACCGGGTAGGCCGCCGGGTAGCACGACGCAGTCGTACTCGTCAAAGTCGATCTCATCAAAGAGCGCATCGCAGGTCACGGGGATCTGCAGCGAGCTTACGACCTCACGCGTGGGCATGATCGAGACGAGCGTGGCGCGCACGCCGCCGCGACGCATGACATCGACCATGGTCAAGCATTCAATAGTTTCAAAGCCATCGGCGGCGAGAACGGCAACGCTGGGCATGGGGGTTCCTTTCATAGGCGGCATACAATTAGCCGTCTTATACCCCGAAGACCTCCGCTTGCCACGCTCGATTTCCCAATGATTTTTCTGAGCAATGATCATGTATCTAGTTGCGCTTGAGGTGGACGACGGTTTCGCAGTGGAAGGTTTGCGGGAATAGGTCGACCGGCGTGATCTTGATGGGAGAGAAGGTGCCCTCCTCGACAAAGCGTTTGAGGTCGCGGGCCAAAGTTGCCGGGTCGCAGCTCACGTAGGCAACATCTCGGGCACTCGTACTCGCGATGAGGTCGATGGCCTCGGGCGCCAATCCTGCGCGGGGCGGATCGACTACCAGGACATCGGCGTCCTGGTCGGGGAACTCGCGCACCGCGTCTCCGCCAATGACGTCGACGTTATCAAGCTTGTTGATTTCCAGGTTACGGCGTAGATCGCGCACGGCGGGGCCGTAGGCCTCGACGGCAGCGACAAAGTCGCAGCGGCGGGCGAGCGGCAGGGTAAAGGTGCCGGCACCGCAGTACAGGTCCACGGCAAGCTCGTCTTCCTGCGGATCGAGCGCCTCCATAACGAGCTCGATCAAAATCTCGGCGCCCTTGGTGTTGACTTGGAAAAACGATGGGGCGGACAGGCGCATCTGGCCGTCAGCGATGTTCTCGGTCCACGAGCCCTCACCGGCGAGCATCTCCACCTTAGAGACACGGCGGGCCTTCTTTTCGCCCTTGCTCATCACGCGCACGATGCTCGTGGGATGAGCGGCGTCCGCCAGCACGCGGGAGACCTGCGAGCGCGGAAAAGAGCCTGTCGGCGTCCAGAGTGCGACCTCGAGTGCCTTGGTGCGGCGCGATGCGCGAATGCCCACGCGTTCGAGCCCCAAGTCATGGCTGCCGCTTAGATAGTTAAGTGCGCCGACGACCGATTTGAGCGCCTTCGGGAAGCGCTTATCGAACAGCGGGCACGTATCGACGGTCACGATTTTGCTGGGGTCGACACCGTGCATGCCAAGGCGCACGCGACCGTTGACGACGGTCGGTTCGAGCTCGATTTTATTGCGGTAGCCCCAGTCGTCCTTGGTGTGGCAGATGGGCTGTACCAACTCATCGACCTGCTCAGGAGCGAACTTGCCGATGCGCTCGAGCGTGGAGCGCAGGTTTTGCTCCTTGGCGGCGAGCTGTGCCGTGCGTGAGAGATTGCCCCACGAGCAGCCGCCGCAGATGCCCACGAAGGGGCAGGGAGGCTGAATGCGATCGGGGCTTGGCTCCAGAATCTCGGTGGTGCGGGCGCGCATGAACGACTTGCCGTCCTGTACGACCTCGGCCTCGACGGTGTCGCCTGCCACGGCACCCTGCACAAAGACGGCCTTGCCGTTGTCGGCGTGCGCCAGCCCGTCGGCGCCGTAGGTCATCGATTCTATAGTGAGCTTCATATTCCTGCCTGTCATTCGCGTTGTTGCTCGCACCATGGTAGCAGGGAAAAGCGCCCCGCATCCGAGGCTTTCCTCAAATGCGGGGCGCTTCTACAAACTGCTTCTACAAACGGCTATTTCGTCTTGCCGGTAATGAGCGTCTTAAGACCCAGGCCGATCAGACCCAGGCCCATGCGCACGCGACCGGGGCGATGGCGCTCGATGGCCTTGGTCTTGCCGGCGGGCTTATCGCGACGGGCACTCGTCCCGGGTGCGGACTTGGTGACCTGCGGCTCGGGCTGAGGTGCAGGTGCAGGCTCGGGCTCAATGACGGTCGCCTGGACCTCTTGGACCTTGGGCGTGGTCGGCTGCGGATCAGGAGCTGGGGCGGGCTTTGCCTCGGCGGCGGGCTCCGGAGTCGCGGTAGCGGGCTCGGGCGCTTTCTCCATGGCGGGCTCTGCGGCAGCCTCGGGCTCATTCACCGGGGGAGCGGCAACCGCTTCCGGTTTGGCGGCTGCCCCATGTTCAACCTCGGCCTGAATAGCTTCTTCGGCCACACGTTCCTTCTCCTGTGCGCGCTGCTGCGCGGCGGCCTCGGCGTTGCGATAGGCACGCTCCAGTAGAGCTTCCTGCGAGTTGAAGGGTTTCTCACCCTCTACACGTTCCACGGGGACCCAGGTGCCGTCGCTCGTGAGGCTGCGGGCCTTCACGTTGTCCTGCAGCTGCATGCCCATGTACTCGTGCACTAGGGCGCGGCAGGTGGGGTCGAGCACGGGGAAGGCGATCTCCACGCGGTGCTCGGTGTTGCGTGTCATCATGTCTGCCGAGCTCAGGTAAATCATGTCCGAGTCCACGCCAAAAGCGTAAACACGGGCGTGCTCCAAAAAGCGTCCGACGATGGAGCGGACATGCACGTTCTCGGTCTTGCCCGGAACACCGGGCTTGAGGCACGAGATGCCGCGGATGATCATGTCTACGCGCACGCCGGCACACGATGCCTCGGCGATCTTGTCGATAACCTCGCGGTCGGTCAGCGAGTTGAGCTTAAAGAACACGCGGGCGGGCTCGCCGGCAAGGGCGCGCTGGATCTCGCGGTCAAGCCCGCGCATGATGAGCGGTTTCAGTCCGACGGGCGCCACACCCAGGAAGCGGTAGTCGCCGCGCAGGTTGCCCAGCGACAGATTGCGGAAGAACAGGTTGGCGTCTTCACCGATGCCGGGATGGGCTGTCATGAGCATAAAGTCGCTGTAGAGTTTGGCCGTCTTCTCGTTAAAGTTGCCGGTGCCCAAAAGCGTGAGGCGGGTGAGCGCCATGCCCTCGCGATAGGTGAGCTGGCAGATCTTGGAGTGGCACTTAAAGCCTTCGGAGCCGTAGATGACGGTGCAGCCTGCCTCTTCCAGACGCTCGGCCCACTCGATGTTGTTCTGCTCGTCAAAGCGGGCGCGGAGCTCCATGAGCACCGTGACCTCTTTGCCGTTCTCGGCGGCATCGATCAGCGACTCGCATAGGCGGCTCTGCTTGGCCACGCGGTAGAGCGTGATGCGCAACGAGATGCACTCGGGATCGTAGGCTGCCTCGTGTACCAGATCCAGGAACGGATTCATGGCCTCGTAAGGGTAGAAGAGCAGCTTGTCGTGCTGCAGCACCTGCTCGCGGATGGAGCGGGTCATGTCGATGGTGGGGTTGGGCTGTGGCTTAAACGGCGTAAAGAGGAGCTCGTTGCGCAGGTGCTCGGGAATCTTGCCCTCAATGCCAAAGACGTAGCCCAGGTTGAGCGGGATATCGCAGGTAAAGACAGAGCGGCGCGAAAGCTCGAGCGCCTTGCGGATAGTCTTGAGCGTCGCCTTCTCGAGCGACCCCGAGACCGCGAGCACTACCGGCTGCAGGCGCAGGCGCTTCTTGAGAATGCGCTTCATGTGCTGGCGGTAGTCCTCTTCCTCTTCGATGCCCTCGCCGTCCGGATCGATGTCGGCGTTGCGGGTGACGCGGATCAGCGCACGATCCAGCGGCTTATAGGAGCCAAAGCAGCTGTCCAGGCAGGCGAGGATGACGTCCTCGAGCAAGATGTAGGAGTAGGTGCCGGTGGGCGAGGGGATCTCGACCACGCGGTTCATCGAGGCGGGAATCTCGATAAGGCCCAGTAGGCTCTCCTCGTCGGTGGCGCCGTCCAGACCACAGGCCAGATAGAGCGCGCCGTTGCGCAGGTTGGGGAAGGGGTGGCGAGGATCGATGACCAGCGGCGAGATGACCGGCGACACGTAGGCCTGGAAGTAGCGGGTTACAAAGGTGCGCTCCTCGGGCGTAAGCGAATCGATGTGGGCGCGGTGAACGCCCAAGGTGTCGAGCTTGCCCTCGATGCTCTTAAAGATGGACTCCCAACGGGTAAGGAGCCCGGGCATTTCGGCCATGACAGCATCGACCTGTTCGGAGGCGGTCATATTGCTCTTGTTGTCGACAGGTTGTTTTTTGAGCTCCGCCAGATCGGACAGGCCGCCCACGCGCACCATAAGGAACTCGTCGAGGTTGGACTCGAAGATCGAGACGAACTTTAGTCGCTCGAATAACGGAACGGTTTCGTCGAAGGCTTCGTCAAGCACACGGTTGTCAAAGCGTAGCCAGCTGAGCTCTCGGTTCTGCGTGTACGAGAAGTCGCGAGGCGGTTTGCGCAGCTTTGCGGCGGCTTGCTTTTTTTCGATTTTGCTCGGCATATGCATCTGTCCGTTCAGTCCCCGCAGGGGACGGTAGCCTAACCCTATTCACTATTGTCTCAATTTAGTCGACTTGTGGCACGGACGTATTGTGCGAACGGTATCTTTACCTACTTCTTACGCTGACAAGTCATAGGACTGACGCCCTGCTCGTCTGCAAGCGGTCTATATCCTCACTCAACTGGTACGTAAGTGTGAATAAGAATGATGGATAGCTGAATATCATTGAATGCAGGCGGAAACGTAAACAAACATCATTTATATACATAAAACCGATTTAGCTATGCAATTCTGAATCAAAAGTTTAGAGATGCAATTGCAAATAGTTTTTAGGAAAAAAGAGCGTTTACCTTAGAAAAGTTACTTTAGAACGCCGAAGTACATTATGGGGGAATCTCATGCGATATACCGTTCATCGCACTTTGTTGACCGTTCGGGGGCGAGGTGGAATTGCGGGTGGAATTTGGATATAACTAGAGCTGTCAGCAAGCAGCGTCCGCTATGGAAGGGCGCTGAGAGATTCGGCCGAAAGGCCCGAAAGAAAGGTAGGAGGCCATGACGAAAGGTCTGCACGTGCCTTCCGAGATCGGCAAGCTCAGGAAGGTCTGCCTGCACCGTCCCGGCGACGAGCTCCTCAACCTGCCGCCCGACGAGCTCGAGCGACTCCTGTTCGACGACGTCCCGTTCCTGGAGGTCGCGCAGCAGGAGCACGACACCTTCGCCCAGATCCTGAGGGACCAGGGCGTGGAGGTCCTCTATCTCGAGAACCTCGTCGCCGAGGTGTTCGACCAGGTCCCCGGCGCCCGCGCCGAGTTCACCGACCAGTACATCGCCGAGGCCGGCATCCGCGGCCAGCACATGCCGCAGATCGTCCGCGAGAAGCTGGACTCCATCGAGGACAACCTCGAGTTCGTCAAGAAGACCATGGCCGGCATGACCAAGTCCGAGATCGACATGCCCCTCACGGCGTCCACGACCCTCGACTCCCTGGTCAACTCCGAGTCCGAGTCCGACCTGATCATCGACCCGATGCCCAACCTCTACTTCACCCGCGACCCGTTCGCGGTCATCGGCGAGGGCGTCAACCTCAACCGCATGTACTCGGTCACCCGCAACCGCGAGACCCTGTACGGCAAGTACATCTTCAAGTACCACCCCGACTACAAGGACGTCTCGCTGTACTTCCGCCGCGACTGCCAGTTCCACACCGAGGGCGGCGACGTGCTGAACATCAACGAGAAGACCCTCGCCGTCGGCATCTCCCAGCGCACCCAGGCCGCCGCGATCGACGTCATGGCCCAGAACATCTTCTGGAACTCCGACTCCAAGGTCGAGCGCATCCTGGCCTTCGACATCCCGGTCTCGCGCGCCTTCATGCACCTCGACACGGTCTTCACCCAGATCGACGTCGATAAGTTCACGATCCACCCCGCCATCATGGGCACCCTGCGCGTCTACGAGCTGACCGCCGGCAAGAACCCGGGCGACGTGAACATCCGCCTGATCGAGGACACCCTCGAGCACGTCCTGGAGGACGCCACCGGCGTCGACCAGGTCAAGCTGATCCCCTGCGGCGGCGGCGACCCGATCGCGGCCTCCCGCGAGCAGTGGAACGACGGCTCCAACACCCTGTGCGTCGAGCCCGGCAAGATCTGCGTCTACGCCCGCAACACCGTCACCAACGACGTGCTGTACAAGGAGGGCCTGGACCTTCTCGTCGTGCCCTCCGCCGAGCTCTCCCGCGGCCGCGGCGGCCCGCGCTGCATGAGCATGCCCTTCTGGCGCGAGGACCTCTAGGGTCTTCTAGGACCCGTACAGGTCTTAATACATACATCTAGCTGTCGTTAGATGTCTCCCATTGGGGCGGTGCGGGTTTTCGCGCCGCCCCAATCTTGTTTGAGGAACGTCAACACGGTTGGATGACTGCTTTTGTAAGGAACTTGGCCATGGACATTAAGACGATTGGCGTTGAGGAATGGCTCAACGTTTGGGAGAAGAGCGCCACGTGGGACATCGCCCAGTCGACGATCTCGTCGCTCACCATGGGCGAGCTGCGCGCGCTCGATGAGCAGGGCGGCGCCACGTTCTACGAGCGCCTGGACCGCGAGAAGATGAACTACGGCTGGATCGAGGGCTCGCCGGAGTTTAAGGCCGAGGTTGCCAAGCTGTATCGTCGCGAGGTCAATCCCGATCACATTCTGCAGACCAATGGCTGCACGGGCGCTAACCTCAACGCCATCATGGCTGTGGTCGAACCCGGCGACCACGTTATCGCCGAGTGGCCCACCTATGCGCCGCTCTACGAGATTCCGCGCACGCTGGGCGCCGAGGTCGAGTATTGGGAGCTACGCGAAGAGCTCGGCTGGAAGCCCGATATCGAGGAACTCAAGCGCTTGGTGCGCCCCGACACCAAGCTCATCTGCATCAACAACGCATCGAACCCCATCGGTACGGTGCTCGATGCCGATATGCTCGGCCAGATTGCCGAGATCGCCCGCTCGGTGGGCGCCTACGTGCTGAGTGACGAGGTGTATCTGCCGCTCGAAAATACTGAGTCCTTTATGTCGATGGTCGACGTGTGCGAGAGGGCCATTGTCACCAACTCGTTGTCGAAGACCTATTCGACGCCTGCGGCCCGCGTGGGCTGGGTCGTGGCCGACGAAGAGGTGTCCAACCGCATCCGTACCTATCGCGATTACACCATGATCTGCGGCGGAGTGTTCAACGATGACCTGGCGACCTATGTGCTTGAGCACAAGGATAAGATTCTCGAGCGCAATCGCAAGATCGTGTTTGGCAACCGCGATATCGCGCAGGCTTGGATCGATACGCAGCATCGCGTTTCCTGGACGGCCCCGCAGGGCGTGTCCACCTCGTTTATCCAGCTGGATATTCCCGAGGATGACGAGGAGTTCTGCAGGCGCCTGCTGTCCGAGACGGGAGTGCTGCTGGTACCCGGTAGCCGTTTTGAGCTTCCCTGCGGCGCACGCCTGGGCTACTGCGCGAGCGAGGACGTTCTGCGCGAGGGCCTGAGGCTGTTGGGCGAGGCACTGGCGGAGTTCGATCGCTAGGATTCCGATGATCTTCGAGGGCCTTATCCAAATTGGTCGAAGATAATCGAAAACGGATCCGTTTCCCTAGGGGAAGCGGATCCGTTTTTCCATACCGAGAAGTCAAGTTGTTACAAATGGGGCCGTAAAGCGAGTCGGTATCCGCCGGGCCTTATACTGAGCTTCCGGTGAACGGTATCAAGCGTCTGGTAAACGGTAATTTGTTTACCAGAAATGAATAGGACAAACTTTTTTCTGAATAAAAATGAAAATGGTTGAGACGTGGTACGAATCGCTAATTCTATTCATAGCTTTATTGGAAATATACAATTTGAGGGTGGTTTAACAAAGTTTAGCTCCATTTGATTTCTGGATTGAAAACGCGTTTAAGCACGTAAATACGCTTTATTAAGATGAAGTGTGCCATGCGTGAAGTATATGTGTATGCCGTTCACCCCCTATAAAAAACCGTTCGGGGGCAAGGTGGAAGTATGAGCTGATTTTGGATATAAATATGTCGTCAGCAATAACGCCTCACACGGAGGGGCGCTAACGAATCGGCCCTGACAAGGGCCCGAAAGAAAGGTAGGAGGCCATGACGAAAGGTCTGCACGTGCCTTCCGAGATCGGCAAGCTCAGGAAGGTCTGCCTGCACCGTCCCGGCGACGAGCTCCTCAACCTGCCGCCCGACGAGCTCGAGCGACTCCTGTTCGACGACGTCCCGTTCCTGGAGGTCGCGCAGCAGGAGCACGACACCTTCGCCCAGATCCTGAGGGACCAGGGCGTGGAGGTCCTCTATCTCGAGAACCTCGTCGCCGAGGTGTTCGACCAGGTCCCCGGCGCCCGCGCCGAGTTCACCGACCAGTACATCGCCGAGGCCGGCATCCGCGGCCAGCACATGCCGCAGATCGTCCGCGAGAAGCTGGACTCCATCGAGGACAACCTCGAGTTCGTCAAGAAGACCATGGCCGGCATGACCAAGTCCGAGATCGACATGCCCCTCACGGCGTCCACGACCCTCGACTCCCTGGTCAACTCCGAGTCCGAGTCCGACCTGATCATCGACCCGATGCCCAACCTCTACTTCACCCGCGACCCGTTCGCGGTCATCGGCGAGGGCGTCAACCTCAACCGCATGTACTCGGTCACCCGCAACCGCGAGACCCTGTACGGCAAGTACATCTTCAAGTACCACCCCGACTACAAGGACGTCTCGCTGTACTTCCGCCGCGACTGCCAGTTCCACACCGAGGGCGGCGACGTGCTGAACATCAACGAGAAGACCCTCGCCGTCGGCATCTCCCAGCGCACCCAGGCCGCCGCGATCGACGTCATGGCCCAGAACATCTTCTGGAACTCCGACTCCAAGGTCGAGCGCATCCTGGCCTTCGACATCCCGGTCTCGCGCGCCTTCATGCACCTCGACACGGTCTTCACCCAGATCGACGTCGATAAGTTCACGATCCACCCCGCCATCATGGGCACCCTGCGCGTCTACGAGCTGACCGCCGGCAAGAACCCGGGCGACGTGAACATCCGCCTGATCGAGGACACCCTCGAGCACGTCCTGGAGGACGCCACCGGCGTCGACCAGGTCAAGCTGATCCCCTGCGGCGGCGGCGACCCGATCGCGGCCTCCCGCGAGCAGTGGAACGACGGCTCCAACACCCTGTGCGTCGAGCCCGGCAAGATCTGCGTCTACGCCCGCAACACCGTCACCAACGACGTGCTGTACAAGGAGGGCCTGGACCTTCTCGTCGTGCCCTCCGCCGAGCTCTCCCGCGGCCGCGGCGGCCCGCGCTGCATGAGCATGCCCTTCTGGCGCGAGGACCTCTAAGTCTTTCCGTTTCCGGTGCGGTCCCCCTACAACCGCACCGGCTTCGCCCGTTAAACGGGCAACACTAATACTTACGTAATTCATTTCTTCGAAAGGAATCGAACCATGGGTGTTAACCTCTCCGGCCGTAGCTTCCTCAAGCTTCTCGACCTCACCACCGAGGAGATCGAGTACCTGCTCAAGCTCTCCAAGAACTTCAAGGATATGAAGCGCGCTGGCGTTCCGCACCGCTATCTCGAGGGCAAGAACATCGTTCTGCTCTTCCAGAAGACCTCCACTCGTACCCGCTGCGCCTTTGAGGTCGGCGGCATGGATCTGGGCATGGGCGTCACCTACCTCGATCCCGGTTCGTCGCAGATGGGCAAGAAGGAGTCCATCGAGGACACCGCCCGCGTTCTCGGCCGCATGTATGACGGCATCGAGTTCCGCGGATTTGCCCAGGACGACGTCGAGGAGCTCGCTGCTAAGTCCGGCGTGCCCGTGTGGAACGGCCTGACCACCGAGTGGCACCCCACCCAGATGCTCGCCGACATCCTGACCGTCCAGGAGAACTTCAACTACGACATCAAGGGCAAGACCCTCGTCTTCATGGGCGACTGCAAGAACAACGTCGCTCGTTCCCTCATGGTCGTCTGCTCCAA
Source organism: uncultured Collinsella sp. (assembly GCA_900549745.1). GTDB lineage: Bacteria > Actinomycetota > Coriobacteriia > Coriobacteriales > Coriobacteriaceae > Collinsella. Next base: position 7,860 of record URPJ01000013.1, on the reverse strand, counting down.
GCTCGGCATGAACTTCGTGGCCTGCGGCCCCGAGGAGTGCATGCCCGCTGACGACGTCATCGAGGCCTGCAAGCCCATCGCCGAGGCCAACGGCTGCACCATCAAGCTGACTACCGACGTCAAGGACGGCGTTACCGGTGCCGACGTTATCTACACCGACGTGTGGGTCTCCATGGGCGAGCCTGACGAGGTCTGGGCCGAGCGCATCGCTCAACTCACCCCGTATCGTGTCACCTCCGAGGTCATGGCTATGGCCAACCCGGGTGCCATCTTCCTGCACTGCCTGCCCAGCTTCCACGACACCAATACCACCATTGGCGCCGAGAAGTGCGAGCAGTTCGGCATCACCGAGCAGGAGGTCACCGACGAGGTCTTCGAGAGCCCCGCTTCCAAGGTCTTCGACGAGGCCGAGAACCGCATGCACACCATCAAGGCTGTCATGTACGCCACGCTCAAGTAAGAGCATCTAGCATCTCGCTCGGGGTGTATTGCTGCACACCCCGAGCGGTTTTATCTGGTAATAATCTCGCATCAAGCGGCAGGCACGGCACGGAAGATCCGCTTCGCGCGAGAAAGTTAAATGATTTATGAAGGGGGGATGAGAACCATGACTGAGACCGCTAAGAAAAAGCGCGGTATGCCTTCATCGTTCACCATTCTTCTAGCTCTGCTGGCAATTGTTGCAGTGATTACCGTTATCGTCTCCGGCACGTCCGGCGGCGCGGTTACCGCAGCCCGCCTGAGCGATTTCTGCACCGCCCCGATCCTGGGCTTCGCTGACGCTCTGCCCGTCTGTCTCTTCGTTATGATCCTGGGCGGCTTCCTCGGCATGATGACCGAGACCGGCGCCCTGGACAACGGCATCGCCGTTCTGGTGCAGAAGCTTAAGGGCAACGAGATTATGCTCATTCCCGTGCTGATGCTCATCTTCTCCCTCGGTGGTACCACCTATGGTATGTGCGAGGAGACCGTTCCCTTCTACGCCCTGCTCGCCGCTACCATGATGGCCGCTGGCTTCGACCCCATGGTCGGTGCCGCTACCGTCCTGCTCGGCGCTGGCTGCGGCTGCCTGGGCTCCACGGTTAACCCGTTCGCCGTCGGCGCTGCCGTCGACGCTCTGACCGGCGTTGGCATTGAGGTCAACCAGTCCATCATCATCGGCCTCGGTGCCGTCCTGTGGATTGTCACTACCGCTATGTCCATCTTCTTCGTGATGAACTATGCCAAGAAGGTCAAGGCTGACAAGGGTTCCACCATCCTGTCGATGCAGGAGCTCAAGGACGCCGAAGAGGCTCACGGCAAGGCTGCTTCCGAGGTCCACAAGGAGGTCAAGCTCACCGGTCGTCAGAAGGGTGTTCTGATCGCCTTCGCCTTCACCTTCGTCGTCATGATCGTCGGCTTCATCCCGCTGGCCGACCTCAACGAGGGCGTCGCCAACTTCTTCGACGCTGGCGCTGTCTACGACGCCGACGGTAACGCCGTCGTCCAGGGCTGGTCTGCCCTGATCACCGGCCTGCCCATTGGTCAGTGGTACTTCGACGAGGCTTCCACCTGGTTCTTCCTCATGGCCGTCCTGATCGGTATCATCGGTGGCCTGTCCGAGAAGCAGATCGTCAACACCTTCATCACCGGCGCTGCCGACATGATGTCCGTTGTTCTCGTCATCGCCCTCGCCCGTGGTATCTCCGTCCTCATGGCTAACACCGGCCTCGACGTCTACGTCCTCGACGCTGCCGCCAATGCTCTGGCTGGCCTGTCCGGCGTGATCTTCGCTCCCATGAGCTTCCTGGTCTACTTCGGCCTGTCCTTCCTGATCCCCTCGACCTCTGGTATGGCTACCGTCTCCATGCCCATCATGGGACCGCTGGCTGTTAAGCTCGGCTTCTCGCCCGAGGTCATGGTCATGATCTTCTCCGCTGCTATCGGTGTCGTGAACCTGTTCACCCCGACCTCCGGTGCCATCATGGGCGGTCTCGCCCTGGCCAAGATCGAGTGGACGACCTGGCTCAAGTTTGCCCTTAAGCTCATCGTCGCGCTCTCCGTCGTCTGCGCCGTCATCCTGACCGTCGCCTGCGTGCTGCTCTAAGTACCCAACGGGTACCCCACGGAAACCTTGACGATCCTGTAAAGGATCACCTGGTCATCGTCTGTCCGGTGGGGTCAACCCACCGGTAGACTCCTACCTTTAGCCCCCTCCCGTTCCGTGCGCGGGAGGGGGCGACTTGCGTTCCGGCGTTTTACCAAACGCCGGAACCACTCGACGCTGCAAGCCCGCCAGAGCGGCAATCTGACGTTCAATCGTCGGGCATGGCCATAAGGCCTATGCCCTCCTCTTTCACGTCACCTTGCTCGCTCTGGCGGGCTTTCGCTGACGTTTGCTCCACCTGCGGCGCTGCCATTGTTGGTGCAGGGGGCTGCTTGCTCGCTCTGGCGCCCGTTCGCTGGTGCAATGGGGTCAGGTTACTTCGCGCCAAAAGGGGAAGTTGCGGTGGAATAGTTCCTGTTTGGCCGTCTTGAGGGGTTAAACGGGAACTATTTCACCGCAACTTATTGATGGCGTGTTTGGTTGGTGCCTGTTGATGGTCTGGGTATCGGGGAGGGCGGGCTCCGTTATAATCGCCTAGGACATTAAATGGAAACGGGACGGGAGCCATTCATGCGCCAGGGTTTCGACAACGCGAAGTATATCGAGCTGCAGGCCGCTCATATTAAGGAGCGCATCTCGCAGTTTGGCGGCAAACTCTATTTGGAGTTTGGCGGCAAGCTGTTTGACGATTATCACGCGAGCCGCGTGCTGCCGGGTTTTGAACCGGACAGCAAGTTCCGCATGCTCAAGAGCATTGCCGATGACGTTGAGGTCATCATCGCGATCAACGCGAACCACATCGAGAAGAATAAGGCCCGTGGCGACCTGGGCATTACCTATGACGAGGACGTCTTGCGCCTGGTCGACCTGTTCCGCGGCAACGGTTTTGCTGTCGCGGCCGTGGTTATCACCCAGTACGCCGGCCAGCCCGCCGCTGACGTCTTCCGCAATCGCCTGAACGCGCTCGGCATTCCTGCCAAGCTGCACTATCCCATCGAGGGCTATCCCCACGACGTCGACCTGATCGTGTCCGACGACGGCTATGGCAAGAACGAGTTTGTCGAGACCACTCGTCCGCTCGTCGTGGTCACCGCGCCCGGCCCTGGTTCAGGTAAGCTCGCCACCTGCCTGTCTCAGCTCTATCACGAGCACAAGCACGGCACCGCCGCCGGCTACGCCAAGTTCGAGACTTTCCCGGTCTGGAACCTTCCCCTCACGCATCCGGTCAACATCGCCTATGAGGCCGCCACGGCCGACCTCGACGATGCGAATATCATCGACTCCTTCCACTTGGAGGCCTATAACAAGACTACGGTCAACTACAACCGCGACGTCGAGGCCTTCCCGGTGGTCCGTGCCCTGATGGAAAAGATCCTGGGCAAGAGCCCCTACCAGAGCCCCACGGACATGGGCGTCAATATGGTCGGCTTTGCCATCACCGATGACGATGCCTGCCGCGACGCTTCCAAGATGGAGATCGTCCGCCGCTACTTTACCGCGGTCGAAAATGTGCGCCGTACCGGCGTGGGCGATGAGCAAGTCGACCGTCTCAAGATCATTATGAAGAAGGCTGGTATCGACAAGAACTACTCGCCGGCACGCTCGGCCGCCCTTACCAGGGAGCAGCTGACGGGTGGCCCCGTAGGCGCCATGGTCATGCCCGATGGCTCCGTGGTGACCGGCAAGACTTCCACGCGCCTGGGCGCCGCGAGCTCGCTCATCATGAACGCACTTAAGCATGTCTCGGGCGTTGACCTTGAGCTCGAGGTCATTAGCGATGAGGCGATCGAGCCTATCAGCAAGCTCAAGACGCATTTCCTGGGTAGCAAGAACCCGCGCCTGCACACCGACGAGACGCTTATGGCGCTCTCGATCACCTCGGCAACGAGCGAGACGGCGGCCCGCGTCCTTTCGGGCCTGGAGCAGCTGCGCGGCTGCGATGCCTTCTTTAGCGTGATCATCTCGCCGACGGACGAGACGGTGTTGCGCAAGCTGGGCATCAACGTGTGCTGCGAGCCCAAGTTCGAGCGCCGTGGTTTCTTCCACCGCTAAGCCTGGATTAATTGGTCTGAAAGGGGCGCATCGGGTATGCATTCGGTGTGCCCCTTTTATCAACAAAGCTACCGTTTAACCTAAAAATAGCCCGTTTACCTGCCTATAAGCGATTTGGGCGGTATACAATAACCCTAACTGTTTCATCCTTTTGCGGGGATGCCGCATGATGGATGTTGCCGGCCATCATGGGGTGTGCCGGTCGCGCACGGTGCAGGTGATGCCCGTGCTCGGTTTGAGGAGGCTGCCATGGCTGGCAAGGGTCGTGCGAGTGTCAACGATATGAAGCGTGTCGAGGTGCAGGTGCTGATGGAGATCGCACAGCTGTCCGAAGACAACGGCGGATTTTATGGCTTTTCGCGCAAGACGCTTGCCGAGCGTGTGGGGGTGTCTCCGTATCGCGCCCGCGCGGCAATTGAACGCTTGGAATCCGAAGACATCATCGAGGTCGTCTCGCGCTACAGCGACGACGGCGGCCAGCTTGCAAATGGTATTTGTCTCACGGAGCGTGGCGAATGGTATCTAGAGGGCATCCGTGCCGGTATGCTCGTGAAGGACTTGATCGAGGATGAAGCCGCCGATCGATAACAGCGTGCATTCATAGTGGAAACGACGCCGCCTGGGCAACCGGACGGCGTTTTGTTTCGAGATGGAGAAATGCGATTGCGCGTAAGAAAAAATGCGTGCGGCGCGCGTCGCGAGTATTACAATGAAGACCCGTAAGATGTGTATGGACAACTTCTACGGGAAGCGCAGGTAACTCAATATGACCAAGCATGTGTTCGTGACCGGCGGCGTGGTTTCGTCTCTGGGCAAGGGTATTACCGCGGCCTCGCTGGGCCGTCTGCTCAAGTCGCGCGGCTACAAGGTAACGATGCAAAAGGCCGACCCGTATCTGAACGTCGACCCCGGCACCATGAGCCCGTTCCAGCATGGCGAGGTCTTTGTGACCGAGGACGGCTACGAGTCCGATCTGGACCTGGGCCACTACGAGCGCTTTATTGACGAGAACCTGACCCGCGATTCCAACTTTACGACTGGTGCCATCTATAAGAGCCTGATCGCCCGCGAACGTCGCGGTGACTTTTTGGGCGGCACCGTGCAAGTGATCCCGCACGTCACGAACGCCATTAAGGATAAGTTCCGTCGTATTGAGGAACAGACCGGCTCCGACGTGGTCATCACTGAGTTGGGCGGCACTATCGGTGACATCGAGTCGCAGCCGTTTGTCGAGGCCATCCGCCAGTATCGCAAGGAGGCCGGCCCCGAGAACGTCTGCTACATCCACGTGTCGCTCGTTCCCTATATCGCCGCCGCCCACGAGGTCAAGACCAAGCCGACGCAGCACTCCGTCAAGGAGCTCCGCAGCTTTGGTATCCAGCCCGATATTATCGTTCTGCGCTCCGATCACCATATCGACGATGCCATCCGCGGCAAGATCGCAAGCTTCTGCGACGTCGACACCGACTGCGTCTTTACCAACGAGGACTGCGCGAGCATCTACGATGTTCCGCAGCTGCTCGCCGAGCAGGACTTTGACCTGCGCATTTGCGAGCGTCTGGGTCTGGACCCGCGTGAGCGCGACATGAGTCAGTGGAACGAGTTCCTGCGCAAGCAGAACCATGCCAACCAGCACGCCGACAAGGTGAAGATCGCCGTTGTGGGCAAGTATACGCAGCTGCCCGATGCCTACCTGTCGGTTATCGAGGCCCTGCACCACGCGGGCGTGTTCTACGATCGCCACGTTGACGTGCAGCTGGTCGATGGCGAGAGCCTCGACGAGCAGAACGTCTCCGAGGTCCTGGGTGACGCCTCGGGCATCTTGGTTCCTGGCGGCTTTGGCAAGCGCGCCCTGGAGGGCAAGATCCTCGCGGCCGAGTTCGCCCGCGAGCACAAGATTCCGTATCTGGGCATTTGCCTGGGTATGCAGGTAGCCGTGTGCGAGTTCGCCCGCAACGTGGTCGGCCTTGCCGGCGCCAGCTCTTCCGAGTTCGATCCGGACGGCCCGTATAGTGTCATCGACCTGATGAGCTCGCAGGAGGACGTGACCGAGAAGGGCGGCACCATGCGCCTGGGCGCCTATCCGTGCAAGCTCGCCGCCGATACCCTCGCGCGCGAGGCATACGGCGAGGAGCTCGTCTACGAGCGTCACCGTCACCGTTTTGAGTTCAACAACGCCTTCCGTGACCAGCTCGAGGACGCCGGTCTGGTTATCTCGGGTCTTTCGCCCGACGAGCGTCTGGTCGAGATGGTCGAGCTGCCGCGCGACGTACATCCGTGGTATGTGGCCACCCAGGCTCATCCCGAGTTCAAGAGCCGCCCGACCAACCCGCAGCCGCTGTTCCGCGAGTTCGTACGCGCCTCGATCGGCCAGCATGAGGGCGTCGATCGCTTGCAGGTGACGCCCAAGAACCTCGCTACGGACTAAGGGTGCCGGCGAATAAGGAACATACCGAAGCTACTCCCTCGTCGCCCGCCGTGGCGGCGGGGGAGTATCTCGATTACCTCGCGGTCGAGCGGGGCTTGGCGCGCAACACGATTGCGGCCTATCGTCGTGACCTGACGACGTACTGCGCCTATCTGGAGCGGGCTGACATTGCGTCTTTTGAAGAGGTGACCCGTCAGGTCGTGGAGGGCTTTGTTGCCGATCGCCGCGACGGAGGCTATTCCGACGCCTCGGTGGAGCGCGCGCTTGCTGCCGTGAAGGGCCTGCATGCCTTTTTGGTGCGCGATGGGGCCGTGGCCCAAAACCCGACGGCGGCGTTGCGCCTGCCCAAGAAGGCAGATCGCCTGCCGGAATACCTTTCGGTGGAGGACGTCTCGGCACTGCTCGATCAAGACTTTCCCGAGGGCGAGATGGGACTGCGCGATCACGCCATCTTGGAAGTGCTTTACGGTTGCGGCTTGCGCGTGAGTGAGCTGGTTGGGCTCGATGTGGGCGATATCCATATCGATGACGGGTTTGTCCTGGTGCGCGGTAAGGGCTCCAAGGAGCGTCTGGCCCCGTTGGTGGGAAGCGCGGCGCGTGCCCTGACACGCTATATAGGTGACGGGCGCACTCTCCTGGCCGCCCATGCTCACGGGACGGAGACCTCGGCGGTCTTTTTAAATAAGAACGGACGTCGCCTGTCGCGCCAGGCCGTGCATGCGATATGCGAGCGGTGTGGGCGCCAGGTGGGGCTGGTTGGGCTCCATCCCCACACCCTGCGCCACTCCTTTGCCACCCACATGCTCGCGGGCGGTGCCGACCTGCGTGTGCTGCAGGAGATTTTGGGCCATGCCGATATTTCGACCACGCAGGTCTACACGCATGTCGACCGCACGCAACTGACGGAGGTCTATCTGGCGGCGCATCCGTTGGCACATCGCTAGCACCTCGCTGACCTGCATATTTATAAATATTAAAGGGGACGGGCCCCAGATTGCCGAGACGCACTTTTGCGTGCATGGGCAATCTGGGGCCCGTCCCATTTTTCGCCAGACACCGACGTGGTGGTGGGCCGTGTGTACCGTGGGTGGGGGAGTTTGGGGGCGATGTGAACGGCGTGTAAAGGGACGTAAAAATCGCCTCAAGGTCAACTTGAAGGTTGAGGTTCGCGGGCGTGGTTCTACAGGTGGCATCCCGCCTTTGCTGTAAACACAACATATTGTGTTTTCGAACATATGCTCGGGGGTGTTTTACAACATATTGGGGGTGGAGTGGTGGGGCGGGGTGGGGGAAG
>URPJ01000012.1 GCA_900549745.1 uncultured Collinsella sp. | reverse complement strand
TCAGGGAAGCGGGGCTGTCCCTCCCGGAATCGTCCAAATAGATGTTGCCAATCCATGGACAGCACCTCCCCGTCGCGGTCGATCAGGCAGGCCCAGTGGGAGGACTTGCCGACGTCTAGGCCGAGCACGGCCGCGGGCCTGGTCGATGGCGCTTTCACGGTGGTATCCTTCCGGTAGTCGTTCGACCGGATGGCCTCCCCCTCGGCACTCACATTACCAGCCGCGGCGCCTGCCCGGCACTTTCCTATCAGCCGTCGGGGGCGGCGCGTCCCGCGCCGGCAGCACCCAACAGGCCCTCTCGGGGGCAGGGACGTTCGGCCGTGCGCGGGCGCCCGGTCGGCGGCCCGTTCTGGGCGCGCCTCAATCGTAGCCCGAGACGGGCCCGGGCTGACAATTTCGACTGTAATGGACGTTCTTAAACGACTACATAGAACAAGAGTGGATGATCTCCCGGTTTGAGCCTGCATTCAAGCTCAAAGTGGGAGATCATCCACTCTCGTTTCGTTTGTTGATTTCGATGCCTACATTTGTAGGAACAGTTCGTGGAGGCGGGTATCGTCGTCGAGCTCGGGGTGGAAGGTTACGCCGAGCTGGTTGCCCTGACGGGCGGCGACAATACGACCGTCGACTTTCGCTAAGGCCTTGGCGTCGCCGTGGACCTCGACGATGCGGGGCGCGCGGATAAACGTCAGCGGCACTTCACCGTCGATGCCGGCTATTTGCCCCTTGGTTCGAAAGCTGCCGAGCTGCCTGCCGTAGGCATTGCGCTCGACAAGTACATCCATGGTTTCCAGACGCGGCGTGCCCTTATCGTCATGGGCGGCAAGGTCGTGAGCCAGTAGAATCAGGCCGGCGCAGGTGCCCAGGACGGGCATACCTTCAGCGATACGGGCACGAAGCTCCTCGAGCATGCCCAACTCATCAAGCAGCTTCCCTTGAACGGTAGACTCGCCGCCGGGAAGTACCAGACGGTCAAAGTCCTGCTTCAAATCAGCCGCCTGCCTCAGCTCAATACAGTGTGCGCCAAGCTCGAATAGTCTTGCCTCGTGCTCGGCAAAAGCGCCTTGGACCGCCAGCACGGCAACCGTTTGGTCTGCATAATCGCTCATGTGCGATCCTTTCTGCTGGACTAGCGCCCGCGCTCTTCCATGATAATCTCGATTTCGTCGGCGTTAATGCCCACCATGGCCTCGCCCAGGTCCTCCGAAAGCTCGGCGATGAGCCTGGCATCGGTGAAGTTTGCCACGGCCTTGACGATGGCAGCGGCGCGCTTGGCGGGGTCGCCGCTCTTAAAGATGCCCGAGCCGACAAAGACGCCCTCGGCACCCAGCTGCATCATCAGCGCGGCATCGGCCGGGGTCGCTACGCCGCCGGCGGCAAAGTTCACGACGGGAAGCTTGCCCGTGGCATGGACCTCGCGTACCAGCTCGACCGGAACCTGCAGTTGCTTGGCTGCCTCAAAGAGCTCGTCGTCGCGCAGGGCAACAACGTTGCGGATCTGCTTTTGGATCTTGCGCATGTGACGCACGGCCTGAACGACGTCGCCCGTACCCGGCTCACCCTTGGTGCGAATCATAGTGGCGCCCTCGGCAACACGGCGCAACGCCTCGCCCAGATCGCGGGCGCCGCAGACAAACGGCACGTCAAACTGGGTCTTGTCGATGTGATAGACGTCATCGGCGGGGGAGAGAACCTCGGACTCGTCGATGTAATCGATCTCGATGGCCTGCAGGACCTGCGCCTCGACAATGTGACCGATGCGGCACTTGGCCATGACGGGGATGGAGACGGCCTCTTGGATGCCCTTGATCATCTTGGGGTCGCTCATGCGCGAGACGCCGCCTGCGGCACGGATGTCGGCCGGGATGCGCTCGAGTGCCATGACGGCGCAGGCGCCTGCCTCCTCGGCGATGCGTGCCTGCTCGGGCGTGGTGACGTCCATGATGACGCCGCCCTTGAGCATCTGCGCGAGTTCGCGATTGAGTTTGACGCGATCGGTCTTGCTGGTCTGTTCTGCCATGGTTGCTCCCTTGGTTGGCATGTGCATTGCTTGACGGAACATCCTATCGGGGAGCTGGGTATGGCAAAATACTCAGTTTTCGAGATAATAATAAGGTCAGCCTAATACCAGATTGAACAGCTCGATAAGGTCAGGTGGCAAACTCATGCTTGACTACAATTTGGAAAAACGCGGCGAAGCATCGCTTTATGAGTATGTTTACCAGCAAATTCGAGATGATATTGTTGCTGGACGTATTGTGGCGGGGGAGCATCTTCCGTCTAAGCGCGCCTTTGCCAGTCATCTGGGAATCAGTGTCATTACCATCGAGAATGCATATAGCCAGTTACTTGCCGAGGGCTATATTTGCTCAATGCCGCGTCGTGGCTACTACGCTTGCAAGCTTCCGGATGCACCGGTTTTGCCTTTGGCTTCGCAGGGCATCGACCGAGATACCGTCTCTGTGGGCCTCAGCGCGCATGATGTCAACGGACAGGTCGAGCTGTTCGATGCACTTTCTCCTTCCGCTTTGGAGGCGGCGCGGCTTTGGCAAAGCGCACTACGGGCGACGCTGGCATCCGAAGATGAGCGCGAAATCTTTTCGCCCGCACCGGCGCAGGGCACCGCTCGGCTGCGACGCGCAATTGCTCACCACCTGCGTGGGACAAGGGGCATGAATGTCGATCCCAATAACATTGTTATCGGCGCGGGCGCCCAGCTGCTCGATACCATGTTGGTTCAGTTGCTTGGCGCTGACAAGGTGTATGCCGTTGAGGACCCGGGCTATTTACGTCTGACGCGCATCTATCAGGCTATGGGCTGCAAAGTTCGACATATCCCGTTGGATGATGAGGGCGTGGACTTGAGCGCTCTGCAGAAAACCGGGACCGATGTACTTCATCTGATGCCGTCCCATCAGTATCCGACCGGCCTTGTGACGAGCATTGCGCGGCGCTATGCGCTTCTGAGCTGGGCCGCCGAGCGACCAGGTCGGTATCTCATCGAAGATGACTTTGATTGTGAGTTTCGCCTTGCCGGCAAGCCGATTCCCGCGCTCGCGTCGATCGATGCCGCCCAGTCGGTTATCTACACCAACACGTTTTCGAAGAGCCTTTCATCGGCGTTGCGTTTGGCGTATATGGTGTTGCCCGATGAGCTAATGGAGCGGTTTAGGCGCAACCTTGGTTTCTACGCCTCGTCGGTGAGCTCTGTTGACCAGGTCGCTTTGGCGCGTTTGCTGGAATCGGGTGATTACGAGCGACATGTGAACCGCGTGCGCGTTCGTGCTCGCGAGGCGCGTGATGGCCTGACGTCGCTTGTGCGGAAAGCGTTTCCGGCAGGGGAGGTCTCGATCGAACATGCAGACGCGGGCCTTTACTGCACCGTGGTTGCGGAGCGCGGAGCGGGCGGAAGCTCTTTTGTGCGGGCCCTCACGCGCTCGAGTATCCCTTTTGTCGATATCAGTGACTGTTATTGGTGTGCCGATGGCGCATTTGTCCCTGAAAACTCAAGTCAAATTCTTGTTCAGTATGACGATTTGAGTTCAAAAGCGCTAAATACCTTGGAATCGCAGCTAATGGGAGCACTCTGCAACCTAAGTGAGTAGGCTTTTGGAACTTTGGCGACCAGGCAGTTTTGTAACAAGCTATCTACCTGCGGTTTTGAAAAGCAGGATGACCGGGCTGCTCGGGATGTTCAAAAAAGTCTACTCACTTGTCGCGCAAAGCTTCTGCATGAGAAAAAATGGGGTTTTCAACAGGGCTTCGTCCAGTTCTTGGCAAGCTTTTGGCCAGTTGGGGAGGGCTGTTGAAAACTTAGCGGTCCGTTCGGCACCATTTTTGGCGCGTTCGCGCCAATGCGTGACTGACTGGGTTGAAATTCGTGTTTTCCTGTGCCTATGAAAGATCTACTTTGTGACATATCGGCTTTTAGGTACTGGCGTTTGCCCCCTCAGGTCCGCGCTCTGTGTCCGCCGCTTCCACGACCGGAAGAAGACCGGCAGCGATATGATCTCGCCCGCAACCCGACGGCTGCGGTTGTGCTCGGTTTTCCGTTGTATACATTGGTTCAGACGAGAAACAAACGGACTTGTCCTGCCAGCATTAGGCAGCGGCTGTTCCTTGGTGAGCTCCCCAGGGAATCCGTGCTGGAAACGGAGCACGGATTTTTGATTACGTCTCCTCTACTGACGGCATTCACCATGTCGCGGCATCTGACGGATCTTCAGCTTCTTTTGGTATTGGCGGAGATGTGTGGCTTGTTTGCGGTGTGCGCTCTGCCGGCGGCACTTGAGGCGGAGCTTACGCGTGCAATTGATTCGGGCGCGATTTCGACAACGTTCGGTTGGGTGCGCTGTCCGTCCGAGGACGGCACCGCCTCAAATTTATGGCGTCGAGACGCTTTGGTTTTGGGCGGAGACCTTGACCGTTTTTGTTCAGATGTTTGCGGGATGCGTTACGGCAATAGATTTATGGCGGTATCGCAACTCGTTCCATTGGGTGCCGCGTCGCCTTTTGAGGTCGAGGCGTATTTGCTACTTGCACTGCCGCGATCCCTGGGAGGCGAAGGTTTTTGCGACATAGAGCTTAATGTTGAAGTGATGCTAGGCACAAGTGCTCGAGCGATTGTGGGAAAGTCCCGTGTATATATCGACCTACTTCTTTCTTCACCGGACGGTAGGCGACAGGTGGCCATTGAATGTCAGGGAAAGGCCTCGCACGGACGCGCAGGGGATGGCTTGCGTGACGCTGACCGCATGACGGCCCTTCAGGCCATGGGCTACGATGTGCTTCTCCTGACACACAGACAGATATCGGATGAGGATAGATTCCGCGCGATCGTTAAGGCCATATGCAGGATGCTCGATGCTGAATATCGTGATAAAAGCTCGGATGAGCAAAGGGCTGAGATATTACTCCGGTCTGAACTATTCATTGACTGGACAAAATTGGGAGTAATCGACGGAAAGATGCCCGTTAGACACAAAATGGCTCGATCGTGGACGGCTGCGGTTCTAAGTGAGTAGGCTTTTGGCACTTTGGCGACCAGGCCATTTTGAAACAAGTCATTTACCTGCGACTTTATAAAGCAATACGGATGGTCTGCTCGGTAAGTTTCGAAAAGTCTACTCACTTAGTTTTTAACGAGAGACCGATGCCGAAGATAGCTCTTTTTCAGGGCGTTAACGAGTCCTCGAGACACAAAAAGGCCCGAACCAATACGGTCCGGGCTTCATCGAGCTAGAGGTTATGTCTCAGGCGTTTGGCTTAGCCAAAGTAGCGCTTGAGCAGGCCGGCGAAAGCCTTGCCGTGGCGGGCCTCGTCGCGAGCCATCTCGTGCACGGTGTCGTGAATGGAATCGAGGCCAGCGGCCTTGGCGCGCTTGGCAAGATCAGTCTTGCCGGCGGTGGCGCCGTTCTCGGCCTCAACGCGCATCTCGAGGTTCTTCTTGGTGGAGTCGGTCACGACCTCGCCCAGGAGCTCAGCGAACTTTGCGGCGTGCTCGGCCTCCTCGTGAGCAGCCTTCTCCCAGTACAGGCCGATCTCGGGGTAGCCCTCGCGATGAGCGACGCGAGCCATGGCCAGGTACATACCGACCTCGGAGCACTCGCCCTCAAAGTTGGCGCGCAGGTCGGCAACGATGTCCTCGGAGACGCCCTCCATCTTGGCGACGCCCACGACGTGCTCGGCAGCCCACTCGAGCTGACCCTCCTCCTGCTTCAGGAAGCGAGAACCGGGAACGCCGCACTGGGGGCACTTGAAGTCCTCGGGCAGCTGGTCGCCGTCGAACTCTTCCACATAACCGCAAACGGGGCAAACAAACTTCATGATTCGATCCTTTCGATCGATGGCGATTGTGCGCTCGTCCGGTCCCGTAAGGGCCCTCTCCGGACGTGCGTCTTGACGAGTTCTATTATCCATAAATGCAACCAAATGTGAAGCCTATTAGGAATGATTTTTAATAAAATAATTTCGAGATATGAAGATGTTGATTGATTAACGATTGGGAGGCCGTCTGCGATCTTTGCTGAGTACAATCGGGCGAGCAAATGTTGACCTATCAACAAATGAAGGAGTTTCCTTTATGCATCTAGCCCGTCGTGCCTGGTGCCGAACATATCAGACGGTTTTTCGCATTGCATTGCCGATCCTGCCCTATACCGAGCCGCGCATTTTAGAGCATGCCGAGGATGTGCCCGCGGTGCTTCAAAAGCGCTCGATCCAGAAGGTCCTTATCGTGACGGATCCCGGCATTGCCCGTCTGGGGCTCACGGCACCGCTCGAGGCGGCGCTCGCATCCAGGGGGATTGGCGTTACGGTCTATGCCGAAACGCGTGCAAACCCCACGGTTTCAAACGTGGAGGAAGCGGCGTCCCTGTATCGAGAGAGTGCCTGCCGGGCCATTATCGGCTTTGGCGGAGGATCAGCCATGGACTGCGCCAAGGGCGTGGGCGCACGCATTGCGCAGCCAAACAAGCCCATCAACAAGATGCGCGGCCTGCTGCGGATTCATCGTCGCCTGCCGCTGCTCATCGCCGTTCCCACTACCGCCGGTACAGGAAGCGAAGTCACGCTTGCGGCGGTAATTACCGATGACGAGACGCACTACAAATACCCTATTAACGACTTTGTGCTCATCCCGCGCTTTGCGGTGCACGACCCCGAGTTTACGTGCGGCTTGCCCGCTTCCATTACGGGGCAGACGGGCATGGACGCCCTGACGCATGCCGTTGAGGCCTTTATCGGGCGAAGCACCACGTCCTATACGCGTAAGATGGCGCGACAGGCGGTGCAGCTTATCCACGACAATTTGCTCGAGGCCTATGAGCATGGTGACGACATGCGCGCTCGTCGCAATATGCTTTCGGCGGCGTATAAGGCGGGCGTTGCGTTTACCCGCTCCTATGTCGGATATGTGCATGCCATTGCGCACAGTCTGGGCGGCCGATACGGAATTCCGCACGGTTTGGCCAACGCGATCATCCTGCCGCACATGCTTCGCGCTTATGGTGACGCCGCCGCCCCCAAGCTTGCCGATCTTGCTCGCATGGCGGGCATTGCGCCGGCTAACGCTCAGGATAGCCTGGCGGCCGAGGCCTTTATCGATTGGATCGATCGCATGAATGCCACCTTGGACATTCCCAAATATGTGACGGGCATTCGCCGCTCCGACATTCCCGAGATGGCGGCGCATGCCGATGCCGAGGCCAATCCCCTGTACCCCGTTCCTCTTTTAATGGACCGCCTGGAGCTCGAGCACATGTACGAAGTTGTTGCAGGTGGTATGTTTGAGGACGAGAACTAGGAGGGTCCATGAACACCGAGGAAATTGCGCGCATCGTCGGCGATCAGCGCGCCTACTTTAAGACGCACGCCACGTTTGATGTTGATGCTCGACGTCGCGCTCTCGTGCGTCTGCGCGAGGCGGTGCGGGCGCATGAGGCCGATATCGCCCATGCGCTCAAGACCGATTTGGGAAAGTCGCATGACGAGGCATATATGTGCGAGATCGGCACGTCGCTTTCCGAGATTCGTCATCAGATTGCGCATGTGGCTCGATGGAGTCGTCCGCGCCTGCGTCCGTGTGACCTTGCCAACGCCGTGAGCGTGTGCAAAACGCAAGCCGTGCCCTATGGTGTCACGCTCATCATGGCTCCGTGGAACTACCCGTTTTTGCTAACACTTGAGCCGCTCGCCGGCGCCCTTGCCGCGGGCAATACCGTGGTCATCAAGCCGAGCGCCTATGCTCCGGCATCGAGCGCGGTGCTCAAGCAAATCTGTGAAGAGGCATTTGATCCGTGCCTGGTGACGGTTGTCGAGGGCGGTCGCGCCGAAAATGAAGCGCTGCTCGACGAGTGCTGGGACAAGATCTTCTTTACCGGTAGCGTTCCGGTCGGCAAACTCGTTATGGAGCGCGCAAGTAAAAACCTTACGCCCGTGACGCTTGAGCTGGGCGGAAAGAGTTCCTGCATCGTGGATGCGACGGCAAACTTGAAGGTCGCGGCACGGCGCATCGCCTTTGGTAAATGGCTCAACGTGGGGCAGACCTGCGTGGCGCCCGACTACCTGCTGGTCGATGCGCGCGTGCACGATGAGCTGTTGGGCCTCATCAAGGAGGAGGCCCGCCGCATGTTTGGCGAACATCCACTCGACAATGAGAATTACGGGCATATCGTCAACGTCAAGCATTTTGCGCGCGTGCGCGGGCTGATCGATCCCGATAAGGTCGTGCTTGGAGGTGCCGCGCGCGAGACTTCGCTCAAGATCGAGCCGACGATTTTGGACGACGTGACCCCCGATGACGCCGTGATGCAGGAGGAGATCTTCGGTCCCATCTTGCCGGTGCTGACGTTTGAGAGCCTAGACGAGGCCGAGACGTTTATTACGGATCGTCCGACGCCACTGGCCCTGTATATCTTTAGTCAGGATCGCGCGGTTCAGCAGCGCTTTGTGCGCTACGTGCCCTTTGGCGGCGGCTGCGTTAACGACACCATCATGCATCTGGCTACGAGCCATATGGGCTTTGGCGGCATGGGAGCGAGCGGTATGGGGCAGTACCATGGCCGCGAGAGTTTCGATACGTTTAGCCACAAGAAGAGCGTCGTGAACAAGGCAACGTGGCTGGACGTGCCGTTTCGGTATGCGCCCTACGCAAGCTGGAAGCACAAATTCGTGCGCATGTTTGTGCATTAGAATCAGATGGCGTAGCGACAAACGGTCGAAAGGCGCAGGCAGGATGAATTTGTGTCCGCACGAGTTCGTAGACTTCTCAATAAGGTTAAGCGCCGGTTTATCTGGCCGTTAGGGGAGTTGCTATGTACGAGCCTTCACGTGTTCTTCTGTCATTTCACATTGCAGGATTTCAGTATGCCGATGGCGCTTTGGTCCTAGGCGATCTTAAAGCGGGCGATAAACTGACGCTGTGTGCCGAGCGCGATAATCCCCATGACCCCGAGGCAGTTGCGATCTACTATGGCAAGACCAAACTTGGCTACGTTCCGGGAAACGAGGTCGGCCCACTGTCCTTGATGATGTATTACGGCCACGAGGACGTATTTGAGGCCCGTGTGCAACAGGTTGCCCCCGAGCGCAGTCCGTGGCATCAGGTACGCGTTGGGCTCTATGTGGCGGATGCTCGCTAGTCGGCAATGGAGGCTGCCATGTTTGATGACGATGACCTGTTTGATCTGGCAGATGATCCGTTTGAGTGGGATGTGCTACTCGATGACGATGAGCTGGAACAGGACCGTAAGATGCGGCAGGACAAGAAAACTCAGGGTGACGCTTCGAAAAAGAAAGGCAAGCGCCGCCGTGGACTGTTTGGCGGGCTCTTTGGCTAACCGCCGCATCGCTGCGTCTGTATACTTAGCACGAGTTGAACGCGTTGCGAAATGAGGGCATAGACGATGATGTGGTTTACCGCCGACCTGCACCTGGGCGATACGAATATCTTGCACGACATGGATCGGCCGTTTGATTCGGTCGAGGAGATGAACCGCAAGGTCATCGATGCCGTCAATGAGTGCGTGGCGGCGGACGACCGTCTCTATATCTTGGGAGACTTTACCTATCGTTTGCCCCTGGCGGAGGCGGTGCGCCTGCGCGAGCGTATCGAATGCCAGAACGTGACGCTCATCCGCGGTAACCATGACGGCGACTGGGAAGATTCCGACGTACCGCAGATTTGGGAAGACGTGCGCGATTACCTGGAGATTGCTCCCGGCTATGCCAAGGGCCATCGTCTGGTTATGAGCCACTACCCCATGCTCAGCTGGAACGGCAAGGCGCGTGGCGCCGTCATGCTGCACGGGCATATCCACAGCAGGGGAGACCGCGCCAACGTGCGCAACCGCGATCGCGAGCGCCCTATCTTTCGCTACGATGTCGGTCTCGATGCCAACGAGTACAAGCCCGTAAGCCGTGATCAGATTCTTAGCTTCTTTGGGTTATAGGGCGCCAGAGCCACCACAAAGGGGACAGGCACCTTTGTGGTGGCTCTGGCGCCGTTGCCATTATGGCAGCGGCGCCTTTTTTGTCCGTGCGGCGCGGTAGAGTGTAGGCGGTCGAAATTTGCGTCCATCGAGGAGCTGCTATGAACGAGATTAAGTGCCCGCATTGCGGCGAAGTTTTTAAGGTCGATGCGTCCGGCTATGCGGATATCGTCAAGCAAGTACGCGATGCCGAGTTTTCGCGCGACCTGGACGAGCGTGTGAAGGCAGTCCAGCGCGAGGGCGAGCAGGCGCTGGAGCTTGAGCGCTCGCGTTCGACGGCTGCCTTGCAAAAGGCAGAGTCTCAGCGCAACGCTCAGCTTGTCGAGCAGAAGAACGCTGCAGCTCAGCAGCTGGCACAAGAAGTCGCCAAGCGCGATGCCGAGCTTGCCGAGCTGCGTGCCAAGCTTGAGGGCGCTGCCGCAGAGCGCGAGAGTGCAAGCCAGCGCGCGGCGGTTGAGGCCCGTGCCGATGCTCAAAAGGAGAATGCCGAGCTGCAGCGCGAGATCGATAGCCTGCGTGCGCAGCTTGGGCGCAAAGATGACGAAGCAAAGCTTGCCGAAGCCGCGGTACGCAATGCGACTCAAAATGACCTCGCCGCGCGCGATGCTCAGATTGCGGAGTTGCAGGCAAAGCTTGCCGCCGCAGATAAGGCTCAAGAAATGGCACTCGCAACTGCTGCGGCCGAGGCGCAGCGTAAGCTCGAGGCTGCGCAAAACGAAGCGAATCGTAAGCTTTCCGATTACCAGACAGAAGTGCGTGAGAAGTTCTCGAATGCTAAGACTCAGTCCGAGCGCGAGGCCGAGGGCCTTCGTGCACAGCTTCGTGAGCAAGAACTTTCTGCAAAAATGGAGCTGTCGAAGGCGGTCGCCGCGGCGGAACGAGAGCGCGATGAGGCACGTGCCAAGCTGACGAGCGAGCTGGCGGTGCGCGATTCTCGCGAGGAACAGGTCAAGGCGGCGCATGAGCTCGAGCTCGCGCAGGCCAAGCGCGCGAGCGATGACCTGATTCGCTACAAGGACGAAGAGATTGAGCGTCTTAAGGACATGAAGGTACGCCTGTCCACCAAGATGGTGGGCGAGTCGCTCGAGCAGCACTGCGAGACCGAGTTCAATCGCCTGCGCATGACGGCGTTTCCCAACGCGTACTTCGAGAAGGATAACGATGCGTCCGAGGGCACCAAGGGCGACTTTATCTTCCGCGAGTGCGACGCAAGCGGTAACGAGGTCATTTCGATTATGTTCGAGATGAAAAACGAGAACGATGAGACCGCGACCAAGCACAAGAACGAGGACTTCTTTAAGAAACTCGACCACGATCGCCGCCAAAAGGGCTGCGAGTACGCGGTGCTCTGCACGTTGCTCGAACCCGAGAGCGAGCTTTACAACGCCGGCATCGTGGACGTGAGCTATCGCTACGAGAAGATGTACGTGATTCGCCCACAGTTCTTTATTCCCATGATCACGCTTCTTCGCAACGCCGCCATGGGTTCGCTGCGCTATAAGCAGGAACTGGCGGAGTACAAACAGCAGAATATCGACGTCACGAACTTCGAAGCCAAGATGGAAAAGTTCAAGAATGATTTCGGTCGCAACTACGAGATCGCGAGCCGCAAGTTCCAAACGGCGATTGATGAGATCGACAAGACGATTAGCCATCTGCAGAAAACCAAGGAGGCGTTGCTGTCCTCCGAGAACAATCTGCGCCTAGCCAACAAGAAGGCCGACGATCTTACCATTCGCAAGCTCACGTGGGGCAACAAGACCATGAAGGCCGCGTTTGACGAGGCGCGCGGGGCTGCGACAGAGACAAACGATGAGCCAGCCGAGGCGGATTCGTATGAGGTCGAGGATACCGAGTAGGGGATAGCGTATCGCGCAAAAAGCGGGGCCGCTGGCGATGTTGCCAGCGACCCCGCTTCGTTTCGTTCCAGTATGTTCGGCTAGTCCTCGAGCAGGTCCTCGATAAAGCCGACGCGGTAGTTTTTGAAGATGACCTCGCCGCCGTCTTGCGTGGCGTCCAGATCGACATCGCCCATGATGCCAAAGTCGTGGTCGCCATCCTCGTCGGCAAAGATCTGGTGCACGTGCCATACGTGCGCGGTCTTCTCGTCGGACTCGTCAATGGAAAACATCGCGGCGCTGCGGGCATCTCCGTCGGTGAGGATTTCCTCGTGCTGCTCGTGGTAAGCGTCGAGTGCTTTTTGCCAGCGGATCTCGCTCATGCCCCAGTCGTCGTCGAGCTCGCCCAGGTCGCGAACGTGCTCGCGAGCGGCAAGGGTCACGCGGCGGAAGAGCGCGTTGCGCACCAACAGCGTGCAGCCGCGGCGGTCCGCCACGACCTCGTCGATGCCCTGCGGCGGCGCGGCGTCGAGGGCTGCCGGGTTGCCGGCGTTCTCCCACTCGTCCACCAGGCTCGAGTCCACCGAGCGCACCACAAAGCCCAGCCACGAGATAATGTCGCGCAGGCGCTCGTCGCGCTTCTCGATGGGCACGGTGCGGTCGAGTGAACGGTAGGCCTCGGCTAGGTAGCGCAGCAGAATGCCCTCGGAGCGGGCGATGCCGAGCTTTTGAATGTAGCCCTTAAAATCGCTCGCGCTTTCCAGCATATCGCGCAGGACGCTCTTGGGAGAGAGCTGATAGTCGTTTGCCCAGGGCACTTCCTGGCAGTACTTGTCAAAGGCGGCGTCGAGCAAATCCTCGAGCGGCTTTTCGTACGTGACGTCTTGAATGCGCTCCAAGCGCTCCTCATACTCGACGCCGTCAGCCTTCATTTCGGCCATCGCGCGGTCGCGCGCAGCGCGCTCCTGTGCGCGCAGCACCTGCTTGGGGTCCTCGAGCGTTGCCTCGACCATCGAGATCAGATCCATGGTATAGGTCTCGCTCTCGGGATCGAGCAGCTCCAACGCGGCAAGCAAGAACGGCGAGAGCGGCTGATCGAGCGCAAAGTCCTCGGGCAGATCGACCGTCAGTGCATAGTCAATGTCTGGTGCGGCGTCAGTCGGGGCGTCGGGTGCGGGCGGCACCTCGGTGCGAACGACGACGCCGGAATCGATGAGTGTGGCGAAGAT
This sequence comes from uncultured Collinsella sp., assembly GCA_900549745.1. Classification (GTDB taxonomy): domain Bacteria; phylum Actinomycetota; class Coriobacteriia; order Coriobacteriales; family Coriobacteriaceae; genus Collinsella. The sequence goes on along the minus strand of URPJ01000012.1, from coordinate 55,266 downwards.
TTCATCGGCGCGAACCTCGAGCTTGGCCTTTTCCTCGGGGGTCTGCAGGCTCGTCTCGATGAGGTCGTGTACGCGGGCACGGGCGTCGCCGCCCTGCTCGACCACGCTAATCACCATGGAGTGCGTGATGCGCAGGCGCGGCTTGAGCGTCTCGGGCTGCGTCTCAATCAGACGCTCAAAGGTCTGCTTGTTCCAGGTGACAAAGCCCTCGGGGGCCTTCTTCTTTTTAATCTTGCGGAGCTTCTTGGGGTCGTCACCCGCCTTGGCCATGAGCTTGGCGTTCTCGATCTCGTGCTCCGGGGCCTCGGCGATGACCATGCCCTCGGTATCGAAGCCCGAACGGCCGGCGCGACCGGCAATCTGATGGAACTCGCGGGCGCGCAGACGACGCATCTTGTAGCCATCGAACTTGGTGAGCGCGGTGAGGACCACGGTGTGGATGGGTACGTTGATGCCGACGCCGAGCGTATCGGTGCCGCAGATGACAGGCAGCAGGCCCTGCTGCGCCAAGCGCTCGACCAGCAGACGATAGCGCGGCAGCATACCGGCGTGGTGCACGCCGACGCCGCAGCCAAGCAAGCGCTTGAGGATCTTGCCAAAGGCCGTCGAGAAGCTCGTGCCTTTGGCGGCTTCCTTAATGGCCTCGCGCTGCTCCTTGCTGGCGATGCCAAAATTGGCGAGTGACTGTGCCGTCGCAAGGGCGGCATCTTGGCTAAAGTGCACGATATAGAGCGGGGCCTCGCCGCGGCGCATGGCGAGCTCGACCGTGCCCTCGAGCGAGGTCGTCACGTAGTCGTAGCTCAGCGGCACGGGGCGTGGGGCGTCGACAACCAAGTCGCAAGCAGCGCCGGTGTGTTCCTCGAGTGAGGCGGCGATGGCGGTGACATCGCCGAGCGTGGCGCTCATGAGCATAAACTGCGTGTGGGGCAGGGTGAGCAGCGGCACCTGCCAGGCCCAGCCGCGGTCGGGGTCGGCAAAGTAGTGGAACTCGTCCATGGCCACGCAGCCCACGTCGGCGCCCTCGCCCTCGCGCAGTGCATCGTTGGCAAGGATTTCGGCCGTGCAGCAGATGACGGGCGCCTTGGTATTGATATGCGTATCGCCGGTGATCATGCCGACGTTATCGCGGCCGAGTACCTGCACCAGATCGAAGAACTTTTCGCTGACCAAGGCCTTGATAGGGGCCGTGTAATAGCAACGCTTGCCCTGTGCCATGCCCATAAAGAGCATGCCCAGCGCGACGAGCGATTTACCCGATCCGGTCGGTGTGCCTAAAATGACGTGATCGCCGGCAGCCAGGTCCATGAGGGCCTCTTCTTGGTGATCCCACAGCTCAATGCCGCGATCGCTTGTCCATTCAAAGAAGCGTTCGAAGGCTTGCTCGGGCGTGAGCCATGGTTCGGGCTCACTGCCGTCCTCGGGCTCCCACCAGGTGGGGGAGAGCGCGCCGAGCGAGCCAAACTCGGCTTCGGTTCCCGTGCCGCCCGAGAATGAGCTGGCAGCGCCGGCGCCGGAGACGGTGCTGGCGGCGGTATCTGTCGTGGTCTGTGCCATATGGTTGCTTTCTCTCGCGATTGTCCGCCAACTATTATGGCGTAGCGGCGGCGTGGGGTGCCAGCGCGCGAGAAAATGCAGGAAATGGGCGTTCTGCCCAGCCGTTTAGTGTAGTCGCTAGCTAAGTGAGTAGACTTTTTGCGATATTGCGAGCACATCGCTTTTGCGCAAGGGTTCTACCTGCGGTTTTATGTTTCGCTATGCGGGCTGTGCTTGGCTATTGCAAAATAGTCTACTCACTTAGGTTTGAGGGCCGTTCGCTGGCGCCTATTTGCGCTTGTTTGCCAACGCCGCGACCATCAGAAGCCCCTAGGACTCTTGCGGTAGACGCTTCTTGCCCTTGCGGGCACGGTTTCTAAAGTTCTCGACGGCCTCTTCCATGCCCAGAGGCACATAGGCGAGCTCATCGAGGTTATCGGGCAGGTAGCAGGCTAGGCTTTGCTCCTGCGCGCGGCCCGCCGCGAGCTGTTCATCGCTGGGCTGCGCTCCAGGTGTGGCGCAAATGCCATAGACGGCGGCACCCATCTCGCGCGTGCGGCGCTCGTACTCGGTCTCGGGATGCTCGGGATGGTCGCGGCGGACGTCGTCGCTTACCCAAAGCGTATCGTAGCCGGCCGCGGCAAACTGTCCCAGGGCGTAATCGCGCAACGGCTTGCTATCGGTGCGCAGTGTGACGGTAGCGCCGGCTGAAAAGAGCGGGCGGTAGAGCATCAGATGGTCGACATGGACGAGTCGTTTTTTAGCGTACTTGGCCTTGGGCTGCGGCGTGGGAAAGTTAATGGTGATGGCATCGAGCTCGCCTGCGGCAAACAGCTGTGGCAGCGATGCGGCGCCTCGGGGCAGGACGAGTGCGTTGGATAGCCCCTGTTCGCAGATTTTCTGCGCGGCATAGGCGATGCAGATGGGCTCCTGGTCCATGCCGATAAAGAGGGTGTCGGGCTCGCGGTGGGCGCGCTCGACCAGATAGGTTCCCTTGCCACAGCCAAGATCCAGGTGAAGGTGTTCGAAGGGCTTGCTGCCAGCTGGCGCGCAAGCCTCGCGCCAATCTCCGGCATAAGCCTCGGGGTTCGTCTCGATCGCATCGGCGTAGCGCTCCAGGCGCTCCTCGAGCACAAAGTTCTTAGGCGTGCGAACGTGGACGGCTCCCATGAGGCTCCTTGGTCATAAGTATGGAACGCATAGCTGCGCGTTCCGTCAATGGGTTGAAAAAGGGTGGGCATAGTTTGCCCGAAAGATGCGGTGCGGCTCGGCGGCGAATCGTCGGTGCCTACAGACGTTTGAGAATCACATAGCGGTTGAGCTCGCCGCTGCGACCGTCGGCATGGAAGCGCTCAAGCTCGCGCACGGGGACCTCGCCGCTCTTGTAGAACGTACGGACGCCGCGCACCAGGTCGGTGATCTGCTGATCGTCAAAGTGATGGCAATAGCGGTAGGCGTGGCGGTCGTTTTGCCAGCCGATGAGGTGGTCGCCGGCTTCAAACTGCGCGGAATCGTAACCTTCAAACGGCGGGGTGAGCTCGGCACGGGCCTCGGCGCGAACGGCCTTGCGCGCCATGCGCTCGTCGTTCATAAACTCCCAAAAGCTGATGGCGATGATGCCGCCCGGGCGCGTCTGGCGCACCAGGGCGTCGAGCACGCGTACGCGGTACTCGCACGACGGCACGTGGTGCATAAAACCAAAGCAGACCGAGATGTCGGCGAGCGGGGCGTCGAAAAGCACGTCGGGTGTCTCGGCGGGGTTGAGCTTCATAAGGGCATCGAGCACGTCGAGTTCCTGGAAGTGCAGGTTGGGAATGCGCAGGGCGTGACCGTGCGCATCGATAGCCAAATCCTGACACGAGTCGACACCATAGAACTCAAACGGGCAGCTGGCATCTGCCGAGGGGTTTGCGCCGTCGACGCCCTTGGCGGCAAGTGCGCCGCCGGCGGCAAAGTTCTCGAATCGCATATTGCCGCAGGCGAGATCGAAGACGCGGACGGGATGCTCAATCGTGGCGACATCGAGCTGTTCGAGCGCGATGTCCATGGTGCGCACCCAGCCGGGCCACGGGGCCTGGCGCGTATCGGAGAAGGAGGCGGAGTGCTCGCGATAGAACGTGTTGTTGAGCTGGATGAGCGATGAGGCGAAATCGCGGTTCACGGCGCGGAACTCCCTCCGTTGGCGGTGCGGAATTAACAGTACGACCATACTACCGTTAACGCCGCAACGGGGACAACCAAGCTACGGGTCATTGCTTTGTTTGGACACATTTCCGCAGCTCATATGCACCCGCAACCGACGGTTGTCAAAAATCTCACTAGAATAGGTGGCATGCTTTTGGCGGTGGCGGATAGATTTTTAACTGTGCAAGGCGCCTTAAGAAGAAAAACGGTCCGGCGGCACGGCTGGCATCACATAGGAGGAACCATGAATGTAGAAACTGCGCAGCGGCTCGCCGACCTTCGTCGCAGCAAGGGTTTTAGCCAAGAAGGGCTGGCACGAAAGCTGGGACTGTCGCGCCAAGCAGTCAGTAAATGGGAGCGCGCGGAGAGCTCGCCCGATACCGAGAACCTGATCTCGCTCGCCAAGCTCTATGGTGTGAGCTTGGACGAGCTGCTCAATCCGAGCGATGAGATTGAGGACGATATCGAGTTTGAGAACGAGGACCGTGCCCGTCAGCGCGAGGCCGAGGCGGCAGATCGCGCCCGTACCCATGAGGCGGCGGCACGTGCCACCGAGGCGGCAACACAGGCGAGTGACGCCGCCGCCAAGGCGGCGCAAGCGGCAAGCTGGAGTGCGCAGGCCGCCAATGCCGCTACGGCGCAGGCGACGAGTGGCAGCGCAGTTGGCTCGACTCCGGTGAAGGGCCCGTTCCAGTCGTTCCCGTATTGGGCCGTGTGCTGGCTGCTGTTCTTTTTGCTGATGTTCCTGTTTGGTGCCGGCCCCTTTGCCGCACTGATCTTCTTTACGATTCCCATCTATCACTGGGTGGCGCGTGCGCTCGATGGCGATTGGGCGCGCGGGGATATTCAGGTTGGTTCGGCGTCGGTGGCGGTCAAGGCCCAGGGGAAGGATACTTCTGCGGAATCTGATGCTGACGTGGCTACCGCGACTACCGCTGAGCCGATTGCCAAAGAGAGTGATGAATGATGAAGCTTTCGCATGAATCCAAGGTACGCTTGGGCGTTGGCATCGGAGCGTTTGTGCTCATCATCGGGCTTGTCTTTGGCATTTCGCGGACTTTGATTCATTTTGATGGCCCGTGGGATCTCGACGATGTTGTATCCGGCTTCTCTGGTATGGACGATGCGGTTGACGAGGACGATCTTTTGGATGGCGGGAACTATTCCGCTCGGCCTCAGCAGCTTTCGGGCACGACTTTTGACGAAGACGCGTTCCAATCGCTCGACTTGGATGTGACGTCGGGGACGGTCGAGGTTAAACGTGTCTCTGGCGGACCGGTACGTGTCATCGAAAGCGGGCGCGTTGCAAAGGGGGCGTCTGCTTCCGATGCCGCCACTCAGAATCTGGTTAAGATCGAGGGCTCTACACTCAAGATTCGCCAGTTCGATTGCGATGACGAGCGCGCCATTGACCGCACGGTTACCGTCGAGCTGCCGCGCGAAGTTGCCGATAACATGGTGGGCATTACAGCGAATGTAGGATCGGGTGACCTGACGGTCGCGGGCATTGCGTGTCATGACCTCAACCTGACTTTGGACTCTGGAGACGTTGAGTTTACGGGCACCGTGACCGATACCCTGAATGCCGAGGTCGGTTCGGGCGATGTGACGTTCGAGCTCTACCAGGCCCCCGCGAAGTCGATGGACGTGAGTGTGGGCTCGGGCGATGTGGAGATGACGGTTCCGAACTCGACGGGCTTTAAGGCGAGCCTCACCTTGGGCAGCGGCGACTTTGAGAGCGATTTCCTTCCGCTTGGCTACGACGGCGAGACCATTTTGAATCTTGAATTCGATAACGGCGATAAGTCTGCTACGTATCGTTTTGAGGTCGGTTCGGGCGACATGTCGTTTGATCCGGAGTGACATGCGGTTTTCGGAGATCGGTACATATAGGCATGCTCTTTGATGGAGGCGCCGGAGCCGTGACGGGCTTCGGCGCCTTTGCCTTTACAATGGGGACATGGAACAGATTATCTTGAACATACTCGAGGCTCTGCGTCGCGGCGAGACCGTGGACGACAAAGCGCTCGTCAAACTGATACATGCCGAGGCGCGCCGTGAGGGTGCCGACAAACGCGATTTGGCCAAGCGCCGTCTGCTGCCGTTCTACCAGCGGGTTAAACGTGAGGAGCCGGTTCGGTGGGCTGCGTGGAATGTCGATTCCGATCTGGAGCGTCAACTGCTGCAGGTCCTGCGTATGAAGCCGCGCCGAACGGCCTCGGGCGTGGCGACCATTACCGTCATTACCAAGCCCTGGCCATGCTCGGGCGATTGCCTGTTTTGCCCCAACGATCTGCGCATGCCCAAAAGCTATCTGCACGCCGAGCCGGCGTGCGCCCGTGCGGAGCAAAACTGCTTCGACCCGTATCTGCAGGTGAGCGCTCGTCTGACCGCGCTTTCGCAGATGGGACATGCGACCGACAAGATAGAGCTCATTGTGCTCGGCGGTACCTGGAGCGACTATCCGCAAGGGTATCAGACGTGGTTTATGTCGGAGCTTTTCCGTGCGCTCAATGACGATGCCGTCGCCGGTGTGGCGGCAAACCCCATGTTGGCGCGTCCGGGCATCAGCCGTGCCGAGGCAGGGCGCCTGCTCGATGACGCTCCCGCCGATGCCCTGCCGCCGGTGGTAACAGAGCGCCGCGAGCGCTATCGGGCTGCCGGCATTGCGACCGACGAGGCCGAGCTTGCGAGCGGCGTTGCCGACGAGCAGGGGCGTGTGGATGCTGTCGTTGGTGGCTATAACCGCGCAGTGCGTCGTCTGTACGGCCCCGGTACGCCATGGGGCGAGGCTGCCGAGTGGCAGACGGCAACGATGGAGGAGCTTGAGCGTCAGCAGCGCATCAACGAGACGGCGAAGCATCGCGTGGTGGGGCTCGTTATCGAGACCCGCCCCGATGCCGTGACGCCACAGGCGCTCACGCTCATTCGTCGTCTGGGCTGCACCAAGATTCAGATGGGCATCCAGAGCCTCGACCAGCATTTGCTCGATATCAACGAGCGTCGCATTTCGGTGGCTCAGATCGAGCAGGCGTTTTCGCTTGCGCGCCTCTTTGGCTTTAAGATCCATGCGCATTTTATGCTCAACTTATTGGGCGCCACACCCGAGGGGGACAAGCGCGACTACGAGCGCTTTATGACCGAAGGGGCCTTTATGCCCGACGAGGTCAAGGTCTACCCGTGCGCGCTCATCGAGGGCTCGCGTCTGGTGGGCTGCTATGAGCACGGCGAGTGGCGTCCCTATACCGAGGAAGAGCTGCTCGATGTGTTGGCCGACGACATCGTGGTGACGCCGGCGTTCTGCCGCATCAGTCGCATGATCCGCGACTTTAGCTCCGACGACATCATGGTGGGCAACAAGAAGCCCAACCTGCGTCAGCTCGTTGAAAACCGCTTGTCGGCTCGTGGGGAAGGCGCGACAGTGCGTGAGATTCGCTATCGCGAGATTAGCACGGCGGGCGCCGACTTGCATGAGCTGACCCTTGACGAGGAAGTGGCGTACGAGACGCCGGTGACGCACGAGCGCTTTTTGCAGTGGGTGACGCCGCAGGGCAAGATCGCGGGCTTTTTGCGTCTGTCTCTGCCCGATCGTGCTTTTGTTGCCGCGCATGCGGATGAGTTGCCGACGACACCGGACGAGGCGATGATTCGCGAGGTGCACGTGTATGGCATGGCGGCGCGCGTGGGAGATCAAGGCCAGGCAGCCCAGCACCATGGATTGGGGCGTTTGCTCGTAGAGCGTGCGTGCGAGATTGCCCGGGATGCGGGTTATACGCGTATCAACGTGATTAGCGCAATCGGTACGCGCGAGTACTATCGCCATTTGGGTTTTTGCGACCATGGACTCTATCTGCAAAAGGAGCTCTAGATGAACAAGCCGAGTGTTTCTGCTGGCGTCGTTGCCGGTGTTGCTCTGGGAGCCGCGGCGCTTGGTGCGGCCGCTGTCGCTGTTCGTGCTGCCTGTCTGCAGGTTGCGCGAACCCGCAATGGGTTGGCGCGTGTGAAACGCGTGCACGATGAGGGCGGCGACGAGATTCGCGTGTTGGTGCAAGGCAGCGTCTACCAAAGCGCAAGTTACGTTGGTGAGCGTTGGGCGGAGCCCATCTTTGCGTACTATCGTGCGTTTGACGACGTGTTTGAGTCCGAGGATGCGATGCGTGATGCTTATGGTCACGGTATCAACCGCATGCTTATGCTGGGTGGCGGCGGGTTTGCCTATCCCAAGTTCGCGCTGATGTCGCACGAGGGCTTGCGCATGGACGTCATCGAGTATGACGGAGAGATTACGCGCCTGGCGCGCCGCTGGTTCTATCTGGACGAGCTGGAGTGCACGGCGGGCGATCGCCTGCGGGTGATAACCGCTGAGGCTCGCTCTTATCTGGGCGTGACGAGTGTTGGTCATCGTCGCTACGACGTGGTCGTGAGCGATTGCTTTGGCGGTGCCGAGCCCGTACGCGAGCTGGCGACGGTTGAGGCGTTGCGTTTGGTGCGGGGCAGCCTAAATGTCGGTGGCGTCTACGTTGCCAATATCGTAAGCACAAACGAGGGGAGCGATGTGACGTTCCTGCGCGACTGCGCTGCCACGGCACTCGAGGTATTCGCCCATGTCTGGGTGGTCCCCTGTGGCGATGCGGAGTTCGGCGGCGAGGAGAACTACCTGCTCATCGCCAGCGACGGCGACTATGTCTTTGCCGAAGCCGTGCCCTTCGACGCCGACTTCCTCGGCACCGCCCTTCACGACAAGTAAGTCTCTCCGTCCCAAAAAGACTGGTCTTAGGCGTGGTCGCGCCAGCTGAGGACGCGCTGCTTCATGCCCTCTATGTCGAGCACGCCTTCGGCAAAGCCCTTGCGCACGAGCTCTTCGGGAACAAACTCGTCGTAGCGGTCAAAGTAAGGCACCTCGCCAGGATAGACGAGCTCGATGGGATCGAAGTCTTTCTCGGCCTCGGCGGCGAGTACCTCAAAGAACGTCTCCTCGTCGGCCTTCATCTTAAACTGCATAAAGTACGGGCGTGACGGGTCGAGTCCGCGAAGGCCCAGCTCCGCGGCACATTTAATCTTGAGCATGCGCTCGAGCGCCAAAAAGGCGTAGCTTCCCAACCAGGGGAAGAGCACCCAGGTGTCGCCGCCCAGGTTAATGAGCGGCTTGGTTCCCGCGCCCGAAATCTCGGCGGTATGACGAGCCTGCGCAAGGCGGGCCCGTGCGTTACCCATAAGGTACGGATATGCTGCGTGCTCGTTGAGCGCCTTGCGCATGCGCTCGAGTACGTGTGTATTGATATCACCGGGGCAGTCGCCAAAGTAGGCCGGCACCCGGCCCTTGACCTGCGTGGCAAAGACGGTGTGGCGCTTCCAGTCCACTTCCTCGACAATCCAGCAGTGTCCGGCGATGGCGATGCGCTCACCGGGCGGTGGCGGATTGACGATCGTGCCCAACTCGGCCGACTCACTGCGAACGGTGAACTCCTCGTTTTCCTGGAACACAGCGTAGAACTTAAAGTTGTTAATGATGCGCTCGCCCGCGAGGCCCACGATGAGCCCGCCGCCCTCGGTGACTTGGATATGGTCGATCTTAATGAGGTGACGCAGCAACACGCGATAGTCATCGGCCGAGATGCGATGAAAATAGCTGAGTGTGAGCACGCGCTGGGCAAGCTCTGCCGGCGTGAGTTCGCCGGTGCTGGCAAGCGTCGACATAGTCTGGTGGTAGAGCAGGCTGTAGGGGAGTCGATCGAGTTCGGGTGGCTCGACCCACTTTTCCTCGCGATAGAGTTGTACGAGCGCGATGCCCTGCAGGAGCTTCCACGGAATGGTCTCGGGCATCATCGTGCGCGGCTCGGGTTCTTCCTCGCGCATGACAAACCACATCTCGGGCGGAAGATCGCGGCGCCCCGTGCGCCCCATGCGCTGCAAAAAGGAGCTGACGGTAAACGGTGCATCGATCTGAAACGCACGCTCCAGACGGCCGATATCGATACCGAGCTCCAGTGTAGATGTGGTGACGGTTGTCTGTGCCTGCTCCTCATCGCGCATGAGCTCTTCTGCCGTCTCGCGCAGCGATGCTGAAAGATTGCCGTGGTGGATGAGAAAGCGGTCGGGCTCGTGCCGGCTCTCGCAGTAGCTGCGCAGCATGGAGCACACGGCCTCTGCCTCCTCGCGCGAGTTGGCAAAGACCAGGCACTTGCGGCCGCGTGTGTGCTCAAAGATATAGCCCATGCCGGGGTCGGCGTTGTCTGGCGCCGTGTCGGTGGGGTTGAGTAATGCCTGTTCGGGTGCTCGGGGGATGTCGACTTCGCCCTCGGGGGCCGACGAAGTGCGGCGATCCCTGGAGGTAGCCTTGTCCCGTGCCCGCTCACGACGTTGACGGCGCTCCTCTTGTGTGAGCTGTCCGCTGTGACGCATGTCTTGGGCGCCGGCGGGCAGTGCCGCGGGTGCCGCTGCCTCAATGCGCTCGCACGCAAGCACTTCGGCCTCTTGAGGACCCGTGCTCTCGAATCCTCGTTGTTGCGCCTGGGGACCCGAGTTGTAGAAGTGCTCCATGGAGATACGCCACACGCGGCGCGGCTCCTCAAAGCGGGGGATGATGCAATCGCGTCCTGTTCCCTGCGAGAGGAAGGCACCCGTACGCTCGGGGTCACCGATGGTGGCCGAAAGGCCGATGCGGCGGGGCTGCACGCCTGCCATGCGCGAGAGGCGCTCGATAAGGCAGAGCGTCTGACCGCCGCGGTCGCCGCGCATGAGCGAATGGACCTCGTCGATGACCACGTAGCGCAGGTCGCAGAACATGCGCGGGATCGCCATGTGCTTATGGATTAAGAGCGCCTCGAGTGACTCGGGCGTAATCTGCAAGATGCCGCTCGGTTTTTTTATGAGCTTAGCCTTGTGCGACTGCGAGACATCGCCATGCCAGTGCCAGACAGGGATATCGGCCTCTTCGCAGAGGTCGTTGAGACGGACGAACTGATCATTGATGAGCGCTTTGAGGGGGCCGATGTAGAGGGCGCCTACGCTCGCGGGCGGGTTCTCCCAAAACTCGGTCAGGATGGGAAAGAAGGCTGCCTCGGTTTTGCCGGAAGCCGTGGATGCCGTCAGGAGCACATTATCTTGCGTGTTAAAGATGGCGTCTGCCGCTGCAACCTGGATAGAGCGCAGACTCTCCCAATCGTGGGAGTAGATGAAGTCTTGGATAAACGGAGCATATCGGTCAAAGGCGTTCACGGGGCATCCTCTCAAATACGAATCTCTTAACGCGGTGAGCAGTGGCTCGCTACATTACTGTCTCGACGTTTGCCCAGATAAAACCTGCCAAAATAAACCTGTCCCTTTTTGGCAGGTTAGATGGTGAACTCGGCGAAGTTGCGGTCTTCGCTTGCGGTGTCGGTGTTGTCCGTTACGGCTGCCGGCGCCAGCGCGTCGCCACCGACGCTTTGCAGCAACTCGGCCACGTTAGCATCGGGGTTTTGGCATAGGATGTCGAGCAGCTCGATAAAGTCACGAATGACTTCACGCGGCGTTAAGTGCGTATCGGCTCCCACGCGGCCAAACTCAATCTTGAGGAAGTCCACCAAGTCGTTTTCGGTAAGCGAGGGCGTCCAGCCAAAGTAGCCGGCATGGATCTGCATGAGTTTTTCGATCAGCACCAGCAGTTCCTCATAGGTGAGTGGCTGTAGGCGGATGATGGGCGCGAGCATGTCCTTAAGGTCCTCGCGCGCAAAGCGGCCCTGAGCGAGTCGGCTGCGCAGGGCTTCGTAGGAGAACACGCCGCGGCGGCGGTCTTCGATGGAGGTTGGCGTGCCGCCCATAATCATGCCCAGGTACTGCGCTTTGCCCTGAAGCGTGTCGTTGTACATGGTCAGGATTTTCTCGTAGTTGTACTGGCGCGTGATAGCGTTGGGAATCTTATACAGATTCACGAGCTCGTCGATGAGCACCAGCATGCCCTTGTAGCCGCTGCAAACCAAAAAACGAGCGATGAGTTTGACGTAGTCGTACCAGTCGTCATCGCTGATGATGGTTGAGGAGCCCAGCTCGGCGCGTGCCTCACTCTTGGTGCGGTACTCGCCGCGAATCCATTTGGTCACGCGGCTCATAGCTTCTTCGTCGCCCTCGGATACGGCCGCGCGGTAGCGGCGGAGCATACGGGAGAAGTCGAAGCCGTGGACCATTTCCTCGAGCGGGGCCAGTTGGGCATTGACGGCAGACTCATCGGCATCGGCACACGAGGCGACCCAGCGATCCAGGATAAGGTTGAGTGCACCGCCCTCGGGGCGCGTTTTAGTCGATATGTTGCGGATGAGCTCACGGTAGGTGGCAAGGCCCTGTCCCTGGCCGCCCTGCAGGCGGCGCTCAGGGGATAGGTCGGCATCGGCGACGACGAATCCCTCGCCCATGGCGTGCGTGCGGATGGTCTGGAGCAAAAAGCTCTTGCCGGCTCCGTAGCGACCGACTAAAAAGCGGAAGCTCGCGCCGCCATCGGCGATGAGACTCAAATCGGTGAGCAGGGCGCGAATCTCGACCTCGCGTCCCACGGTGATATAGGGAAGGCCGATGCGCGGGACCACGCCGCCCTTGAGCGAGTTAAGGATAACGGCAGCGACGCGTTTGGGTACACGGGGCGCTGCGGATGCGGTATCACTCATGGTCTAGGTATCCTCTCACGTCTGCTTCGTAGTCCTCGATAATCTGCGGCCCTGCCGCGCTAAATTCAATTACGGTGTCGCCCACCAGGTCAAAGAGCGCCTCGTTGATGCTGTCGACGAGCATGTCCTCGCTCTGCCCCGATTGCACTACCGCCGATTCCGCCTGTACTGCGTTGTGCTCGAGCAGCGCGCGGAGATAGGCGTCTGCGGCAGGCGTGAGTTCGTTCGTGGCGTCAGCGGGCGCAACAGCTGCGAACGCGGGCGTCGGCGCGAGAAGCGGTGCCACGACACCAAACTGTTCGGTGGATATGGTTGGCTCGTCGGTCTCGTCCTGCCGAATGGGTGCCGCGACCGCCTCGACAATCGCGTCGGCTACGGGCTCGGCTTCCGGTTGCCCTGAGTCCGCTGCCTCGGCTTCCACAGGTGCGCCGTCCTCGCGCTCTTCGTCGATTAAAAGTGCTTCGCGCGTTTGCGCAGCGGCGCTCCGAATGTGCCCCAGCTGAGTCAGGTCGATATCGATCTTGACGGGCTGGTGTGCGGCGTCCCACGAAAGCCATGCCACAATCTCGTCATCGATAATCTTGGCCAGATATTTGGGGACCTTTTCTTCCTTAAGGGGATGGGCGGGGTCCAGCGCCAGGCGCAGGCGTTGGTCGCAGGCGCGCATCATTTCACCGAGCTTGCTGCTCTTTTGCCTACTACCATGGATACGCATACATTCCCAAAAGCCGTTTTGGCAACGGTAGATATGGATGGGATCCAGGCGGTATTCGCAGTTCTCGTGGCGCTCGGGCGCAAAGAATACGGCCGAGGCAAACATGGTGTAGGGCATGGCCGTCTCCTCCCCAAACAAGCTCGCTACGATGCCGGTCTTTCGATGCGTGTCATAGTAGCGCGCCATGCGGACATACGCGGCGCATGCCACGTGGCGCAGATCGCGGTGGTGGCTGCGGTCGAGCCGCGAGTTACTTAGGTTGTACGTGGAGAGGGCGTTGATGGCGGCCATGAGTCGCTCCTCGCGCACCTCATCGGGCGGAAGGGGGAGCGTGGGCTCGGAGGTTTTGCGACGTTTGGGGGTCTGGTCGGACGGTGCCGGTGCCGGTACAAGGTCTCGTGCCGCGCGCCGCAGCTCGATAAGGGCGTTATCGAACATGACGGTTTTAGAGTCGCGGAGCAGCTTGGGGTCGAGCCCATGGAATACGGCGTAATCCTGCAACCACACGCGTGCAAACCGATCAATGCCGGGCTCGAAGGCGCGATAGACATCCCAAAAGGCCTTGATCTTGTTAAAACCGTCGAGCGGGTCATCTACGCCAATGCCGCAAATCAGCTCATAGAGATACAGAAAGGCAAAGGACGTAGACGTTTCCTCGACGGTTCCGCGGCGCACTTGGGCACGCCAGGTAAAGTAGCCGCGCAGCTGCCGGTCGCTCATGGCGTTGTAGGTGGGAAAGTACGACTTAAAGGTGCCGTTGTAGGGACAGTCGTCCTCAAAGTCGGCCATCAGCAGGCCCTGGCGGTAAAAAAGCTCGGCTTCCGAAAGCCAGCGGCCCGCACCGCCCTTGGGGTCATCCTGCCAGCGCGATATCTCGCGCATTTTACGGTACTGGTCGGGGAGGAAATTCTGCATCTGTCGGCCGGTTTTGAGAATCGGCTCGTCTGCGTAGATTTCGTTTGAGAAGCGGGTGGACTGATGGGTCCGGGCCTCGGCCATAATGCGCTCGATGAGCATCTTGATGTCCTGGTCGGCCACCGCTTCTCCTCTCCTAACGCAGCTACGGTGACCTCATATCATAGCACAGCATCAAACAGATGTTCGAGATACCGCTGCGTTGATAGATTTAGAACAGGAGGGCGTAGATGACGGCGATGACGACGGAGGGGAGCATATTGGCCGTGCGGAAGGTCTGAGGACGGATGAGGTTGACGCCGACGCAGAAGATGAGCATGGAGCCTACGAGCGAAAGGCTGTCGAGGGCTGCCGTGGTCATGATGGGGGAGAGCGCGCCGGCAAACAACGTGATCGTCCCCTGGAACACGGCGACGGGCAGGGCGGAGAAAATGCAGCCGCGGCCAAGCGACGCCGTCATGGTGCAGACGATGATGCAGTCCAATGCGCCTTTCAAGGCAAGCGTTGACCAGTCACCGAGCAGACCGTCCTGGATCGATCCCACGATAGCCATGGCACCGATGCAGACGGTCAGCGATGTCGAGACAAAAGCGTTGGTGAACTCGTTATCGCCCTCACTGCCAGTCTTGCGCTTGAGCCATTCGCCAAGGTTCTCGATGGCGGCCTCCAAGTTGATGGCCTCGCCGATGAGCGAACCGAGCGCAAATGAGACGATGAGCATGGTGGTACCGGTGGTCGCTAGCGCCTTTCCATCGATGATGAGCATCTTTTGCATGGTGCCGCCCAGGCCGATAAACAGGACGCACAGCCCCGATGCTTTCATGAGCGTGTCTTGGATGCGCGGTGTAATGAAGCGGCCGCCCGCTAATCCCAAAAGACCGCCCGCAACTAAAAGCACAACGTTGATGATTGTTCCCAAGCCCGGCATGAGCCCTCCTGTATTGATGCCAACGTGGCAATCGTAGCAGAACGAAATGCGAGGCACATCGCGACTCATCTAATACGTTATATAAGTGGTGTTAGGAATGATGCGCAGCATTTAAGCCTCAGGTGGTTGTCGGGACATAGGGATAGTATTCAAAGCGCAGTGTCATAAGCCGCTGCGGGAATTCAATAGCCGCGGCGATGATATTGGCATCGCGGGCACGATCAAACCCTTCGAGTTCGATCTGATACGAGACGTCTTGCATAATGTCCAGACGCCGCCAGGCTAGGAGTGTGTCGCCATCGAATTCCAAGGTCTTGCCTCCATCTGGAGCAACGGCGTATAGACGCAGCTTGGCGGTGGTTGCAGGGTCGACAACCGTGACCTTTTTAATTTCGTTTCGAGTATTCTTGGCGCCCAACAAGGTGAGCAGTGTTGGGGCCACGACCTCGCCCGATGGCAAAAAGACGACTTCGATGGATTCGGGAAATGCGATGATGGCCGACTTGCGGACGGGTTGATTGGCGGCGGCAACTTCGATGTTCGCAGCGTCGATGACCTCTGTGTGGTCGAGCGCGGCAAGCACGCAGCAGTTACCTTCATCGATCTCTTGAGGATCAGCAAGCCCCAGACTGTCCGCGAGTTCGGAATCGTTTGGATCGGTAGCGGGTTCATTCGGTGCTTCGAGAGAAGCTGGGACGCTGTTTGTCGGCGACGGCGTGTCGCCCGCACCTGCTTCTTTGTCCGCGCTCTCTTCTTGTATGGTTGCGTTGATGGGTTCGTCGTTTGGGGGGAGCGTCTTGGCGTCAAACGCGGAGGGGAGAATTCCGATAGCTCCGGATCCGTTCCACTCCATTTCGAGAAGCGCCGGGTCGGCAAGAATGCGTTGCCTGCTTTGCGCGTGGGAATCGATTTCAAAAGGACCTGCCTCTATCCCTCGTGTAAGGCTGAGTGATCCGGCTGGCTTCTCGAAATGAGCGTCTGTGTCTTTGGTACTGACGGCGTAGAACAGCAGGGACGTTTCTCCCGCCGCGATGGCATCGGTGCCGGCTTTGGTCAGCCGCAATGATGCCGTGAATGAGAGGGTGGGCTGCGCATCGTCTGCATTCGCGGCGGCGCAGCCCAGACATATACCGCCTCCTTTCTCAAAAAACGTACCGTCGAAGGCGACCTTCGCTCCGTTCGCCGAGTCATCGACCGAAGCGATGTCGATGCGCAGCTCTAAATTGCATGGATCGCCATCTGCATCGAGCACAGCCGAGCGCCACGTGCAGACGGCGCACCCCGCCCGGGAGCCGTTTGCCTTGTTCGAACGATCGATATCCACGACTATCGAGCCGTCCGTATTACGACGAAGACATCCCGAGGTCGAGATTGCGGCCTGTGCGATCGAAAAACGCTTGCACGCAATGGCGCTCGACGGATTTGGTGCGGAGCTTAGGGCCGCTGGTAAGGAGTCTGCCATGACAGGAGTCGCCCAAGCGGCGACAGGCGTTCCGGTTGCGAGCGCGCCGCAGAGTGCGACGACGGGCAAAAGGTTCTTCGATGCCATAGGGTCTCCTTAGCTAATTTAGTGCGGCCTGTCCGTGTTTTGTTTCTGGCTGCGTTTGATGTGCAGACCGAGGCCGGCGGTCCCCGCGCCTGCTGCTGTGGCGCCTGCTGCCAAGAGCCATCGTCTGTCGCCTGTCTGCGCCAACGGTTCCTCGCGGTCGCCGCGGTCGAGCTCCGAGAGGTCGACCGTCACTTGCGTGGCGGCCTGCGCCTGTTCTTGCTGGGCAAAGGCCATGGCTGGCCCAAACGCTAGGATGCTGACGGCGGCGGCCAGGGCGACGGCCTTATGCCGTGTGCGCACCGGGCTCGACCGTCCAGGTGATCGTTGCAACCTGATCGCCTTCGCCGGTTACGCGGAAGATGTCGCGCGTGACGCGGGCGACGTTTCCGCTTGTCTTGAGCTTAATTTTGTCCGTGCCACCGGCAATGCCCTGGTAGCCCATGTCGAAGGCTGCATTCTTGGAAAGATCGAGGCCCGTTCCCTGCATTGCGGCGCTGGCGTTCTGGAGCGCGCCGTCGGGGCCGACCTTAAAGTCGATGG
The DNA here is from genome assembly GCA_900549745.1 of uncultured Collinsella sp. GTDB lineage: Bacteria > Actinomycetota > Coriobacteriia > Coriobacteriales > Coriobacteriaceae > Collinsella. Next base: position 38,263 of record URPJ01000012.1, on the reverse strand, counting down.
AGTTCTGCGCGGTTCCGGCCTTGGCGTCGGCGGCAATGGTCCAGGTGTTCATGGCGTCGATCTTCATGTTGGTGACATGGATGCCGTAGGCCGAATGATTGTCGATGGTGGTCGCGTCTTCTGAGGGGCCCTGAAGCGTGCCGTCGGCCTTGGCGACGAAGGGAATAACCGTCGGAACTTTGAACTCAACGTTGTCGATCTCGGTCCTGACCATTACCTTCGTGGTTCCAACGCGCCCGGCTGCCATAGCTGGCGTCGGGGCGGCGCCCATTGCGAGCGCGAGCGCGAGCCCTGCGCCCACGACGAGCGCTCTGGCTCCGTTCATGTTCCTGGTGATGTCCATGGTCGTTCCTTTCTATTCGCCGCGGGCCGTCCCCGCGATGATTGGACGAATGCTGGTGAATTGCGTGCGGTGCCGCGTCGGCCGGAAAAGCTAGTTCTCGGCTTGCTCAACCCGCACCTTGACACGTGTCGGATTGCCGTGGCTGTCGAGGGTCTTGGCATCGAGTGCCTGGATCTCGATGTACGCCTCGCCTTCTTTGATGTCGCCGGCGGGGCACGTTTCGATTGTCTTGCCGGTCTCGACCACACCGGATTCGTACATGGTCTCGTCGTTTTGGATGACGCGGAATCGCTGGGGAAATTTATTGTCTTGGACGTTTTGCACGTTGACGCGCAGCTTGCCGTCCTCCTGCAGCTGAGCGACCGGTGCGACCGAAATCGTCATCATGTTGTCGCGGACGATGGCGTCGAGCTCATCTTGGATTTCCTGACGCGTTTTGCCCTCGGCCGTCGTAACCGAAGCGCCCGCCTCGGGTACGGGCTGCGACTGCCAAGCGTATAGTCCTACGGCGACAAGGGCGCAGACGATGGCCAAGCAGGCAACGATGAGCTTCTTGCGACGACCCAGGCCTGCAAAGCGGGGTGGCTTCTTCGCGCTCATGCGGCATCCTTGGCGGTATAGATGCGCGCAAAGGTGGACGGGTCCGCTCCAAAGAGCATTTGAAGCATCAGGCGGCGCGAGTAGACGAGCTCTTCGAAGTCGGGAGGGAGCTCGATGTCGTGGATATGCGCGATGTGGTGGGCGAGCGCCGAGAACGACTCGGGGTCGCAGATCACATCGGTGGTAACGTGGTAGACCGTCGTATCGGGGAATGCCTCTTCGTCGAAAGGCAGGAGATGGGGATCGTCGTCGACTTCGATGGCGATGCCGTACTGGGGCCAGTAATATGCCATGGGAACCTCCCTGCTTCTGGGCCAAAACTTCTATCGGTTTTGGCTGTCGACGCCGACCGTATCAGCCGCTACTTGACCAATTTCTGACCAAATGCTTGACGGATTGGTGTCTCCGCAGGTAAAAGGCGGCAAAAAATACTCCAACTTTTTTCAAGCGACAATCGCGCGGTCGGCGACGGCGGGGCCATATGTGTCAAAAGCATCGTCTGCCGAGGAAATCAAGCCGCTCGCCGAATTGCACGAACGTAAAAATCGCCAATTATGGAGACGGTCTCGAACACGTCGACGAAACGATGCGGTAACATCTCCCTGCAAATACTGTAGTTAGCTAAAGGGGGAGTTCGCGTGTCTGCAACCATCAAACCCTTCACCGACGAGTTCGAAGAGTATGGCCGCGATGAATCTCGCGCATCGGGCGAGGCCTCGAGCATCTCGTTTCCGACAACGGAAAACGAGGTCCGTGCCATTTTGGAAAAGCTCCATGCCGAGCGTGTTCCGGTAACGGTTCAGGGCGCCCGAACCGGCCTTGCCGCCGGCGCCGTGCCCCACGGCGGGCATATCCTCAATACTTCCCGTATGAATCGCTATTTGGGCCTTCGCCGCGATGAACAAGGCCAATTTCTGCTGCGCGTAGAGCCGGGCGTTGTGCTCTCGGAGCTGCGCAAGCAGCTGAGCAAGAAGGTGCTGCCGACCGCTGGTTGGGACCAGGCATCGCTTGAGGCCTACGAGGAGTTCCAAGAGGCTCCCGAGCAGTTCTTTCCCACCGATCCCACCGAGGCGTCTGCCTGTCTGGGCGGCATGGCGGCATGTAACGCCTCCGGTGCCCGCAGCTACGCCTACGGCCCCATGCGCCCACATATCACGGGACTCCACGTCGTGCTGGCTGATGGCGATTTGCTTGAGCTTCGGCGCGGCGAGGCTTTTGCCCAGGGCCGCCACCTGTCGCTCGTGACGGCAGCGGGCCGTACACTCGAGCTCGATCTTCCCGGCTATACCATGCCCAAGACAAAAAATGCTTCGGGCTATTTCGTTGCTGACGATATGGATGCCATCGATCTGTTTATCGGTGCGTGTGGCACAATCGGTGTCATCACCGAACTCGAGATTGCCCTGCAGGTGGCACCCGCGGTCGTTTGGGGCGTGAGCTGCTTCTTCGACAGCGAAGACAAGGCCGTGTCCTTCACCGATTCTGTGCGTCCCGTCCTGTCCCATGCGGCTGCCATCGAGTACTTCGATGCTGGCGCCCTGGATATCCTGCGTCGTCAGCGTGAGCAGTCGACGGCGTTTGCCTCGCTGCCTGCGCTCGACAAAGACGCCAAGGTCTGTGTCTACGTGGAGCTCGACTGCGACGACGAAGCCCAGGCGACTGAGGAGCTGTATCACTTGGGGTGGGTACTGGAGCTTGCGGGCGGCAGTGGCGATGCGACATGGGTCGCGCGCACCGAGGTCGATCGCGAGTGTCAGCGATTCTTCCGCCATGCGGTGCCCGAGAGCGTCAACATGCTTATCGACGAGCGCCGCCGCACGGATCCCACCATCACCAAGTTGGGCTCGGACATGTCGGTGCCTAATGCACGCCTTGCCGATGTCGTGGCCCTCTATCGCCGCACGCTGGCCGAAAGCGGGCTTGAGTCTGCTGCCTGGGGGCATATCGGTAACAACCATCTGCATGTGAACATCCTGCCGCGCGACGCGCAAGACTACCGTCGTGGTGGAGAACTCTTTGCCCAGTGGGCTGCGGAGGTAACGTCTATGGGCGGTGCCGTTTCTGCCGAGCACGGCGTCGGCAAGATAAAGGCGGGCTTCTTAGAGACGATGTACGGTCACGAGGCCATGGTTGAGTCGGCGCGGCTCAAGCTCCAGCTCGATCCCGACGGACAGCTGGGTCGCGGCAACCTGTTTTCGGAGAAGTTCTTGGATGAGCTCGTCCAGAAAGGGGGCGCGTGAAGATGAGTGATTTCCATATGGTGGTATGCGTCAAGGCGGTGCCCGGAAGCACCGAGGTCAAGATGGACCCCAAGACCAATACTATCGTGCGTGATGGCAAGCAGGCGGTCATTAATCCCTTCGATGCAAGTGCCCTCGAATGTGCGCTAGCGCTGAAGGACGACTTTATCGGCTTTGGCATGGACGTGCGTGTGACGGTGGTGTCGATGGGCATCCCCGCGACCGAATCGCTGCTGCGCGACTGCATCGCCCGCGGTGCCGACGACGCGCTGCTGCTGACCGACCGAGCCTTTGCGGGCGCCGATACCCTAGCCACCACCTATGCCCTCAAATGCGGCATCGAGGCACTCGATGAGGACTTTGACCTGCTCATCTGCGGCAAGATGGCAGTGGACGGCGATACGGCCCAGATCGGCCCCGAGCTGGCCGGCGCCTTTGGGATCCCCTGCGTGACCGACGTGAGCTGTGTGCAGAGCGCGGGATTTACGACGTGTGGCTCGCTGGCGCTCGTCCACGGCTGCGATGCCGGCGAGGAGACGGTGTGCCTGGAGATGCCGTGTGCGATGACGACCGCCAAGGAGATTGGCCAGCTGCGCATGCCGAGCATTGCCGGTATTCGCGCGGCCGAGGATGCAGACGTGCGCGTGGCCAGCGCTGCCGACGTAAACGCCGATCCTTCGCGTTGCGGCCTTGCCGGATCACCGACGCAGGTCGTGCGCTCGTTTGTGCCCGACCGTGACCAAACGTGCGACGCCGTTGAGGGAACGGCGTCCGAGCAGGCGGTAAAACTTGCCAAGATTATCGAGGGGATGGCATAGATGAGCGGGCTGATTATCGATAGCGAAGCCTGCATCGGCTGTGGTCGCTGCGTTCGCGCCTGCGCCTCGGGCGGCATTGTGGTGGAGGGCGAGCGCCCCAATCGCTGTGCCCGCGTAACCGACGGCTGTATCCTGTGTGGCGGGTGCGTCGACGCCTGCCCCGTCAACGCCATCTCGATCGAGCGCGACGAGGCCGCCGGTGCGGTAGACCTTGACGCATATCGAGACATTTGGGTCTTCGTGCAGACTGACGAGCACGACGCCGTGGCTCCTGTGGCCTACGAGCTCATGGGCAAGGGGCGCGAGCTTGCCGATGCCCGCGGCTGCCGTCTGGTGGCACTGGTCGGCATGAGCCCCGAGGACTCGCTCGGGGACCTCGAACACCTGGTTTGTGCCGGCGCGGACGAGGTCCTAGTGTGTCGCGACGAGCGCCTGCGCCAGAACGATGCGGAGGTCTACGCCCGGCTGATCTGCGATTTGGTGGCCGAGCGCAAGCCCGAGGCAATTCTGTACGGCGCGACCGCGTTTGGCCGCGAGCTGGCGCCTGGCGTTGCCGTGCGCCTGCAGACGGGCCTCACGGCTGACTGCACCGTGCTTTCGATGGATACGGAGACGGGCTTGCTGCAGCAGACGCGCCCGGCGTTTGGTGGCAACTTGATGGCCACCATCATTTGCCCCAACCACCGTCCGCAGATGGCAACGGTGCGCCCCGGTATCTTTAAGGCGCCCGAGTTTGACTATAGCCGCTCCAGCACGATCACCCAGGTGATGCTTGCGGAAGACGTTAAGGCCCGTGTCGAGATCTCGATTCCCGCCGAGGAGTGGGGGCAGCAGGCATCGATTGCCGATGCCGAGCGTCTGGTCGTGGTGGGCCGCGGCATCGGCTCCAAGAAGAATCTGCCCCTGATACGAAAGCTCGCCGATGCCCTGGGTGCCGAGCTTGGTTGCACGCGTCCCATTGTGGAGGCAGGCTGGTTGGAGTATCGCCACCAAATTGGCCAGACGGGTGTATCGGTCTCGCCCAAGCTCCTCGTGAGCATCGGTGTCTCGGGTGCTATCCAGCATCTCGCCGGCATCGGTGGGGCGGAGTGCATTGTCGCCATCAACGAGGACCCGGATGCCCCCATTTTCGGCGCTGCGCAGTACAAAGTTGTCGGTGACGCTGTCGAGGTCGTTGAGGAGCTCCTAGCTCAGCTTGAGCGCTAGGCGCGCGCCAGCCAGGTGCGCATCTCGTTCTTTAGGCGCTCCCAGGTCGCTTGCGTGGTGGGGTCGCTAAAAGGCCGTGCAATGCCAAAGGGCGCGTTGAGCAGGCGGTAGATATCGCCCTGCTCGCGCGCCAGCGCGCGGCTTGCCGGATAGACGAGCTCAAACATAAAGCAGATAAGCCCCACCAAGAAGTCGGCGGGCTCATCGCGCTCATCGCGCGTGACGCAGCGGTGCTCGTCAAAGGCGGCCAGCGTCGGTGCCGAGAAGTGGCTGGCGAGAAACGTGTCCTCATCCACCTTAAGGATGGTCTCGACGGTGCTGTCGGCGATGGTGCGCATAATGTCGATCTTGTCACCATCGCGCACGATATCGCAGAAGCTCCGCGTGCGCTCGTCGAGCTGTGCGGGTAGACGGAAATCGCTGTGATAGGCAATGCTCGCTCGGATGAGCTCATCTTCTACCGGGTCATCGATAAAGTCGCGGATGCTCGTTACGGCGGGTGCATCGGCGGGATTCTCGCCAAAGAGGACCTCGACGCCCAGTGTTGCATGGCTCATGCTCTCGGCGTCCTTAAAGGTGTCCCAGCGCCGCAGCTGCTCAAAGCGGCCCATATCGTGTAGCAGGCCGCAAAGCCATGCCAAGTCAATATCTTCTGACGACCAGCCCTGCTCGCGCGCTACGGCATCGCATGCCTCGGCCACGTGGTACGTATGCTCGATTTTGAGCGCGATGCGTGGGTTGGTGGCGTCGTAGGCATCGGTGTAGCTTTTGAAGGCCGCGCGCGCCCGGTCTCGATCGATAGCTGTCATAATGACTTCCTAAAAAGTTGTGTCTTTCGATCCGGTGGCAATTGTAGGCGAACTTTATTGCCACCGGTTGATATTTCTGCTGCGTTGCGAGGCGCGCTGCAGACGACTTACCAGAATGGGAGTGGCATGGTCCTTAGGATCTTTAAAATCGTCTGGCCAGTGATGCTTACCTATGTTGCAATAGGCGCGCCGTGCGGAATGATCATGGGGCAGACGGGAATGGAACCCTGGATGGTCTTTGCCCTGAGCAGCACGTTTGTGACGGGCAGCGGCCAGTTTATGATCTGCAACCTGTGGCTGGCGGGCGTGCCTGCAGCATCGATCGTCGCGAGCGTTGCTGCCATCTCCTCGCGCTTTGCGCTTTACTCGGCATCGATCGCGCCGCATCTGACGGGTGCCTCGAAGCGTCAGACGCTGGCTGTTGCCGCGACACTTACCGAGGAGGCATATGGCATCTCGCTTGCCAAGTTGGTTGAAGGGGAGGATTGGGGCCCGCGCGAGTCCTTTGTGCTCAACGTAATCCTCATCGCAACATGGGGCGTTTCGTGTACGATGGGCGCCATCGTCGGCGCCGTTGTCGATGTTCCCACCGCCATTGCAGCCTTTGTCTGCACCTCGCTCTTTATCTGCCTGCTCTTTTCGCAGCGGCTGTCGCGCGGTAACGTTGTCGCGGCGGTTTCGGGCGCGGTGTCCGTCGCCGTATGCAAGTTCTTGGGCCTCGCGAATATTGCCGTGCCGGCAAGCGTCGTGGTCGGCATTGCCATTGCGCTGGCGTGCGATGCTGTATTTGACGGAAGAGGTGCCCGCGATGCCCGCTAACGAGTTCTTGGTTCTGTGGCTGTCGTCGTGGGCTGCTATCGCGTTCTTTCGCATCGCGCCGGCGTTCGCCTTGCGCGGGCGGACCCTGTCGCCCCGCATTACCGAGGCCCTGGGCTATATCCCGCCCGCTGCCTTTGCCGCGCTGGTCGCCAACGACTTGGTGAACCCCGGCGCGTTCGACGCGGGACTCTGGCCTGCCTTGGTTCCCTGGATTGCGGCCACCGGCGTCGTGGCGGTGGCAATCAAGACAAAGTCGATGTTGTGGTGCTGCGTTTCGGGCATCGTGTTCTATATCGTTTTGAGCCTCGTATAGGAGCAGGACGCGTTATCGTCCCGGCCTAACGAATCGAATTTCTCACCGAGGCGGTCTGCTTCTTCTGGTACCATGGTCAAACTTTACTGTAGCAAAGCGTGACGTGGGCTTTTGTTCTGCGTCAGCGGAAATGGGGGTTTCATGGCACAGGAAGCGACCGCCAGCGAGCAAAAGAAATTCAAGGTACCGCGCATCCCGGGCGACATCATGATCTATCCGATGATCGTCGGCCTTTTGCTCAATACCTTCTGCCCGCAGGTCTTTGAGGTCGGCGGCTTCTTTACGGCTGCCTGCCGCGGCGGCTCCAACACCATCGTTGCCGCGATCTTGCTGTTCGTGGGCGCCGGCATCAGCTTTAAGTCCACGCCGGGCGCCATCAAGACCGGCATCGTCGTGCTGATTCCTAAGCTTGTAGTGGCAGCCGCGCTGGGTCTGGGCGTCGCGTACTTCTTTAACGATAACTTTTTAGGCCTGAGCTCGGTTTCCATCATCGGCGGCATTACGTTTTGCAACATGGCGCTCTATACGGGCATCATGGGCGAGTTCGGCGATGAGTCCGAGCAGGGCGCTGTCGGTATCCTGTTCTTTACGGCCGGCCCCGCCGTCACGATGATCATCCTTGGTGTTTCGGGTCTCGCCAACATCCCCGTCGGCACCATCATCGGATCCATCCTGCCGCTTGTTATCGGCATGGTCCTGGGCAACTTGTTCCCGTTTATCAAGAACCTGCTGGTTCCCGGCGCCAATCCCGCGATCGCTGTAATTGGTTTTCAGCTCGGTGCGTCCATGAGCCTTTCGAGCTTCATCGCCGGTGGCATTTCGGGCATCCTGCTGGGCCTCATCACGCTCTTTATCGTCGGTCCCATTACCTTTGCCTTCGAGCGCCTGTGTGGCGGCAATGGTAAGGCGGCTGTGGCATGTTCCACCATTGCCGGCACGGCCATGACCACGCCGGTCGCCCTCGCCGAGGTCGCTCCGCGCTATGCCGAGCTTGCGCCCACCGCGTATGCGCAGATCGCCACTGCCGTCATCATCACGGCAATCATGGCCCCGATTCTGACCGGCTGGGTCGATAAGAAGTTCTGCCAGAGCAAGGAAGACCTGTCGCCTGCCGGTGTCGAGGCCATCGAAGAGGCTGTCGCGACCGACATCGATGGCGAGTAGCAATCGATACCCATCAATGATTCCGGCGTGCAACTCGCGCCGTTTGAGCGCCCGAACGAGAGCTGTCTTGCAGTGACGTTCGGTCGCTCTGCTATTATTCCCCTTACTCCTGCGGAGTAGGGGGTGTTTGTTGCCCAGATTCGAATTGGGCGATTCTGGCCACTTGGATATTGAAGGGAGGGCGTCTAGTGGTAAAGGCACTCAAGATCGAGATATTCCTGCTGTGCATGATTATTCTTATCGGACTTGCCGTACGAAGCCGTCGCTCCCTGTTCTCGAGCACCCAGCAGCTTTTGTTTAGCATGCTGGGCTACACGTCTGCTGCCTACATTTTCTTCGATATGATCTGGACGCTCTCGGACGGCGTGAGCACTCCTGTAGGCATCACGGCCAACTGGATTTCCAACGCGGTTTCGTTTTCGCTGTTCGCCATCGCGTGCCTCATTTGGTTTTTCTATTCCGAGACGATGCAGGGCTCACGGCTCCTGACCACGCCCTATAGGGTGGTACTTTTAACGTTGCCAACCGCATTGGTGGTCGTTCTGGCATTTACCAGCTACTGGACGCACGCTATGTTCTATATCGATGCGCGGGGCGTATATCGTCGCGGAGCGCTTTATATGATTCAGCCTATCGTTAGCTACTGCTACGTCATATATACGTCCTTGCATGCCTTTATTCAGGCTCGAAAAGTCGAAAGCCTGCAAAAGAAGGCCATTTATCGCACCCTCGCCTTTTTTGCGGTTCCCGCTCTGGTGGGCGGTACCTTTCAGATCGTATACTCGGTGCCTGGCCTTTGTGTCGGCATAATGATTAGCATGTTGCTGCTCTATATCATCTGTCAGGAGCAGCTGATCTCGACCGACCCGTTGACTGGCCTTAACAATCGCAACCGTTTTGAGACCTATATGCTGTCGCTGTTCTCGGGTGCTGATCAGGCCGATGATGTGTATCTGCTTATGATGGACGCCGACGGCTTTAAGCTGATTAACGATCGCTATGGACATGTGGAGGGCGACCATGCTCTCCAGGTCATATCTGCTACGCTCAAAGAGGTCTGCTCGGCGTCTGGTGGTTTTATCGCACGTTATGGCGGCGATGAGTTCGTGGTGCTCCAGAAGGCTGCGGCGGAACAGGACATCATAGACCTGTGTTCGGCGATTAACGACGAGCTCGCTCGTGCCGAGGTGCCGTATGCATTGCGGATGTCCATCGGTTACGCGCGGGTCGGCGATAGTGTTGATACCTGGCAAGACTTACTTCGCGCTGCCGATGCGGAGCTCTACCGCGTCAAGGCCGAGAAAAAGAAAGCCGGCGTCCAGATACGCTAGGAAAAGGGGTGCACGCTTGCGTGCGTGGCGGCCCTCAGCTCACTGATGTACTCCATTAAGCTAAAGTATGTGAATCCTCTCTGCTAAATAAGGGTAGCTCGCTAGGCTTTTTTGGGTTTGTTGACGATGATGATGCCGCCGCAGACCAATAGCAGGGCAACGATGACGGTAACGGGGCTCGTGCCAGCACCCTCGCCGAGCAGTAGCGCGCTCAGCAGCACACCAAAGACGGGGTTCATAAACCCAAAGACCGAGACGCGGCTGACGGGGTTGACGGCAAGCAGGCGCGACCACAGCGAGTAGGCGACCGCGGAGATAAGCGCCATGTAGATGATGAGCGTGATGGCGGGGGCAATCGCCGTGGGGGAGAGCGCGCCACCCATCAAAAAGCCGATGGCGGTGAGGGCCAGGCCGCCGACCAAGAACTGCCACCCGGCAAGCAAGACGCCGTCGTGCTCGCGCGAGAAGATGCCGATCAGGCAGGTCGAAAGGGCACCCGCGACGGTGGAGGCCAGGATAAAACCCTCGCCGTCGAGCGTAAAGCCAAAGGTGCCGTCCGCGCCCGAAAGGTTGACGAGCGCGACGCCGGCAAAGCCCAGTACGCAGCCGAGCACCTTGGCCGTATTGAGCTTCTCGGTGCGAAACGCCAGAGCGGCAAAGAGGATGGCTAGGAAGTTGGCGCTGGCCTCGATGATGGAACTCGACATGGCACTGGCGCGCGAGAGTCCCAGGTAGAAAAAGAAGTACTGCCCGATAGTCTGGAAGAGCGACAGGATACATATGGGCTTGATATCACGCGCTTGCGGAACGAGCGGACGGCGCTGGGCCACGCTCATGCCAACAATGACCAGCATGCCGGCAAGGGTGAAGCGCAGACCGGCGAAGAGCAGCTGCGAGGCGCTGTCGTGCGCCGGGATGCCAAAGAGGCCGTAGCCGATTTTGATGCAGGGGAAAGCCGACCCCCAGAGCGCGCAGCAAACGAGGCAGCCCAGGATGAGTCCGGGCAGGGTGGCGAGATACGGCTTGCGGCTTTCCATGATGTTCTTCTCCTATACGCGCGAAGCAAAAAAGAACCCGCCACCGGGCGTGCCGGTGGCGGGTGTTGTTACCCGAGGGGATTGTACCCGATGGGAACGTATTAAGCGAAGTAGGCTACGCCGCTCTCAAAGATCGGCATGAATTTGTCGCCGGGGACATGCTCGGGCACGTTGCAGTACAGGTTGTCGCCGCGACGCTCGGCATGGCCCATCTTGCCCAGGACACGGCCGTCGGGGCTCGTGATGCCCTCGATGGCGAGTGCGGAGCCGTTGGGGTTGACGGAAAGGTCCATGCTGGGCTTGCCGTTCTCGCCCACGTACTGCGTGGCGACCTGGCCGTTGGCGATCAGCTGGGCGAGCACTTCGTCATTGGCGACAAAGCGGCCCTCGCCGTGGCTGATGGCGACGGTATAGGGGTCGTCCAGGCTGCACTGCGACAGCCACGGGGACAAGTTGGACGAGATGCGGGTGCGCACCAGACGGCTCTGGTGGCGACCGATGGTGTTGAACGTCAACGTGGGCGCATCGGGCGTGGCGTCGACGATGTCGCCGTAGGGCACCAGGCCGAGCTTGATCAGGGCCTGGAAGCCGTTGCAGATGCCCAGCATCAGGCCATCGCGGGCCTTGAGCAGGTCGCGGACTGCCTCGGTGACCTCGGGAGCGCGGAAGAACGCCGTGATGAACTTGGCAGAGCCGTCGGGCTCGTCGCCGCCCGAGAAGCCGCCGGGGATCATAACGATCTGGCTTGCACGGATGCGGCGGGCAAGCTCGTGGGTGCTCTCGGCGACGGCCTCGGGCGTGAGGTTGTTGATCACGAAGGTGTCGGCCTCGGCACCGGCGGCACGGAAGGCGCGGGCGCTGTCGTACTCGCAGTTGTTGCCGGGGAACACGGGGATGATCACGCGCGGGCGGGCGATCTTGGCGCCGCCGTACACGTGGATATCCTTGGCGCGGAAGTCGATGGTCTCGACCTCGGGGGTCTCGCCGGCGCTGCGGTAGGCGAAGACGCCCTCGATGCCGCTCTCCCAGGCCTCCTGGAGCTCGGCGAGCTCGATGACCTCGGAGCCGGTGTCGATGACATAGCCCTCGACGGTGGTGCCCAGGGGCTCGACGACAACGCCGTCGGCGACCTCGGGCAGCTCGGCGTCCTCGGCGAGCTCGACGATAAAACTGCCGTAGAGCGGGGTGAAGAGGCTCTCCACGTCTACATCCTCGGCAAGCTCGATACCGATCTGGTTACCGACGCACATCTTAAAGAGGCTCTCGGCGCCGCAGCCGTAGCCGGGCGTGGATATGGCCAGGGCGTTGCCGGTAGCAGTGAGCGCCTCGACGGCGTCAAACGCGGCGAGCAACTGCTGGGCGTCGGGACGGTAGTCCTCGCCATAGGTGGCGGGGGCGATGCGGACGACGCGGTGCGTGAGGCCCTTGAACTCGGGCGAGACGGCGCGGGCGGCCTTGCCCACGGCGACGGCGAAGCTGATCAGGGTCGGCGGAACGTTGAGCTCGCCGGTCTCGTCCTCAAACGAACCGCTCATGGAGTCCTTGCCGCCGATGGCGCCGGCACCCAGGTCGACTTGGGCCATGAGGGCGCCCAGGACGGCTGCCGTGGGCTTGCCCCAGCGCTCGGCCTCGGTGCGCAGACGCTCGAAGTACTCCTGGAAGGAGAGATAGGCGCGCTTGTGCTCAAAGCCGGCAGCCACGAGCTTGGCGATGGACTCGACCACGGACAGGTAGGCGCCCGCAAACTGGTCGGCCTCCATCAGATAGGGGTTGAAGCCCCATGCCATGGCACTCGCCGTGGTGGTCTCGCCGCCCACGGGGAACTTGGCGACCATGGCCGAGCTGGGGGTGAGCTGCGTCTTGCCGCCAAAGGGCATGAGCACGGTCGCGGCGCCGATGGTGGAGTCGAAGCGCTCGGAAAGGCCCTTGTTGGAAGCGACGTTGAGGTCGGTGACGAGCGAGGTCATGCGCTCGGCGAGCGTGGTGCCGGCCCAGCTGGGCTGCCACACGCTACGGGCGCACACGTGGGCGACCTGGTGCTTGGGTGCGCCGTTGGAGTTGAGGAACTCGCGGGACAGGTCGACGATAGCGACGCCGTTCCAGGCCATGCGCATGCGCGGCTCAGCGGTAACCTCGGCGATAACGGTCGCCTCCAGGTTCTCCTCGGCGGCGTAGCCCATGAACTCCTCGACGTCACCGTCGGCGACGGCGCAGGCCATGCGCTCCTGGGACTCAGAGATAGCGAGCTCGGTGCCGTCCAGGCCGTCGTACTTCTTGGTCACGGTGTCCAGGTCGACATACAGGCCGTCGGCAAGCTCGCCCACGGCGACCGAGACGCCGCCGGCGCCAAAGTCGTTGCAGCGCTTGATCAGACGGCAGGCGTCGCCGCGGCGGAACAGACGCTGCAGCTTGCGCTCGACAGGGGCGTTGCCCTTCTGGACCTCGGCACCCGAGGTCTCGATGGACTCGGTGTTCTGGGTCTTGGAGGAGCCGGTGGCGCCACCGATGCCATCGCGGCCGGTGCGGCCGCCCAGCAGGATGATCTTGTCGGTGGGGGCGGGGCACTCGCGACGAACGTGGTTTGCCGGGGTAGCGCCCACGACGGCGCCAACCTCCATGCGCTTGGCCACGTAACCGGGGTGATAGAGTTCGTTGACCTGACCGGTGGCAAGGCCGATCTGGTTGCCGTAGCTGGAGTAGCCGGCGGCGGCAGTGGTCACGAGCTTGCGCTGCGGCAGCTTGCCCTCGAGCGTCTCGGAAACCGGGACGGTGGGGTCACCGGCGCCGGTGACACGCATGGCCTGGTACACGTAGCTGCGGCCCGAGAGCGGGTCGCGGATGGCGCCGCCCACGCAGGTGGCGGCACCGCCGAAGGGCTCGATCTCGGTCGGGTGGTTGTGGGTCTCGTTCTTAAACAGGAACAGCCAGTCCTGGTCCTCGCCGTCGACATCGACCTTCACCTTGACGGTGCAGGCGTTGATCTCCTCGGACTCGTCGACATCGGTCATGACGCCGGTCTTCTTAAGGTACTTGGCGCCGATGGTGCCCATGTCCATGAGGCAGACGGGCTTGGCGTCGCGGCCGAGTTCGTGGCGCATCTCCATGTAGCGGTCGAAGGCTTGCTGCACCACGGCGTCGTCGATCGTCACGTCGTCCAGGACGGTGCCGAAGGTGGTGTGGCGGCAGTGGTCGGACCAGTAGGTGTCGATCACGCGGATCTCGGTGATGGTGGGGTCGCGGTCCTCATCGCGGAAGTACTGCTGGCAGAAGGCGATGTCTGCCTCGTCCATGGCAAGGCCGCGATCGGCGATAAAGGCGGCAAGGCCGGCCTCGTCGAGCTTGCGGAAGCCGTCGAGCACCTCGACGGGCTGGGGCTCGGGAGTCTCCATGTACAGCGTCTCGGGCAGGTCGAGCGAGGCGATGCGCGCCTCGACGGGGTTCACCACGTAGTGCTTGATGGCATCGATGGCGGCCTCGTCCAGAGCGCCCGAGATCATATAGACCTTGGCGGAGCGCACGGCGGGGCGCTCGCCCTGGCTGATGAGCTGCACGCACTCGCTGGCGGAGTCGGCGCGCTGGTCAAACTGGCCAGGCAGGAATTCGACGGCAAAGACGGCGCCATCGCTTGCGGGGAGTTCGTCGTAGGTCACATCGACCTGGGGCTCGCTAAAGACGGTCGGCACGCAGGAGCGGAAAAGCTCCTCGTCGATGCCCTCGACGTCGTAGCGGTTGATGATCCTCAGGGCCTCGATGCCCTGAATGCCGAGAATCTCGGTCAGCTCGCCCTTGAGCTGCTGAGCCTCGACGTCGAACCCGGGTTTCTTCTCCACGTAGATACGAGAGACCATTGGTTCCTGCCTTCCTGATCGGTTGGGCGTACGGTACGGTATGCGGCAGCGGTCGGTTTGCGGGGCAAGCCTCGCGGTCGCCTTGAGCCACATGTTTGTAAACGTCACTATGATACGACAGCTCGCGGCGCGTAGAGGACGGCGAGGGTGCTACAGTGAAGCGCAAACAAGAGAAAGGCATCACATGGCATTCGTTTCTCTCGCCATCATCGCGCTCGTGGCCTTTGCGAGTCCCTTTATCGCCTCGGCAATTCCCGGAAAGCCCGTTCCCGAGACGGTCTTTTTGCTCGTGTTCGGCGCGGTGCTGGGTCCGCATATGCTCGGCATCATCCATGTGGACGCCGAGGTCTCGCTCGTGTCCGAGCTCGGCTTGGCCTTTTTGTTCCTGCTCGCCGGTTTTGAGATCGACCCCAAGAACATCACGGGCGTCGAGGGGCGCTATGGCATGGCGACGTGGGTCGTCACGTTTGGCATCGCCTGGCTTGCCGTGCGCTTTACGCCGTGGTTCTCGGTCAGCCATTTCGACGGCATCGCCGTGACGCTCGCGCTTACCTCGACGGCGCTCGGCACGCTCGTGCCCATCATGCGCGAGCGCTCGCTTACCGGCACACGCGTGGGCGATTCGATTCTCGCGTACGGTACCTGGGGCGAGCTTGGCCCCGTGCTTGCCATGTCGGTGCTGCTCTCTGCGCGCACCGGCATTCAGACACTCGTGATCTTGGGTCTGTTTGCGGTGGTCTGCGTGCTGCTGGCCGTGGTCCCGAGCCGCTCCAAGCGCGTCGGCAGCCGCTTCTTTGCGTTTGTCGAGGAGCGCGCCGATACCACATCGCAGACCTTCGTGCGCTTGACGGTTCTCATCCTGGTCACGCTCGTGGCGTTCTCGGCCATCTTCGATCTCGACATCGTGCTGGGCTCCTTTGCCGCCGGCTTTGTCCTGCGCTATATCATCCCCGAGGGCAATCACACGCTCGAGACCAAGCTCGATGGTCTGGCCTACGGCTTTTTGATCCCCGTGTTCTTTACCGTGTCGGGCGCAAAGATCGACCTGACGGCTGTGGCATCGCGCCCCGGGCTGCTCGTGGGCTTTATCGTGGCGCTGCTCATCATCCGCGCCGTGCCCATTCTTGTCTCTATGAGCATCTGTCCCGAGACGCGCGATGTCTCGGCGTATGGCCGCATTACCGTGGCCCTGTACTGCACCACGGCGCTTCCGATCATCGTTGCCGTAACGAGTGTGGCCGTTAACGCGGGGGCGCTTTCGCAAGACATTGCCTCGGTCATGGTTGCCGCCGGTGCCATCACGGTGTTTTTGATGCCGCTGCTCGCCCAACTCTTCTACCGCGTGATCGACGCCGCGCCGGTTGCCGCCGTGGCGGAGGTTGCCGAGCATCCATCCGACGCGCTCGATATTCTGCGCGCCCATCACGATCTGGCGAGCTTGCTCGCGCGTGAGCACGAGTTGTTGACCTCGCACGGTCACGGCCGCGCACTCGACGGCGTGCCTACGATCGATACCATTGCCGATCGCCTTTCGGCCGAGGCGGCAAGCGAGCGCATCGATGCCCGTATCGTCGACGCCGCCCATTTGCTGGCCGAGAAGACCTATGGCGACGAGATCGACCCGTCCAAGCTCACCCCGCGCGAGCGCCGTCGCCTGGAGCGCGCCAAGCTCGCCGTGCACGAATACCGCCGCCGCATGCTGGAGCTCTACGCTAGAGAAGAAGCCGAGGACGACGACGGCAAGTAGCAAGGAATACCGGGATACGGGTTCCGTCTAAATAAAGGAAGGCGCGCTGCCTGCAATCGATGCAGACAGTGCGCCTTTTGCGTAGGGCTCTGTAGAAGGCTGGGGCAAAAGCCTGTGACCCTTAGGAGCGGGCGGCTCCGTCGACGGGGAGTACGGCGCCCGTGACGTAGGAGGACATGTCGCTCGCCAGGTAGACGAAGGCGTTGGCGACGTCCTCGGGCTCGCCCATGCGGCCGAGCGGAATGGTGGCGATGATGGGCTTGATGACCTCTTCGGGAAGGTTGGCGACCATATCGGTCTTGGTCACGCCGGGCGCGACAGCGTTGACGCGAATGCCCATTGGGGCGAGCTCACGCGAGAGCGACTGAACCATGCCGTTGACGGCGAACTTGGACGTGGGATATCCAACGCCGGAGGGCTGACCGTACTTGGCGACCATCGAGCTCGTGGTGGTGATGGTGCCGCCGTGACCGGCCTCGGTCATGATTTTGGCAGCGGCCTGGTGGCCATTAAAGACGGCGACGACGTTGAGGTCCATGACCTTGGCGAACTCTTCGGCTGTGTACTCCAGAAGCGGCGAGCGCTGGGAGATGCCGGCGTTGTTGACGACCGTGTCCAGGCCGCCCATGTCGGCGGCTGCCTGGGTAAAGGCCTCAGTCACGGCCTCGAGCGAGGTGAGGTCGCAGGAGCGGCCCCAGACCTTGGCCTCGGGATAGGCTGCGGTCAGCTTCTCAACGGCGGCGTCGGCGGTCTCCTGGCGAGAGCCAAAGACGGTGACGGCGGCGCCCTCCTCAATAAAACGGCAGGCGATGGCATAGCCGATGCCGCGCGTGCCTCCGGTGATGATTGCTTTCTTGCCCTCGAGCAACATGGTGCCTCCATTCTTCGGGGGTGTGGACATACGCAGCACAGCATAGTGGCGGCCCAAAACGAGCGCGTTCGCCTATCGGTGAACGGTACCCCCGGTTGTCAATGAACGGTCAAGTTGTTCAAACGCAAGGCACGCCGATGCGCCCCGAGCGCGCAAGTAAAAAGGCTCCCGTCCAAGACCGGACGGGAGCCCCTCAACATATATGTCGTATACCGAAGACCGAACTAGTTGGCCATAACGCCTTCGGTCCAGGCCTCGACGTCCTCGATACGCAGGACGTTGGCGACCTCGGCCACGCAGTCGACGCCTGCAAGCTCGGCGGCGGCAGCCTGGACGTCCTTCTCGAGCGCGCGGTGCGTCAGGAAGATGACCGAGCAGGTGTCGGTGACGCCCGACTTGCCATCCTCGACCTGATTGATGAGCGAGATCGAGATGTTGTGCTTGGCGAAGATATCGACCGTCTCGGACAGAGCGCCCACGCGGTCGGCGACCTTCAGGCGCACATAGTACTTGGTCTGGAGCTCGTCCATGGGCTTAAAGGCGAGGTTGTGGCCGTAGGGCTCGATCTCGGGCAGCGGTGCAACGCCGCGGCTGATCTGCTCGGACAGCGACAGGATATCGCCCACGACGGCGCTCGCGGTGGGGAAGGAGCCTGCGCCGGCACCGTAGAACATGGTCTCGCCCACAGCGTCGCCCACCACGTAGACGGCGTTCATGGCGCCGTTGACCTTAGCGAGCATGTGGTCGGCAGGGATCAGCGTGGGGTGCACGCGGACGTCGACGCCGGCATCGGTGTTGCGGGCGATGCCCAGCAGCTTAATGGTGTAGCCGAGCTCGCGGGCCTGGGCGATGTCCTCGGCGCCGATGGTGCGGATGCCTTGCTGGTAGACGTCGTCGGTGGTCACGCGGGTGCCAAAGCCGATGGAGGCGAGGATGGCCGTCTTGCTGGCGGCATCGAAGCCGTCGACGTCGGCGGACGGATCGGCCTCGGCATAGCCCTTGGCCTGGGCATCGGCGAGCACATCGGCGTAATCGGCGCCCTCGGCGTCCATACGCGACAGGATGTAGTTGGTGGTGCCGTTGAGGATGCCGGCGATGGTCAGGATCTTGTTGCCCACCAGGTCGTGCTCGAGCGTGCTGACGATGGGGATACCGCCGCCGCAGCTGGCCTCGCACTTAATCTGCACGCCGCACGCACGCGCCTTCTCGGCAAGCGTCTCGACACGGCGGCCCAGCAGGGCCTTGTTGGCGGAGACGACATGCTTGCCGTTCTCGAAGGCAGTGGTGAAGATCTCGGTTGCGGGATGCTCGCCGCCAATCAGCTCGACGACGATGTCGACGGCGGGGTCGGTGACGACATCGTGCCAGTCGCTCGTAAAGGCCTCGCGCTCAATGCCTGCCGCCTCGGCCTGCTCCCAAGCAAGCGCGCAGGCGCGGGTCAGCTTAAGGTCGATGCCGTAGGCTGCCAGGTACTCATCGTGGTGGCTCTTGATCAGACGGGCCACGCCGCCGCCGACGGTTCCCAGACCGATCAGACCGACGTTCACGGTGCGCAGGGGTTCGCTCATAGATAACTCCTTCGTGCATCTTATGGATGGATAAACCGCTTAAAGGTTGAGTGCATTCTAGCGTGAACCGGGGGCGCGTGCTCGCCAGGCAACAGGAGCCGCACAAAACGGCACCCCCGAAACGCTGCGGAAACATTGGAAACACGCTCGCTACATACGACCTACAGCCTATGTGATCCAGGACGGCAAGTACATCGCCGCCTAAGTGCGCATAAAGCGCGACCGGTGAGGCCGTTTTATTCAGGGCAGGGACGCCTGTAACAGAACGGAAACATTACTTTCACACAATAAAGTGGCATTACTGCATAAAGTAATAGAAATACGCAGAATTATGGATAAATGAACAAATCCAAAGAAAAGTTGAAATAATCGCCACTTTCCTTAACTAAAGCGTCTAGTATTTTGCGAACGCCGAACACGGCGAAGGATGGCCTGTCGGGTAGCCGAAACCCGACGAGATTTGAGAGGAGAGCCGCATGTCGAGCCTCACCGGTAAGTCATTGAACCCTGTTATGAATCGCAGGAGCGTTATCGCGAGCGCAGCAGGTCTGGGGGCGATGTCCATTCTAGCTGGCTGCTCCTCCAACGGCGGCGACAGCGGTTCCGCTTCGAGCGACGCTTCGTTTAAGATCGGTACCATCGGCCCGCTGACCGGCGCCAACGCGTCCTACGGCAAGTCCGTTACCCAGGGTGTCGAGCTTGGCTGCAAGGATTTCTCGACCAAGGAGCTGCCGCTTGCCAGCAAGGCCGAGGATGACCAGGCCGACGGCGAGAAGGCCGTCAACGCCTTCAACACCCTGCTCGACTGGGGCATGCAGGCCCTCGTCGGCCCGACCACCACGGGTGCGTCGGTTGCCGTTGCCGCCGAGTGCGGTAACGACCCCAAGACGTTCATGATCACCCCGTCCGCGTCCTCCGAGGACGTCACCGACGGCAAGGATTGCGTCTTCCAGGTTTGCTTCACCGACCCCAACCAGGGTGTCAACGCTGCCAAGTTCCTGGCGCAGAAGTATGCGGACGAGAAGTTCGTGCTGTTCTATAACTCCGGCGACGCCTATTCTTCGGGCATCGCAGATTCCTTTAAGGCCCAGGCCGCTGAGTCCAAGCTCGAGATTGTTGACGAGGAGACCTTTAAGGACGACTCCGCCACGAGCTTTACCAACCAGCTGACCAAGGCCAAGCAGGCCGGCGCCACCATGATCTTTGCGCCGATCTACTACACGCCGGCGTCCGTCCTGCTCAAGAACGCCAAGGACATGGGCTACGACGTCAAGATGATGGGCTGCGACGGCATGGACGGCATCCTGGGCGTTGAGGGCTTCGATACCTCTCTTGCCGAGGGTCTGCTGCTCATGACCCCGTTCTCCGCCGACGACGAGAAGAACGCCGACTTCGTCAACGCTTACAAGGATAAGTACGGCGATACCCCCGACCAGTTTGCCGCCGACGCCTACGACGGCGTGCACGCGGTGGCCGAGGCCCTCAAGGAGGCCGGTCTTGGTGTCGACGCCGACCCGACCGAGGCCGCCGAGAAGCTGTCCAAGGCTATGCTCAAGATTACCGTTGACGGTCTGACCGGCAAGCTCACCTGGAACGATAAGGGTCAGGTCCAGAAGGAGCCCACGGCGTACGTCATCACCGACGGCAAGTACGTACAGGCCTAATTAGCCGCCTTACATAGAGCGGTTTTGATCCCAAGCAGGGGAGGTTTTGGCCTTCCCTGCTTGCTTGGTATCTAGGGACGATGTAACGTCCCTGTTTCATACATCAACTGGAAACCTATTCGAAAGGGGGATGTGGAACATGACGGTCTTTATCCAATACCTGGTCAACGGCCTGTCCATGGGCAGCGTCTACGCCATCATCGCGTTGGGCTACACCATGGTCTACGGTATCGCCAAGATGCTGAACTTCGCTCACGGCGATGTCATCATGGTCGGTGCCTATGTCTCGTTCTGTGCCACGTCGTATCTCGGCCTCCCGGGCTGGGCATCTGTAGTTCTCTCTTGTGTGGTCTGCACGGTTCTCGGTGTTCTCATTGAGGGTCTGGCCTATAAGCCGCTGCGCCAAGCAGGCCCGCTGGCCGTTCTGATCACGGCCATCGGCGTGTCTTACTTCCTGCAGAACGCCGCGCAGCTTCTGTGGGGCGCCACGCCCAAGAACTTCACTTCGCTCGTCACCTTCCCGGTGCCGGAGTTCTTGGCCAAGTTTAACGTAAGCGCCGTCTCGCTCGTCACCATCGTCGCCTGCCTGGTTATCATGGCCGGCCTGATGTTCTTTACAGGTAAGACCAAGATGGGCAAGGCCATGCGCGCTGTGTCCGAGGACAAGGCCGCCGCTCAGCTCATGGGCATCAACGTCAACCGCACCATCTCGATGACGTTCGCCATCGGCTCCGCCCTTGCCGCCATCGCCGGCGTGCTCCTGTGCTCCTACTCGCCGGTGTTGCAGCCCACCACGGGCGCCATGCCTGGCATCAAGGCCTTCGACGCTGCCGTTTTCGGCGGCATCGGCTCCATCCCCGGTGCCTTTGTCGGCGGTATTCTCATCGGCATCATCGAGGCGATGGCGCAGGCTTACATTTCCACGAGCCTTGCCAACTCCATCGTCTTTGGTGTTTTGATCATCGTCCTGCTCGTCAAGCCTGCCGGCCTCTTGGGCAAGTACGTCCCCGAGAAGGTGTAGGTGAGCGTTATGAAGTTTCTTAAAGACAAGCAGACGCGTCACGACTTTGTCACGTACGCCATGTGCGTTGTGGCGTTCGCCATCGTGTTCTTTATGCAGTCCAACCACATGATCCCGCGCATGATCGCCGGTCAGCTGGTTCCCATCACGGCCTATATCGTCATGGCCATCTCCCTTAACCTCGTCGTCGGCATCGCGGGCGACTTGTCGCTGGGCCACGCGGGCTTTATGAGCGTCGGTGCCTATACGGGCATCGTCACTGCCGTCGCGCTGGAGAGCACCGTTCCGTCCGATCCGATGCGTCTGATCATCAGCATTGTGGTCGGCGCTATCGCCGCTGGCATCTTGGGCTTCTTGATCGGCATCCCGGTCCTGCGCCTGAGCGGCGACTATCTGGCCATCGTGACCCTGGCTTTTGGCGAGATCATCAAAGAGGTCGTCACCTGCCTCATTGTGGGCGTCGATTCCCGCGGCCTGCACGTGATCTTTAACATCACGGGCAACTCTACGATCGACGACCTGCACCTGCTCGAGGACGGCACCGCCATCATCAAGGGCGCCCAGGGCGCCTCGGGCGTGTCGACGTACTCGACCTTCCTCGCCGGTGCCATCCTGGTCATGGTCGCACTCGTGATCGTGCTCAACCTGGTTCGCAGCCGTACCGGCCGTGCCATTATGGCCGTGCGCGATAACAAGATTGCAGCCGAGTCCGTAGGCATCTCCGTCACCGAGTACCGCATGATCGCCTTCGTGGTTTCCGCTGCCCTCGCCGGTGCTGCCGGAGCCCTCTTCGGCGGTAACTTCTCGCAGCTCTCCGCCACCAAGTTCGACTTCAACACGTCCATCCTCATTCTGGTGTTCGTGGTCCTGGGCGGTCTGGGCAATATGCGCGGCTCCGTCATCGCGGCGGCGCTGCTCACGGTGCTTCCCGAGCTGCTCCGTCAGTTCTCGGACTACCGTATGCTCATTTACGCTATCGTGCTGATCCTGGTCATGATCTTTACCAACAACCCGCAGCTCAAGGCGTTCTTCGCACGCATTAAGGATCGCTTTGCTTCCAAGAAGGAGGTGGCAGCCGATGCCCAGTAAATTTGAGTTCAAGAAGGGCAAGATGGTCCCGTATCCTTCTGGCGCCATCGTTCCCGATCGTGACCTGGGCGAGCGCCCTGCACTCGAGTGCATCCACCTGGGCATTGAGTTCGGTGGCCTTAAGGCAGTCGACGACTTTAGCCTGACTATCGGCAAGACCGAGATCGCCGGTCTGATCGGCCCCAACGGTGCCGGTAAGACCACGGTCTTCAACCTGCTCACCAAGGTGTATCAGCCCACGCACGGCACCATCCTGCTCGACGGAGAGGATACCTCGGGCAAGTCGGTCTATCAGGTCAACCGCATGGGTATTGCCCGTACCTTCCAGAACATTCGCCTGTTCAACACCATGACGGTGGAGGATAACGTTAAGGTCGGTCTGCATAACCAGGAGCGTTACTCCGGCTTTGAGGGCGTGCTGCGCCTGCCGACGTATTGGAAGCACGAGAAGGCCGCCCACGAGCGCGCCATGGAGCTGCTGTCCATCTTTGATATGGAGCATCTGGCAAACGAGCAGGCCGGATCGCTGCCTTACGGCGCTCAGCGTCGTCTGGAGATCGTCCGCGCGCTTGCCACCAACCCCAAACTGCTGCTGCTCGACGAGCCTGCCGCCGGCATGAACCCGTCCGAGACCGCGGAACTCATGGAGAACATCGTTAAGATTCGCGACACCTTTGGTATCGCCATCATGCTTATCGAGCACGACATGTCGCTCGTCATGAATATTTGCGAGGGTATCTGCGTGCTCAACTTTGGTAAGGTCATCGCCAAGGGCACGGCAGAGGAAATCCAGAACAACGACGCCGTTATCGAGGCATATCTGGGCAAGCAGGATAAGGGGGAGAACTAAATGGCAGAGCCGATGCTTTCCGTCTACAACATCAACGTCTGGTACGGCGCCATCCACGCCATCAAGGACATCTCCTTTAACGTCAACGAGGGCGAGATCGTGGCTCTGATCGGTGCGAACGGTGCCGGCAAGTCCACAACGCTCAAGACCGTCTCGGGCCTGCTGCGCTCCAAGACCGGCTCCATCAAGTTTATGGGCGAGGACATTACTCATACGCCCGCCGATAAGCTGGTTGGTAAGGGTCTGGCCCAGGTGCCCGAGGGCCGTCGCGCCTTTTTGCAGATGACGGTCGAGGAGAACCTGGAGATGGGCGCCTACACGCAGCCCAAGTCCACGGTTGCTCCGGGCCTTGAGCGCGTCTACGAGCAGTTCCCGCGCCTGAAGGAGCGCCGTCGCCAGGTCGCCGGCACCCTTTCGGGCGGCGAGCAGCAGATGCTCGTTATGGGCCGCGCCCTTATGAGTAATCCCAAGCTGCTCATGCTCGACGAACCTTCCATGGGTCTGGCACCGATTCTGATCGAACAGATCTTCCAGATTGTCGAGGACCTGCACAAGGCCGGCACCACGGTGCTTCTGGTCGAGCAAAACGCGCAGATGGCGCTTTCCATCGCCACACGCGGTTACGTGCTCGAGACCGGCAAGATCACCATGACCGGCACCGGCCAAGAGCTCCTGCATGACGACAACGTCCGCAAAGCCTACCTCGGAGGCTACCCCACCTAACAAAAGGGGCGCTGACTATCTCAGTCAGCGCCCCTTTTTAAGTTGCGGTGAAATAGGGACTGAATACGGGCTCCAGAGGCCAAAAGAGTCCCTATTCCACCGCAACTTCATGGGGATGTGTGACAATGCCCGTCGGAAAACATCTGCTGTCTTTGGGGGTCTATCTATGCTGTACGAGTTTTGTGCCGAGAACTTTGAGCGGGTGCCGGCGGCTATCGATGCCGGTGCAAGGCGTATCGAGCTGTGCGACAACCTTGCCGTTGGTGGCACCACGCCTTCGGCCGGCGTTATCAGCGCTACGACCAACTATGTCCACGAGCACGATGCACGGGTGATGTGCATGATTCGCCCGCGTGGCGGCGACTTTCACTACGACCAGGACGAGCTGCGTATGATGGAGATGGACCTGGGCCTTGCCGTAAGCGCCGGCGTTGACGGCTTGGTCTTTGGCTGCTGCAAGCCCTGCGCTGGCGGATGGGCGCTCGACGAACTTACGCTTGGCGCCCTCGTGATGGCTGCGGGCTGCGCGACCGAGGAATGTAAGCGTGAGCCCATCGACATCACCTTCCACATGGCATTTGACCAGCTCTCGCCCGAGGCTCAGCTCGATGCGATTGATACACTTGCCGACTGCGGCGTTACGCGCATCCTCACGCATGGCGGCGCTGCCGGTACGTCGATCGAGGATAATTTCGATCACCTGGATCGTTTAATCGAGTATGCGGGTGATCGTTTGACCATCCTTCCCGGCGGCGGCATCACTACGGCAAATCGCGACGCGGTCGCGGCGGCGCTAGACGTCTCCGAGCTCCATGGCACCAAGATCGTGCCGCTGGAGGTATAACCCGTGGCGCTGGTATTCGATGTTCAGCAGGCGAGCGGCAAGCCCGACGACAACCGTCGCCCCGGTACCGCGTGTCCCTTTTGCAACACGGAGGGGCTCACCAACATCATCCAGCGCGACGGTGACTGCATCTGGCTCGAGAATAAGTTCAAGACCCTGCGCGCCACCCGTCAAACCGTGCTGATCGAGTCGGCCGATCACGATGCCGACCTGGTGACCTATAAGCCGGATGAACTCCACCATGTGATGAGGTTTGCTCTGGATTGCTGGCAGCAGATGATCGATTCGCAGCAGTATCGAAGCGTGCTCATGTACAAGAACAAGGGTCCGCTTTCGGGCGGCAGCCTCGTCCATCCACACATGCAGATTGTGGGCTTGGAACAGGAGGACGGCTATGCGGCGCTGACCTCAGCCAACTTTGAAGGCATCGATGTTTGGCAGAGGGGAAGGGTTGCGGTCAACATCTCAACCGAACCGATTATGGGGTTCTTTGAGGTCAATGTTTCAGCCCCGCAGGGAATCGCCGCCAGCGATGGCGCGCGAGACCAAGCCGAGACGGACCTCTTCGCCGATGCGATTCAGGTAGCTCTGCGCTATATCCTGAACGAGCACCATGGTGGTCGCGCAGAGTCGTACAACTTGTTCTTCTACCACATGGACGGCCGGACCATTGCCAAGGCGCTTCCGCGCTGGGTGGTTTCACCCTACTTTGTCGGGTATCGGCTGGCTCAGGTCAATGCTGAGACCACGCTCGATGTCGATGCGGAGCGATTCCGCGCACATCTGGAGGCGCTCACATCGTAAAGTGAGCGCCCGCACACTGCGGACGGTTTAGCGCGCCATTGCATCGCGGCCGGCCTCGACCCGCTTGCGCTGGGCGGCGCGCTCCTCGCCGGTCAGACGCTCAAAGAAGTGTCCGATAAGCGAGGCGAGCACCTGCTGAAACAACGTTCCACACATGACGGGAAACACAACTTCGCCCGGAAAGTATTGCGTGGCGATGACGGCGCCCGAAGAGATATTGCGCATGCCGCAGGTAAAGCACATGGTGGTCGTTTCGCTATATGGCAGATGCAGCGCGCGGGCGACCAGAATGCCGACGACAAAGCCGCTGATGGCGAAGACCAAAATAAAGAGGGCGACTTCCAAGCGCACCGCGTTCATGTGCAGCACGTACTCGCTCATGGCGGTGGAGTTGGAGGCGATAACGCCCATCATCATGAACTTGCAGGCGGGCGAGAGCGCGGGGGAGAGTTTCTCGTGCCCCCAGCCGCGCGTGAGCTCGTTGATCACGATGCCGAGCACAGCGGGGATGGCGATCATAAAGGCCATGTTCTGCATCATGCTCGGCACGTCGATCGAGACGGTGGCGCCCAGCAGGAGCTTGAGCGTAAGCGGAATCGTCACAGGGGAGATGACCGAGGACGTCAGGATGATGGTGAGCGCGAGCGGGCCGTTGCCGCCGAACATGCTGATCCACATAAAAGCGGTGACTGCCACGGGCACACTGTATTCGAGCACGATGCCGCAGACAAGGTTGGGGTTGGAACCAAAGAACAACGATCCCATGGCATAGGCCGCGATGGGAATAAGCGCCGCCGAGACCAACAACGCCAGAATCAGGTGCAGCGGACGGTGGAACACCTCGGCTACCTGGTGAAAGGTGTTGCTGAGCGCACCCTGAAACGTCATAAAGGCGAAGAGGGCGGGAACAATGGGCTTGAGAACGCCGATCTGCTGGGGAAAGAGCACGCCGAGCGCCACACAAATCGGAACGATGATCTGCATGTGCCCCGCGAGGAACTTCCCCAGTCCAGCCCATTGCTTCATATGCCCCGCGACTCCCTTTATCCGCGAACTTGTTTGTATGGATATGCTAGACGCTCGTATGTGTCCGTGCGGCTGAAACGCTCGATTGTTTCGAGGGCATTACCGCCATCGTTTGCCGAAACCGCGGCGCACCGCGGCGTTTTGCGTCCGCGCTGCACGGTATAATAAATCCGTTCAACAGATCTGCCTGCCGAAGCGGGCATACACAGAGGACTCATCGCTATGAACCGTGAGAGGTATCGCGGCGACCTGCCCCTATCGGGGGTGGGTGCCTATGTCATCGCTTAAGACGACGCATCGCTGGGCGGTCGCTCAGCAAAATCCCGAGCTCGAAAAGGAACTTTCGGCTGGTCTGGGCATTCCTGGGCTGGTGGCGCGCATTATGGTCGCGCACGGCATTGGCTCCATCAAAGAGGGCCAATTGTTTTTGACGCCTTCGCTCGATCGCGACTGGGCCGACCCACTCATTATCCCGGGCATGTCGGTCGTTGCCGACCGCGTTGAGCGCGCTATTCGCAACCACGAGCACATTGCAGTCTTTGGCGATTTTGACGTTGACGGCATTACGTCGACCTGCCTGTTGACCGAGGCGCTGCGCACGTTTGGCGCCGATGTCACGCCGTTTATTCCGCATCGCTTTGATGAGGGCTACGGTCTTTCGCGCGCGGCACTCGACCGCGTTAACGAGCTCGCTCGCCCCCAGCTGATCGTGACCGTCGATAACGGCATTGCCGCCAAGGAAGAGGTTTCCTATCTGGAGAGCCTGGGGATCGAATTGGTGGTCACGGACCATCACGAGCCGTCCGACCAGGTGCCGCAGGGCGTGCCCCTGACCGACCCAAAGCTCGAGGACGAGGGTCCCTCGCGCGAGCTTGCCGGTGCCGGTGTGGCGCTCAAGCTGGTGCAGGTCCTGGGCGAGCGTCTGGGCAAGCCGTCGTATTGGCGTTCGCTGATCGAGGTCGCGGCGCTGGGTACCGTGTCCGACATGATGCCGCTGACGCCCGAGAACCGCGCGCTGGTCGCCGAGGGCATCCAGCAGATGCGCGTGACCGCCCGCCCCGGCTATATCGCGCTGGCCGCGCTCGCCAAGGCCGACCTCTCTAGTATTACGGCCGATGGCCTGTCGTTTTCGCTCATTCCCCGCTTGAACGCCGCCGGCCGCATGGCCGATCCCAAGCTGGCGCTCGACCTGCTGCTTGCCCGCGATCCCATCGAGGCAAGCGCGCTGGCGGCCGAGCTCGAGGAGATTAACCGTCAGCGTCGCGAGATCGAGGCGGAGCTCACGCGCGATGCCATGGCAAAGGTCGAGGAGACCTATGATGGCGGTCGCGCAATCGTCGTGGGTGGCGAGGGCTGGCACGAGGGCGTCAAGGGTATCGTAGCGAGCCGCCTGACCAACCGTTATCACGTGCCGGCGCTGCTGTTCTCGATCGAAGACGGTATCGCTCGCGGTTCGGGTCGCTCGGTGGGCAAGGTCAACCTGTTCGACGCTGTCGAGCGCTGCTCGGATCTGCTGATTCGTCGCGGCGGGCATGCGGGTGCGGTGGGCGTGACCATCGAGGCGTCCAAGCTCGACGAGTTCCGCCGTCGCCTTTCCGCCGTGCTGTCCGAGCTTCCCGCCGAGGACTTTGAGGACACCGACGAGGTTGCCGCCACCGTTGACCTCTCCGAGCTAAATATCGAGACCATCGAGCAAATCTCCCGTCTTGAGCCGTTTGGCCAGGGCAACAAGGTGCCGCTGTTGGCGGCCGAGGGCGTGACAATGTGCGATCGCGCCGTGGTGGGCAAAACCGGCGAGCACATGCGCTTCGTGGCGACCGATGGCGCTGCGAGTGTGCCGGCCATTATGTTCCGCGTGCCGCAGATCGATAAGCTCATCAATTGCGATAGCGCCGTCGACCTGGTGTTCGAGGCAGTGGCCGAGCATTGGCAGGGACGTGTGAAGCCCAAGCTCATGATCAAAGATGTCTTGGTGCGCGATACCGCGGCGCCCAATATCGACGATCCGGCATGTGAGCTTCGCCGCGGCGTGCAGCCGGCGGATTCTGGCCTGCGTCTGGAGTCGCGTAAACGCGAGACGCTCGCCCAGCTTTCTTATACCGAGCTCACGCGCTCGCTTATCCATAGCTTTATCGGCTCGAACCAGCCACATCGCGCGCAGGTCGAGGCACTCGACGCCCTCGCCGACCACCAGAGCGTTTTGGCTGTTATGGGGACGGGGCGTGGCAAGTCGCTCATCTTCCATGTGCACGCCGCGCGCGAGGCGGTCCTTCGTGGGCGTGCGAGCATCTTTGTCTATCCGCTGCGTGCGCTCGTTGCTGACCAGGCCTATCACCTCTCGTCGACGATGGCTGCGCTCGGCATTGGCGTGGGCGTGTTGACCGGCGAGACCGTGGAGGCGGCGCGCGATGACGTGTTTGCCGGCTTGGCTTCGGGCCGCACCGGCATCGTGCTCACGACGCCTGAGTTCCTGTCTATTCACCGTGACCGCTTTGCGCGCTCGGGGCGTATCGGGTTTGTCGTTATCGATGAGGCGCATCATGCCGGTCTTGCCAAGGGCGGCGACCGCAGTGCCTATCTCGACATGCCCGATATCCTCAAGGCCCTGGGTGACCCGGTCGTTCTGGCCGCGACTGCCACCGCAACGGCTCCGGTTGTGGCCGAGCTCGCCCGCGTGCTACCGATTACCCGTACAGTGGTCGACGAGACGGTGCGCGAGAACTTGCGGCTCGAGGATGACCGGGACCTTGCGAGCCGCGAGAACCGCCTGGTGTCAATCGTGGCTACGGGGGAGAAGACCGTCATTTACGTCAACTCGCGCGACCAGTCCGTGGCGCTTGCTAAGACGCTGCGCAAGCGGGTACCCGATTGCGCGACCCGCATCGCATTCTATAACGCGGGGCTTGCGCGCTCCGATCGTCGCCGCGTGGAGGAAGCGTTTCGTGACGGAAGCCTCAGCTGCATCGTTTCGACCTCTGCCTTTGGTGAGGGCGTGAACCTGCCCGATATCCGCCATGTCGTGCTCTATCACATGCCGTTTGGCAGCATTGAGTTCAACCAGATGAGCGGACGCGCCGGTCGCGACGGGCAACCTGCCGTGATTCACCTGCTCTATTCGTCGCGTGACGCTCGCATTAACGAGCGCCTGCTCGACTGCTACGCGCCCGAGCGCGACGAGCTCGTCACGCTCTATCGCGCGCTGCAGACTATGTGGCGCTCCAACCGCGGCAAGACCGGAGCCGACTCATTTAGTGCGAGCGATATCGACATCGCGCAGATGTGCCTTGCCATCGATGCCCGCACGCCGGTTGACGAGCGCTCGGTGGCAAGCGGTCTGGGAATCTTCGAAGAGCTTGGCTTCTGTCGCGTTTCGGGGTTTGATGACACCCGTCGCATTGCGATGGCCGAAAACCCCGGCCGTGTGCAATTGAGCAGGTCAATCCGCTATTTGGAGGGCTTGCGCTCGCGCATGGAGTTCTCGGCTTTCCGGAGTTGGGCGCTTGATTCGTGCGCTTCTGATATGCTAGCCAAAGTTAACCGCCCGATCGTACCGCGGGCCTAGGGGAAGGGGACCTCGATGGATGCCGCAGCCCGTACCGCCCATGATTCCACCCTCCAGCCGTTTTCGGAGATGGAGCACTATAAGCATGCCGATGAGCTGCCGCCCGAGATTATGGCGGACAGCTACGACAAGCTGGAGCGCCTGTGCCTCAAATATATGAATGAGGACGACTTTTCTAAGGTTGAGCAGGCCTACTGCTTTGCCGCCGAGAAGCACTGCAACCAAAAGCGCCGCTCGGGCGAGATGTACATTAACCATCCCGTCGAGGTTGCCATCATTTTGGCCGATCTCAAGATGGACTGCGATGTGGTGTGCGCCGCGCTGCTGCACGATACCGTCGAGGATACCGAGACTTCTCTTGCCGATGTTTCCGGCCTGTTTGGCGATACGGTGGCCGAGCTCGTCGATGGCGTGACCAAGCTCACCAACATCGAAGTCGACAGCATGGACGAGAAGCAGGCGCTCACGCTGCGCAAGATGTTCCTCGCCATGTCCAAGGACATTCGCGTCATCATCGTTAAACTTGCCGACCGTCTGCACAACATGCGAACGCTGGCAGCCCTGCGCGAGGATCGTCGCCTGTTTAAGGCTCGCGAGACCATGGACGTGTACGCGCCCTTGGCCGACCGCCTGGGCATGAGCTCTATTAAGTGGGAGCTCGAGGACCTGTCCTTCTTCTACCTGGAGCCCGATGCCTACCAGCGCATCGCGCGCATGGTGGCTGAGTCGCGCGAGGTCCGCGAGCGCTACCTTGCCGAGACCATCAAGACGCTTACCGATGAGCTCAACCGCATTGGTCTGGAGGACTTCCAGATCAACGGCCGCTCCAAGCACTATTGGTCCATCTACCAAAAGATGAAGCGCAAGGGCAAGGAGTTCTCCGAGATCTACGACCTGGTGGCGCTGCGCGTAATTACCCATTCGGTGCGCGATTGCTACTCCACGCTCGGTGCGGTGCATACGCTGTGGCACCCCATGCCTGGTCGCTTTAAAGACTATATCGCCATGCCCAAGGTCAATAACTACCAGTCGCTCCACACGACGGTCATCGGCCCTACGGCTCGTCCGCTCGAGATTCAGATTCGAACCTACGAGATGCATGAGCAGGCCGAGTACGGCATTGCCGCCCACTGGCTATATAAGAAGTCGGGCGGATCGTCTGCTTCCAAGACCAATGACGCTCAACGTTTGGACGACCAGATCAACTGGCTCAAGCATTCGCTCGATTGGGCGGCTTCCGACGAGATTACCGATGCCAAGGAATACCTGCACTCGCTGAAGGTCGATCTGTTCGATCAGGAGATCTTTGTCTTCACGCCCAAAGGCGAGGTCATGGCGCTTCGTGCTGGCTCCACGCCGCTCGACTTTGCCTATGCCGTTCATACCGAGGTGGGAAACCATTGCGTCGGCGCCAAAATCAACGGTGCGGTGGCTCCGCTCACGCACGAGATCAAGACGGGCGACCGCGTTGAAATCCTGACTAACAAGAGTTCCAAGCCGTCGCGCGATTGGCTCAAGATCGTTAAGACACCTTCCGCCAAGTCAAAGATCCGCCGCTATTTTGCCGCTGCGACCAAGGACGACGACGCTGCCGCCGGTCGCGATATGCTGGCCAAGGACCTGCGTAAGCGTGGCTATGGCATTTCTACGCCGCGTTCGACGCGTGCACTCAACGCCGTGGCGGAGCAGTTTAACTTCAAGCAGCTCGAGGACCTGTTTGCCGCCGTCGGCGCCGGCAAGGTTGCCCCGCGCGCTGTGGGCAATAAGGTCGAGCAAATCTTGGACCCCAAGCCCGAGGAACAGCTCACCAAGGCCGAGGCTATCGCCGAGGTCGTGAAGCAGCCCGCTCGCGGCTCCAACCGCAAGCCGCAAAAGCGCGGCAAGAGCGCCAGTAACGGCATTATCGTCAAGGGCGAGAGCAACAGCGGCCTGCTGGTCCGTCTGGCTCATTGCTGCAACCCCGTGACGGGTGACGACATCGTCGGCTTCATCACGCGCGGTCGTGGCGTTTCGGTGCATCGCGCCAACTGCCCCAACGTCAAGGGTCTTATGGAACATCCCGAGCGCATGATCGATGTGGAGTGGGACGGCGCTGCCGACACCCTCTTCCAGGTCGAGATCGTGGTCGAGTGCCTGGACCGCATGGGCCTGCTCAAGGATGTCACCATTGCCATTGGCGATGCGGGCGGCAATATCCTTTCTGCCGCCACATCGACCAACCGCGAGGGTATTGCAACCCTGCGCTTCATGGTCGAGATCTCGGACGCGAGCGGTCTGGATCCGCTGCTGGCTTCCATCAGCAGTGTCGATTCGGTCTACGACGCTCGCCGTCTTATGCCCGGCGAAGGCGGAGCTCAGCTCAAACGCCGTGTGTAGGTGCGAGAGCCTCTCAGCATCATAGATATTGGTTACGTTCGAGGCATCGTTTGGTGCCTCGAACGTATTTTAGAAGGAGGGTATGCGCATGGGCGATATGACTTTGGACCTGACACCCCGAGGTGCGGCTTCGATTGAGACACTCGTCAACGGCCCGATTCAGACCAACAGCTACGCCGTGATTTCGAATGACGAGTGCTTAATCGTCGATCCGGCGTGGGAGGGCGAGCGTCTTGTGGAGCATATCCGCACCGCGCATCCCGAGGTGCGCGTACTCGGCTCTGTCTGCACGCACGGTCATGCCGACCATGTTGGCGGGGTTGCCGGGGTTCGAGCTGTCGTTGGCGACAGCGCACTATATGAGTTGTGCGCTAAGGACGTGACGGTACCTCGCGCAAATATCGAGGAGCAGCGCGCCATGTGGGGTATCGAGACGCCCGATCCGGGTGAGCCGACGCGCTTGCTTGCCGAGGGCGATACAATCGAGGTGGGCGACGTCTGTCTGCAGGTGATCGAGACGCCGGGGCATACGCCGGGCGGCATCGTCCTGTTCGCCGCGACCGAGCAGGGGAACATCGCCTTTGTGGGCGACACGCTTTTCCCGGGCAGTCACGGCCGTACCGATCTTTCCGGCGGTGACGAGGCGGCGATTATGCGCTCGCTCTCCAAACTTGCCAAGACGCTTCCGCCCGATACCGTTTGCTTGACGGGCCATGGCGATTCGACCACGATGGCGCGCGAACTTATGCAGAACCCGTTTATGCAGATGTAGGCTCGAAGCCGTCTTTCGAACCACGAAGACCGCTCAATCGTCAAGCTATTTTCCCAGTGGGTCGATTCTGTGGGGCAAACGGTCAAAATTTGTCCAATCGGATGGTATTCGTGAACAAACGAACGTTTATGCTCGGGTATGTCGTGGTAAAATCTCAGGCGTTATCGGAGCAACCTTACAGGAGGTTTCTTTTATGCTCGTCAACGCAGCAGACATGCTCAAGAAGGCCGAGGCCGGCAAGTACGCTCTCGGTGCCTTCAACACCAACAACCTCGAGTGGACCCTGGCTATTCTCCAGGCCGCCGAGGAGGCCAAGTCTCCGCTGATCCTTCAGTGCACCGCTGGTGCCGCTAAGTGGATGGGCGGTTTCAAGGTCTGCGCCGACATGGTCAAGGCTGCCGTCGAGGCCACGGGCGTTACCGTCCCCGTCGCCCTTCACCTCGATCACGGTTCTTACGAGGACTGCTTCAAGTGCATCGAGGCCGGCTTCACGTCCATCATGTATGACGGCTCTCACGAGGAGACCTTCCAGCTTAACCTCGACCGCACCAAGGAGCTCGTTGAGCTTGCCCACTCCAAGGGCATGTCCATCGAGGCCGAGGTCGGCGGCATCGGCGGCACCGAGGACGGCGTGACCTCCAACGGCGAGCTCGCTGACCCCGCTGAGTGCAAGCAGATTGCTGACCTGGGCGTCGACTTCCTCGCCTGCGGTATCGGCAACATCCACGGCGTGTATCCCGCCGACTGGGCTGGCCTTTCCTTCGAGCGTCTGGGCGAGATCAAGGCTCAGACCGGCGACCTGCCCCTCGTTCTGCACGGTGGTACCGGCATCCCCGAGGATCAGATCAAGAAGGCCATCTCCCTGGGTATCTCCAAGATCAACGTCAACACCGATCTGCAGCTCGTCTTCGCCAAGGGCGTTCGCGAGTATATCGAGGCTGGCAAGGATCAGCAGGGCAAGGGCTTTGACCCCCGCAAGCTCCTCAAGCCTGGTCGCGACAACATCGTTGCCCGCACCAAGGAGCTCATGGAGGAGTTTGGCTCCGTCAACAAGGCGTAAGTAGCGGTTTATCTTTCCCGTCGGAGGCCCCGTTCACCCTACGCTTTTCCCTTGCGCTCACCTGGCTTTGCCAGAAGTCGCGCAATGGGAAAAGCTTCGGGTGAACGGGGCCTCCTTCGTTAACTCGCCACAGGGTTACTGGGCTGAATTCATTTTTTATAGGTACCGTTTATCGGTGTTGAGGGTTCCTTTATTGGGGCTTTCTTTTTATCTCGCTACAATGGACTTCAAGAGTTCTAATGACTTGGAGTTTGGTATGGCTGTTATTAATGTGCTGCCTTCGGATGGGAAGGTTATTGACGAGGGTCCTGTTGGTTGCTCTGTTGATGTTTGCAATGATGACTTCCGTTTTCTAGATGTTGGCTTGCCACCCGAGATTCTGCGTTTAAAGGACGCGGGGTATCTTTCGCAGGCTATTGAGGCTTGCGACCGCCTACTTGCCCAAGATCCCGATCCCTCGCTTGCTGCCTGCGTTCGTGCCGAGCGGTATCGCATGCTTGAGACGCCGCTTCATTTTTCGGTGTCGCGCGATCGAGCTATTGCGATGATTCGCGAGGAGTGGCCTGAGTTTACCGAGGAGCAGTTTGACGATCTGATTGACCGTAAGCGTATTGACTGGCGCTTTATCGATGGCGAGCTGTTCGTTCTCGACAACTTCCTCGATTCGCTTCGCGTATATCCCAAAGAGGTCCCCGGCATGCGTCCCGATTCTACGGACGGAATAGCACTGCGCGACGAGATGCTCAAGGAGATGGAGTCACAAAACGGATTGGCTCGCGTCATTACGCTTAAAGCGTCCGTGTCTGTCCCCGGCGCTCTGGAGGGAGAGACCGTTTGCGCTTGGCTTCCCGTCGCGGCTGCCTGCCGTCAGCAGTCTCGGGTCGAGATTCTCGACATGACGCCGGAGGGTGCTGTTGCTCCCGCGAACGCTTCGGCGCGTACCGCCTCGTGGTCTTCTTCGAGTGAGCGCTCATTCTCGGTGACTTATCGTTATCACATCGATGCTGCTTATTGTGATGTCTACGGTGGCACACTTCCGGTTCATCCGCGTATGGACGCGCCTCTGCCCGAGGATATTTCCGAGGACCGTCCGCACATTGCATTCACGCCGTATCTGCAGCAGCTGACGGCCGGTGTTGTTGACGGACTCGAGGATCCGCTCGATCGCGCTCGTGCTATCTATGATTATCTGACGCAGCATATCGACTATCGCTATCAGCCGCCGTACTTGCTTTTGGGATCTATTGCCGATGACTGCGCGCATTCGCTCCGCGGCGATTGCGGCGTTATGGCGCTCACGTTTATCACCATGTGCCGTATCGCGGGCGTGCCTGCCCGTTGGCAGAGCGGCCTGTACGTTGCGCCCGATTCGGTGGGGTCGCACGACTGGGCAGAGTTCTATACGCCGCAAACCGGTTGGCTCAACGCCGACGTGTCATTTGGATCTTCTGCTCACAGGATGGGGGAGGAGTGGCGCCGCCGTCACTACTTTGGCAATCTCGACCCATGGCGTATGGTGGCCAACAATCGATTCCAGGCAGAGTTTGAGCCCTCTTTCGACGGCATGCGCGAGGACCCTTACGATAACCAGATGGGTGAGGCTTCGGTCGACGGTCGCGGATGCCGTCAGCGCGAGATGCTACGCACGGTCGAACTCATCGAAATGCTCGAAGTTCCATTTTCGGACTAATCGGTAGAAAGCTGTGATAAACTAACTCACGCATTGCGTGCCCGAGTGGCGGAATTGGCAGACGCAGTGGACTCAAAATCCACCGTTGGCAACAACGTGCGAGTTCGAGTCTCGCCTCGGGCACCATACATGCAAGTGAGCGTTCAAGGGGGTTGCGGCCCCCTTTTTCGTGCCGAACTCGCGTGAGCGCGCGAAGCGTTAAGCAAACAGGCCTGTGGCCTGTCTGTAGCGGAGCGTGGCGAGGGCGCCACGCGCCCGAAGCCCGGGGCTTCGCGAAGCGAAGGCCCTTCGAGTCTCGCCTCGGGCACCATACATGCAAGCGAGCGTTCAAGGGGGTCAAGGCCCCTTTTTCGTGTACGTAATGTGATAACGCGCT
Organism: uncultured Collinsella sp.; assembly: GCA_900549745.1. Lineage (GTDB taxonomy): Bacteria > Actinomycetota > Coriobacteriia > Coriobacteriales > Coriobacteriaceae > Collinsella. The sequence continues at coordinate 1,692 of URPJ01000012.1, read as the reverse complement.
GTACGTGTTATTATTCGCAAGGCGTTGTTCCCGCAATGCCCTAAAGAGGAACCCGAGGGTTCCCACCTTTTGGCGCCAATGAGCAGCTGACTGGTCATACAAATTAGATTCTCTTCCTCAAATCGAGGATGTCTATGTGTACGACCTGGTTGCTGAGAAGCGCCGGGTTATTTTTTTATGAATGGAGGTAGGGAAAATAGCTAAGTCTGATGACACCCGCATCAACGACGAGATTACTGCATCTTCGTGCCGTTTGATTGGCGTCGATGGCTCTCAGCTCGGCCTGTTCGCCATCCGCGATGCCCAGCGCGTCGCCGACGATCAGGGTCTCGACCTGGTCGAGATCGCTCCCAACGCGGAGCCGCCGGTCTGCAAGGTCATGGACTACGGTAAGTTCAAGTACCAGCAGGCCATGAAGGCCAAGGCTGCTCGTAAGAACCAGTCCAAGGTCGAGGTCAAGGAAATGAAGTTCCGACCCAAGATCGACGTTGGCGACTACGAGACCAAGAAGGGCCACGTTCTGCGTTTCCTCAAGAAGGGCGCACGCGTTAAGATCACCATCATGTTCCGCGGCCGTGAGATGGCTCACCCGGAGCAGGGCCTTAACGTTCTCGAGCGTCTCGCCGAGGATCTCAAGCCTTACGCTACGGTCGAGTCCAAGCCTAAAATGGAAGGCCGTAACATGCTTATGCTGCTCGCCCCGATTAAGGGCGCCTTCGATGAGGATAAAGCGGCAAGCGATACCAAGTAACTAGTGTTCTGTAACCGATTAAGGAGTATTTCATGCCTAAGATGAAGTCCCACAGCGGCACCAAGAAGCGTTTCCGCAAGACTGGTACCGGCAAGCTTATGCGCGCCAAGGCTTTCAAGAGCCACATCCTGAGCAAGAAGTCCACCAAGCGTAAGCGTGGCTTCCGTCAGGAGACCGAGATCGCCGCTGCCGACCGCAAGGTCATCAAGTCGCGTCTCGCCTAAGTTCGCGTTCCCGTTTTTCGTTTTACCGTCTAGGAGTTGATAGAACATGGCACGTATTAAGCGCGCTGTTGCCGCCAAGAAGAAGCGCCGTACCGTTATGCACCGTGCGAAGGGTTACTACGGTGCCGCTTCGCGTACTTACAAGCATGCTAAAGAGCAGGTCCAGCACTCCCTGCAGTATCAGTATCGTGATCGCCGCAACAAGAAGCGCGAGATCCGTTCTCTCTGGATCACTCGTATCAACGCTGCTGCTCGTCTGAACGACATCTCTTACTCTCAGTTCATGCACGGCCTGAAGGTTGCCGGCATCGAGCTCGACCGCAAGGTCCTGGCTCAGATGGCTTACGAGGACATCGAGTCCTTCAACGAGCTGGCTACCATCGCCAAGAAGGCTCTCGAGGCCTAATAGGTTCTCTTGAATCGCTAGGGGAGTGTCGCGTTGTGCGCGGCGCTCCCTCTTTTTTTATCGAAAGCGCTGGTCTACATTGCTAAAAGCGCGGGTAGATAAACACTTACAGGTGACCGATCTCTATATATTCCTGAACCAAAGGTTCATCATCTGATACGTGCGGAAGATCCACACCAGTCTTTCTATTACCTATAGAAAGCAATATGTTGTGTAGGACTTGTGAAGAGTGGAATTGACGTCCCACAGGGCTTCGCGGTCTGGCAATATATCTCCTTGCCGCGCGGCCCGGTCGGACTGGATCAGCCGCG
>URPJ01000011.1 GCA_900549745.1 uncultured Collinsella sp. | reverse complement strand
GGCCCGTGGGTTATACCCTAAGAGCAAACCACCCTTTTTAAGGGTGGTTCTGATTTGCTTCGCGCCATGTGGGGGCGGTGGCGACGTGCATTTTTGCGAGTATTCTGCAGTCGAAGGTCCCTGCATACCGATCTCGGGCAAAAAATCGGGAGTTCTCGATGTTTTCTACGAATGATGGGCGGGGTTATGGGCTGGCAGCGTTTGATTTGCAGGGATATTCGCGGTCTTTGGCATTTATCGTGGCGCCCGAAGCTCTTGGTTATGTTGAATACTCCTAAAAATGCACGACGCTTAGAGGGGGACCTTCGCGAAAAAGGAAACCGCCCCGTCGAAGTATGCATTCGACGGGGCGGTTTATGCATTTGGCCGATTAAGGATGCGCTGTCAAACTACTAGAACTTGACGGTCGGGGCCTGGCGGGCTGCTTCGGCGGCCTCGAAGCCCTGGCGCTCCTTAAACTGGAAGATGCCGGCAAAGATGACAGCCGGGAACGTCTGAATGGCGTTGTTGTAGCTGAGCACGCAATCGTTGTAGCTCTGGCGTGCATAGCTAATCTTGTTCTCGGTATCCTCGAGCGATGCCTGCAGCTGCGTAAAGTTGGTGTTTGCCTTAAGATCGGGATAGGCCTCGGCTACGGCGAAGAGCTGACGCAGCGCACCGGTCAGCACGTTGTCGGCTTCCATCTTGGCTTCGGGCGTGGTGGCCTTGACGGCGGTGTTACGCGCGCTGATCACGGCGGAGAGCGTCTCCTGCTCGTGCTTGGCGTAGCCCTTGACGGTCTCGACCAGGTTGGGGATCAGGTCGTTGCGACGCTGCAGCTGCGTATCGATGTTCTGCCAGGCGTTATCGATGCGGTTACGCTTGGTGACCATGTTGTTGTAGATGCCGGCGATGGCGCAGGCAATCACAATGACAACAACGATGCCGATGATGACGGGAAGCATGATGTCTCCGTTTCGAATGGCCGCGGCGGCATGCGCCAGCTGCCGTTGGTATAACGCTACTAGTATACCCGCAACGTTTTGTCGTGCCGAACTTTCCGGTAAGCGTTGTGTTTTCGGCGGGGTTGGCACCGGGGCAAAGCGCGCGAGGTACAGGTGTAAGATATGCGACAGATTGACGAGTGTTGTCTTTGCCCTGAGGATGGCGATACCAGTGGACCTTCGCATCAAGAAAACCTACCGCGCCCTGTTCGATGCCTTTACCGAGCTTCTCGAGGAGCATCGTTTTGAGGACCTGACGGTTGCCATGCTGTGCGACCGCGCCATGATTCGCCGCACGACGTTCTACAAGCACTTTCGCGACAAGAACGATTACTTTGCCTTTTATATCGATGAGCTCATGTCGGGCTTGCCGCAAAAACAGCCCGATGAGGCCGGCGCGGTATCTGCCGAGGACGTGCGCGCGCTTCGGCACGCGATTTTGGACGATGCCATGGATTTGATTCTGGCGCACGAGCGGCTCATGGATAACATTTTGGCAAGCAGCATGTCGGGCATGTTGACCAACGTTATTTGCGCCCGCATTGCCCGCTCCATCCGCGAGCGTGTGATGAACGTGCTTGCCGAGGATGCCCTGGCCCCCGTGTCACTCGAGACGACGTCTGAGTTTGTCGCCGGCGGTATTATTCGACTTTTCACGATATGGTGGGAATCGGGCCACGATCTTGAGCGTCGACCTGAGATAGCCGATGTGGTCGATGCACTGTTTGAGCGGACCATGACACCGGTGCATCACTAGGAGTGGCGGAGAGAGGGGGATTCGAACCCCCGGAACGCTCTCGCGCTCAACGGTTTTCAAGACCGCCGCATTCAACCGCTCTGCCATCTCTCCGTGAGTCGTAATGATAGCATCGTTTTGGATTTGCAACAGGGAAGGCGAACGATGACGATCACCGAAATCGATGAGAAGTTCATGCGTGAGGCGCTGGCCGAGGCGCGCGCCGCCGCTGCGGTGGGCGAGGTGCCCATCGGAGCCGTAGTGGTGCGCGACGGCGAGATTGTCGCGCGGGCGCATAATCGCCGCGAGCTCGACCAGGATCCTTCGGCGCATGCCGAGTTTTCGGCCCTGTGCGCCGCCGCTCAGTCGCTTGGACGCTGGCGTCTTTCCGATTGTACGGTCTACGTGACGCTCGAGCCCTGCTGCATGTGCGCGGGGCTTATGGTTAACGCGCGCGTGGGGCGCTGCGTGTACGGCGCGGCTGATGCTAAAGCGGGCGCTCTGGGGTCGCTATACGACCTCAATGCCGATTCGCGCCTGAATCATCGGTTTAATGTGACCGCCGGCGTGCTGGCAGACGAGTGCCGCGCGGTGCTGAGCGGTTATTTTAGTGGGCTGCGTGGCACCGATGGTGCTGGCTGCGGTTGTGGGGCCGATCTTGAGGCGCATACCGCCCACGCCGAGGCGCTTGCGGGTGTCGAAGATACTGCCGTTGGGGCGGTCGATTTTGGTGCCGCGTGCCGCCGGCCCCGCCGTGTGCAGCTGGCGATCGACTCCTTTAAGGGCAGCGTTTCGAGCGCGCAGGCGGAGGAGGCCGTTGCCGAAGGTGTGCGCCGCGTGTGGCCCGATGCCCAGGTAAGCGCGCTGCCGCTGGCGGATGGCGGCGAGGGAACGCTCGATGCCGTTGCCGCGTGCGGCGGTGAGGTCGTGGCATGTGAAGTCGCAGGCCCTCTGGGCGACTGTGTGTCTGCCCGGATGCTGGTGGACGGCGAGTACGAGTCGGCTGTAATCGAGATGGCCGAGGCGGCGGGTATTGGGTATTCGCCTTGCACAGAGCCGGCGGCGTTGGCCGCTACGACCTATGGCGTGGGCGAGCTCATGCTTCGAGCGGTTCGTGCTGGGGCAAAGACTATCTATATTGGTCTGGGCGGCAGTGCCACCAACGACGGTGGCGCCGGCATGCTGCAGGCGCTGGGCGCGCGTGTGGTCGATGATCAGGGCTGCGATGTCGCCCCTGGTCTCGCGGGGCTTGAGCAGGTGGCGAGTATCGATTTGGCACCGGCGCTTCGGGCGCTGAATAGCGCGCGTATCGTCGTGCTCTCTGATGTCGAGAACCCGCTCGTGGGGCGTCGTGGGGCACTTGCAGTGTTTGGCGGGCAAAAGGGCCTGCCGACAGACGATGTCGAAGCGCTGGGCAGGTACGACAGTTGGATGGTCGGCTACGGCCGCCTGCTCGATGCGGCGATTACCGGGGTGCGGGCTCAGGGGTTGTTGCGCGTGCCCGAGGGCGTGCGGACATTTGGCTCGGTGCTCGGCGTGCCTGGCGCGGGCGCGGCAGGTGGCTTGGGCGCCGCGCTGCTGGCGCTCGGTGCTGAGTTGCGTTCGGGCGTGGAGACGGTGCTCGATCTGATTGGGTTTGACGAGCGCGTGCGCGATGTCGACCTGGTCATTACAGGCGAGGGCAACATGGACGAGCAATCCGCTGCCGGCAAGGCGCCGGTGGGCGTGGCCCGCCGTGCCAATCGCTATGGCAAGCCGGTAGTCGCCGTCGTGGGCGGTCGTGCGGATAATTTGGATGCGGTGTATGGTCAGGGCATCGACTTGGTCCTGCCGGTCTGCCGCAGGCCCATGCCTCTTGACCAAGCGCTCGACCCCCAGGAAGCCACAACCAACCTCATCTGCGCCGGTGAAGCAGCCGCCCAAGCCTACGACCTCGCCCGCCTCTAAAACCCAACTCCCTATAAGTTGCGGTGGAATAGTTCCTGTTTGGCGGCTCAGGCGGCAAAAACAGGAACTATTCCACCGCAACTTCGAGAATGGCTATCCGAGGCTGGTCGCCTTGGGCCTTGGGTCGGACCGTCCGCCATGAAATGCGGCCATCTACTACGTTTAGCCGAGCGCCCTTGACCATCCCGGATTTTGTGAAATTAAAACCGCAGGTAGAAAGCTTGCCGATTTTCGAAAAAGCCGGCTATGGTTGACCCCTGCGGCCTAAACGTAGTAGATAGGCCCCTTTTGTGGCACGGCAGCAGACCAGTCTTTTTGGGACGGGGCTTATTTGACTACCTGTCGATCTGATTGCCCAAGTAGTCAAAAAGCCCCGTCCCAAATTAGCTACCTTGCCCCATCGGGCGGGAGCGGGTAAGATATATCGAGCGCCTAGCGCGTTCGATGGGTTCGGATGACGACATGTTCCGAATCTGGTCAGGTCCGGAAGGAAGCAGCCATAAGGAGCCTCTGTCGGGCATCCGAATCCATCGAGTGCGCAGGCGTTTTTTGGTGCCGCGGCTACCCGCGGGTGCCGGCAGGGCGCTTGGTGTCTCGCTGGTCCTCGGCTTCGCCTGCGGGATCGCTCGACTACCAAGCGCCCTGCCGGCACCCGCGGGTAGCCGACCAAAACCGCCTGAAGGGTCACATTTATCTGATAATTGAATCCCCGGCGTTATGCCGCTCGCTGGCGTTGCCAAAACATCGGCTGCTACGTGCCTTGGGCGCTAGTGACCGTTGCCCTTACATCTGTAACGAGTTGCTTACGCATCTCCAGGGTTCTCCGTACTATCATGAATCAGATTGAATTGAGATGATGATAGGGAGCGCCTTTTTATGATTGAGCTGCTCAGGCGTTTTGGTGGTAAGTTTCGCCGGTATATGGTGATTGGCCCTGCGTGCAAGTTGATTGAAGTGATCTTTGACCTGCTGACGCCGCTGGTGATTGCCCAGATGATCGATAAGGGTATTGGCGCACACGATGTCAACGCCGTCGTCCACTACGGTATGCTGCTTGGCGCCATGGCTGTGATCGGCATCTCGTTTACGCTCGTCTGCCAAAAGATGGCGGCGCTCACCTCGCAGGGCATGGGCACCGATATCCGCGGTGCGCTCTACCAGCACATCAACAAGTTGAGCTATGCCGAACTCGACCGCTTTGGCACGCCGTCGCTTATCACCCGCATCACCAACGACGTCAACCAGGTGCAGCTTGCCGTGGCGCTGGGCGTGCGCATGCTCATCCGCTGGCCCTTCTTGGCGGTGGGCTCTATGTGCGCGGCCCTTGCCATCGACCTTAAGCTCGGCATGATCTTTTTGATTTGCACGCCCGCCATTGGCCTGGTGTTTTGGTTTGTCATGGCGCGCTGCATTCCGTACTACAAGCAGCTGCAGGCAAAGCTCGACCGCATCGCGCTCATTTGCCGCGAGGGGCTTTCGGGCGCCCGCGTGGTTCGCGCCTTTGTACGCGAAGATCACGAGCGCGAGCGCTTTGCCCAAGCCGCCGATGACCAGGCCAATACCGCCATCGCGGTGGGCAAGCTCTCGTCAATCCTTAATCCCGTCACGTTTTTGGTGATGAACCTGGGCGTGTGCGCCATCCTGTGGGTGGGCGGCATCCAGGTCAACGTGGGCGAGCTTACGCAGGGCCAGGTCATGGCGTTTGTGAACTACATGACGCAGACCCTCACCTCCATCGTCTACGTGGCCAACCTGGTCGTTGTCTTTACCAAGGCGAGCGCCAGCGCGTCGCGCATCAATGAGGTGCTCAATTGCGTGCCGAGCATCACCGACGAGGGCAATCAGCCGGTTGCGCTGCCCGAGCTGAGCGACCTGGCGGGTGGCGCTGTTCCGGCCCCCGCGCTGAGCTTGAGCCATGCGAGCTTCTCCTTTGGCGCGGGCGCGGCAAATGCCGTCAACGATGTGACCCTGGAGCTCCCGCTGGGCAAGACGCTTGGCATTATCGGCGGTACGGGTAGCGGCAAGTCCACGCTCGTCTCGCTTATCCCGCGCCTGTACGATGCGAGCACCGGCAGCGTGAGTGTGGTGGGCGCCGACGTGCGCACCTGGCCGCTCGACCAGCTGCGCCGTGTGGTCGCGACCGTTCCACAGCGTGCGTCGCTGGTGAGCGGCACCATCCGCAGCAACCTGACCTGGCGCGACGAGGCTGCGACCGACGAGGATCTCTGGGCGGCGCTCGACATGGCGCAGGCCAGCGAGTTCGTGCGCAACAAGCCGCAGGGGCTCGATACCCCGGTCGAGGCGGGCGGTAAGAACTTCAGCGGTGGCCAACGCCAGCGCCTGACCATCGCGCGCGCCCTGGTGGGCTCGCCTCAGATATTGATCATGGACGATTCCGCCTCGGCACTCGACTTTAAGACCGACGCGGCACTTCGCCACGCCATCCGCGAGCGCAGCGTACGCGGCGCCGCCGAGGGCGGGCTGCCGCTGACAACCGTTATCGTGAGTCAGCGCGTCTCGACCGTGCGCGATGCCGACATGATCTGTGTGCTCGATCACGGCTCGGTCGCGGGCCTGGGCACGCACGACGAGCTGTACGCAAGCTGCCAACTCTACCGCGAGATCTGCCAGTCGCAGCTCCGCCGCGAGGAGCTCGAGGGCCAGCAGGGGAGCGCGGTGTCCGCTTCGGACTCCGCCCCCGCATCAACCTGCGCAAAGGAGGGCTGCTAGATGAATCCGTATACTTCTTCTGGCTCGGTCGCCACGATGACGGCCAATGTGTCCGGTAACGATAACCTCAACGATCTGGGTGATGGCCCGCGCCAGCCCGGCGATCCCGAGCGCTATCCCGTGGGCGCGGTAACCCGCCGCCTGATGGGCTACGTGCGTCCGCACCGCATTTCGTTTGCGGCGTCGTTTGTGAGCGCTGCCATCTCGGTGATCCTGCAGCTCTACACACCCATCCTCATCGGCGAAGGCATCGACCTCATCGTCGCCGCCGGACGGGTGGACTTTGACGCGCTGCTGCCGCTCGTCACCAAGCTCGCGATTGTCGTGGTGGGTGCCGCGGCCTTCCAGTGGCTGCAGGGCTACTGCGTCAACCGCCTGTCCTACGAGACGGTGCGCGACATGCGCGTGGAGGCGAGCGACAAGCTCAGCCGCATGCCGCTCAGCTTTATCGACGGCCATGCCCACGGCGACCTTATGAGCCGCGTGGTCAACGACGTCGACCAGGTGGGCGACGGTCTGCTGCAGGGCTTTACGCAGCTCTTTACCGGCGTCATCACCATCGTGGGCACGCTCGCGTTTATGCTGTCCATCAACCTAACCATGACGCTCGTGGTGGTGCTCGTCACGCCGCTCTCCATCTTTGCGGCCGGCGCCATCGCCAAGCTCTCCAACAAGAGCTTTACGGCGCAGCAGCGCATTCAAGGCCAGCTCGGCGGTCATATCGAGGAGTATGTGGGCGAGCAAAAGCTCGTGGACGCTTTCGCCTATGGCCCGAACGCGCAGCAGCGCTTCGATGCCCTCAACGTCGAGCTCTACACGGCGGGCGAGCGCGCGCAGTTTATGGGTTCGCTCTCTAACCCCGGCACGCGCTTTATCAACAACATCATCTACGCTGTGGTCGCCGTGATCGGCTGCGTGGGCGTGATTACGGGCGTGCCCGCGGCGCTCACGGTGGGCGGCGTGCAGATCTTCCTGTCCTACGCCAACCAGTACACTAAGCCGTTCAACGAGGTTACCAACGTCATCACGCAGATCCAGACCGCGCACGCTTCGGCGCGTCGCATGTTTGCGCTGCTCGATGCGCGCGAGCAAGAGCCCGACGCCGCGGATGCCATTGAGCTCACCGCCCCGAAGGGCGAGGTCGCCTTTGAGCATGTGGACTTTAGCTATGTGCCCGACCGCAAGCTGCTGCAGGACATCTGCATCGATGCCAAGCCCGGCATGCGCTTTGCCCTCGTTGGCCCCACGGGCTGCGGCAAGACGACGCTCATCAACCTGCTGCTGCGTTTTTACGATATCGATGCCGGGCGCATCGTGGTCGACGGGCATTCCTCGCGCGACTACACGCGTGAGAGCCTGCGCCGCGCCTTTGGCATGGTGCTGCAGGACACCTGGCTGTTCGAGGGCACGGTGGCCCAGAACATTGCCTACGGTTGCCCCGACGCCACGCGCGAGCAGATTGTCGAGGCGGCCAAGTGTGCGCACGCGCACAAGTTTATCGTGCAGCTGCCAGGCGGCTACGATACGGTCATCGGCGAGGACGGCGGCACGTTTAGCCAGGGTCAAAAACAGCTGCTGTGCATCGCGCGCGTCATGCTCACCGACCCGGCGATTTTGCTGCTGGACGAGGCGACCTCGAGTATCGATACGCGTACCGAGCTGCAGGTGCAGGCGGCGTTCGACGAGCTTATGGCCGGCCGCACAAGCTTTGTGGTGGCGCACCGCCTGTCGACGATCCGCAACGCCGACTGCATTCTGGTGATGCGCGACGGCCAGATTATCGAGCGCGGCACGCACGACGAGCTGCTAGCGGCAGGCGGCTTCTACGCCGAACTCTATCGCAGCCAGTTTGCCCAGTGAGCAAGCCCGTGGGGCAAATTAATCAATCGACAGACGGTGGTTTACATCTGTCACGTTAGTACTAAGATATTCATCTAATAAATTGCATTAGTGGCTTTAGTTTTGGGGGATACGAGGCAACGTGACTATGACGTGCTCTTTGGTGGTTAACAGCAAGAGCGGTAATACCAGGATGGTTTCGGGCGCGATCAAGCGCGCTCTGCAGGCTGCGGGTGTTGAGTTTGTCCATGCCGCGGCGTTGAGCGACGATGCGGATGCAGATCAGGTTGCGCTCGAGGCGCAGGGCGCCTGCGCGGCCGACACGGTGCTCGTCGGTTTTTGGTGCGACAAGGGCGCGTGCACGCCTTCGGTCGCGGCGTTGCTCTCCGCCTTGCACGGCAAGCGCGTCTTCCTGTTTGGCACCTGCGGTTTTGGGGCCGACCAGAGCTATTACCAGCAGATTATTGATCGCGTGACTTCCAATTTGGCTGGGGATGCCGAGCTTGCGGGCTGGGCGATGTGCCAGGGCAAGATGGGTCCCGCGGTCAAGCAGCGCTACGAGGCCATGCTCGAGCAAGATCCCGACAACGCGCGCTATAAGATGCTGCTCGACAACTGGATTGCTGCGAAGGACCATCCCACCAAGGAAGATCTGGATAACATGGCCGCAGCCGCCAAGAAGGCCGTACTGGGAGAGTAGCTTCGCCGTCCGCGATCCTTCGTGCAAAACAATACAAATGTGAAAGCCTCGAAGTTCTCGAGGCTTTTTTCTTGACACTTGTGGGCACAACCGCTGCAAGCGTTTGGGGCGACTTTTTCCATCACCCCGATGACGAGGCTGTTCTGGACAACACGCTCGCATACGTTCGCTGGATGTATTCAGAGTGGGAAGGGCTTTCCGGATGGAAGGGCTTTCCGGATGGATGAGGTTGCGGAAGATGCGTCCCGGAATTTGCCTTTGGAATGGGATGGAGTTTCCGGTTAAGGACCTCGGCGGAAAGTGCATCCCGGAATTTGTAGCCGAAGTGGGATGCAGTTTTCCAACGGGCCCGCAGGCGGAAACCGCATCCCACTTTGCGCATGATTTCTGGGACACAGTTTCCGCGACTCGCATGACAGGCCGCGCCTCTGCTGTGAGGCGAGGGCGAGCGGGCACCGGGTAACGTCTGTCGCGAGTTCCGCACGCAAAGAAGGCCACTTAATGTGGCCTTCGTCTTGCGCAGGACTGTCTGAGCAGCAGATGTTACCCGGCGCCCGTCCGCCCTCGTTGGGGATTGCCCGGGTAGGCGAATCGGGATGCGTCCCGCTACTTGATCTTGGTCGTACCTGGCGCCAGGTTGGGGTCGGTCTCGTTGGCCTCGGTCTGGAAGTGCTCGGTGTAGACGTTCTTGCCGTCGCGGAACATCTCGTAGTACTGCATCTTGGCGTAATCCTCGCGCGCCTTGGTGGCAGCCGCGGCCTCGGCGTCGTCGCCGGTGACGTTGGAGGAGAGCGCCCAACGCAGGCTAGCGTCCTCGTAGCCCACGGAGTTGATGGCGGGCAGCGACTCGCGCAGCGTCATGTGCGCTTTCTGGTAGTCGGAGAGAGGTGCGCCGATCAGCTGCATAAGCTGCGTGGACAGGTAGTTGGTGGACAGATCGTCGACCTCACTCGTTTGGTCGCAACCGGCAACGTCGTAGTTAGCCCAGATGATGTAGTCGGTCTGCCACAAGCGCTCCTGGTGGGTGGCGTCGTCCTCGCCGGTAAACCACTTATCGTTGAACTTGGATGGGAAGAACGGCTGGTGATCGCCCCAGAACACCACGACCACCTTGCGGTCGAGCTTGCTCAAGGCGTTGAGGAAGTAGCGCAGCGCCTGGTCGGACTGCTCAATGCACGAGACATACTCGTCGACATCGGACAGTGTGCCGTCCTCGACGGTCTTAGCGTCCAGGTCGGTCGCGTCGATGTTCAGGTGCATCTGCTTGTCGACCGGCAGCAGGCCCGTGTCGTAGCCCGAGTGGTTCTGCATGGTCACGTCGAAGATAAACTGCGGATCGGCGTTCTGGTCGAGCAGCTCAAGAATCTTGTCGTAGGTAGCCTGGTCGGTCACCATGCCGCGCAGGGTGTCGGCTCCCTGGAAATCGTTGATGGACAGGAACTGGTCAAAGCCAAAGTCCTTGTAGACGTTCTCGCGGTTCCAGTTGGTCGCGTGGTTGGGGTGCATGGCCGTGGTGGAATAGCCGAGCGATTTGAACTGCTCTGCCAAGTTCCCGGTCGTTTCCATGTTGTAGATGGTGTAGGGGTACACGCCCGATCCCAGGTTGGCCATGGAGTTGCCGGTCATAAACTCAAACTCGGTATTGGCGGTACCGCCGCCGTAGGCGCTCACGTAGAGCTTGCCGCGGCTGAGGCAGTCAGACAGGTTCTTAAAGTACTGCGGGCCCTCGTAGCCGGCGCGCATGTTCTGGTAGATGGACAGGTCCGAGAAGGTCTCGTTCATGATGGCGATGACCGTGGGCTTCTCGCTGTCGAATTGCTCTTTTGCGGCGGCGCGCTCGTCGCTCTTGGCCGCGTCGGACTTCTCGTAGGCCTTGGCGTACTTTTTGAGCGTGGCCTTGGCATCGTCAACGGAGTAGTCGGCGGGTTTGGGCGGCTTGATGGACTGTGCTGCACTAATAAAGGCAGGCAGATAGCCCTCGCGCCAGTAGCTCTCGAGCGGGCGCCAGGTGTAGACGGTGATGCCGAGGGTGTTGTAGTAGTCGATGAGCGTGACATGCGCGGTCACGCCGCCCAGGCACAGTACGGCGACGAGCAGGTTGGTGAGCAGCATGCGCTTGGCGTTGGCGGCGCCCTTCTGACGGTGCGGTGCCACCAGGCCGGCGTACTCACACAGCAGCATGGCGATGGCGGTAAAGCCCATGGACAGCACGCAGAACAGTGAGATCGAGAAGGTGTAGCCGGTGCCGGCGACCGCGGCGGCGGTGGAGATGGCCGAAAGGTCGCCCGGCTGGATGGGCATGGATTTAAACGTGATGACGAAGAACTCGGCAATGCCCAGGACAAAGAGGGCAAAGGCCAGGACCGCGGGAGCTACGCCGTGGCGCTGGAACAGGAAGAACAGGCCGACCATGAGCACGGTGATGATGGCCCACTCGAGCAGGATGCACAGGGGGTAGACCCAGGTAAAGTCGTGGTTGGACGAGACCTCCATGCCCAGCAGCGCAAAGACGCCGGCGAGCAGCAGGCACAGGACGGCGGCGACGAGTGGTTTGCCCACAAAGGCGCCGCGCAGGCGGGCGAGCTTGCCGGTGGGGGCGGGGGCGTCGGGCTTGGCGAACGCAAAGACGCGCGGGGCGATGCGGTCGCGTGCGATGCTGGCCCAAGCGCAGCCGGTGAGGATGGCGTTGGTCAGGATGAGCATCACAAAGGCGAGCGGCTCGTTTTGGGCGACGAGGCCAATGGCGCCCCAAATGGTCAAAAAGAGCTGGAACAGGCCGAAGGCGACGCTCCACCCAAGAGCGCTTTTGGCAACGGTGCCCGACTGAGCGCAAATGGCCTTGGCCTCGCGCAAGACAAGGTAGACGGTCGCCGCAAGACCGACGAGCGAGATGGCGGCAGCGAACATGCTGAGACTCCTCACAAACTAAAACGTACGAAAGCGGAGGTTTACCCGATTGTTACCAAGATATGCGCTGCAATTGGTGGCTGCGCACAACAACCAGCCATATTAACGCGCACGTGTGGCGGTGTGGCGCAATGTAGTGGCGGCCTGCGCGATAATGGACGGGAATTACACGGAAACGTAAAGGCTTCTTAAAGAATTAGCGAGGATAGAGCTATGGGCGAGCAGGTTTGTATGACGGGCACCGAGTACTGCGGCGGAGCTGTGGGCGTGGACGCGGGCGGCTATCCGGTCGAGACTACGGGCAACGCGGCGCTGGACATCTTGGAACACCGCTCGTCCACGCGTGCCTTCGCGCGTGATGACGACGACCGTCCCGTGGCGGTGACCGACGAGCAGCGGGCGGCGATCTTGCATGCGGCGAGCCGCGCGCCGTCGGCGGGCGCCATGATGATGTATTCCATCGTGAGCGTCCGCGAGCGGGCAACGCTCGACCGCCTGGCCGACCTGTGCGACCACCAGCCCATGATCGCCAAGGCGCCCTGGGCACTTATATTTGTGGTCGACTATGCCAAGTGGATCGATCTGTTTGAGCACGTGGGCTGCTTTGAGCCCGAGTTTGTCGAGCGTACGGGCAAGGCGCCCCGCCGCGCGCCGGGTCTGGGCGACTTTGCCATCGCGGCTCAGGATGCCGTGATCGCCGCGCAAAACGCCGTGGTTGCCGCCGAGGCCCTGGGGCTGGGGAGCTGCTATATCGGCGACATCGTCGAGAACGCCGAGGAAGTTGCCGCGCTGCTCGATCTGCCGCCCTATACCATGCCGCTGTCGATGCTCATCATCGGCACGCCCCGTAAGGAGCGCCCGGCAATCGCGCACCCCGTGGTGAACCTGGTGCACGAGGAGCGCTACTGCCGTGCGGATGCCGCGACTATGGATGCGCAGGTGGCCGAGATGGATGCGATGTTTCGCCCGCACGCCCGCGAGGTGGGGGAGCGCGTCGTGGATATCTACACCCGCAAGCACACGAGCCCCTTTATGGCCGAGATGAGCCGCTCCATGGAGTGGTGGTTCAAAAACTGGCTCGGAAAATGACGAATGTGACAAGGGGATAGTCCCTTTGTCACACTTCATATCGCCGCGGTAGCCTAAAGACTGTATAAATCTTTATCTAGCTGGGAAAACAGTGCATTAAAACATGGGCCGATTACCTATAATCCCTTCGAACATTAAAGTTGGGAGGAAACCGGCTTATGGAACAAAAGGCCAAGGAGGCAGCCTCGCACGCTGCGATTCCTGTGAGCATCTCGGCGATGCTCGTCACGCTAGGCGTGGTGTACGGCGATATCGGCACCAGCCCCATGTATGTAACCAAGGCGCTCGTTGCCGGCAACGGCGGCATCGGAAGCGTCACGGAGGAGTTCGTGCTCGGCGCGCTCTCCCTTGTCGTGTGGACGGTCACGTTGCTGACCACCATCAAGTATGTGCTCATCTCGCTGCGCGCCGATAACCATGGTGAGGGCGGCATCTTTGCCCTGTACAGCCTGGTCAGGCGCTGCGGCAAGTGGCTTATCATCCCCGCCATGCTGGGTGGCGCCGCGTTGCTCGCCGACGGCATCCTGACGCCGGCCGTTACCGTTACCACGGCCATCGAGGGCCTGCGCACTATCCCGGCGGTTCATGCCGTGCTGGGCGATGACCAGGGCCGCGTCGTCGCCATTACGCTCGCCATCATCATCGCGCTCTTCTTGGTACAGCGCATCGGTACGGCCAAGATCGGTCACGCCTTTGGCCCCATCATGACGCTGTGGTTCCTATTCCTGGGCGGCACGGGTCTGTTCTTTGTCTTACAGCACCCCGCCGTGCTGCTGTGCCTCAACCCGCTCCGCGGCATCGCCTTTTTGTTGAGCCCCAACAACCACGCGGGCATCATGATTCTGGGCAGCTGCTTCCTCGCCACCACCGGTGCCGAGGCGCTCTACTCCGACATGGGCCACGTCGGCCGCGGCAATATCTACGCTACCTGGCCGTTCGTTAAGTGCTGCCTGCTGCTGTCCTATATGGGCCAGGGCGCTTGGCTTATGAACAACGCTGCCAACCCCGAGCTCATGGGCATTGCCGATCTCAACCCGTTCTACCAGATGCTCGCCCCGGGCCTGCGCCCGTTTGCCGTCGGCCTTTCCACCGTCGCGGCCATCATTGCCTCGCAGGCGCTCATCACCGGTGCATTCTCGCTGGTGTCCGAGGCCAGCCGTCTGGACCTCATGCCGCACATGCAGGTCTTCTACCCTGCCGAGACCAAGGGCCAGCTCTACATCCCCATGGTCAACAATGTCATGCTTGTCGGCTGCGTCATTGTGGTGCTGCTGTTCCAGAACTCGGCGCATATGGAAGCCGCCTACGGCCTTGCCATTACGCTGACTATGATGTGCACCACGCTGCTGCTCTTCTTCTACCTGCACGAGGAGCGTAAGCTCAAGGTTGCTCCGTGGATCTTCGCAGCCTTCTTCCTTTTGCTCGAAGGCTTCTTCTTCGTGAGCTCGCTCACCAAGTTCTTCCACGGCGGCTACTTCACCATCCTCATGGCTGCACTCATCATGGGCATTATGGTGTGCTGGTACAACGGTACGGCTGTTGAGCAGCGCCAGTTTACGCTGCTGCCGCTGCGCAGCTACCTGCCGCAGCTCAAGCGCCTGCGCGATGACGATCGCTACGAGCGCCTGAGCGACAACATCGTGTACCTGACCAAGGACACCCATACCGACTACATCGACCGTGATATCGTCTACTCGATTCTGGACAAGCATCCCAAGCGCGCTCGCGCCTGGTGGTTCGTGAATGTCGAGACCATGGACGAGCCGCATACCTTTGCCTATTCGGTCGAGACGTTCGGCACTGACTACGTGTTCCGCGTGCATCTGTACCTGGGCTACAAGATTAACCAGCGCGTCAATGCCTATCTGCGTCAGGTCGTTCAGGACCTGGCTGCCACCGGCGAGCTGCCGCCGCAGACGCATGACTACTCGGTCTACAAGGATCCGGGTAACATCGGTACGTTCAAGTTCGTCCTGATCCGTAAGCTTCTGGCGCCCGAAAGCGATGTGGAGCCCAGCGAGCGTACGGCCATCACGCTCAAGTACATCATCCGCCGCGCCGCCGGCACGCCCGCACGCTGGTACGGCCTGGAGAACTCCAACGTGAGCTTTGAGTACGTGCCGCTGTTCACCAAGTTTAAGGCCGTGAACAAGATGCAGCGCCTGGCTCCCAACGAGCGGCCGTAGTCGACGCTCGAGGTTTGTCTGCGAACGGGCGGGCTTGTATTGACGGGGATTGAGTCCTGGGAGGAAACCATGGATGCAAAGGTGCTTGACGGTTGCGATCTTGCGACCGAGCTGGTGCGCGAGGCACGCGCCGATGCCGCCGAAGATCGGTTCTTTACGAATCGGGCCAACATGGATATGGCCGACCGCGTGATCTCGATTGTGGCACTGGTATTTGGAGCAGTGTGCGTGTGTGCCCTACTCGCGCACGTGCTGTTTGTCTAGCGACCGCCGGTTGCAAAGGCTATACACTTGGAACCACCACAAGGGAAACCACCACAAAGGTGCCTGTCCCTTTGTGGTGGTTTTTGTTTTTGAGAGAGGGGCGGGGCGCTGATGGACGTCCGTACGGACGGCGATATTGCCGATAGCTTTTGGTGGCGGCGCACAACGCTGACGCGCCGCACTCCTCTGTATGACGCCTGCGTGTCGGTGGGGCTGTTGGTGGCGGCGACGATTGTGGGCGCGCTGCTCGACCATCCGGGTCTCGCGCCGAGCATCATGATCGTCTATGTGTTCGCCGTGCAGCTGTGCGCATTCTTTACCTGGAGTCGCCTGTATTGCTTGCTGAGCTCGGCTGCCGCCGTGGCGCTCTACAACTTCTTGTTTGTCGACCCGCGCTACTCGCTGTCGCTTATCGACCGCGGCTATCCCGGCATGTTCTTCATCATGTTTGTGGTCTCGCTTGTATCGAGCTCGATTGCGTTAGCCCTGCGCCGGGCCTTGGCGCAGGCTGCCGCCAGCGACCGTCGCACGCATATGGTGCTCGAGACCAACCGCATGCTGCAGCGCTGCGCCGACGAGCAGCAGATCGTTCACGCCATGGCCACGCAGCTGGCGCGTCTTTCGGGCTGTCCGGTCGTGTGGTACAGCGCCGACGCCGAGGGCGATGACCTGCTGCCGCGTTCGACATACACGGCCGTGGGCGATGCTGCACCGGTGCACGAACTGGCGCCGCAGATGCCGCCGCGGCTCTCGGCGTCCGCCTATGTGGGAACGCCGCTCGACGCCACGTTTGGCGGCTCGGCGTTTTATGGCATCTACCTGACGGTTCGCACAGGCGACGGCTTCGCGCGCTCGGGCGACCCCGCCTCGGTGGTGGGCGTGCTGGCTATCGTTGCCGAGCCCGACGTGCTGACGCACGAGGAGCGAACACTTGCCGATGCCATCGTGAGCGAAGGCGAGCTGGCACTTGATCGCGCTCGCGCCATGGAGGCCCGCGAGGAGGCGGCGGTGCTTGCAAAAAACGAGCAGCTGCGCGCCAACCTACTGCGCTCCATCTCGCACGATCTGCGTACGCCGCTCACCAGTATTTCGGGCAATGCCGACGTGCTGCTCGACCAGGGCTCGACCGGCACCGCGGTGCTCGATGCCCAGACGCGCCGCGGCCTGCTTCTATCCATTCGCTCGGATGCGCTGTGGCTCAACGCCACCGTCGAGAATCTGCTCGCCATCACCAAGCTCGAGGGTGGCGGTATGCGCCTGTCGACCACGCTCGAGCTCATGGACGATATCGTCGAGGAGGCGCTGCGCCACGTAAATCCGGCCGTGCGCGAGCACGACCTTAAGGTGGTGGCGTGCGATGAGCCGGCGCTCGTCAACGTCGATGCGCGCCTGATGGTGCAGCTGGTGGTCAATCTGGTGAACAACGCCATCACCTATACGCCCGCGGGTTCGCATATCGTGATTTCGATTAGCGTCGACGATGGACGCGTGGCGTGCTCGGTGGCCGATGATGGTCCGGGCATCGCACCCGAGGATCGCGAGCGGATCTTTGAGTCGTTCTATACCGCCAACCATGGTCTGGCCGACAGCCACCGCAGCGTTGGCCTGGGTCTTTCGCTCTGCCGTTCCATTGCGTTGGCACATGGCGGTAGCATAGAGGTTGCCGCGGCGGACCCGCACGGCTCGGTCTTTACGATTGAGCTTCCTGCCGCCGACGTTTCGTTTGATAAGGAGTAGCGCTGTGCCGAACTCTGCCGTAAAACCGCTCATCTTGGTCGTTGAGGACGACCCCGCCGTCCGCAATCTTATTGTTGCCGCGCTCGAGGCGCACGGCTTGCGCCATATGGCTGTGGAGACCGCCCATGCCGCTATCGCCGCCGCCTCGTCGCAGACGCCGAGCATTGTGCTGCTCGATCTGGGCCTGCCCGATATGGACGGCGTCAAGGTGGTGGAGTCGGTGCGCGCATGGTCGGGCATGCCGATTATCGTGGTCTCGGCGCGCAGCGAGGACGCGGACAAAATCCGCGCGCTCGATGCCGGTGCCGACGACTACCTGACCAAGCCGTTTTCGGTCGAGGAACTGCTCGCGCGCATTCGCACGACGCTCAGGCGCCTTTCGTATGCGCAGACGGGCGGCGTTGTCTCCGAGGGCTCGTTCGATACCGGTGAGCTGCATATCGATTTTGATGCCGGCATCGCCACGATGGATGGCGAGGAACTGCATCTGACGCCGATCGAGTATAAGCTCCTGTGCCTGCTGGCGCATAACGCCGACAAGGTACTGACGCACCAGTTTATCCTGCACGAGATTTGGGGCACGGCAACTAAGAGCGACCTGGCGAGCCTGCGCGTCTTTATGGGCACGCTGCGCAAGAAGATCGAGTCCGACCCCGCGCATCCGCGCTACATCCAAACCCACGTAGGCATTGGCTACCGCCTAGTTACCCAAGGCTAGATCGCCAACCACCGTCCCAATATGAGTTGCGGTGAAATACGGTCTAAATTTGCCTAATTCCAGGCAAAACAGTCCGTATTCCACCGCAACTTTGTCTATTTGTCCTTGGGCTTGCTGGCGTAGAACTTCTTCTTTTTGGGCTTGCCTGAGCAGGCAGGCTTGTCGTCGCAGTGCGGTCCTCGGTCACCGGTCTGCGCGTGCGCGGGCGCCGTTGCGCGAGGCTTGCGCGCCTCGGGGTTGCGCAGCTCCTCGGTTCGCTCGGCAATCTCCTCGGCGCTAAAGCCGACCTCGGCCATGGCGTCCTCGATGGGCAGGCGGCGCACGATATAGCAATGGTGCACCTTCTGGTTGCGCGCGAAGTCCTCTGGGATGGTTTGCGCCGTAATGTTCTCCAGCACGACGCCCGCGCGCGCGAGCTTGCGCGTCTCGGGGCGGAAGCCACGCAGGTTGCAGCTAAAGATGGCGTGGCCGCCCTGTGCGAGCAGGCGCGATACGCCGGCCAAAAGCTCAACATGGTCGCGCTGGACATCCCAGGTGCGGCGGCCCATCTTGGACGAGTTCGAGAACGTGGGCGGGTCGACAAAGATCAGGTCCCAGCGGTTGCGCGTCTGGCGCTGGTCACGAATCCAGGCGAGCACGTCGTCGCGCACAAAGTGATGCTGCGGCCCCACAAAGCCGTTCTGGCGCATGTTGCGCTCGGCCCAGTCCAAGTAGGTGTTGGAAAGGTCGACCGTCACGGTCTCCTCGACGCCGCCGTCGGCTGCGTAGCAGGTGGCGGTGCCGGTGTAGGCGAACAGGTTGAGGAAGCGGCGCGCCTGCTTGGCGTGCTCGCGCACCAGGTTGCGGGTGACGCGGTGGTCCAGGAAGATGCCCACATCCAGATAGTCGTCAAAGTTGACGGCAAAGGTGAGGCCGCCCTCTTCGATGAGCGGCAGACGACGGCGTGCGATATTGGCGCGCTCGCCCGACGCGCCCTTGCCGGCACCCTGCTTGCCGTACTGAGAGCCACCGCGCGAACGCATGCGGGCCTTGGCGTGCACGTGCTCGGCCGGAACATCAAGGATGCGCGGCGCGATGGCCAGAATGTCGAGCATACGGGCCTGGGCCAGTGCGGGGTCGATGGTCTTGGGCGCGGCGTATTCGGCGATGACGAGCCAGCGGCCCGGCGTCTGCGGGCAGCCTTCGTACAGGTCGATGGCGGCGGAGTAGTCGGGTAGGTCGGCATCGTAGACGCGGTAGCAGCTCACGCCCTCGCGCTTTGCCCACTTGCGGCGCAGACGGGCATTCTTGCGCAGGCGGTTGGCGAACTGCTCCGACTCGGGGATGAGCACGGGCAGCGGCTTGCCGTCGCCCAGGTCGAGCGTGGCAGCAGGTTCGGGCATGGCGGAAGCGGCGGCTTCATCGTTGGTTTCGTTGGCATCCGTAACCTCGGCCTCGGTATCCGCGCTGGTCGCAGCCTCAAACGCTGCGGCGGCATGGTCGAGCAAAGGCCAGACCTCAATAGCTGCTTCCTCGTTGTTGGGCATGACGGCAATCGAGCGCTCGGGCTCGGCGTGGAGCGCGCGGGCCAGCAATCCGTCGCGGGTGAGCGCGGCGACCGGTGCCGCGGCAAGCTCGGGCGCGCGGCGCAGCTCACCGACCAGCGTCATGGCGTCGTGCATGAGCGAAAGCGGTGTCTCGGTCGTATCCGCGACCACGGCGGCACCGGCGACGGCGCCCGCGTGGTCCAGTACGGTGGCGGACTTGGCGGCGCAGAAATCGACAAAGCGCTTGTGGCCAGCGCTCTTGACCATGCGCTCGGCAGTCTTGCGGGCGGCGGGGTCGATGTCTGCGGCCACGATGCGCGCCTGGCGCTCGCGCGCTGCCGCCTCGCGCGAGCGCGCCTCGGCAAGCAGCTGCTCCCACAGGGCGGCGTCGTGCAGCTGCCAGCCCTCAAAGCCCCAGCGCTCGCGTGCGGCGCCCGGGGCGCGGTCAGTCAGGATATTCACGGCCTCCAGCAGCAGGCCGCCGCCGGCGCACGAGGCGTCGATCAGCGTGGGCAGAGCTTCGTTCTCGTAATCATCGGCCGTCAGCTCGCGCTCGCATAGCGCGGTCCAGCTGACTTGCGCCAGCACCAGGGCGGCGTAGTCGGGGCGCAGCACGTGCGCGCCCTCGCTGGCGCGGGCCGCTGCGGGCGGCAGGCGTTTGAACAGCGGGTCGCCCGAAAGGTCCAGGCTGATGCTCGCGCGGCGCTGACGCAGCGAAAGCAGCAGATGAACGTCGGGATCGGCGGCATCAACGTCGGCGCGACGGCCCGTGGTCTCGGCCAGGCGGTCACACAGCGCGTCCTTGGCGCGCAGGGCCGAGAAGCGCGTGTTGCGCAGCTGCTCGGTCACGCCGCGGGCGGTAATGGCGATGGTGGCGCCGGGGCGGATGATGGTCTCCCAAGCGATGTCGTAAACGCCGTCGTACAGCTCATCGGCATCCTGCGCCTCAAAGCGTCCGAGTACCACGAACACGCGGCTCGCCAGGCGCGACCACAGGCACGCGCGATAGCCTTCTTCGAGCTCGCCCTCAAACGTGGCGCGGCCCTTCAGCCGGCGAACATGCGAAAGCCCGAGGCGTTTAAGCTCATCGGCGAGTGCGGACTCAAAGCCCTCGGGGCAGCTTGCGTAAAATTCCATGGGTGACCTCTCTGGTTGCGTCGCTCCATTATATGATGGATGCTTCGTTTGCCCTTATCCTCGAAAGGAACTCATATGATTGATGCGTGTCCCAAACCCGCTGTGCTCTTTTTTGACGTGGACGGCACGCTGACGTCGTTCGATCCCGACGATATGACCGATAAGGACTTCAATGCAGTCCATCCGTCGAAGGCTGTTGTCGATGCATTTGGTCGTCTGCGCAATGCGGGTCACCAGGCATTTATCTGCACGGGTCGTCCCTTGTGGCTGATTGCCGATGGCCTGCGCGCGCTGAACCCGGCGGGTGTCGTTGCCATGGCGGGAGCGACGCTCGAGGTCGAGGGCCGCGTGGTGCATGAGGACTGCTTTGACGAGGACGTTATTGAGGAGCTTGCGCGCCGTATGGCCGCGGCAGGGATTGAGGCCTTTTTCGAGACCAACGTGGCTACTTTTGCCCTGGAACCCGCGGGTGTTGAGCAGTCGTCTCTGATCGGCACTTCTGTGGTGCACAGCACCGAGGAAATGCGCGTCGACGGCAGTCTGCACGTGGGCAAGGTATGCATCACCGCGGGCGACCTGGCTCGCGTAGCCAATGATGACGGCTTTATCGATTGCGAGTTTGAGCTGTGCAACACCGGTGGCCAGAATCGCGAGCTGAGCCCCAAGGGCATTGACAAGGGCGTGGGCGTGGCGCGAGCGCTGGCGTATCTGGGCCGCGAGGGAAATGCGCGCACCTTTGGCTTTGGCGATTCGGGCAACGACCTGGGCATGCTCGCCGCCGTCGAGACAGCCGTGGCCATGGGTAATGCCATGCCCGAGGTCAAGGCGGTCGCCGACTACGTGACCGACGATGTCGCACACGACGGTACCGTCACAGCGATGCAGCATTTCGGCCTCATCTAGTGAATCCCGCGTTCTGACGTTTGCTCAAACTGCGACTCTTCGCTTTTGAATGCTCAATCGATTTATCAATCCAAACACTGAGGTGTTTATACCGTTCGCCGAGAAGATAAAAAACCGCAGCTCAAGCCTTGATAAACGTAGGTAAAGTGTTTAGCAGTTTACCGGCCTTATGCAAACGAAAGGAATCAGGCAGATGGCAATCAAGGTGTTCGCTGACGGTGCAAACCTCGAGGGCATGCTCGACATGTACGAGAACGGCAACGTTCAGGGTTTCACGACCAACCCGTCCCTTATGAAGAGGGGCGGCGTGACGGATTACCGCGCGTTTGCCAAAGAGGTCTTGACCCACATCACCGATGTGTCCGTCTCGTTTGAGGTCTTTGCCGACGACGTCGAGACCATGGAGGTCGAGGCGCGCGAGATCGCTACCTGGGCCGAGAACGTCTACGTCAAGATTCCGTGCGTGACCACCAAGGGCGAGTCCACCGCCGAGCTGGTGCGCAAGCTGTCGGCCGACGGCATCAAGGTCAACGTCACCACCATCTTTACGCCTAAGCAGGTTGACGAGATGGTCGAGGCCGTTGACACCGAGACGCCGTCCATCATCTCGCTCTTTGCCGGCCGCATCGCCGACACCGGCGTCGACCCCATTCCGTTTATGACGGAGTCGGTCAAGAAGGCCGCCATCAAGCCCAACTGTGAGGTCCTGTGGGCGTCCACGCGCGAGCTCATCAACATTTACCAGGCCGAGGCCTGCGGTTGCCAGATCATCACGGTGCCCAACGGCATCCTGGCCAAGCGCAAGAACATCGGCCGTGACCCGTACGAGGTCTCGCTCGACACCGTCCGCGGCTTTGCCAAGGATATCGCGGCGCTCGGTTTCCATATCCTGCCGTAACGCGAACACTGGCTACGCCGCGGGTTGTTCGCCCCGGCTTTTCCTTTCCCTACCGCTCACGCGCTTCGCGGGGGTCGCGCTAGGCAAAGGAAAGGCCGGGGCTGCCGGCACGAGCTTGCCAGCAAGTTGGCGCTTGGCTTCCATATCCTGCCGTGGGCAAAGGTACCCCCGCCTGCGCCGTGCAAAATTGAGAGTATTCAGCAAGGTAAAGGCTTTTACCAGTTAACCGAAGCACGGAACAGCCCCCGTTTTGGCTCTGATGATGCTAAAACGGGGGCCGTTTTTGACTTTATTGCCTCTGAGGGGCGTTCGGGGCGGCGGAAATTGCAGAATACTCGCGATTTTGCACGTCGCGAGAGGGGGGGCCCTTGCTTTAGGTGGTTTACTTCCCCTGCACCATGGTGAGCGAGATCTTCTTGCGGTCGCGATCGACCTTTTCCACCCACACCTTTACCGTGTCGCCGACGCGCACCACGTCGCTCGGGTGCTTGACGAAGCGGTTGGCCAGCTTGGAGATGTGCACGAGGCCGTCCTGGTGCACACCCACGTCGACGAAGGCGCCAAAGTCGACGACGTTGCGCACCGTGCCCTTGAGTTCCATGCCGGGCTCCAGGTCGTCGATGGAAAGTGCCGAGCGGCTAAAGGCCACCTCGGGCGCGTCGTCGCGCGGGTCGCGGCCGGGCTTCTTGAGCTCGTTGACAATGTCGATGAGCGTCAGGGTGCCGCAGTCCAGGTCGCTTGCCAGCGCCGAGATGCTGCCCAGGCGGCGCTCGATGTCGGGCACGCCGCCGCGGCTGAGCTCGCTTGCTTTAACGCCGGCGCGTTCCAAGACGGACGTG
Source organism: uncultured Collinsella sp. (assembly GCA_900549745.1). Classification (GTDB taxonomy): domain Bacteria; phylum Actinomycetota; class Coriobacteriia; order Coriobacteriales; family Coriobacteriaceae; genus Collinsella. The sequence goes on along the minus strand of URPJ01000011.1, from coordinate 52,307 downwards.
GCCACCTCGTAGCTTTCGGGGTGGACGCTCGTTGCGTCGAGCGGGTTCTTACCGCCGCTAATTCGCAAAAAGCCTGCAGCGTTGAGATATGCCTTGGGTCCCAGCTTGGGGACCTTCTTGAGCTGGCGGCGATCGGTGAAGGCGCCGTTTTCCTCGCGGAAAGCCACGATGTTCTTGGCCACGCTCGGCGTGATGCCCGAAACGTATCCCAGCAGGCTCGCGCTCGCGGTGTTGACGTCGACGCCCACGCGGTTGACGACGTCCTCCACCACGTGGCCCAGGGTGCGCGAGAGCTCGGCCTGGTCAAGGTCGTGCTGGTACTGGCCCACGCCGATGGACTGGGGCGGAATCTTGACGAGCTCTGCCAGTGGGTCCTGCAGGCGGCGGCCCAGGCTCATGGCGCCGCGCACGGTGACGTCCAGGTCGGGATACTCCTGGCTCGCGAGCTCGGAGGCGGAGTACACCGACGCGCCGGCCTCGTTAACAATGGTGTATCGCAGCCCAGGCGCCTGCTCGGCAATGAACTCCGAGACGACTTCCTCGGTCTCGCGGCTGGCGGTGCCGTTGCCGATGACGATGGTGTTGACGCCGTCCTTTTTGACGAGGCGGGCGAGCTCGCGCTTGGTGCCGGCGACGTCGTGGCGCGGCTTGGTGGGGTAGACCACGCCGTGGTCGAGTAGCTTGCCGGTCTCGTCCATGACGGCGACCTTGCAGCCGGTGCGGTAGCCCGGATCGAGCGCGAGCACGCGGGCGCCGCGCACAGGGCGCGCCGAGAGCAGGCCCTCGAGATTCTTGGCAAAGACGTTGATGGCCTCGGTCTGAGCGCGAACGGTGAGTTTGGCGCGGGCCTCGCGCTCCAGCGAGGGGGCCATGAGGCGCTTGTAACCGTCAGCGATGGCGGCATCGAAGATGGGCGCGAAGACGCCCTGGCGTCGGGGCCAACGGCTGCTGAGGCGCGCTGTGGCGGCAGCGCCGTCGACGTTCACGCGCACGCGGAGCTTGCCCTCGCGCTCGCCGCGGTCGATAGCCAGCACGCGGTGGTTGGGTATACGGCGCAGCGGCTCATCATAGTTGTAGTAGGGCTCGTAGGGAGTCTTTTCGGCGGGGTCGGTGGCCTCGACGACGATGTCGGCGGTGTTTTGCGTAAAGGCGCGCAGGTCGGCGACGTTCTCGGGGTCTTCGGCCACCGTCTCAGCCACGATGTCCGCCGCGCCGGCGAGCGCCTTCTCGGGCGTGTCGAAGCCGGCTTCCTCGTTGACGTAGGCCGCGGCGGTGTCGAGCGCGCTGCCCTTGGCCGAGGCCTGCATGATGATCATGTTGGCAAGCGGCTCCAGGCCTGCCTCGCGGGCCTTCTGTGCGCGGGTCATGCGCTTTTTGCGGTAGGGCTTGTAGAGGTCCTCGACACGCTGGAGCTGCGTGGCCTCTCGAATCTGCTGCTCGAGTTCGGGCGTGAGTTTGCCCTGGGCGTCGATGAGCAGAACGACGTCCTCTTTACGCTGCTCAAGATTGCGCAGGTAGGACAGGCGCTCGTCGAGTGCGCGCAGGGCGACGTCGTCCATGCCGCCCGTGGCTTCCTTGCGGTAGCGCGAGATAAAGGGGATGGTGTTGCCCTCGTCGATGAGCTTGACGGCCGCCTCGACGTTGGCGGCCTTAAGGTTGAGCTCGCGGGCGAGCTGGGCGATAAGATCCATGAAACTCCTTGCGGTAAAGGTGCGTTTGCAGCACAGAGCTACCAAGGATACCACCCGTCCCAAAAGACTGTTTTGGGCCGTGCCACGAAAATGACCTATCTACTACGTTTAACCCGTATGGGTCGACCATCCCCCGGTTTTCCGAAAATACGCAAGCCGTCTACCTGCGGTTTTTACTTCGCGAAATTTGGCACGGTTGAGGGCGATCGGTTAAACGTAGTAGATAGTCGCATTTCGTGGCGAACGAATCAGGCCGAGGTGCAAAATGGCCCCTCGCCCCAGAAAAATCGTCGGAAAGGTAGCAAAATGCCCCGCGGGCAGGAGGCTGCTCGCGGGGCAAAGAAGAGGGGCTTGTTGGTGGCGGACCGAAGGGTTCGGCATGGGGCTTCTGCCGCGGTCTGCCCTAAGGCGTTACAGCTCGACGAGCTGGCCGGTCTCGGCGGCCTCCTTGATAGCGTTGAGAAGCGTGAGCGTCTTAACGTTGTCGGCGGGGGTCACGACGGGCTCGACCTCGCGGCGGACAACCTTCACAAAGTGCTTGAGCTGCATCTTGTGCGGCAGCGCCGGGTCGACGGCCGGGATCTCCATCTGCAGCGGCTTGTGCCAGTTGGAGGCGCCGTCGTAGGAGAACTGATGCAGGCGGGGCAGCGACAAGGCGCCCAAGGTACCGCCAATAAAGTAGGCGTCGGCGTCGAAGGGGCGATACTGCGGGTCCTCGCGAGCGGTTGCCTCCCAGTTCCAGGGGCTGGCGGTGGCGTCGGAGATGGTCATGCTCGCGAGCGCGCCATCGGCAAAACGGACGTTGACCACGGCGGAGTCCTCGGTCTCAAACCCGCGGGCGGCGCTGGACTGCATGCCCTGGACGGCAACGGGCTCTCCCAGCAGGTAGCGGAGCAGGTCGACGTCGTGCACCAGGTTGACCAGGATTGGGCCGGCACCCTTCTTGCGGCGCCACTCGACGTCAAAGTACTCGTCATTCTTATAGATCATGTAGTGGAAGCTCGATACGGTGAGCTTGCCCAGCTCGCCGGACTCAATGATCTCCTTGGCCTTGTTGACGAAGGGGTTGTGGCGACGGTGCTGACCTACGAGCACGGGCACGCCGGCGGTCTCGGCCTCGGCGGCGAAGGCCTGCGCGTCCTCGAGATCGTTGGAGATCGGCTTTTCGACCAGCGGCACGATGTTGCGCTTCACAGCCTCGCGGGCAACGCCCAGGTGTAGGTCGTTGGGCGTGGCGATGATGACGGCCTCGGGCTTGACCTCGTCCATCATCTGGGCGGGATCGGTATAAAACGGCACGCCGGCGGCCTCGGCCGTGGCGCGGGCGCCCTCAAAGGCGTCGGCGATGGCGACGAGCTCGGCCTCGGGCTCCTCGGTGACAAAGCGGATGTGGTTGCGGCCCATGGCGCCGGCGCCGATAACGGCAATGCGGACGGGGTTGAGCTCAGACATTTCGACTCCTTAATACTGGTGGCGGTGGAATGCGGCAAGGGGGCGGTCCTTGCCGCATCAAGCAAAACTAGGCGGACTTCTTCTTGCTGTCGGAGACCATCATGTAGACGGTGAGCACGACGGCGATTGCGGCGATTACGATGGCACCGTAGAAGGACTGCTGGTAGGCGGCGCTGCCGGCCTCGGCGTGATACAGCACGGCGGTGATGGGCTGGCTGATCCAGGTGGAGGCGGCGTAACCCAAAAACATGATGCCGTAGTTGACGCCGATGTTGCTGGTGCCGAAGGCGCCACCAGTGAGCGGCGGGTAGATGACGAGCAGGGCGCCAAAGCTAAAGCCGAGCAGGGCGAGCGCCACAAAGAACATGCTCTGCGTAAGCTCATCGACATGATGACGAGCGCGACGATGGTGACGACAAGGCTGATGAGCAGCGACTTATAGGCGCCGAGCTTGTCGATGATCTGGCCAAAGGACAGACGACCGACCAGGTTGGCGCAGGTGTTGACGGAGACGACCACACCGCCGAGGGCGACGGCCGCGGCACTCGTGGGGTCGGCGAAGAGCTGAACGGCGGCGATGGAGGCAACCTTGCCCACGAGCAGGGTGCCCGCGGTGGCGGCAAAGGCGAAGGTGACGATGAGGACCCAGAAGCGCGGGGTCTTGACCATCTCGCCCGGGGTGAGGTCGCCGAAGGTGCCAGCGTGCGCGCCGCCCTTGGGGGCCTCGAAGCCCTCGGGCAGCCAACCGGCCTCGGGGGCCTTCAGGAACAGGGCGGAGGCGGCGATCGTCACAAAGAAGATGACGCCGAGCGCCTTAAGGGCGCCAAAGATGCCCAGGCTCGGGATGAGCAGCGAGGCGAGCACCGGGGACAGCACGGCGGGACCGGCGGTCGAAGCGGCCAGGGTGATGCCGGAGGCGAGACCCTTCTTGTCGATGAACCACTTTTGGCCGGTGGTGAGCGCGGGGTTGTAGCCCAGGCCGTTGCCGATGGCGGCGACGAGCGAGAACCACAGGTAGAACTGCCACGGCTCGGTGACGGTGCCGGACATGAACCAGCCCAGGCCGTAGCACGCGGCGGCGGCGATCACGACGTTGCGGGGGCCGATTTTATCGGAGATGCGGCCGGCGAAGATGCCCGTCACGGCCATGATGGTCTGGAAGACGGGGAAGGCCCAGGTAAGAGCGCTGGACCACTCGGGGTAGACGGCGAGCAGGTTCTTGCTCACGACGGAATACAGCGCGATGGAGCTGATGAAGAACATGGTGACGCACGCGGCGGAAAGCACGACGGCGCGACCCTTGTTGGAGTTGGTGGAAGCCATTGGACTCTTTCTAATCGATACGGGGGAGGAACAGGCGTGTCCGCGGGGCCTCCCTGTCAGGTTGGTTTACTGGTCAGTCGGCTTGGCGACGCCGGACTCATCGGACCAGAGCTCGACACCCTTGTTCTTAAGGTAGTTGTCGGCATAGGCGCGACGGCCGCCGGGCTTGGCGGTGAGGTCGCCCATCATGTTGGAGAAGCCGCCGTCGACCTTGATGGCGTCGCCGGTGGTAAAGTCCGAGCGCGTGGACGCCAGGAACATGACGGCGTTGGCGATATCGCTAACCTCGCCGATGCGGCGCGTGGCGATCAGACGGCTGCGGCTCTTTTCGACCTCGGGGTCGGCGTAGAAGTTGGCCGACATCGGGGTCTTAACGAAGCAGGGCTCGACGCAGTTGGAGCGCACGCCGTAGGGGCCCCATTCGGCGGCGAGCATCTTGGACATCATGTTGACGCCGGCCTTGGTGGAGCTGTACACGCCCGAGAACGTCTCGGGAGAGTGGCTGGCGACGGTCGAGACGTGCACCAGGCGACCCTGGCCGGCCTTGATCATTTCGCGACCAAAGCGCTGCGAGGTGATGAAGTAGCCGGTGAGGTTGACGTTGATGACCTCGTTCCAGTCGGAGAGCGGCAGGTCCTCCATGGCGGCGAAGCGCAGGATACCGGCGGTGTTGACGAGGACGTCGACACGGCCGAAGTCGGCGATGGTGGCATCGACGGCGGCCTGAACCTCGGCCTCGTCGGTGGCGTTCATCTTGTAGCCCTCGGCGTGGATTCCAAACTCGGCGGCGAGGTCGGCGGCTGCGGCCTTGACCTTTTCCTCGTCCAGGTCGAGCAGGACGACGTTGGCGCCGTTGCGGGCGAACTCGCGGCAAATCGCGACGCCCATACCGCCGAGTGCGCCGGTTACGGCGCAGACATCGCCCTCGAGCTTAAGCCAGTTGCTCATAGGAACTTCCCTTCTTGTGCCTCCCTGTGGGTCGTTCTCATTAATCGACCCACGTGGTTTTCGCAGGTTATCGTATGCTTTGCATTTGCGCAGGTGAATTGCATATTTGTTAGAATGGCGTTAACCGTAGGTTTACACTGTGCGATGCAGCTCATTCTCAATTGAGCGTGTGACCTGCGAAAACAACCCCCTGTGGCACCATGCGGTCACGGGCGCGAAAACGGGAGATTGACGTGTACGATCGACGACTTGAGGCCATATCGGCCGCCGCGGAGCTGGGGAGCTTCTCGCGTGCGGCGGCAAGATTGCGCGTGTCGACCCCGGCCCTCGTCAAGCAGGTGTCGGGCTTCGAGGCCGAGTTCGGCATCACGTTGTTCGAGCGCTCGCACTCGGGCGTCAAGGTGACGCCGGCCGGCGCACTGCTGGTGGACGACGCGCGCTCGATCATGCGGCAGTCCGAGGACGCGCTGCGCCGTGCCCGACGCGCGGCGGGCGATGGTGGTGCCGTGCGCCTGGGCGTGTCAATGATGTGCCCAGGACGCCAGACGCTGTCGATGTGGTCGGGCATCCACGATCTGGAACCGTCGCTACGATTTGAGATCGTGCCGGTAAGTGACCTCTACGACGAGCGCGAGACCGTCATGCGCAGCTTGGGCCGCGAGGTCGATGTGGTGCAGTCGAGTTTTTCTACCCCACGCTGGGGCGACGCTTGCCAAAAGCTCCACATCGTTAACGTACCGTTTTATATCGACCTGCCGCGCGCGAGCCCGCTGGCGCGCAAGAATCGCATTACGGTTGCCGACCTAGAGGGCATGCGCCTGCGCGTGCTCCGTCACGGCAACGATGCGATGGACAGCCTACGCATCGACCTTTTGGCCGACGGCGGCGTGGACGTGATCGATGTGGATAGCTTTGACTTTGCGCTCTTTAACGAGGCGGAGGAAAAGGGCGATGCGGTACTCACCTGTGGCGCATGGTCAGGGGTGCACCCGGCCTTTGTGGGCGTGCCGTTCCTGTGCGGCCGCGAGGTGCCAGTCTTTCTGCACTACCCGCTCGAGCCCACCCTCCAAGTCCAAAAATTCGTCAACGCCATGGCCCAACTCCTTAACTAGCTAATTTAGGACGGGGCTTTTTAGCTACTTTCGCCGCACTACCAGCACAATGCGAAAAATGATGCGAAAAATGACTGCAAATCGGTCACGCATGATTTTGCTTTTGCCCTGGGCTGGTTGTAGAATCAAAAAGCTTAAACGAACTACTTGTGCAGCTTGCGCGAAAGCTCGGGCTGCGGCTGGGGGGGATGCGCCCGTGCAGGGTCCTTTCGGTCATATTGCGTCGATGCGCCGCACCTTTATGATGTTGGCAGCGGCCTTATGCGTGTTCGTTATGGCCGGGGGGGGTTGCCCTCGCGCGCGTACGGTGACGATGGCAACCTTATAACAAACCCAAACTTTCTTAACCAAGCTACTGGCTGGTCGACGACCTCTCCGAATGAGAGAATCGGCGAGACGATGAAGCTCGAGCTTTCCACGCAGCTCCTCAAGCCCCAAACGAACACCAAACAAGCTAACGGCAATCACTTTGCGCTTGCGTGGAATTTTAGGCCACAGGGCACCAATCTTTATTTTGAACCTGGATCAACCTACACCACCTTTTCCACCCAGAGCGGCGCCACGTACGAGTGGGGCCTAAACCATCGCGCCGCAACCGACCACGACGTGCTGATGCTCACGATGGGTCCTCAACAGGAGAATCTGTCGATTAACAGCGCAGGCCAAGACCAGCTTATGCAGCTGCGGGCTTGGCTTAAGGCGCAGGTCAAGATGCCCCAGGGAAATACCGTTGAGCAGTACACCGTTTACAGCGATCCCTTTGCTGCAAACGGCGGATTTGCTGGTAACAGTGCTGATGGATCCCACTTTTCGTTTGAACAGAGCGACGGTCGCATCGCGCTTTCTGTGTGGCTCGTAAGCTCTAACGGACAGGGTTGGTTCTCCTTTGGCACCAACAGCACGCATTATTATCGAAATCTTCCCGAGGAAGACGATGAGTTTGCCTATCAGGCTGACTATACCGCAGCGTCCGACAAAACGATGCTTGCGCTGACTTGCTACGATTCAAATCTTACGGGGGAGAACGAACAATACCGGGAGTGGTTTGGTAATCTGGTCAACGACGTTCACGTGGAAAAGCAGGGCACACGCGACATCTATAGCGACTTTGCCAAGGTGTATTGGGAAAATTCGTCCGAGACCATGACAACGCTCACAAACTATGCGTTCTCGACCTCGAATCTTAAGAACGAGAATACGAACATTGCTAACGGCAGCTTTGAAGAGGATATACATCTAGGGAACCAGAGGCCCAGCAAGTTTACGTTGTGCTCGCCCCATTGGCGTACGACCGAGACGGACCATCGTATCGAGATCGTTGCCAAGAACGACTACTATATCGACCCAGTTGGGCATTCTGTTACGTTTACGCCCTCCGATGGTGACTATGCAGCCGAGCTCAACGCACACGAGGCGAGTTCGCTCTACCAATATGTGACGACCGAGCCGGGAAAACAGTACGAGTGGGGGCTCGACCACCGCGGCCGCTCGGGTCGAGACGCCATGGCCCTTATCATCGGTCCGCGACAAGAAAACGAGCCGTACAAGGACAATCAAAAGGCACTCGATCAGTACCAGCAAATTGTTCAATGGATTCAAATGAGCGTCGACAACTATGTCGGCTTGGATGTGGTCAATTTTTCCCAATCGGGCTGCAGCAAAAAGATCATCCTGTATTCAACCAAGTTTGACAAAGTGGGCGGATTTGCCAATGCGTCCAGCGGAAGCGCGTTCTCATGGACGGCCGATGCGGAGCATACCGAAAAATGGTGCGTATGGATCATGGCGTCCGAAAACGACGCGTGGGCTTCCTACGGTTCCAACGCGCTCGAGCAGAGCAAAAAGGTTGACTACGACTATACCTACACCATTCCGGATGGCCAAAACCAGAGCGTCTTTGCTTTTGTGGCCTACAACACGGCCAACGGGAGCAATTCGACCGGCAACTTCCTCGACAATATCTCGTTTAGGGAGTTCTATCGCATCGAGACATACACGACGCCCAACGGAAGCGGAACGTATTTTTATAACGCCAATACCAAGACGGCGGACTTTACCTATGCCAAAAACTACGTAGGTAAACAGGAGAAGAACTCCTACTTTATGGTCGATGCCAAACGCGATGACGGGGCAGTCTTTATCGGTGCTTTTGTCAACGGCGAGTTCTATTCCGCAGACGACGACGCACATTGGACCAGATTGGAAGATGGTACCTATCGCTTTGAGGTCGACAAGGTCACGAAGCACTACAAAGTGCACCTCGTGTTTTCCAAGGCAGGCGTTCAATACGATGTGAACGGCGGCAAAGCGTATCACTACGATCCGTACAATGAGTCCACGGGCGATTTCGTACAGCTTTCTGGCGCTGGAGCGAGCTATACCTCCCATGCTGCCGTTGGACAAAACGACGACTGGAAGTTTATGGGCTGGGAGTACGCGGGCTCGGGAAAAGCCGTTCGCTTCGATGCCAAACACACGGTGACCCATACAGCTCCCGAGGGCACCACGGATTCCGGCACTCTTACCATTAAGGGCAAGAAGGTCAATCCGGATACCGGTGCTGTGGGCGATGCGGTAACCGTCGAAAACATTCCCGAGAGCCAGGGCGCGACGTTCGTGGCGCAATGGAAGTATCGTCAGGCCTTTGTTGCCCAGCTTAAAAATGCCGATGGCACGTGGAGCAACGTAACGACGGGCGGCACGGTCAGCTCCAAGCTTAAGGGGGCAAAGGGCTCCATCGATGCCGGGGATGGCTCGGGCAAGGACGAGGACGCGTACAAAAAATCGGGCGTTGCCTACTTTGTGGATGACGGCACGTTTGTGGAGGCGGTGGCCGCTCCCAAGGAGGGCTATCACTTTGAGGGTTGGTACGACCTATCGAATCCGGACGCCCCGGAGCTGCTGTCGTCTTCACCCACCTATACGTACAACGTAAAAGATCGCCATACGGGATGCGTATACGCACGATTCACCCCGCGCACCTACACACTCAAGGTTTCCAAGAGCGTTACGGGCAATATGGGCGACAAGCGTGCCTACTTTAAGATGACGGCGACCTTTACGGGCCTCAAGGCTGGTCAGACCTACGCCATCGAGTATTCGGATGCGTCTGCCCAAGGCAGCCATGCGCTCGTGGCGCGACCGAATGATCGGGCCGAGACCGTGGAAAACAAGACGGCCTTTACGGCCGATGGCCAGGGCAAGGCGACCGTGCCGTTTGCCGTTAAGGACGGCCTGACCGTTTCGATTAAGGCGCTGGATTACAACGCGGTCTATACCGTGAGCGAAGACGATTATTCGTCGTTGGGGTACCACGCCGAGCTTACGGGTGCGAGCGGCACGCTCAACGGTCCGCGTGTGACCGTTGCCGTTGAAGCTAAGGCCACCAATTCCCGACAGGTCGCGGTGCCTACGGGTATTACGCGCAACCCCATCTATGCCCTGGCGATTTTGGCCGCCGGCGTGCTGTTGGCTACGGGCATGGTTGCGCTGCGTTTACGCCGCGGCTCCAAGAGGGGCGGGCGCCTATGAGAAGACATGGCGCCAGCAATGCTGGTGATGGGCCAGCCGCACGAGCGGCCCCGCAGGGAAGACCCCGGGGCTCGCGGTATTCGGCCGCGTCGAACGTGAGGTTGGGCGCCCATGCGGCGCCAGATCTGGGAGAAGCGGACGACCGGCGCGATATCGTGGGCTTTCTGGCGCGCCTGGCATTTTTTGTCGTGACGCTCTGGCTGCTCTTTGGTGTGGTCTTGGGCGTGGGCGCAGTCACGACTGGCGAGATGGCCCCCCGCATCTGTTCGGGTGACGTCATGCTCTACTGGAGGCTCAGCCAGAGCTTTAACGAGGGTGACGTGGTGGTATACACCGCGGATGGCGAAGAGCGCCTGGGTCGCGTGGTTGCCCGCCCCGGTGATGAGGTCACAATTACCGAGTCGGGCGAGCTCATGGTTAACGGGGCTGTTGTGGTGGAAAGCGATATCACCACGCCGACGCCGCGCTATGAGTCTGCTGTGGACTATCCCGTGCATCTGGGAACGGATGAGCTCTTTGTGCTGGCAGATTTGCGCGAGGGCGGGCACGACAGTCGCCTGTATGGACCGATTGCCCGTTCGCAGATCAAAGGCAACGTGATCAGCGTGCTGCGCAGGTCGAACCTGTAGGCACGAAGCCTGGTTTTATTAAGGGCATGTGCCCGAGAGGAAGGATACAACATGAAAACTGGAAAGAGGCGACTGGCGGCGTTTGCAGTTGTGGCCGCCACGATGCTGCTGGCTTTGGTGGGAGTTGCTGCGCCGGCGTGGGCGGAGGAGGGCTCTGCTACTCCGCATCTGCCGGTAAATGACAACAAGGTCACAATCACCTCGACGCTTACCATGAATAAGAACGCCGTGGAGCCGAATGCGGAGTTCGGCTATTCGATTGCGCCGGCGGAGACGAGTGAGCTTGCGAGCACGAGTAACAACATGCCTGTTTCTGCTGGAGTGCCCGGTGGCGCCACGCTTCCGTCGTCTTCCGTTAATTTTTCTGCCCAAGGTCTTCATAGCCAAGATAATGCCGACGGCATTACTAAGACAATAACCGCTCCGTTGAACGTCAGCCTTGATACCTCAAAGTTTACGGCTCCGGGCATCTATCGATATAAGATTACGCAGACGCCGCCACCGTTGGATGGCCTCAACGTTACGTACAAGGAGCTCTTCCTCGATGTTTACGTAGAAAACGCAGAAAATGGCGGCTCGGGCTATGTTGTTAATGGTTGTACTCTTCTTAGCGACAAAGCAAGCTCGGGTAGGAAGGCCGCAGGCTTTGTGAACAAATATGCCACCCATAAGCTGACCATCACAAAGGTCGTCAAGGGCAACCAGGGTGACAAGAATAAGGACTTCCGGTTTAGTGTCAGCCTTAACGGCGCTGCCGGGGAAACCTATAAGTACGTCACTGTGAAAAAAGACGGTACTTCTACGCCCGAAGCTGTAGTCAAATCGGGATCTACGGTTTCGGTGAACCTTAGAGACGGCGACTCCGTCACCTTTTATGGTCTTTCATCGAAGGACACATATGCCGTAACTGAGGACGACTACAAGACGAAGGAAGGTTATGAAACGTCGTACAAGATTGGGGAGACTGGCAACGAAACAAAGTCCAATATTCTTCTCGCGCAGGGTATCGGTACTTCTGACACCACGGTGACCTTTACCAACACCAAGGATGTTACCGTTCCGACCGATGTTATTCGGACGGTCGTTCCCTATGCGGCAATCGTCGCGTTTGCTGCCGTGATGGGCGTGGTCTTCTTCCGTCCTCGTCGTAACCGCCGTTAAAACAGCGAGGATTACAGCCGATGGAGCTTAAACGCATAGCTCGGCTGGCACGAGCCGGCGACCGCGTACTTACGTGGTTTGCCGGCTTTCTCGTGCTGCTCATGCTGCTGTACGGGGGCTATTCGCTGTGGGATACAAACAACGTTATGAACGGCGGGTTCATCAGCGATGAGCTGCTGCACTACAAACCCACCGGGGTCAACGATTGCGCACGCCTGCAGGAACTGATGGCCAAAAATCCCGACGTGGTCGGATGGGTCACCATCGATGGCACCAACATCGACTATCCCTTTGTTCAGGGAAAAGATAACCAGGAATATCTCAACAAAAACGTGTTGGGGGAGTCCGCGGTTTCGGGAGCGGTGTTTTTGGATACGCGCAACAGCCGCGCGATGACCGATTCCTACAATCTGCTCTATGCGCACCACATGGATAACGGCGCGATGTTTGGCGATGTCGACCGGTTTTTAGACAGGGGCTTCTTTGACCTGCACCGCACGGGCACGCTCTACACAAAAGATGGGGCGTTCCGCCTGCGCATCGTTGCTGTGTGTTCGTTTGCCGCGAGTGATGACATTATCTTTGGGCCGGGAAACCTGGACCAGGCCTCAATGCAGACTCTGCTCGCGCATATCTCGCAGACGGCGGTGCATGCGGACACGGACGGCGCTGGCTTCGATGCACGCATCATCGCGCTTTCTACCTGCAGTGATAAAACAAATGGGCGCCGAGCGCTCCTAGCCGAAATCTTGTAGCTCATTTAGGATGGGGCTTTTCTAGCTACCTTTGCCGTCCTACCTGCGCAATGATTTTTCTGGGACGGAGATTTTTAGCTACTGCGTTCCGTTAGCTTGACCAGTCTTTTTGGGACGGGGCTAAATTAGCTGGTTTTGGATTAGGGATCAGTTGCGATTTGTTGATTCATCGATATTGGGATGGAGAACCAGCTAATTTAGCCCCGTCCCAAAAAGACTGGTCCTCCACCACCTCCCAAATCATCCTTACAAAACGAGGCCCTGGCCAACTGGGCAGGGCCTCACTAATTTATATTCCGTTCTAAATGACAGGCTGATCGCGCGTAGGAGGGGGCCCCGGGGTGGCGGGGTATTTCCTCCGCGCGCAGTTTCGCAGCGCAGCGAGAATGTTTGAGCACGGAGGAATTACCCCGCCACCCCGGGGCCCCCTCCGTCAGTAACCGGTCCTACTCCAGCTCAAACGCTCCGGTATAGAGCTGATAGTAGTATCCGCGCTTGGCGATCAGCTCGTCGTGGTTGCCGCGCTCGATGATGCGGCCGTGGTCCAGACAGATGATTGCGTCGGAGTTGCGCACGGTGGACAGGCGGTGCGCGATGACAAACGTCGTGCGGCCTTCCATGAGCTTGTCCATGCCGGCTTGCACGATGGCCTCGGTGCGGGTGTCGATGCTCGATGTGGCCTCGTCCAGAATCATCGCCGGCGGATCGGCGACGGCGGCGCGTGCGATCGAGATCAGCTGGCGCTGGCCCTGCGACAGCTGGGCGCCGTTGCCGGTGAGCATCGTGTCGTAGCCGTCGGGCAGGCGGGTGATAAAGTCGTCCGCGCCGGCGAGCTTTGCTGCCGCGATGCACTCCTCGTCGGTAGCGTCCAGGTTGCCGTAGCGGATGTTATCCATCACGGTGCCGGTGAACAGGTTTACGTCCTGCAGCACCACGCCCAGCGAGCGGCGCAGGTCTGCCTTGCGGATCTTGTTGACGTTGATGCCGTCGTAGCGAATCTTGCCGTCGGCGATGTCATAGAAGCGGTTGATGAGGTTGGTGATGGTCGTCTTGCCGGCACCGGTGGCGCCGACAAACGCGACCTTCTGGCCCGGCTTGGCAAACACGGACACGCCGTGCAGCACCTCGTGGTCGGGCGTGTAGCCAAAGTCGACGTTGTCCATGACCAGGTCGCCACGCAGCGGCACGTACTCGATCTCGCCGGTTGCGCGGTGCGGATGTTTCCACGCCCACATGCCAGTGTGGTGGTCGGCCTCCTCGAGCTGCCAGGTATCGGGGTTCACCTGAGCGTTGACAAGCGTCACATAGCCTTCGTCGGCTTCGGGCTCCTCGTCGATGAGCTCAAAGATACGGTCGGCGCCGGCGAGGCCCATGACCACGGCGTTGATCTGCTGCGAGATCTGGCCGATCTGTCCACAGAACTGCTTGGTCATGTTGAGGAACGGCACCACGACGGCGATGGACAGCGCCATGCCCGAGATGCTCAGGTTGGGCACGCCCAGCGCTAGGAAAATGCCGCCGGCCAGTGCGACCAGCACGTAGAGCAGGTTGCCCAGGTTCATAAGGATGGGCATGAGGATGTTGGCGTACATGTTGGCCTTCTGCGAGACCTCGAAGAGCTTTTCGTTGCGCTCGTCAAAATCGGCTTCGGCGGCAGACTCGTGGCAGAATGCCTTGACGACCTTCTGGCCGTTCATGACTTCCTCGATATGGCCCTCGACAACGCCGAGCTCGGTCTGCTGCGCAATAAAGAAGCGCGCGGAGTTGGAGCCGAGCAGCTTGGTCATAAAGGTCATAAAGGCGACGCCGGCAATAATGACCAAGCACATCCACACGCTGTAGTACAGCATGATAAAGAACACCGTGACGATGACGATGACCGTCATGAGCAGGTTGGGCAGCGACTGGCTGATCATCTGGCGCAGCGTGTCGATGTCATTGGTGTAGTGGCTCATGATGTCGCCGCGCTGGTGCGTGTCGAAGTAGCGGATCGGCAGGTCCTGCATGCGGTTGAACATCTTCTCGCGCAGCTTCTCCAGCGAGCCCTGCGTGACGATGGCCATGGCGCGGTTCCAGAAGAGCGAGGACAGGATGCCGATGCCGTAGATGCAGGCGAGGGTGGTCACGAGCTGTGCGATCTTGGGCTGCGCGGCTCCCCAATCGCCCGACTGCCACGATTCGCTAATAATCTGCAGGGCGCTCTGAAGGAAGGTCGCGCCGATGGAGTTGATGATGGCGCAGAGCACCACGCCGGCGACGACGAGGGGCAAAAGCACGGGGTAAAAGCCAAAGAGCGTCTTGATGAGGCGCGACATGGTGCCGCCCTTGCGGTTGAGCGTGCGCTCGGCGGTCGTTGCCTTACTCATGTGCCTCGCCTCCTTCCTGGGTCTGAGCTTGCGTTACGGATGCCTCGGTGTCGGCCTCGACGGCCTCTTCGCCCTCGGCAGACATCTTGTTCTGCGAGGTAAAGGTCTCGCGGTAGATCTCGCTCGTCTTGAGCAGCTCGTCGTGGTTACCGATCTGCGCGATGCGGCCGCCCTCCATGACGATGATGCGGTCTGCGTCCTGCACGGAGCTAATGCGCTGGGCGATGATGAGCTTGGTCGTGTTGGGCAGATAGCTTGCCAGCCCTGCGCGAATCTTGGCGTCGGTCTTGGTGTCGACGGCGCTCGTGGAGTCGTCCAGGATCAAGATCTTGGGGCGACGCAGCAGGGCACGCGCAATGCACAGGCGCTGCTTCTGACCGCCGGAAACATTGGAGCCGCCCTGTTCGATCCAGGTGTCATAGCCCTTGGGGAAGCCGTCGACAAACTCGTCGGCGCAGGCCAGATGCGCGGCCTCGCGGACCTCTTCGTCGGTGGCGTTCGGGTCGCCCCAACGCAGGTTCTCGGCAATCGTGCCGCTAAACAGCACGTTTTTCTGCAGCACCATGGCCACCTGGTGGCGCAGGGCGTCCAAGTCGTAGTCGCGTACATCCACGCCGCCCACGCGCACGGTACCCTCGGTGGCGTCGTACAGGCGGGCGATGAGGTTTACGAGCGTGGACTTGGCCGAGCCGGTGCCGCCGATGATGCCGATGGTCTCGCCGCTCTTAATGTGCAGGTCGATATCGTCGAGCGCCTGGCGCTTCGCATGCGCGGAATACTTAAAGCTCACGTGGTCAAAGTCGATGGAGCCATCGGCGACCTCGAGCACGGGCTCGGCGGGATCGGCGATCGTGGGCTCGGCGGCCAGCACCTCGGTGATGCGGTGCGCCGATTCGTCGGCCATGGTCACCATGACAAAGATCATCGATAGCTGCATCAGGCTCATGAGGATTTGGAAGCCATAGGTAAAGATCGAGGAGAGCTGGCCCACGTCGAACAGCGTGCCCTGGCTCGTGATGATGAGCTTGGAGCCCAGGTAGATGATGACGACAAACGCGCCGTTGACGCAGATGTTCATCATGGGGTTGTTAAAGGCAAGCAGCTTCTCGGCGCGGGTGAAGTCCATCTGGACGTCGCGTGCGGCGGTCGCGAACTTCTCCTTCTCAAAGTCTTCGCGCACGTAGCTCTTGACCACGCGCATGCCGGTGACGTTTTCCTCGACGGACTCGTTAAGGGCGTCGTACTTGTGGAACACGCGCGAGAAGATGGGACGCACCTTAAAGATGATAAAGAACAGCCCAAAGCCCAGCAGCGGAATGATGACCAGGTAGACCATGGCGACGCTGCCGCCCATGATAAATGCCATGGTAAAGGCGAAGATCAATACCAGCGGCGCGCGCACGGCGATACGGATGATCATCATAAAGGCCTGCTGCACGTTGTTGATATCGGTGGTCAGGCGCGTGACGAGCGAGGAGCTCGAGAACTCATCGATGTTGGCAAAGCTGAACGTCTGGATCTTGTAGAACAGGTCGTGACGCAGGTTCTTAGCGAAGCCGCAACTCGCATGGCTGCAGGTGACGCCGGCAGCGGCGCCAAAAGCAAGCGACGTCAGCGCGATGAGCACCAAAAAGCCCGCGGTGGGAAGCATCTCGGCTACGGTGGTGCCATCTTTGATGGCGTCGATCAGGTTGGCGGTGATAAATGGAATCAGCATCTCGCAGAGCACCTCGCCAAGCACGAGCAACGGCGTGGCAACGGTGACTTTTATATAGTCGCGGATGCTGCCCATGAGGGTTTTAATCATCCAGTTCCTCCCAGGTTACACGGATTTTCTCGAGCATTTCGGCGAGCTGCTCGCGCTCGTCGTGGGTGAGGGCACCAAAGGCCTGCTCTCTAAAGCGAATGCGGGCTGCCTGGTCGATGCGGGCGTTTTCCCGGCCGGTTTCGGTCAGGCGAATGGTGAGCTGCCGTCGATCCTTGGGGTTACGGCTGCGCTCGATGAGGCCGTTGAGCTCGAGTTTGGACAGGATCTCGGAAAGCGACCCCGGCTTGAGGTCAAAGTGCATGCCGAGTTCCTGCTGCGACATCTCGCCGCCGGGTTGCTTGGCCAGCAGGCAGATGATGGGCGCCTTGCCGGACACGCCTCCGCCATGAAAATGCATGTAATGGCCGCAAAAGCCCAGGCCATTGAGGATGCGCTTGGCAAGCTTGTCTTCGGCGCTGACCGCTTCGGGTATGTCTACCGGTTGCGACGGGTCACCGCCGGGCTCATGTGGAAGGACGAGTGGTTCAACACACATATCTAAGCTTCGCTCCTTTCTTTAGTTAGGTAGTGGAATTGTTTTGTGCCTAACTAATCTAGGAGCATAAGAAATCAATGTCAAGGTACCAAACTTATTAAGTTACGGAGTTTTGCCAAACGCCGTAACCGCTCGACGCTGCAAGCGTTCCTAAGCAGCAATCTGTGATTCCGCCACGGTCCGCTTCGGTGCATGTGATCCCTTGGGGACGGAGGAAAAGGGATCATTTTCCGAAACCTTTCCGCAACAATTTGCCCTCCACGGCGCCAGCGCCCGCCTGCCGTGCTCCCTGCGCTACACTTAGTCGCACTGTGGCGCTGCTGCGCCGCGCCCGAACCAAGGGGGACACTCATGAAGAATACTCAGCTGCTGCTGATCAACGATATGTGCGGTTACGGCAAGGTCGCGCTTTCCGCCATGCTGCCGGTGCTGTCGCACATGGGCTATCGCATTCACAACCTGCCGACGGCCCTCGTTTCCGATACGCTCAACTACCCCAAGTTCTACATCCACGACACCACGGAGTATGTCCGCCAGAGCCTCGCCATCTGGGAGGAGCTCGGCTTTGAGTTCGATGCCATCTCGACCGGCTTTATCGTGACCGAGGAAGAGACGCGCATTATCTCGGACTTTTGCCACCGCCGCGCGCAAAAGGGCACCAAGGTGTTCGTCGACCCCATCATGGGCGACAACGGCAAGCTCTATGCGGGTGTGCCCGAGTCCACGATTGGCCTTATGCGGCACCTGCTGGAGTGCGCAGACTACGCGGTGCCCAACTATACCGAGGCGTGCCTGCTTGCCGATAGGCCTATTGCCGAGCAAATTACGCCCGATGAGGCCCGCGCCCTTGTGGACGCCGTGCGTGTCCTGGGTGCCAAGTCGGTGGTCATTACGAGCGCTGTGGTCGACGGTGCGAATGTCGTCATCGGTTACGACCATGTGGCGGGGGAGTACTTCACGATTCCCTTCGACCTGATCCCGGTCTATTTCCCGGGCACGGGCGACACGTTCTCGGCGGTGCTCGTCGGCCGCGTTATGGCAGGTTGGAGTCTGCAGCGCGCGACGTCCGATGCCATGCGCGTGGTGGCTGAGCTTATCGAGCGCAATGCCGACCAAGAGGACAAGTCGGCTGGCCTTCCCATCGAGGCCTGCCTGGATGTGATCGACCATGAGTAATGCTGGCGAGGGCGGCGCCAAGCCTGTGGGCGAGAACAAGCCGCTCGGCGCGCCGCGGGGCAAGCGTCCGTGCATCCGCGTGAGCTGCGTGGACCAGCTGGGTGCGTGCCGTTGTCACCACGGGCACAAGCCGGGAGACGTCTTCGACTTCGACCGAGACCGCGGCAAGATGTGCGCCATGGCCTGCCATGTGGGCTTTCCCTATATCGATATCCTGCGCTATGGCGGAACCGTGCCTGGCAACGAGCCCGGTACGGCAAAGTTCTGCTGCCCCGAGGTCGATACGCTGAACGTCTGGCTTGCCGAGATCGTTGACGAGTAGTCGAGCGCAATGTGGCAAAGGGACAGCCCCTTTGCCACATTCGCCGGTGGTGCCCCTTCTTTTGCTTATAATCTCAAATCTCTGCATTTCATTTGATTTTAGATTCTAAAAATTCTGCGTCTCATCGATAATCAAGCGTATAAAACTTTGCATTTCATTTGATGACACTGAGGGGAGAGCCTATGCTGCGCAGGAAAATAGCGGCAGAGCTGGAGCGTTGGCTGAAGTCTTCCGAGCAAAAGGCCTTGTTCATTACGGGTTCTCGCCAGATTGGCAAAAGCTATTCGATTCGCGCATTTGGCAAAGCCAACCATGCAACCTACATCGAGCTTAACCTCATGGAAAATCGCCAGGCAAAAGATGCTCTTCTCGAGGCGCGGGATGCCGATGATTTCATCAGCAGGGTGACGCTTCTTTCGGGAAAGTCGATTGCACCAGGCAAAACGCTCGTGTTTATCGATGAGGTCCAAGAGGCCCCCGACATCATGACGATGGCAAAGTTCCTTGTTGAGGACGGGAGGTGCCGTTGGGCGTTTTCGGGGTCAATGCTCGGGACCCAGCTCAAGGGCGTCAGGTCCTATCCCGTGGGGTATGTCCACGAGCTTAGGATGTTCCCGCTCGATTTTGAGGAGTTTTGCTGGGCAATCGGGGTGAGCGAGGGGGCTCGTCAAACGATACGTGACGCGTGTATCAGCGAGAGGCCCATTCCTGATTACATTCATGACGCGATGATGGCAAACTTCAGGACCTATACCGTTGTCGGCGGAATGCCGGAGGTTGTGCAGCGTTTCCTTGACACGCAGGGCGACCTTGCCTCTGTTCGTCGGCTACAGTCAGAGCTCAACGAACAGTACCGGCGGGATATCTCCAAGTATGCAAACGGGCGAGCCCTGCAGGTGCAGAGCATCTACGATCAGCTCCCTATTATGCTCGAGGGCGAAAACAAGCGCTTCGTGCTCAATTCCATTGACCCCAAGGCTTACTACGAGAAGTATCAGCGAGATTTTGTATGGCTTGTCGATGCCGGCGTTGCTCTCAAAGCCGATATCGTAACCGAGCCAAAATCGCCCCTGCTCAAGACGGCGCGGCCATCGCAGTTCAAGCTATATCAATCGGATACGGGCATGTTGATGGCGCGCTACCCCGTTGGAGTCGCCCAAGCGGCGTATCTTGATAGCAAGGAGCCCAATCTGGGCGGCATTTACGAAAACGTGGTGGCCCAGCAGCTGGCTGCCCAAAATCGCCAGCTTTACTACTATCAGACAAAAAAGCGCGGTGAAGTGGACTTTGCGGTCGATGGACCGGATGGGACGGCTGTTCCGATCGAGGTTAAATCGGGCTCCTATTACCACGCGCACGCTGCGCTCGGTCATGTGCTTGATACGGCTGAATATGGCGTAAGGCTCGGGATTGTTTTCTCGAGAGGCAACGTTGAGCGCAACGGAGCGGTTCTCTATTTGCCTCTATATGCGACCTGGGCCCTTTCGGATGTTTTGGGCGACTCCTGTGCCAAGGGGATTAAGCTGGAGGTCAAGCCGGTCTAGGGCCAGTCCCTTTGTCACATTCATGAGTGTGGATTTTCTCCCGTATAGAGCGCACTTGAACGCTCAAAGTGGGAGAAAATCTACGCTCGATTTATGCCGTGGGCGCGGTTCGTGCGCCCACGAACCTACAGCTGCTCGAGCATAGCGGTGCAACCGGCGAGCACATCGCGGTAGGTGGCATCGAAATTGCCGGTGTACCAGGGGTCGGCCACGTCGCCGGGACACTCGGTCCAATCGAGCAAGCGCGTAATCTTTCCGTCGGGGCCTGCGTCGCCAAAGATGCGACGCAGGCCCCGCGCGTTCTCAGCATCCATATAGACAATGTGATCCCAGTCGCCATACTCCGCGCGACGCACCTGGCGGGCACGGTGCGCAACGACGGGAATCCCGACTTCGCGCAGCTTGGCGACCGTGCCATGATGCGGCGGGTTGCCGATCTCCTCAGTTGAGGTCGCAGCGGAGTCAATGACAAACTCGCCCGCGCGCCCGGCGCGCCGCACCAGCTCGGTAAACACGGACTCAGCCATCGTCGAGCGACAGATATTTCCATAGCAGATAAAAAGAATGCGTTGCATGAGCGGCTTCCTTTCTAGGCGGTCGCGCAGGGCTTACAGACTGCTCTTGAGGCAGTTTGCTCCAATAAAGCCCGCTGCGTACAAGGGGAGGTGGCGCAGCTCGCGCCCGTCATCGGTTTCGCTGCGGGAAAAATTGTTCTCGGACAAAATGTAGGCATATGGCGATCGGGCTTTGTCCATAAACGACCCGAGGGTTCTCGCGCGCACGTTACGTGCGGACTTTACTTCGACGGGCACAATTTCCATACGGTCGGTCTGAAGTAAAAAATCGAGCTCGCCGGTCGTCTTCCAAGACGACGGCGGCACCCAGTAATACGTCTGCAAGCTATTGCCCGAAAATGCTTGCATGACCGAGTTTTCCGCCAGGGCGCCTCGGAAGTCGGAAGATAGCGCTATGGCGGAATCCTCTTTGAGGTCGAGCCAGAGCCGCGGGTTGATGCCGAGTTTGTAGAACATGAGGCCGGTATCGAGAAGATAGACCTTAAAGAAACTTCCATCTTCGTCGTCGAAGGGAACGAGGGGAGGCTCGATGCCTTCGGTCAGGTTGTTGACCGATATGATGCCGGCGCCTTCGAGCCAGTCGAGCGGCTCGATAAGCTTGGCGCGACGGCCTCCGCGTTCGACCTCGGAGTACTTGAATTTTTTTGTGGACGATCTCAGCAGCTGGGACGGAATGGAGCGCCAGACCTTGCGCGCCGCCACGCCGCTGATCCCGTTTTCGGGGTCGGTCATATCGGCGGTATAGGTCTCGTCGATTTCGCGCTGCTCGACGCGCGCATCCTCGATGGATAACGTCTTGCGATATGCGTTGACGGCGGCGGGCATGCCGCCCACGATCTGGTATCGATGAAACAGGCTGAGCGCGGCTTGGTGCGCGGCGTAGGTCTCGAGCGTGCCGGCGTGGGTACGAATGGCATTGGCCATCTGCTCCTCGTCGAGCGCCCAGAGAAACTCCTCGAACGACATAGGATGCATGGTCTCTTGACGAACGCCGCTGGGAAAAGGCAACTTGCGCTTGCGCGTGGCGACGCCGAGCTGACTGCCGGTCGCGCATATGCGCCAGCCCGAACCCGAAAAAAAGCGAAGCGAGTTGAGCGCCCGTTCGCAGAGCTGCACCTCGTCAAACAGGATGAAGGCGGTTTCTTTGCGAATGGGGGTGCGTTTATAGTCTGAGATTCGCGCCACGATGGCGTCAACGTCGTCGGTGGGACAGTCGAACAGCGGAGCGATCAGCTCAAGATCGGTCTGAAAGTCGAGTTTGACAAACGCATCGCCGGCGATTCGTCTGCCGATTTCCTCGGCAACGTACGTTTTGCCTACGCGTCGCGCACCACGGATGAGGATGGGGCGCGACGCGTCCTTTGTCGCCCATGATTCGATAACGGATTCGATTGATCTGCGCATGGGGCCGCCTTTCCAATTTCGTGTACTTCAGATACATAGTTTAGTACGATTTCATGTACTTGGAATACACGAAATAGTGGAAAAGTGTGTATCTGAAGTACACGAAATTGCACTGCTGGAGCTTGCAGGCGGATAAACACTACTCGTATGGGACGGTTTTCACCGGTTGCTCGCCACCTTGGGCTATGTTCGCCCCTATGCCTGCATCCGGGGCTGTGCTGATTGACGACGGCGCTCCCAGCGAGCCAACTTAATCGTCACCAGCGTGAGCGCCCAGGCCACAAGCGAGAACACGGCACCGACCGCGCCTACATATGCAATGCCAACTCCGCTTACCACGGCGCCGCCCACTGCGGTGCCAAACGAGATGCCGACGTTAAACGCCATGGGCTCAACCGAACTTGCGAGTACCATCGACTTGGGATGGCGGCTGCGTGCCACGTCCATAAAGTGCGTGATGCACGACACCGAGAACAGGTACATGAGCATCGCCAGGCTAAAGACAAAGACCAGCGCGAGCGGCATGGCGGCGCCCACGGCAAACAGCCCGAGCAGTGCCGCCGCCTGCAGCACAAACGTAACCAGCAGCGCCTTCATGCCAAAACGCGCATCGATCCATCCGCCCAGGATGTTCGAGATCAGGCAGAACACGCCATAGGCCATAAGTGTGGTGCTCGCCTGAACGGTATCCATGCCCAGCACCTGCTCCAGATAAGGCGTCACGTAGCCGTAGAATACGTAGACCGAGCCCACGCCAAACAAGAAGATGAGCATGCCGGTGATGATACTCGGCTCGCGTAGTAGCCCCGCCTGCTCGCGGAAGGTGGCGGGCTCATCGGTCTGCCCGGCGCGAGGCATAAACGCCACGAGCGCGCTACAGATCAAAACGGCAAAGGTCAGCGTGCCGTACATGGCCACGTGCCAATCGAGTGTGTCGGCCACAAACTTGCCAATCGAGGTCACAAAGACCATCGCCACGGAAAACGCGCCGTACACGACCGAGATGGCAAGTGAGGTTTGCTGCGGGGATAGCAGCTCAGGGATGTACGTCACGCCCACGGCGAGCAGCGCACCCGAGACAGAGCCCAGGACAATGCGTGAGATAAACAGCACCTGGAAGTTGGGAGCCAACGCCATGACCAGGTTGCCGAGCACAAAGACGACGCTATAGCACACGAGCAGCTGGTAGCGGCGGAATCGCCCCGTGCTGAGCGCGAGCACCGGCGTCGCGATAGCGTAGACGAGCGCAAACACGCTGATGAGCTGGCCCGCAGTGGCAAGTGATATGCCGAGTTCCGTTGCCAAGTCGCTTTCGATGCCGATGACCACGAACTCGGAGCAGCCGAGCGAGAATCCCAACAGCACGAGCAGCGCCAGGCAGAGCTTGGTGCGCGCGGGGGAGAGCGCGGCGGCGGTTGGCTTACTTTTAGGCGTGGTTGCGGCGGTCAAGGTTGTCACTCCAATGTCGCATGAATAAGCGGGATTCACTTCCTGCAACTCTAACAGAATGTGACAAAGAGACAGCCCCTTTGTCGCATTGCGCTGCCGGCCAGTCGCCCAAACCGTCACAACATTCGGCGAAAATCTCGAAATCGAGGAAAAGCGTCGAATGTTGTGACGGTTTTTGTGTCCGGCGCGGGTGAGCTTCGGTGTCGTCTGGGGGTATAAAACTAGCGAGTGTTTATTTGCGAGGCCTAAGGGGCGCCCCGTATGGATATCGATAACTTTGAATGGTGGTATAGCGAGGGTGAGACTCCGGACGAGGGGTGGGACGAGCCTACGCCGCGTGGCGTGTCGAGCGACGAGGACGAGACCGGCAACGACGTCGCCGCCGACTCGGACGCCGCCCTCGATCCCGTCGAGCCCCTGACCTTCGAACAAGCTTGGGCCCAGGCCGAGGCAGACGAGGCCAAGGCCGACGCTACGGCCACGCTCGGCGAGCCAGCCGACATGTCGATCTCGCCGGCAAAGACCCCGCAGCCGCGTCACACCATCGATCCCGACAGCACGGCATCCTTCAGTATTCTCGACGTGCCCTCGCAGGGCGCTCAGGCGCCCGCACCCACACGTCGCCCCAATCTGTCTCGCGAGGAAGATGCAGGACGTCGCTCTCCGCTTGGCCCCATCCTTATCGCCTTCATGGCCGGCGTTATCGCATGCTCGGTAATTGGAAACGTCTGGAGCCATGTCGAGCAGCAGCGAAAAGACGCCGCCAGGGTCGAGATGTCTGTCGAGCAATCGCTCGGCCGCACGCGCTCGGTACATGTGTCGGTCGAGGTCAAGGACGGCGCGACGTGGGACACCGCGCGCGGCGACAGCCAAATGCTCATCCATATCGTGGGGCGCACGCTCAAAGGGCAGACGATTGACGAGTATCAATACGTCAATTCCGCTGGTGACGGCATCGAACTTAAGCCCGGCGACTACGAGCTCACCGTCGATGAACCGCCCGTCGCCACCGACGGCACGCGCTTCCGTGCCTCAAAGCGCATGGTTCCCGTGAGCTTTAACTCGCAGGCGCCCGATACGGTCGACACCACGCCACAGGGCGGGTTTGACCTTTACGTAGATACCCAGTAGGCGCTCGCCGCTCATTCCGCTATGGCTACTCAATAATCGCCTGCCGTCCCGTCCCGCCGCCAAGAGTGGGACAATAGCCCTCGACACTATTGTTTACTTTTGGAGGAAGTAGCATGTCTACCGTCACTACCATCAAGCGCGGCGGCCTCACCGCGGCCATCGATTCCATGGGCGCCCAGCTCACGAGCCTTGCTCTCAACGGCAACGAGTATCTGTGGCAGGGCGACCCCGCCTTTTGGGGCAAGCATGCGCCCATCCTGTTCCCCATTGTGGGTTCGCTGCGCAACAACACGGCAACGTCTGCGGCCGGCACCTGCGAGATGCCGCGCCACGGACTCGCGCGCATCGTCGAGCACAAGCTGGTCGAGGTTTCGGAGGACGGCTCCTCGGTAACGTACGAGATCACCGACACGTCCGAGTCGCTCAAGGCCTTTCCGTTCCACTTTAAGCTCAACATGACCTATGCCCTGACCGGCGACGCCATCCTCACGCAGACCTTTGCCGTCACCAATACCGGCGACGTGGACCTGCCGTTCTCGGTGGGCGGCCACCCTGCGTTTAACGTACCGGCTCCCGGTGCCGAGGACGAGGCATTCGAGGATTACGAGCTGGCGTTTACCGAGGCTTGGACTAACGAGGCTCCCATCATCACGCCCGACGGTCTTATGACGTTCGAGGGCAGCTACAAGGCTCCCGATAACTCGGACGTGCTGCCCATCACGCACCGCAGCTTCGATAACGACGCCATCATGTTCACCGATACCCCGGGCTCCACGCTCACGCTGCGCGGCCGCAAGTCGGGTCACGGCGTCAAGATCGACTTTGAGGGCTTTAAGTACATTGGCGTGTGGTCTGCCGCCAACGACGCTCCGTTTGTGGCGCTCGAGCCCTGGACCGGTCACACCACCATGGACACCGAGGACGATGTCTTTGAGCACAAGGTCAACACCATCACCCTGGCCCCGGGCGAGACGGACAAGCGCAGTTTTAGCGTTACCTTGCTCTAGAGGTTCCGCCGCTCGGTCGATGCTGCGCGTCGTCCAGAGCGACAAGTTGTCATTCAAAAGGCAAGGCATAGACCTTCTGGTCATGCCTTGCCTTTTTCATGCCACTTGTTCGCTCTGGACGTCGCTCGCCGGCATTGCCAAAACATCGGCGTCCCCAATGACTACCGCGTGTCTATTAATTTTTCGAGCTTGTGCTGCGCTGCTAGTTGCTGGCGTATATCCTGTTAAGTCGTCAGCATACGATTCAACAGGGAAGGCAGATTATGCATTCTCCCCATCAACGCGACGCGCATCCACAGCCGGTATGCAGCCGTCGCATCTTTTTGGGTAGCGCTCTCGCTGCGAGCGCTTCCGTCGTCGCCGGCGCGCTTGCCGGCTGTCAGCGCCCGTCAACGCTCAAGGTGGTTCGGCCCACGACGGGCGGCGGTCGCGACGACCTGTCCGATTCCGTGATCGGCAAGGACAAGATCCGCATTGGCATGGAGGCGGCCTACGCCCCGTACAACTGGCAGGTCTCCGAAGCCAGCGAGTACACCATCCCCATCGACAACGTGCAGGGCGCCTATGCCGATGGTTACGACGTGCAGATCGCCAAGATCGTCTGCAAGGCCCTCGGCGGCGAGCCCGTTGCCGTCAAACAGAGCTTCTCGGGTCTTATCGATTCGCTCAACAACGGCCAGATCGACCTCATCATTGCCGGCATGAGCGCCACGCCCGAGCGCGAGGAGTCCGTCGGCTTTTCCGATCCGTACTTCATTGGCTACTTTGGCCTGTTCGTAAAAGAGGGTTCCCCCTACCAAAACGCGACCAAGCTCAGCGACTTTAGCGGCGCTACGGTGCTCGGGCAAAAGGACACCATGCTCGATACCGTCATCGACGAGATCCCGGGCGTTGTCCACAAAAACCCGGTCGACTCGGTTCCCACGGTGTTTTCGAATCTGCTGCAGGGCACCTGCGACGCCGTGACTTACAACACCGAGAATGAGAAGGGCTATATGGCCCAAAATCCCGGTATCGTCCCCATCCAGTTTGCCGAGGGCGAGGGCTTTAAGCAGGAGGTCACGGCAAATGTCGGTTGCCGCAAGGGCTCGGACAAGCTGCTTAAGCTCATCGACAAGACACTCAAGGGCATTAGCCAAGAGGAGCGCGACCAAATGTGGGACGCGTGCCTCGACCGTCAGCCGGCATAGGGAGGCAGCATGAAAACCATTAATCGCCTGGCCTCCTTTATCAAGGCCGACCACCGTTATGTATACCTGGGCACGAGTGTTATCGCGGCGCTCGGCCTGGCGTTTAGCCAACGCAACCCCACGCCGCTGAGCTTCTTGGCCCCCACCGGTATCTTCCAAGACTGCCTCTGGGCAATCCTTTGGGCCTGGCTCGTCGTGTCGGCGGCGGCGCTGGTCACCAAGCTCATGCACTGGAACGACTATCGCGAAAAGTCGCCGTTCGCATCCGAGCGCTGCCGTCGTGGCGCACGCCTGGGCAGCTACGTCATGGTCGCCATCGCGGCAGTTTTCTTTATTGACCGCTGCGTCATGTCGTTTATCGACCTGGTGCAGGTGAGCATTGTCTCGGATTCCAACCCCAGCGACTTTTTGTCGAGCCTGGTCTACATGACCTACAAGAGCGGGGACTTCTTCATTCGCGGTATCGAGATCACCATCGCGCTTGCCACCTTCGGCACCGTCATCGCATTCTTCCTGGCGCTGCTCTTCGTGTTCCTACGCATTCAGACGTTCGACCGCGTGGATAACGACCTGGTGCGCTTCGTTAAGAGTATCGGCCGCGGCTTTGCGACCGTCTACTCCACCATCGTGCGCGGCACGCCCATGATGGTCCAGGGCCTGCTCATCTATTACGCGGGCTTCACCGTTTTGCGCGGCATGGGCTTCGAGACCGCCCAGGCCAACCAGATCTGGAGCACCTTCGCCGCCGGCCTCGTCACCATCTCGCTCAACTCCACCGCCTACATGATGGAGGTCCTGCGCGGCGGCATCGAGTCCATCGATTCCGGCCAAGCCGAGGCGGCGCGATCGCTGGGCCTGTCGCAGTGGCAGGCCATGCGCAAAGTCGTGTTCCCCCAGGGCATTAAAAATGCGATTCCGGCGCTCACCAACGAGCTCATCATCAACATCAAGGATTCGTCGGTGCTCTCGGTCATCGGCGTGTTCGACCTTATGTACGCTACTACCACGGTCGCCGGCGTGTACTACCGCCAGATGGAGGTCTACTGCGTGGCGCTCGTGGTCTACCTGATCCTGACGCTCGTGGCGAGCCGCCTGCTCGAAGCCTTTGGCAAAAAGCTCGGTGCCGAGGCTCCGGCCACGCTGCCCAGCTCTAACTAGGCTTAAGACGAGGAGAATCATCATGGCAGATACCGCCACTACCGGCGTTGCGGCCGCCGCACAGACCAATGAGCCGCTCATCCGCGTCGAGGGCCTGCGCAAGAGCTTCGGCTCGCTCGAGGTACTCAAGGGCATCGACCTGTCCGTTAACCCCGGCGAGGTCGTCACCATTATCGGCGCCTCGGGCTCGGGCAAGTCGACCTTCCTGCGCTGCCTCAATCTGCTCGAGACCCCGGACGCGGGCCACATCTGGTTCCACGGCCAGGACCTCACGGCCGAGCGCTGCAACATTAACAAGCTGCGTGAGGACATCGGCATGGTGTTCCAGGGCTTTAACCTGTTCAACAACATGGATGTGCTCGACAACTGCACGCTTGCGCCCGTCACGCTCAAAAAAATGAGCAAGGCCGAGGCCGAGAAGGTCGCGATGGAGCATTTGACGAGTGTGGGGCTCGAGAAGTTCGCGCACGCCGCCGTGGGTCGCCTGTCCGGCGGTCAAAAGCAGCGCGTGGCCATCGCTCGTGCCCTATGCATGAATCCGCAGATCATGCTGTTCGACGAGCCGACCTCCGCACTCGACCCCGAGATCGTGGGCGAGGTGCTCGAGGTCATGCGCAAGCTCGCTGCCGACGGCATGACCATGGTCGTCGTCACGCACGAGATGGCCTTTGCCCGCACGGTGTCCGACCGCGTGGTCTTTATGGACAAGGGCGTGGTGCTCGAGGATGCCGCGCCGGCCGAGCTCTTCGGCAACCCCAAACATCAGCGCACGCGCGAGTTCCTCTCGCGTTATCTCGAGGACAAATAACCGACCGCAAACGCTTATGTGGCAGGGCCGCTCCGGTGGGGCGGCCCTTGTCGTCACAATCGAAAGGATGTCATGGCCGAGGTTTGGCGCTTTTTTGCGCATGAGGATGATTTTGCCGATTTGGACGAGGCTGGTGCGTGCGAGCGCCTGGGCCGCGTGCTGTCGTTTCCGACCATCTCGAGTATGGATGCCGAGGCGGTGAACTGGCAGCCGTTCGACGACCTGCGCGCGTATATGCAGCAGGCTTGGCCGCACGTATTTACGGCGGGTAAGGTCGAGCTTATCGACCATTCGCTATTGGTGACGCTTAGCGGTTCCGACCCTGCCCTCAAACCCGTCATGCTCATGGGCCACATGGACGTGGTTCCCGTGGTACCCGGCACCGAGGCTGACTGGACGCATGTCCCCTTTAGCGGACATGTGGACGACACCTACATTTGGGGTCGCGGCGCCATCGATATGAAAGACCAGGTCGCAGGCATTCTCGAGGCGGTTGAGTATGCGCTCGCACACGGCTGGGAGCACGAGCGCACCCTGCTGCTGGCTTTTGGCCAGGACGAGGAAACCACGCAGTTCGGTGCGGGTGCCATCGGCCGCGTGCTCGAAGAGCGCGGCATTGAGCTTGAGTACCTGATCGACGAGGGCGACTACCGCATCGTTCCGGCTGCCGAGTACGGCGCGGGCGAGGGCTGGCTTATGCATGCCGATCTCGCGGAGAAGGGCTACGCCGATATCGTGTTGAGGACGCGTAGCGAGGGCGGGCATTCCTCCAACCCCTACGGGGGCACTTCACTCGAGGTGCTCAGCCGTGCCATCACCGCAATCTGCGATATCGAGTGGCCGACGCGCGTGACCGACTTGCTTGCCGCCCAACTCGTCGAGTTGGGGCTCTACACGGCCGATGAAATTGCCGCCAACGGGGATGCCATTGTCCGCGATTGCCTCGCCAGCAAAAAGCTCTATCCGCTGGTGACGACCACCTGCGCGCCCACGCAGATCGAGGGTGGCAGCACCGGCGCCAACGTAATGCCGCAGGATATGTGGGCCAACATTAACTTCCGCATGCTCGAGGGCACGAGCGTGGCCGACGTTGTGGCGCGCTGCCGTGAGGCGGTTGCCGGGGCGGACCTTGCCGGTCGTGTCAAAGTGGAGCTGGGCCCCGGCAGCTCCGAACCCTCGCCGTCCCCGCGCATCGGTGGTCCCGGTCTCGAGGCGGTTCGCTCCATCGCCGTCCGCTATTTCCGTGATCCAAAGGGGATGGAGGAAAACGGATCATTCGAGCCAGTGGCAATTGTGCCCTCGACCGTGATCGGTGCGACCGACGCTGCCAACTACCAGCACATTTGCCCTGAGTGCATTCGCTTCTCGGCCTTTGTGGTCGATGATGACGAGTGCGACCGAGGCGTCCACGGCACCAACGAGCGCATCACCCGCCGCGCCTACCTCCAGGGTGTTCGCTTCCTCATCGCCCTACTCCATACGCTTTAGAATCCGACAAAGGGACTGTCCCTTTGTCGGATTCCGTGCGGGTTATATGCAGGTTTGCCTGCGCACGCTATCATATATGGGTTAGACCGCAACTATGTACCCCATACGCGAAGGGATGCGCATGTATCTGAAGATCGACATGCTCTAGCTGGACTTACCCCCGCAGCGGCGCCCCGCGCCCCATCAATTCTGCCGATTTTCGCCTTCACGCATATAAAGGAGTCCGTCATGCGCGACAAGCTCGAAAAGATCATCAAGGCCTACGAGGAGCTCGAGAAGAAGCTTTCCGACCCGGCCGTCGCCTCCGATATCAAGGAGTTCACGCGTCTCAACAAGGAGTACGCGCACCAGTCCGACCTCATTGCCGCCTCGCGCGAGTACATCGGCGCGCTCGATGACATCGAGGCTGCCAAGGAAATGCTGCACGATACCACCGATGCCGATGAGAAGGAGATGCTCCAGATGGACATCTCCGAAAACGAGGCCAAGCTTCCCCAGCTCGAGGAAGACATCAAGTACATGCTCATCCCGAGCGACCCCAACGACGACAAGAACACCATCGTCGAGATCCGCTCCGCCGCCGGTGGCGACGAGGCGGCCATCTTCGCCGGCGATCTGTACAAGATGTACCAGCGCTTTTGCGAGTCGCGCGGCTGGAAGACTACCGTGCTCGATTCCAGCCCCAGCGAGGCCGGTGGCTTTAAGTCCATCGAGTTCAAGGTCGAGGGCGACCGCGTCTACTCCGTCATGAAGTTCGAGTCCGGCGTGCACCGCGTCCAGCGCGTTCCCAAGACTGAGTCCCAGGGCCGCATTCAGACCTCCACGGCTACCGTCGCCGTACTTCCCGAGGCCGAGGAGATCGACGTCCAGATCAACCAGTCCGACCTGCGCATCGACACCTACTGCGCCTCCGGCCCTGGCGGTCAGTGCGTTAACACCACCTACTCCGCCGTGCGCATCACCCACCTGCCCACCAACACCGTGGTGCAGTCGCAGGAGCAGCGTTCCCAGATCCAGAACCGCGAGGTCTGCATGCAGATGCTGCGCGCCCGTCTGTACGAGATGGAACTCGAGAAGCAGCAGGCCGAGCTCGGTGCCGAGCGCCAGAGCCAGATCGGCCACGGCAACCGTTCCGAGAAGATCCGTACCTACAACCAGCCCCAGGACCGCGTGACCGATCACCGCATCGGTTTCAACTCCACCTACAACGGCGTCCTTCTGGGCGATCAGCTCGGCACCGTCATCGAGGCGCTCGCCGCCGCCGAGCGAGCCGAGAAGCTGGCACAGGCTGTGTAGGTTCCGCCGTTCTACCGAACGGCGGACCAGCCGACGCTGCGCGGGCCGCATTTGGACAATCTGACGTTCAACTTCAAGGGCGCGACCAGAAGGTCAGCGCCCTTTCGTTTCACGTCACCTTGTCTCAAATGCGACCCGCTCGCTGGCATTGTCAAGACATCGGCGTTATCTTGGTTGGCACTTGAATGATCCCTTGGGGACGGAGGAAAACGGATCATTCTGCATCGATGCGGTGCCAGTGATCCGTTTTCCTCCGTCCCCTACGGATCATTTTGGGAAATTGCTATGTTGGTTTATTTGGGCTGACTTGGTAGCCTATGGGCCATTTACCTGCTTAAAGCGTCGGTCGATTACCAAAATAATGCTCAAAAAATCGTCCAAGAAGTCGCGGGGCGATTTTTGATGGGTCGTGCGTCAAGCGATGTGGCAAGTTCTTGGTTAGATATTGGTCAGTTTTGGGCAACCTTGCCAAAAGCTTGACGAATGCAGATTTAGACGTCGACGAATGAACATTTTAGGCAGGTTCCAAGCAAAATTCTGGGCTGATTCTCGATAATCGCCTTCAATCGCCCCTTGCCATGCGCTGGCCTCGCGTACAATCTGCTCCGACATTCGCGCGCCGTCCGGCGCTTAAGAGGGGAGGGCCCCATGGCAAACGAGATCTGGACCATCAAGCGTTGTCTCGAGTGGACCAAGGAGTACCTGGCCGAGCGCGGCGAGGAGCACCCCCGTCTTTCTGCCGAGTGGCTGCTGTGCGCCGCCACGGGCCTGGCGCGCATTGACCTATATATGCGTATGGACGAGACGCTTAACGCGGCCCAGCTCGAGACCATGCATGCGGCCGTTGTCCGCCGCGCTAAGGGCGAGCCGCTGCAATACATCACGGGCAGCACGCAGTTTCGCATGATCGACGTCGCGTGCGCCCCCGGTGTGCTCATTCCGCGCCCCGAGACCGAGATGCTCGTCGAGGAAGTCCTCAATTATCTGGATGCCGAGGTGCTGAGCCCCGAGGCTGCTGCCCGTCAGCGTGTTGAGCTGCCTTGGAACGATGAGGTCGAGGAGGCACGCAAGGCCGAGGCCGCGCTGGCAGACGAACGGGCGACCGCCGAGCGCCGTGCCGCTAACCTGACGGCTGCCGATGAGGCGGCGCTAGGCGGCGATGTACTGGGCAGCCGTGCCTATGCCGAGGAACTGGCCGACCGCGAGGCCGAGGAAGCCGCCGCGCAGGCAGCAGAAGCCGAAGCGGCAGAAGCAGAGGCCATGGAAACCCCCGAGCCCGAGCTCGACGAATACGGCATCGCCATCGAGGGTGCCGGCCAGGAGACGGCTTCGGCTCAGGATGCCGCTGCGCCTGCCCCAGCCGAGCCCCGTATCGCCCGCGTTCTCGAGGTCGGCTGCGGCACGGGTTGCATCTCGCTCTCCCTTGCCTGGGAGCGCCGCGGCCACGTTACCTGCACCGCCACCGATATCGAGCCGCGCGCCATCGATCTGGCCACCAAAAACCGCGACGCGCTCGGCCTCACGGCAGATGAGGTTGCCTTTAGTCTCACCAACCTGGTGAGCTCCATTCCCCGCGAAGAGTGGGGCACCTTCGACGTGCTCGTTTCCAACCCGCCCTACATCCCGACCGGCGTCATGCGCTCGCTGCCGCACGAGGTCAAGGACTTTGAGCCCGACTTGGCGCTCGAGGGCGGTGCCGACGGCCTGGACATCTTCCGCCGCCTGCTCAATGCGGCGCCTTACATGCTGCGCGCCGGCGGCCTGTTTGCCTGCGAGCTCTACGAGGGCGCCCTCGATGCCGCGGCCGAGCTCTGTCGCCAGGCAGGCCTTTCGGACGTGCGTATCGTCCACGACCTCACCGATCGTCCCCGCATCGTTCGAGCCATCGTCACCGAGCCCAAACAGCGTATTTAAGCTGAATAAATAGACATTTGCGCAAGTTTGTCCTTGCAATATACCGTAAAACTTCTACTATAGAAGGAGAAAGGTATGTCAAATCAGCTGCATCGGTACCGTATCGTGCTTGATTACATTGAACCTTGGCTTGATGAGCAGGATGAAGCTACGCTGAAGCAGATTTATGCAGACCTTTTGGTGCTCGAGAAGGAAGGTCCCAGCCTTGGTCGTCCGCTGGTTGACCGCGTAAAGGGCTCGAAGCTTCATCATTTAAAGGAGCTGAGAGTGACGTCGTGTGGTGGGCAGGTGATTCGCATCCTCTTCGCCTTTGACCCCAAGCGCCAGGCGGTATTGCTATTGGCGGGTGATAAGTCGCGAGCGGGATCGTCAAGGGCAAAATGGAACGGTTGGTATGCGATCAACATTCCAAGGGCCGAGCAAATATACCGTCGCCACGTAAGGAGGCTCGATCGAGATGGAACTGCATGAGTATATGGAATCTCGCGGGATAACACGCGACTCCATTACCGCCGAGCAGGAGAGGACTCGCGATCGTATCGAAGCCTATAAGCTTGCTCAGATTCGCAGGTTAAAAGATCTAACACAGGCGTCGGTCGCCCAGTCGATGGGCGTTTCTCAAAAACGTGTATCCGAGCTCGAGCGTGGGGAGTTGGGTTCGATGAGGCTCGACACGCTGAGCAGGTACGCAGAGAGCCTCGGCGGAAAACTGGTTGCAAGCATCGAGTTTCCCGATCGTACCGTTACGCTTGCGCGCTAAAAATCTTCAATTAACCCCCTCACTTTCACCGACTACTAGAGCCGCTCACCAAACCAACATGCGCTCTGGGCAAATAGGTTGAATGTTTCGTGCGAGAATGCCCCACAGTAAACAAACTTGCACCGGAGCGTAAGGGGCTGGCATACACATGCAGACGGTCTATCGGGTATACGAGGGAACGCGCGAGCCGCATCGGCTTGCCGTCGAGCGCACGGCCGAGGTGCTCGGCCGCGGCGGCCTGGCCTTGATTCCGACCGAGACCGTCTACGGTGTCGCCGTGGCAGTCAACGCCTTCTCGGGCGCCGTGCCCCAAGATACAAGCGAATTCCCATCGTGGCCGCGCGATCCGCAGGCTGCCGTCAATGGCGCCGCAGTTCCTGCGCTCGGCACCGGCTATCGCCGTATCTTCACTCTCAAGCAACGTGAGCTCACGCAAACCGTCGCTTGGCTGGTCGATGGCGTCGAAGCACTCGACCGCTATGGCGTGGATATCCCGGAAGATGCCCGCGCACTCGCGCGACGATGCTGGCCGGGAGCCCTGACTATCGTGGTCAAGGCAGCCCCCTGCGTGCCGACCTTTATGCGCGCTGCCGACGACACCGTGGCCCTGCGCGCTTCGGCCTCTCCCGTGGTCCAAGCGCTCATCCGCGCCTGCGGCAGTCCCCTTGCCTGCACGAGCGCCAACACGCACGGCGCGCCTTC
The DNA here is from genome assembly GCA_900549745.1 of uncultured Collinsella sp. GTDB lineage: Bacteria > Actinomycetota > Coriobacteriia > Coriobacteriales > Coriobacteriaceae > Collinsella. Next base: position 17,112 of record URPJ01000011.1, on the reverse strand, counting down.
GCCGGCAAGCTTTGCCGCCGTCGAGGGCCGCATCCTGGAGGGGGTCGATGTTGCCGTCGACGCCGGTGAGACCCCGTGTCGCTACGCCTCGACCATCGTGTCGTTCCAGCACGGCGGGCTCCAGATCCTGCGCCAAGGCGCACTTCCCGCATCAGAGATCGAGCGGGTCCTGTCCGACCCGATGCAATAGAAGGGTGTAAGCGATGTCGTTGAATCTGGGCAGCCTGGGCATGGAAGATGCCTCGTTTAACTTTGGCGGTTCCTACATCATGGCGCTCGACTGCGGCACTACCTCGGTACTCGCGGCCATTGTCGACGAATACGGCTGCATCGTTGCCCAGGCGCGTCGTAGCGTCAAAACCAGCTTCCCGCGCCCCGGCTGGGTGGAGCAGGATCCCACGGAGGTGCTTGCCAGCCAGATCGGCGTGATGATGGAGGTTCAGTTTAAGAGCGGCATCCATTCCGATCGCATCGCCGCCATCGGCATCTCCAACCAGCGCGAGACCACGGTGGTCTGGGACCGCGTGAGCGGCCAGCCCATCTATAACGCCATCGTATGGCAGTGCCGTCGTACCGCGCCGGCGATCGACGCGTTGGTTGAACAGGGTTGCGAGGAGCTGGTGCGCTCCCGCACGGGACTTACGCTTGACCCGTATTTCTCGGCCTCCAAGGTGCAGTGGATTCTCGACAACGTCGACGGCGCACGCGAGAGCGCGGCGGCGGGCGACCTCATGTTTGGCACCATCGACACCTGGCTCATCTACAACCTCACCGGCGGCCAGGTCTTTGCCACCGACTACACCAATGCCAGCCGCACGGCACTCTTTAATATCCATACGCTCGATTGGGACGACGACCTGCTGGCGCTCTTTGACGTTCCACGTTCCATGATGCCCGAGGTTCGCTGGAGCTCGGGCGACTACGGCCGCGTCGCGAGCGACATCATGACCAACATGCCGCCCATCATGGGCGTGGCGGGCGACCAGCAGGCATCGCTGTTCGGCCACTGCTGCTTCTATCCCGGCCAGACCAAAAACACCTATGGCACGGGCTGCTTTATGCTCATGAACACCGGTGACGAGATCGTCGAATCCAAGAATGGCCTGGTCTCCACCATCGGTATCGCTGCGGACGGCAAAGTCAGCTATGCGCTCGAGGGCTCTATTTTTGCCGCCGGTTCAACGATGAACTGGCTTCGCAACAACATGGGCATCATCTCGAGCGTGAGCGAGTCGGCACAACTCGCCGCTTCGATTAGCGACAACGAGGGCTGCTACTTCGTTCCCGCCTTTGCAGGTTTGGGTGCTCCCTGGTGGGACCCGCATGCCCGCGGTATCGTGTGCGGTCTGACCGGCGCCTCGAGTCGCGCGACCATCGTGCGTGCCGCTTGCGAGTCCATGGCCTATCAGAGCTATGACGTGCTGCGTGCCATGGAGCAGGACGTGGGTCTTTCGATCGAGCGCCTGTCCGTCGATGGCGGCGCCTCGCGCAACGAGTTCATCATGCAGTTCCAGGCAGACTTGCTGGATATCCCTGTATTGCAATGCGAGTCGGTGGAGACTACGGCAATTGGCGCCGCGTATCTGGCGGGCCTTGCGGTTGGGTATTGGGAGGATCTGGAGGAGCTGGAGCAAAACGCCCAGATCGTCAAGACGTTCCATCCCCATATGTCCGTTGAGCGTCGCGAGCGCAACCTGGACGGTTGGCACGATGCGGTCAAGCGTTCGCTCAGCACCGCTCAGTAGGGCTGCGACGGGGCACTCGATACAACAAACCGCTAAACTTATGCATGGCGGGCGGCGGCAACATCGCTGTGCGCCATGTCAGCAAGGTCGTTTTGCGGCCGCAACGAAAGGGGCAATCAACCCATGACCGTTACCTACGATGCGTCCCGCGTGACGCTTGTCGACCATCCGCTCGTCCAGCATAAGCTGTCGATCCTGCGCGACAAGAGCACCGGCACCAACCAGTTCCGCCAGCTCGTGCGCGAACTCGCACTTTTTGACGGCTACGAGGCCATGCGCGACCTGCCCATGGAAGACGTCGAAGTCGAGACCCCCATCACCACCGCAACGTTTAAGCAGCTCGCCGGCAAAAAGCTCGCCATCGTTCCCATTCTGCGTGCGGGCCTTGGCATGGTCGATGGCATCCTCGACTTGGTACCCTCCGCTCGCGTGGGCCACATCGGTATGGAGCGCGACGAGGTTACCCACGAGCCGCATGAGTATTACTGCAAGATGCCCAAGGATATCGACCAGCGCATCTGCCTGGTCGTCGACCCCATGCTCGCCACGGGCGGTTCGGCCGAGATGGCCATCAGCTACCTGCGCGAGCGCGGTGTCAAGGACATCCGCATGCTGTGCATCGTCGCGGCCCCCGAGGGCCTCAAGTCGCTGACTGAGAAGGACCCCGATGTGCATATCTATACCTGCGCCATCGACGACCATCTCAACGAAGCTGCCTACATCGTTCCCGGCCTGGGCGACGCCGGCGACCGCATCTACGGCACGCTGTAATCTCTGGGCCATACCGGCTAACGTCGAAAATACGAAGAAATGGTGCGCGCGGGCGAGCAAAAGACGACCGCGCGCACTCCTGTTAACGGACGTTTTGCCCTGCAGGGTTCGAGAAAAACGTATTACCGTACCTGCGGCATAAAGAAGGTCTTAAGAAAACGAACAGGTGCGTATTAACCGATGCTTTTTCGGTTGTACTTTAGCGATTGGCTCGTACAATAGTCACCAATGTTTGGCGGGAACTGTCCTGTGAGGCGATAAAAAAGGAAAGTGAGGACGCCAGTGTTTCAGATAGCCGATCTGCTCGCTATCGTTGCAGGTGCCATCGCGGGCGCGATTGCCTTCCTTCCCTTTGTCTTTACGCTCAAGCCGGTTCTTGACGATAAGCAGAATGCGGACATGCTCAAGGGTATGGTGAGTCTCGCGGTCTCGGCAATCGCGTTGCTTGTCTTTACCTTGGTTGTGTTTGTGTTGTTCGGAGAGGCATTTCGCATGTTCCTCCTGGGCGAGGCGATCGGCTTCGTGGCCTTTATGGCCGCCTGCGCGGTTCGCGTCGCCAAGGCGCTGCGAGATCCTCATGAGGTCGAAAGGTAAGTCGTGGATATTTTTGAAAAGCTGCCTGATGAGATTAATCATCTGGTCAGCGAGTTCAGCTCCACCCCTGTCGTGGGCGATCTGAGCTGCGGCATCACGCAGTACTCGTTTTGGCTGATCGTCTCCACGATCGTGCTCCTGATCGTCCTGGCCGTGTTCAAGAAGAAGCAGACCCTGGTTCCCAAGGGCTTCTTCGTCAACGGTTTCGAGTACATCATCGAGTACGTCGAGAACGATATCGGCAAGGGTGTCGTGGGTGAGAACTGGAAGAAGCACTTCCCGTTCCTGTGCTCGCTTTTCCTGTTCATCCTGATCAATAACATGATCGGCCTGATCCCGGGAATGAAGCCCGGCACCGGCGCAATCGGCTCCACCGCCGCACTCGCCATTTTCGCCTTCGTGTACTTCATCTACTACGGATGCAAGGCTCACGGCGTGATCGGCTACATTAAGAGCCTCGCCCCGCAGGGCGTGAGCTTCCCGATGAACGTGCTCGTGTGGGTCGTCGAGCTTTTCTCGACCTTCCTGCGCCTCATCACGCTTGCCGTCCGTCTGTTCTGCAACATGTTCGCAGGACACGTGGTCATGGGCTCGTTCGCCATCATGGCGAGCATGTTCATGCAGCCGCTGCTTCAGCAGGTTTCCGCGGCCCACGCCGTCGGCGCCCTGCCTTCGCTGGCCTGGCTTGCCATCCTCATCCTGATTTATACGATTGAGCTTGTGGTCGGCGCCATCCAGGCTTACGTCTTCACGGTCCTTACCGCCGTGTATGTCTCCGAGGCAGAGGAGGTCGCGGAGGAGGAGTAGTCTTCCGTTCGCGCCTTAAAGGTAAGGCAATTCGTTAAACCGCCGGTGCCCGTACCCATGGAGCCCGGCAGTTATAAATAAGGTTATCCTGCGTGAAATAAGACACGCACGACAAAGGAGGAATCGTGGGAGTTATCGGTTACGGTCTCGGTGTTATCGGCGCTGGTCTTGCTATCGGCCTGTCTGCTCTGGGTGCTACGGGTGCTATGGCCCGTCAGCCTGAGGTCCAGGGCCGCGTGTTCACCGTCTTCATCATGGGCTCCGCCTTCGGCGAGGCTCTGGCTCTGATCGGCTTCGTTGTCGCGCTGATCGTTAAATAGCACGGAGCGTCAAGTATGAATCTTTCATCCCAGAAGAGCGCGATCGCACTCTCCGCGTCCGCGGCCGCGCTGCTCATGCCGGTTTCCGCGTTCGCCGAGGACGGCGCTGCCGGTGCGGACATCCTCATCCCTAAGATGGCGGAGTTCATCCCGGCGCTTATCGCCTTCCTGATTATCTGGATCGTGCTGGCCAAGGTCGCCCTGCCGGGCATCATGAAAACCATGGAGGAGCGCGGCAAGAAGATCGAGGAGAGCCTCGACGAGGCCGAGAAGACCAAGCAGGAGGCTATCGCCAAGCGCGCTGAGTCCGACTCGATCGTCACCGACGCCCGTCGTCAGGCTGCCGACATCGTTCTCGAGGCCCGTAAGGACGCCGAGTCCGAGCGCGCCCGTATCATCGAGGCTGCTCACAAGGAGGCCGAGGAGATCATCGCCAAGGCCCATACGACCGTCGAGGACGAGCGCAAGTCCATCTACGCCGGTGCCGCGAGCTCCATCGCCGACCTGTCCGTTGCCGTCGCCACCAAGATCGTGGGCGAGGCACTCGAGGACGAGACCGAGCAGAAGAAGCTCATCGAGCGCTACATCCAGGAAGCAGGTAGCCTGAATGCCGACTAGCCGCTATCAGGACAAGGTGCTCGAGACTTACGCGCGCTCCCTTCTGGAAGCCGCTAAGGCCGAGAACCATGTGTTCGAGGACCTCGAGATGATTGAGCGCCTGGCTTCCGCCAGCCCCGAGATCATCGCCGTGCTCGACACCATGTCCAAGTGCGACCAGCTCGACCTTCTTCCCAAGGTGGCAGCTGCCTTTAAGTATGTTGCCGAGGAAGACGAGGATGTAGTGGGCGTGACCGTCACCACGGCGATCCCGCTCGACGACGAGCTGCGTCAAACCATCACTAAGAAATGCGAGCAGGACTTCGGCCGCAAGGTATTCCTTATCGAGCAGGTCGACCCGTCTATCGTGGGCGGCCTGGTGCTCGAGGCCCGCGGCGAGCGTCGTGACATCTCCGTCAAGACGCAGCTGCGCATCGCACAGGAGACCCTCGCAAACTCTGCTAATTCGTACGGAGGTGAAGCCTAATGTCCGAAACCCTCAATGCCCAGGATATCGCCAAGAAACTGCAGGAGCAGCTCACGAGCCTCTCCGCGACGGTCGATACGCATGAGGTTTCAACGGTCGACGAGGTAGGCGACGGCATCGCGCGCGTCACTGGCCTCAAGAGCGCCATGGCAGGCGAGCTTCTGGAGTTCAAGAGCTCCGATACCGGTGAGACCGTCTTCGGCCTTGCCCAGAACCTTGACCGTGACGAGGTCGGCGCCGTTCTGTTTGGTGCCGTCGACTCCATCAAGGAAGGCGACGAGTGCCGCACCACTGGCCGCATTATGGATATCCCCGTGAGCCGTGCCATGCTCGGCCGCGTCGTCAATCCGCTCGGCCAGCCCATCGACGGTTTGGGTGACATTGTCGCCACGCATCGTCGCCCCATCGAGTTCAAGGCCCCCGGCGTCATCGATCGTACCCCGGTGTGCGAGCCGGTTCAGACTGGCCTGTTGGCTATCGACTCCATGGTGCCTATCGGTCGCGGCCAGCGTGAGCTTATCATCGGCGACCGTAAGACCGGCAAGACCGCTATCGCCATCGACGCCATCCTCAACCAGCGTGGCAAGGGCATGGTCTGCATCTATGTCGCCATCGGCCAGAAGGCCTCCACGGTTGCCAACATCCGCGAGACCCTCGCTCAGCACGGTGCGCTCGAATACACCATCATCGTTTCGGCAACCGCTGCCGATTCCGCCCCTATGCAGTACATCGCGCCTATGGCCGGTGCCGCTATCGGCGAGTTCTTCATGTACAACGGCGAGGACGGCAAGCCCGCCAGCGAGACCAATCCCGGCGGCCACGTGCTCGTCATCTACGACGACCTGTCCAAGCAGGCTGTGGCATACCGTCAGATGTCGTTGACGCTGCATCGTCCGCCCGGACGCGAGGCCTATCCTGGCGACATCTTCTACCTGCACTCTCGTCTGCTCGAGCGTGCCGTCAAGATGTCCAAGAAGAACGGTTACGGCTCCATGACGGCTCTGCCGATCATCGAGACCCAGGACGGCGACGTCTCGGCCTACATTCCGACCAACGTCATTTCCATTACCGATGGTCAGATCTACCTGCAGTCCGAGCTCTTCTTCCAGGGTCAGCGCCCGGCAGTCGACGTGGGTATCTCCGTGTCCCGCGTCGGTGGCGATGCGCAGACCAAGGCCATGAAGCAGGTCGCCGGCAACCTCCGTCTGGACCTCGCTTCCTATCAGGAGCTCGCTGGCTTTACGCAGTTCGGCTCCGACCTCGACGAGGCTACTCAGAAGCAGCTGACCCACGGTGCTCGCATGACCGAGCTCCTGAAGCAGCCGCGTTACAAGCCGTTTGAGGTTGGCGAGCAGATCGTTACGCTGTTCGCTGGCAACGAGGGCTTCCTGGATGACCTGGAGATCGCCGACGTGCTGCCCTTCCGTGCCGAGCTCATCGAGTACATGGACAATGGCTTTGGTTCGCTGCTCGACAAGGTTCGCGCCAAGAAGATCGATGATGACACCAAGGCTGAGCTCTTGCGCGTCATCGGCGACTTCAAGCAGCAGTTCATGGCCAAGCACCATTCGGATGTTTCTGGATCAGAGGAGAACTAAGCCCCATGGCCAACCTTCGCGACATTAAGAAGCGAATCTCCTCGGTTACCACGACCAAGCAGATCACGCGCACGATGGAGATGGTCTCTACGGCCAAGATTCGTCGTGCCCTCGATCGCTCCAAGCAGGCCGAGCCCTATAAGGAGGCGCTGACCGACGTCATGTTGACGGTCGCCGGCGACGCCTCCTGTTCGGGCACCGATCCCATGCTGCAGAAGCATGAGAGCGTCAAGCATGGCCTGATTGTCGTTATTGCCTCGGACCGCGGCCTTGCCGGCGGTTTCAATACGACGGTGGAGCGCACGGCCGAAAAGCTTGCCGCTTCTTGGGCGAACGACGGCATCGAATACGAGATCATCGCGTGCGGGCGTAAGCCGGCCACGTATTTCCGTGACCGCGCAAACGTTGTCATGCACTTTGAGGGCAACTCCTCTGAGCCCGATTTCAATCAGGCCCGCATGATCTCCTCTCATATCTGCGATGCGTATCGTGCCGGTGAGCTTGACCGTGTCGAGCTTGTCTACCACCACGCCAAGAACCGCGTGGATCAGGAGCTTCGCGTCGAGCATCTGTTGCCGCTCGACCCCGAGATGATCGCTATGGCCCACGGTCCGCGTAAGAACGAGACCGACGCCCCTAAGCGCATCTCGTCCACGTTCGAGTTCGTGCCCTCTCCCGAGCATGTTCTCGGCAAGCTTGTGCCGTCTTATATCCTGACGGTCATCTACCAGGCCCTGATCGATTCGGCGGCTGCCGAGCAGGGTGCACGCCGCAAGGCCATGCACTCCGCGACGGAAAACGCCACCGCGATCATCTCGACCCTTACCCGCACGTATAGTCGCGTGCGCCAGGCTTCGATCACGACCGAGATTAACGAGATCGTCGGCGGAGCCTCAGCATTGGAGGAACAGTAATGGCTAATAACACCGTAAAGCTTGCGGTCGAGGAAGCCACCAAGAAGACGACTGCCGGTGATGGTCGCATCGTGCGAATCATCGGCCCTGTCGTCGACGTCAAGTTTGACGGCGCGGTGCCCCCGATCTACAACGCGCTCACGGTCGAGGCCGAGACCCCGATCGGTCATCTGAGCACGATCCTCGAGGTCGAGAGCCAGCTTCCGGGCGGCGTCGTCCGCACGGTCGCCATGTCCTCGACCGACGGCCTGCAGCGCGGCCTCATCGCCACCGATACCGGTGAGCCCATGAAGATGCCCGTTGGTCCCAAGACGCTCGGCCGCATTTGGAACGTCATGGGCAAGCCCGTCGACGGCAAGCCCATGCCCGAGGTGGAGGAGTTCTACCCCATCCACCATGCAGCGCCCCGTTTCGACGAGCTCACCACCAAGACCGAGATCTTCGAGACCGGCATCAAGGCCGTCGACCTGCTCGAGCCCTACATCCGCGGCGGCAAGACAGGTCTGTTCGGCGGCGCCGGCGTCGGCAAGACCGTTCTGATCCAGGAGCTCATCAACAACCTCGCCCAGGAGCACGGCGGCACCTCGGTGTTCACCGGCGTCGGCGAGCGTACCCGCGAGGGCACCGACCTGTTCCTCGAGATGAGCGAGTCTGGCGTTATCGACAAGACCTGCTTGGTCTATGGTCAGATGAACGAGCCGCCCGGAGCGCGTCTGCGCATCGGTCTGGCCGGCCTTACCACCGCTGAGTACTTCCGCGATCGCGGCCAGGACGTTCTGCTGTTCATCGACAACATCTTCCGCTTCTCTCAGGCAGGTTCCGAGGTTTCCGCACTGCTGGGCCGTATGCCGTCCGCCGTTGGTTACCAGCCCACGCTGGCAACCGAGATGGGCGACCTCCAGGAGCGCATTACCTCGACCAAGACGGGCTCCATTACCTCCGTCCAGGCTGTCTACGTCCCCGCAGACGACCTGACCGACCCGGCGCCTGCCACGACGTTTACGCACCTCGACGCCACCACGGTTCTTTCGCGTAGCATTTCGTCGCTCGGCCTGTTCCCGGCTATCGACCCGCTTGCGTCTTCCTCCGACGCTCTCGATCCCTCGATCGTTGGCGAGGAGCACTACCGTGTCGCCGTCAAGGTCCAGGAGCTCCTGCAGGAGTACTCCGACCTTCAGGACATCATCGCCATTCTGGGTATGGACGAGCTGTCCGAGGAGCAGCGCCTTACGGTCAACCGTGCCCGTAAGATTCAGCAGTTCCTCTCGCAGTCCTTCCACGTCGCCGAGAAGTTCACCGGCAACCCCGGTGTCTACGTCCGCGTCGAGGATACCGTCCGCTCTTTCGCCGAGATTGTCGACGGCAAGGCCGATGACCTGCCTGAGCAGGCTTTCCGCTATGCTTCCACGATTGAGGACGTGCGCGAGCGCGCCCGCAAGATGGGGGTGAAGTAGGTTATGCGTATCCGCATCGTGTGCCCCGTGAGCTGCGCCTATGAGGGCGACGCTGCGTTTGTGTCGATTCCGTCCACGGATGGCGAGTTTGGCGTTCTGCCTGCTCACTCCAGCGAGATCTGCACGATCGACCGCGGTTACGTTCGCGTTTCCGATAAGGCCATGGGCACTGTCGACCACACGTTTGCCGTGGCCGGCGGCTATGTCCAGGTTGCGGACGATGTCGTGACCGTTCTCGCCGAGCGCGCTTGCGATTTGGCGACCGTCGATGCCGACAAGCTTAAAGCTGATATTCAAGGTTTTGAAGAGAAGCTGGGTAATTTGTCGGAGGATGATGCACGCCGCGCCTACCTCTATAATGAAATCGCATGGTGTAAGCTCAAGCTTGCCCAATAGTCAAACGATTTAGCGTTCGACCATTTGCGAACACATCATGCCCGGGATGGCCCAGCCATCCCGGGCATGCTTTTTGAAAGGGTAGACCTTGGATATTATCCGCGTTGAGGGTGGCCACGCCATCGGAGGCTCCGTGCCCGTCTCGGGCGCCAAGAACTCCGCGCTCAAACTCATGGCGGCAACGCTTCTGGCGCCGGGCAAGACGACGCTGCAGAACGTGCCCGATATTTCCGATGTCCATGTGATGGGCAAGGTGCTCAAGGGCATGGGCGCTACGATCGATGTTCTCGACGAGCACACGCTCGAGATTGATACCTCTCAGGTCGATTCTTGGGAGGCCCCCTACGAGCTCGTTGCCAAGATGCGTGCTTCCACCGCCGTCATGGGACCCCTGCTGGGCCGCTTCCATCGCGCTAAGATTGCCATGCCGGGCGGCTGCAACCTGGGTGCTCGCAAGATCGATATGCACATTCTTGGTCTTGAGGCCCTGGGCGTTGAGTTCGATACCGCCCACGGTTACATCAACGCTAATGCGCCCCAAGGTCTGCGCGGTACCACCGTCACGCTCGAGTTCGCCAGCGTCGGTGCGACCGAGAACCTCATCATGGCCTCTGTGCGCGCGCAGGGCACCACGGTTATCGACAATGCCGCCCGTGAGCCCGAGATCGTTGATCTCGCCAACATGCTCAACAAGATGGGCGCTAAGATTGTCGGCGCCGGCACGCCTGTCGTGACCATCGAGGGCGTGGAAGAGTTGCATCCTGTTACCCATCGCGTAGTGGGCGACCGAATCGAGGCCGGTACCTTTATCGTTGCCGGTGCGTTGATGGCCGACGATCGCGGTATCGATGTCACGGGCTTTTGCCCCATTCACTTGGGCATGGTGCTCAAGAAGATGGAGCTCATGGGTATCGACTGCGAGCGCGTCGAGGATGGCGTCCATGTGAACCGTGCCGAGCGTATCAAGCCGGTCGACATCCAGACGCTTCCGTTCCCCGGCTTCCCGACGGACATGCAGGCACAGATTATGGTACTCTCCGCCCTTGCTGATGGCAGTTCCGTTATTACCGAAAACATCTTCGAGAATCGCTTTATGTTTGCCTCTGAGCTGGTGCGCATGGGTGCCGACATTCGTATCGAGAGCCATCATGCCATGATTCATGGCGTCAAGGGCTTCTCGGGTGCACAGGTTACCTCGCCCGATCTGCGTGGCGGAGCGGCCCTCGTCGTAGCGGCCTTGATCGCCGACGGGACGACCGAGGTTTCGGCTATTCATCACATCAAGCGCGGCTACGAGCAGTTTGTCGAAAAGCTGCAGGCGCTCGGCGCGCATGTCGAGCATGCTACCGTCCCCGATCCCGTCATCTACTAATACAGGTTGCCTATGTTTAATAAAAAGCCCCTCGCGGATACCACCACCCGAAGACCCTCAACTGGTGCGCAGGCCAAGATCTACAGTCGCGATAACGTGGCTCGCTATTCCGAGCGCGCTCGTCAACGTCGTCGTAGCCACACGATTCGTCACGTCGCGCTCATTGTCGTGCTTGGTGTGCTGCTGAGTGCCACTACCGCTGCCGGCCTGTGGTTTGCTACCATTATGGGCAAGCTCGGCGATTCTAATGTCATTACCGATAATCTGCGTCGGGTTCTGGTTGACACCGATGAGGCAAAGGATCCGTTCTACGTGCTGCTTCTTGGCACCGACGGCCGTCCGGGCGAGGATACGTATCGTGCCGACTCGATTATCCTGGCACGCATCGACCCCACGCAAAAGCAGGCGACGCTCATTTCCGTTCCGCGCGACACCAAGGTCGAGTACAAGGGCGAGACCATGAAGATCAACGCCTGCCATACCGTTGGCGGCGCCGAGGCCATGGTCGAGGCGGTCAACGAGCTGTGCGGTGTTCAGATTTCCCACTATGCCGAGGTCAGCTTCGACGGTATGCAGGCGCTGATTGATTCGGTTGGCGGTATCGACATTAACGCAACCGATGATGTTGACGACCCCGAGCACCTGGATATTAAGATTACCGCTGGCCAGCAGCATATGGACGGTGCCACCGCCCTTACCTATGCCCGCTGCCGCTACACCTATGCCGACGGCGATTACACGCGCATGCGCCACCAGCGTCAGGTGCTTGGCGCCCTTGCCAACCAGATTCTCAATAACTTCGATGCCACGAAGATTTTTGGCCTGGTTAATTCGCTGTCCGATATGCTCGTAACCGATATGAGCGTTCAGGATATCGTGGCTACGGTCAACGCCATGCGCGGTATGGATGTCGACGGTATCTACTCGGCCAACCTGCCCTCGTACGCCGACGACAGCACCATGATCGACGGTGTGAGCTACGTCTTTGTCTACGAGGACGAGCTCAAGGAAATGATGGAGCGCGTCGATGCCGGCAAGGATCCCAAGGGTCCCAACACTATGGGTCTTTCCGACGGTTCCAGCTCTACGATCGGCGACCTGAACAACAACACGTCTGACGACTACGCAAACGGTACCGCAACTTCATCGGTCAGCTCTGACGATTCCGATGACTCAAGCGATTCGAGCGATTCGGACTACTACGAAGAGCCCACCGGCGACGGCAACGGCTACGAGGCCAACTACTAGAGTTACGCGGTTTTACCAAACCGCGTAACCGCTTGACGCTGCGCGGGCCGCATTTGGACAATCTGACGTTCAACTTCAAGGGCGCGACCAGAAGGTCAGCGCCCTTTCGTTTCACGTCACCTTGTCTCAAATGCGACCCGCTCGCTGCCCGTCCTCAACCTGCGACGTTAGTCATTGGGGACGTTCTTAAACGACTGGTCAAAGGGGACACTCTTGATGCACTTGGCACTTGGGGACGTTCCTCATGTGCCGGCAGTTTGGGACGCTCCTTGCGTCAAGAGGCTGGCGCGCGTCAACCTGTTCTCATTGCAGCAAAAAATCGCCCCGTTCTCGGTTGAGGACGGGGCGATTCGTCTTTTGGGCTTATGCGGCCAGTCTTATGCGAAACGGGCGACGAGCTCCTGGAGCACGTCGGTCATCTTGACGAGCGAACTGACCGGGACGAACTCGTTGACGCCGTGGTAGCAATAGCCGCCGGTGGAAAGGTTGGGGCAGGGCAGACCGCGGAACGACAGCTGGGCGCCGTCGGTGCCGCCACGAATTGGCAGCACTTGGGGCTCAACGCCGCAGGCAAGGTAGGCTTCCTTGGCAACATCAATAAGCTCGGGATAGTCACGAACGATCTCGGCCATATTTCGATACTGCTGCTTAATCTCGACCGTCACGCGCTCCTCACCCAGACGCTGGTTGAGCATCGAGGCAGCGGCATCAATAAGGTCGAGTTTCTGCTGGAACTTGGCGGCGTCATGGTCGCGGACGATATAGCGCGCTGTGGCGTGATCGACGGTCGCAGATACACCCTCAAGGTGATAAAAGCCCTCGTAGCCTTCCGTATACTCCGGGCGCTGTACGTAGGGGAGCAACGCGTTGAAGTCGCAGAACAGATTGCCTGCGTTGACCATACGGCCCTTAGCGTCGCCCGGGTGGATGGACTGGCCCTCAAAGCAGACGGTCGCCTCGGCGGCGTTAAAGCATTCCCACTCCAGTTCGCCGATGGGGCCGCCGTCGACCGTGTAGGCGTACTTGCAGCCAAAGGTATCGATATCCAACAGCTCGGCTCCGTGGCCGATCTCCTCGTCAGGGCAGAAGCAAATGCCGAGTGCGGGATGGGGCAGAGAAGGGTCCTGAGCGATACGCGCGACAAGCGACATGATCTCGGCGACGCCTGCCTTGTCGTCCGCGCCCAGCAGCGTGGTGCCATCGCTGCAGACCAGGTCCTCACCTGCGAGGTCGTTCAGGGCGGGAAGCTTGGCGGTACTCATGGCAACGGGCTTACCGTCAACCGTGCCGCAGACCAGGTCGCCGCCTTCGTAGTGTACGATGTGCGGTTTCACGCCGGCACCCGGTGCAACTTCGGTGGTGTCGAGATGGGCGATCAGGCCCAGGGCGGGCTTGTCCTCAGCGCCCGCACTTGCGGGGATATGCGCGCAGACATAGGCGTGCTCGGTCACGTGGGCATCTTCCGCACCAAGCTCGCGCAGCTCTTCAGCCAGCACGTTGGCAAGGTCAAACTGAACGGCGCTCGAGGGTACCTGGTCGCAGTTTGCATCCTCGGACTGCGTGTTGATCTGGACGTAGCGCAAAAAGCGCTCGAGGACATCGGGGTTCGTGGTGGTGTTTTCCATAAAGACCGCTCCAATCTTGGTCGTCGTGTGCAACAAGAACTCTAGCACGGTATGCCACGGCATACCGCGACGCTTGGATGGGGTAGAATCAGCCATTGAATGCAGAAGGGACGGAAGATCATGGATACGACAAATAGCTCGCGCGAACTACATCTGACGGTGGCGAACGAAGACTACTTGGAGTGCATGGTTCGCATTGAAAGCGAAGAGGGGGAAACCAACGGCGTTCGATCGGTCGACATCGCGCAGCGCCTTGGCGTCTCCAAGGCATCGGTCAATAAAGCGGTTTCGGCTCTCAAGGCATCCGAGCTTGTCGAGCAATCGCACTACGGCAAGGTGATCCTGACCGATCGCGGCCGCGAGGTTGGCACGGCTATCTGGTACCGTCATCGCCTCATCCGCACGTTTTTGGTTCAGGAGCTCGGTGTCGAATTTGAGCGAGCCGATTCCGAGGCCTGCATGATGGAGCATGCGCTATCCGAGGACACGATGAGCCGCTGGCTCGCCTATCTCGAAAAGCAGGGAATCAGCGTCGAGGAATAGCGGGATATATATGGATACGAGTTATTACAACCGCTTTGGTGCCGAGGAACTTACGCGCCGCTTGTCGAGCGAGACCTTGTTGGCGCAGGGCCCCATGGGCAGTGTTTTGTTGAGTGAGTACGATGCCGCCGACATTCCACCGGCGTTTTGGAATCTGGCAGAGCCGCAGACCGTTTCTCGTATCCATCGCTTGTATGTCGCCGCCGGCGCGCAGGTGCTCATTACCAATACCTTTCAGGCATCGAGCTATGCCCTCAAGCACGACCAGATTGCGCCGTCCGTGGCGGAGGTCAATCGCGGGGCCGTCGACGATGCCCGCCAGGCGCACCCTCAGCTACTGCTGGGCTCGATGGGCCCGATCGGTATTGAGTGGTTTGCCGAGGACTCTGTCGAGTATCGTGAAATCCGCGGCATTGCGCGCGAACAGGCGCACGCCTTGCTCAATGCTGGTGTTGACGGTCTGCTGATCGAGACGGTGACGTCTATCCGTAATCTGCAGCCCATGCTTGCCGGCGCCCGAGATGCCGCCGACGGCATGCCTGTTCTGGTGAGTTTTGTCGTTGACGATAAAGGCGACCTGCTGGGCGATGGCCTCAACATCGAGGCAGCCGTTTTGTACGCCGAAAAACACGGCGCAAACTCGGTTGGTGTTAATTGCTGTTCGCTTGCGGCCGCGAATGCGGCGGTGCCCAGGATGGTTGCATCGGCGACTACTCCCGTTACGGTGCGTCCCAACGTAGGCGATCCGGTCCAGACTCAGGATGGCCCCGTATGGCACGAGAATCCCGAAGCTTTCGCGCGCGCATGCATCGAATGGAGACATGCCGGCGCCGCAATGGTGGGCAGTTGCTGTGGAACCACGGCAATCACTACGGCAGCGATGGCCGAGGCGCTCGATATATAAAGGGCAAAACCGCTCCATACGGGGCGGTTTTTTTATTGCTTGCATGTCCTCGGCAGCATTTGCCCAAATGGTGAATGCTGGTGCCGGCAGGTTGCTGAGTGCGTGTTGCGGGTATACCTCACGCGTACCATGATCCAAACACTGTGAGGTGTCTGCGCGTGTGCGCGATAATTCATTTTGGAACTGACGGTTGGCGCGCTCGCGTCGATGAGGACTTCACTGCCGATAACGTTGCCCGTATCGCCGATGCCGTCGGCGAGTTGTGGCAAAAGACCAATCCGGGCAAAACGGTATATATAGGGTTCGACACCCGGCCCCTGGCGAGCGAGTTCGCTGAGCTTGCGGCGGGCGTGCTAGCAGCGCACGGGCTGGACGCCGTGCTCGCTTCGCGACCTGTTCCGACCCCTGCCCTTACGTGGGCGGCGGCTTATGACGGTGAGGCGTGCGGCGCGCTCATGGTGACGGGGTCCCATCATCCGCAGGGTTATCTGTGCCTCAAGATTCGCATGGGTGACGGCTCGACCGCCAACCAGGATGTCATCGAAGAGCTCGAAGAGACCATGGCTCCCGAGCCAATGGGGATCGAGGGGCAATATCGCACCGCGGATATCATTCCTGACTATATGCAGGCGGTGGCATCGTTTGTCGATGCCGAAGCCATCCGCGGCGCGCACCTGCGCGTGGTTGTCGATCCCATGGGCGGCGCAGCCCAGGGTTATCTAGCCGACTTGCTGCGCGAGCTTGGCGTTGAGGTGCACGAGATTCACGCCGGGCAGGCGTCTGACCAAGAAGATATCTGCCCCGACCCCGTTGAGCCTTGGGTGGACGCTTGCGAGCGCACGGTTATCGATGACGGAGCTTGCGCTGGTCTGGTGACCGACGGCGACGCCGACCGTATCGGTGCGGTTGACGAGCGCGGCAGATATATACATCCGCATCAGATCATGGCGCTCGTTTTGGGCGACTTGGTTCAATTTCGTAATTTGGAGGGGCGCGTCGTCGTCAATCTTTCATGCTCGACGCTCGTGCGTCGCATTGCCGAGGCGCTTGGCTGCCGCGTGACCGTCAAACCAGTCGGTTTCAAATATATAGCGGCGGAGATGAAGAAGGGCGGCGTCCTCATAGGCGGTGAAGAAGCCGGTGGTATCGGCATCGCCGCGCATATGCCCGAGCGCGATGGAATCCTCGCCTGTCTGATTCTGTGTGAGCTTATGGCTAAGACGGACGCGCCTTTGGGCGTTCTGGTCGACCAACTCGAGGACAGTTTTGGTAAGACGAGTTACGGTCGACGGGATTTGCGCCTTGAGGCCGAAGATGCCGAAACGTTACGAACCCTGCTGCCGGGCGTAAACCCCAAGTCGATTTGTGGCAAGGTGCCGCAAAACGTTAGTCATATGGATGGCTTGCGTTTGGCATTCGAGGATGACACGTGGCTGCTGGTTCGTCCTAGCGGGACCGAACCAGTGGTGCGCGTCTACGCCGAGGGGTTCTCGGTGGAAGAACGTGATGAGTTGCTCGATGCTGGCTGTGCTTTAGCTAGGGGGACGTATCCGCTTTAACCATGAGACTGCCTTATATAAAGAGATGCTCGGCGAGCGGTAGGTAACGGCTGGCAAACGTTAGTCGGATCCCAAGATGTGTAGGAAATGTGTACGCCCAGATTCCCGCCCCCGGGGCCCCTCCGGTCTGGCAATATATCTCCTTGCCGCGCGGCCCGGTCGGACTGGATCAGCCGCG